>JAMPEH010000320.1 GCA_023665245.1 Muribaculaceae bacterium
GACCGAAAGTCGCCCGCAAATTCCGTGCGGGCGACTTTTTTGCGGTCTGTGCGATTTTTTTGCGTCAAAACGGTTGCAATTTGTAATCGGATTTGCTATACTATATAAGCTGTTCTATACGGCTCCATGGTCAAGCGGTTAAGACATCGCCCTTTCACGGCGGTAACTCGGGTTCGATTCCCGATGGAGTCACCATCAGACTGTATTATTCTAAATAAGAATGATGCAGTCTTTTTTATGTAGCAAATCTTAAAAATTTGTGTCAAAATTTGTGTCAATCTGTATGTTTTTCTTCTTGATATTTTTTCCTTCAAAATAAGGAATGATAACTATAGTATCGTTTTGAAGTTCTGATAAGTTATTGCTTGCTTTTATTCGAGATTTGGAATATAATATAAATTAACAGTGAGAGGTAATAGTGTGTTGAGTTTTATGTCGGCAAAAGAGGCTGCGGAAAAATGGAAGATATCACAACGCCGAGTTTCTGTTCTTTGTAGTGAAAACAGAATTGGTGGCGCTATGATGGTAGGTAATATGTGGATTATTCCAAGCAATGCCGAAAAACCCATTGATAAGCGCAGTGTAAGACACGAAAAAGAAAATGCCATTGCATTAAAACCGTTTGTGAAATGGGTTGGCGGAAAAAGTCAACTTATCGGTGAACTTGAAAAAATGTTGCCTAAGGACAGCAAAAATGTTTTGACGAAGTATTGCGAACCTATGGTGGGCGGAGGCGCATTGTTTTTCAATATTTTGGCAAAATATGATTTTGAAGATCTTTATATCAGTGATATCAATCCAGAACTAATCAACGCATATCAAGTTGTCAAAAGCAATGTGGGCAGTCTAATCAAAAGATTATACGAAATGCAAATGATATTTTTGCCAATGGACGAGAATGGCAGAAAGTATTATTACTATTCTATTCGTGACAAATTTAATTCTGTTACTTTATGTGAAAAAACAGCGATTGAAAAAGCCGCTTACTTCATCTTCTTGAATAAAACTTGTTTTAACGGACTTTATCGCGTAAATCGAAAAGGACAATTTAACGTGCCTATGGGAGCCTACAAGAGTCCGACGATTTGCGATGATAAAAATTTGTTGAATATCAATAGAGCATTGCAAAACGTAACTATTGTTTGCGGCGATTATTCTTTATCAAAAGAATTCATAGATAAATATACTTTTGTTTACCTCGATCCGCCTTATCGTCCTATATCGGAAACTTCGGCTTTTACATCCTATAATACTGATGAGTTTGACGATAATGAGCAAATGCGACTTGCGAAGTTTGTAGATGAGATAAACGTTAAGGGTGCTAAAATCGTTTTAAGCAATTCCGACCCAAAGAACATAAATCCCGAAGATACTTTTTTTGACGATTTATACAAGGCTTACAGCATAAAGCGAGTTTCGGCAACTCGTATGATAAATAGCAAAGCCGATAATCGCGGTAAAATAAACGAATTACTTATCTGTAATTAAAGGAGAAAAGTTATGATTAAGAATGGTAAAGGCGGCGGAAATACCCGTACAGGGCTTATTTTCGAGGGAAAAACGGATCTTACTACATTTTTAAGCAATCAACCGCATTATTCAATGCGCGGGCACGATGTTTATTATGATACCGAAAAGGTTGCCGAAGTTTATAAAAAGCACGATTTTTATAATTGTTTCTTGGCAAGGTTAAATGTTGATTGGACAAAATACATATCAAAAAAACTGTTGCCCGATGACAGTATATTTGTTCTTTTGAATAATATCCTTTTTATTATAGAATGTAAACATCAAGAAGTTGCAGGCTCGGTTGATGAAAAATTGCAAACTTGTGATTTCAAGAAAAAAGAATATAAGAAGTTAATGGCACCTGCAAATATAGATGTGGAATATATTTATCTCCTTGATAATTGGTTCAAAGACAGAAAATATAAAGATGTTCTAGATTATATTCAATCGGTAGGTTGCGACTATTATTTTGAATACATACCATTAACAAGATTAGGCTTGCCTGTTCCACCAGAATTGATTGAAGATTGATATGCCGAAACAAATTCCTTTGCAACCCGAAAATTTTGAACTTGAAACAAATACCGTATGGGCGTTTCCCGATCGCGGTAAATGGGCGACGCACGACGCTAAATATCGCGGTAATTGGTCGCCGTATATTCCGCGTAATGTGATACTGCGATACTCCCAAGAGGGGGATATGGTATTGGATCAATTTGTCGGCGGCGGCACGACAGCGGTCGAAGCAAGGCTTACTCACCGTAATTTTATAGGTGTAGATATAAATCCGTCAGCAATCGAAATCACGGAGAATAAGTTAAAATTCGAATTTGAGACGCAAGCGACTGCTACTCTAATTAACGGCGACGCCAGAAAATTAGATTTGCCTGATAAGTCAGTTGATTTAATTTGCACACATCCGCCGTATGCCGATATAATCCATTACAGCGAAGATATTGAAGGCGATTTGTCGCTGTTGTCTATGCAAGAATTTTTGTTTGAGATAGGTAAGGTAGCTGATGAGTGTTACCGTGTTTTGAAAAAGGACAAGTTCTGCGCTGTTCTTATGGGAGATACGCGGCGCAAAGGAATGGTGCAGCCGCTTGCTTTTGAAACTATGCGGTTGTTTGAACTTGCAGGTTTTAAGGCAAAAGAGATCATAATAAAGGAACAGCACAACTGCAAGGCAACAGGTTATTGGAAAACAAACAGTATCAAGCACAACTTCTTACTACTTGCGCATGAGTATTTGTTTGTGTTTAAGAAATAGCAAAGAAAAATGTAGAATTTAACAATTAAAAGTAAAAATACGTCTGATTTTTGATTATTTTTGTAAACAAATTGATTGCTTAGAGAAAAAATTCGCCAAAATAATTGTCAAAAGTTAATTGAGTAGTTATAATATTAGTAATAAGTACGCGGGAAGAAGAAATGAAAAACGATAACCTGGGTGACAAAATATATAATACTCGCAGAGGAAAAGGGATATCGCAAGAAGATTTGGCTGATATGGTCGGCGTGACTCGTCAGACTGTATCGCAATGGGAGAGCAATAAGGTTATTCCGAAAGCAGACAAGATGAAACTCATTTGCCAAATTTTGGGGTTTGACGAGCATATTGTCGAAGGTTATGTCGACGAGACTGTTGAGCAAGTCGATGACGCGGACATTGTTGCAGAACGGGAAGTGACGGCTGACGAGACGGAGCAGCCCAATGTCGAGAAGCCGCCTGTTGATAAGAGAAAAATTGCCGTAATTATAACAGTGGCGGCGGTATTGCTGTTGCTAACCGTGACGGCAATCATACTGTCGCAAGTGTTGAAAGATCCTCAAATATGCGGCGTGCTATTTGACAGTAATTTGCTTGGCGCAGAGCATTTGGTGTCGGAGTTGATTGCATGGATGCTGTTTAGTTTCAATGCGGCTATCAACGTGTTTTTGATAGTAGCGCTGATATATGTTTATCTAAGAGGCAGGGCTAACAAAGATAGCAAAGAAAACAAAGAATACAAAGAAAATAGCAGACGATATAACAAGCGGAAGGATGGCAGAGGAAGGCATAGGAAAAAGAATATACGATATACGCAGAGAAAGAGG
>JAMPEH010000321.1 GCA_023665245.1 Muribaculaceae bacterium
AAGATTTTATATGATTCTATGCCCTACCATTAAAAAAGAGTTTGCGAAAAGGGAGATGTGATTTATAATAAAGCTATAGGATTCTGGTCGATGAAGTCTCTGTACACGAGGACGGAGACGGGACAGGAGAACGATGTCATACATGACAATGGGCGAGAGGGGTAAGAAAATGAGGTCAAGAAAGCAAATATGGTCGGGAAAAAGAATGTTAGCGGGCATTTTGGCGGCTATGATGGTGGTTTCGTCCGTGCAGCTTCCGAGTGGGAGCGTTTGGGCGGCGGAACTTTCAGAAGATACGATCATAACAGACAGTGCGATAAATTCTGGAAGCGATCAGACCGTAGCAAAGAACCAAGAAACGGTCGGTTTAGATGAGGACGTCAGTTCTGTAGAAGAAAATCGGGCAGGCGAAGACCATGAGGGCGCTGCCGCACCGACAGGCGGGGAAGAATCTGGCGGGCATTCCGAAGGAGCGAATCCGGCTGCCGATCGAGGAAATGAAGCGTCAGAACCCGGCGAAGAGGAGGGAGCGTCACCCGATCAAGGGAAGATGCCGTCTGATGATGGCGATATAACAGATGGAGAAGACGCATTAGGCGATGGGAATAAAGCAGATGGAGAAGACCCTTCAGACGATGGGAATAAGGCGGCTGGGGAGGACACTTCGGAGAGCGGGGACGACGCAGCGGAAGCAGACGATTCGGGTGACGAAGATGCGGAGCGCCTTGCAGAAGGACTGCTTTATCCTGCCCAGATTTCCGAGAATGATATCATAGCAATAGAAGAGCCAGAAATCATAGAGTATGGCGAATTGGACGGCGCTTACCAGTTCGGCGGCGCACCGGCGAAGCGGGGAAACCTTTCGGTTTATGCGGAAGCTTCGTATGGCGCGGGTGCGGAGGAGTATGTGTATGAGCAGATGCTGGCGCGCAGCGGGAGAATAGACCTCACGGCTTACAAATTACCGTATGATAATTCGGGGGTGGAAGCACTAAGTAATCTGGTATATGGCGTGCTGAATGTGCATCCAGAGCTCTATTTTGTTGAACGGAGATTTAGCTATAGTAGCAATGGCAGTATTATTACCGCGGTTCTTTTAACCTATGGCAATACCTATGACGACGCCGCTTTTCAAAGAAATGTGGCGACGGCATTGTCACGTGTGAGTGATCAGATGAGCGACTTAGAGAAAGCGATTATCCTGCACGACTATCTGACGGTCAATTGCGAATACGACTACGAGAACTTGAATGCAGGAACGGTTCCGACCGACTCCTACAATGCGTATGGGACATTGGTGAAGCGTATCGCGGTATGTCATGGCTACGCGCTTGCTTATAAGTATCTGTTGAATCAAGCAGGCATCGACTGCTACATGGTCACCAGCGATTCCATGAACCATGCATGGAATCTGATCGTATTAGATGGCGAGTATTACCAAGTGGACGTCACATGGGATGATCCGACTTGGGATAAAATCGGCAGATCGGTGCATACCTATATGTTCCGCAGCGACGCCGCTTTTGCAGAGCATCATGATTGGGAAGTGACAAGCGGTAGCAATGTAGTGGATTATGAAGCAACCGATACGCGCTATGACAATGCATTCTGGACGGATTGCGATTCGCCGCTGGTGTTTAACGGAGATGACTGTTACTATGTAGCGTACGACACCAGCACCCGCCAATGCGCTGTGAAAAAGGGAACGCTTGCGAACCTTACGGGTAGTGGTGAAACATTACAGAGCATTGACCGTTGGACGGTATGGGGCGGCGGCGGTAGCTGGCAGGGCGCTTATTCCGGTCTGTTCCGGATCGGCGACCGCCTGTACTATAACGACAAGACTTCGATCTACAGCATCGCGTTGGATGGCACTGATAAGCGTACCGAGTTCACGGCGGACACGACGGAGGGCTACATATATGGCAGCGCTTATTGTCAGGGCGAAGTACGTTATGCCCTGCATCAGACGCCAAATATAACTGAGAAAGAAACCGTACTGGTAGCGGATATGACAGTAGAGGGCGATGATCCTGTCAATATTCCGGTACAGTACGTCAAGCTGAGTGTAGATACCTTGACATTAGAAGAAGGCGAGGAAGCGGAGCTGACAGCCACGGTCTATCCGACCTATGCCACGGATGCTGCTGTCGTATGGACGAGCGACGATGAAGCGGTCGCGGAGGTAGCCGGTGGCAGCGTGCGTGCCATTTCAGCCGGAAGCTGTACCATTACGGCGACAGCGGGCGGTCAGAAAGCGGAATGTACGGTACAGGTAACGGCGAAAGAGAGTGACACTGCACTTGATCTCGATAACTTGTCCGATACCTATACCGCCTTGGACGATACGCAGATCAGTTCCACGGCGAACGGAAAGCCGAAGCTTTTGATCTTCTACAGTAATACCTGCGGTAACTGCCGGAGCACGATTAGGGGCATAAGCGAGCAGATTGCAGACTTTGCGGGGATCGATATCTATGCCATAGAGACCACGCAGGCGACGAAGGAGGAGGTTGCGACTTACCAAGAGACATATGGCTGCGAAGAGATTACTTTTTCTTATGATGTTACAAGTGGTAATGAAAACAGTATGTGGGCATATATAAGAGCAGTTAGGAGCGGAGCGGGCTCGACGATCAATGCCACATGGCCGGTAATCTGCTATATTGACGCCGATAACCGCCTGCAGTGTCTTACCATGGGTTGGTACGAAGCAGACGAGATCCTGTCGAATCTGCAGAAGTACTGTGGCATGACGATAGTGACGCCTCAGACCTACACGATCACCTATATCCTAAACGGCGGCACGAACAGCACGGAGAATCCCGCCACTTACACGGCGGCGACGGCTACGTTTACGCTGTGCGATGCGGTAAGAGACGGTTATCAGTTTGACGGCTGGTACAAGGATGCGGCATACACCCAGAGAGTGACCCAGATCGTCAAGGGGAGCACGGGCAACTTAACGCTCTATGCCAAATGGAGTCCGGTGCAGACGGGCGGCTTGCCGGAAGTGGATATGACGCCGACGGACGGGAATGTGATCATGGGCTTTTCCGGCACTTATTATACGGAAACAGCGGATAAGATTTTAGACCGCTTGAATGCGATCCGGTTGGAGGCATGTCAGCAGGGATTTCAGAATCCATCCACAGGAGAACCGCTGACGGAGGCGGACTATGTACCGCTTAAGTGGTCGGCGGATATGGAAGCGATCGCCAGACTTAGGGCGGCGGAAGCGTCGGTGGATAATTCGCATACAAGACTGAATGGGACTAGTTGCTTCACCGCAAGGACGACGAACGGCGAGCAGTCATGGGCGGAGAATCTGGCGTGGAATTATGATGGTTTGATGGAGGGAATCGAACAGTGGTACGAGGAGAAGAGTGACTGGGTAAACCAGACGGGAGCAACGACGGGACATTATACCAGCATCATCAATCCGTACAATACATATGTAGGAGTGAGCGCATTCCGGCTTTCCAGCGGCGGCTGGTACAGCGTGGCGCAGGAGTTTAGCTTTAAGGATTCCATGGACGAGCGCAAGCACGATTCGCATGGAACATGCGTGCAGTATATGGAAGTGA
>JAMPEH010000322.1 GCA_023665245.1 Muribaculaceae bacterium
GATGGATAATTGAAAGTTATCCATTAAATTTAAAAAAATATATAGCGAAAGAGCGAGTGGTGGTATATATGCATGAAATGTTAAAAACTAATATTTTTGATAAAACATTACTAAATTGTGAAACTATGGATTTATCATATAAACTATTTAAAAACATAGATTATACTATATTCGAAACTGTTGTATCATTCTACCGCTGTGATTTCAGGGGAAGCAAATTTGAAGATTGTACTTTTTATAAGAATCCTTTTGGAAGATCCGATTTTATAGATGCACATATATGTAACTCAAAATTCCAAGAGGTTAACTGGGGATCTTGTCTATTTGAAAACACTACTTTTGAGAATGTAGAATTTTCTAGAAATGAGTATAAAGGAGTATCATCTAAATATACATATTTTAAAAAATGTATATTTAATAATGAAACTTTCATTACAAATATGTTTGACACTATCTATCAAGAATGTACATTTGTTGATTGCATATTTGAAAGGTCGTCTATTTTAAATGTACAATTTATTAACTGTGTATTTATTCGAACAGATATTTCTCAGTGCCACGCTGAAAAACTGAAATTTGATTCTTGTAAGTTAGAGGAGGTTTACTTAGGATTACAGTTTTGGGCTACTTACTTGTTTAAGAATACCTTTATTAATCGCTTTGCATTTAAATATCACGGAAAAATTGTAGATATTGTTCGTGAAGATTACTTTTTATCTTCTTTTGCAGAATTTTGGGAAAATGGAAGGCTGTATGAGTTTATAAATGCCCACATTCTAAGTAAGCAATTAAGCATGCAAGCAGATTTATTGTACATAGTAGAAGTAGTATTTCGAAAACTGATCGATTTTCCTGCAAAAGTAAGAAAAAGAAACATCCTTGACATCCTAGACATGCTGGAATTTTATTTTAGTTATGACCATATAGATTTCATTACTTACAACTCCATAATCGAGTATATTAAGGAATATGGATTAAATGATTATCCATTTGACGAATCTATCGAATATTTGTCTAAAATCTATAAAATTAGTGTGTTAATGTCAAATTTTATGTATGAATATAAATATTTATATACAATAGATAGAGACCAAAAATGTAAGTGCATTTTTAGATTGGATAGCAGGAATGAAGACGAAGCGATTGATTATTTGACTTCTATTTTTAATTCAGCCAACATTAATCTTTGTAATGGTTACTATAAGTCCCCGCTATTTGAAATCATTCGTGTTTCCTCTGGTTCCATAATTTTGACAATAACTTCTTGGGCTTTGCTTTCGGTTTTAGTATCGTACTGTGCAAAGAAAGTTATTCACAATTTAGAAAGTATAAGTATAGAGCATACAATAAATTCTGCCATTAGAAAGCAGCTGTCTTCCAACGACCCACCAATAAGTATTGCTAAAATTGATAAGATTGGAAAGATAGCAACAAAATATCAGCTTATAAATACCAATGATGCGGATGAGGAAAAGCTTTACAAAGTATCATCTGAAATTACCAAAGGAGAAATACTTAGTATTATATTAAACCTGATATTTTAGAAAGACCTTCAAATAAATCTTGTTTATTTATAAGAAGATTTATTCTAAATATATAGTACTGATTATTTGACAATAAATATCTTGAATGGGGAACTGTTAATACACCTGTTTGATTCAAAATATTTATGGCATAGTTCATGTCTTCAACTTTGTGTGGATAGGGAATTCCCATCAAAAAAAAGTATGAGCAATTACATGGACTTATAATGCAATTTTTACCTCTCGTGAATGAGAGTACTTGGTTGAAGCGTTTAGATGCTTCGATAATATTTTCTTTTATTACACTATTTATAACATTAGCATTTTTTGTATTGTAAATTTCTCTTAGCATATGTAACTGTAGGCAACACATGGAGCCTACAGTATATATAGAAAGACGCGAAATTTTCTTAATTATTTGTGGCGTACTAAATACTGTAGCCGTTTTTATTCCGTTTATAAACAGCCTCTTGGCAATTGATTCTATCACTATGTAGTTACTGAAATTATTTATAATATGAGTTATTTTATTACTGATAATATAATTATTTGCATTCCAATTCATTCCTCCGTAAATATAATCTATAACTATCCAAGTATTGTGCTTACGACACAGATCACAAATTTTATTATATATTTTTGGAGATATTTCGATTCCAGAACTAAATATAGGATCGGTTATATAAATTGCTTCAATATTGTTTCTAACTATTTCATCTTCCAATTGTTCTACATTTATTTCAAAATCATTTTCTATTTTCAAATCAAATCGATACATTTGATAGTCCAGCATTTCAAATAGCTTTATTACACTATAGTATATGGGTGTAAAAGCCAATATTTTATCAATTCCTAATTCCTTTAGTGCCATTAACGATAACATAATTGCAGATGAACCATTGTTTCCAATTAGAAAGTTATCATTACTTAATTTAGCATGAAATAAATCTTGAAAACATTGTTGAAAATGGGATTTATAATTCAATTCATCGGTCCAGTAATGGTAATTCCCTATTGCACTTTTATTATATAGCTCTTTTCCTAAATCAAATGATGGATACATAACTTTTTCCAACTCTGCATTCCAGTCAGATAAAAAAATTGCCTTCTCCTTACAAGAAGAATTGTAATCCTTTTGAGCTTCCATTAATTCTTTGATACTTGTATTAAATCGTTTCATAATTGTCCTTCCTCTTCTAATCTTATTAAAAAGCATGCAGCTTCAAAACTATATACAGCAATATATCCAGTTGATAAATAGAAATCAAGTCTTTCATTGTTATTACATTTAATTGCATTTGCAAAAGAATATGTGTTTGATATTTTTTTGCATAGTACATACCTCTCGAAACCATGATAGCAAATATGAGATTTGATTACTTGACCTATACTAAACCCGGATTTTAGACTAGGAATATTATATGGGGATACAGTGCTTAAAAAAAATGAATATTTTGTTTCTATATATTTTAGGTGCTCAGTTAATAATATTTTTAACAAACCATGTCCTCTATAATTGGATAGAACAAAACCATGTTCAAATTGAGCGACCTGATTTAAAAGGAAATCGTCAAATTCCAAATACTTACCAAGATTATGTTTTCCGGTCTTTGGAAACACAACAGAAGCAACGGCAATTAATTTATTACAATGTAAAAGTGCCAAAGTTCTTCCATAACCATTTAAAATCGTTGAAATGTATGTATCGTTAGGTGGTATAAATAAATTTGGAGGTGTCTCTTTGATGATTTCATTTTTACAAATAATAATCTGATGCAAATCATTAGATTCCATTTGAACACAGTCTATTTCTAAATTATCTACGGTAAAAGTTTTTAATAGAATCATATAACCACCATTCTGTCTCAAAAAGTATTTACATAACGAACTGTTTCTGCCATGATGCAATTAGAAAAAATCTCTTTACTTTTATTTCTTCAATTTATTTCTCACACTATCAAATAGTTGTTATGAACAGCAAATAAAAAGCAGAAAACAAAGTCAACGGATAACTTTCAATTATCCATCAAAAAATACCCTTACAAATCCTTCGATTTATAA
>JAMPEH010000323.1 GCA_023665245.1 Muribaculaceae bacterium
AATTGAGCCGTGCTGCGTCAGCACCCCCTCGGTTCACCAGACGACATAAGTCCATTTTTTGGACGGGTAAATGAAATAAATAAAAGGGGGTATGAAAATATGAAAATTAAATCAATTTATTTACTTTTAAGTTTCTTAGCACTTTTGGCATCAGCCATAAACCAAGCGCAAGCATCTTTAAGCATTGCTTTAACTATCAATTTTTCAGTCTCATTTACCTTAAAAATGAATACTCAGCTCCGCAATCAAGCGGGGCTTTTATTTTGCGACAGATTCACTTATTCGCTGTAACGCCAAGTCAAAATATTGCTGTTCTTTTTCTATCCCGATGAACTCACGGTTGAGCTTACAGCTTGCTACGCCCGTGGTGCCGCTGCCCATACAACAGTCAAGTACCGTATCCCCTTCGTCCGTGTATGTCCGAATTAGATATTCGCACAGCGCAACGGGCTTTTGAGTTGGATGCATTCCTTTCTCTGATTTGAATTCGAGAATGCTTGTCGGATAGCGAGTACCGTTATTTACCGTAAGCGTTGATTGCTGTTTACCATAATTCGCACTTGCTTTTCCGCTCTTTGCCGTGTACGCTTTACCTTCCGTCATTTGTGGATGATATTTCGGCAGATTCTTATAAAACACGAGTATGTTCTCATGGCGTTTAAGCGGCATCTTCTTTGCATTGAGATGACCGCTGCCTTGTTTCTTTACCCATATCCACTCGTATTTCAGCATCTTAGGATTACTGCTGCCGAGCTGTTTATCAAACGGCGTTTGCGCAAACAGCACGATCACTCCGTTGTCTTTGACTATGCGCCCGAACTCTGCCCAAAGTTTATCAAGCGGTATTTGCGTATCCCACTTGTTCCGCGTCCTGCCATATGGCAAGTCGCAGAGAACCATATCTACCGATTTCGGTTCAAGCTTGGGCATTATTTCTAAACAGTCGCCTTGGTACAATCTCATACTGCCCCCAAAAATAAAGCCTTGAAGATTGCCTCCAAGACTTGAACGACTATTCCGTTACCAGCTTGCCGATATTGCTGGGTTGCGCTGACGTTTGCCGATTGTATTTTATCGATTTGCTCATCATTCCAACCCATAAGGCGAAGACACTCTCTCGGCGTGAGTTTGCGGATTCGCACGTTTTCGGTTATTACCGCATTGCCATCACCGCAAGTAAGAGTTTGCGCAACGCCCTTCCCGACACGGCCGCGTTTGGTCTTACTGCTGGGGAACGTGATATTGACATAATCGCCACTCTCGGCTTCTTCATAGCCTTGCTTTGTTGCAACTTTGATTTTGAGGTACGACTGCTGTGTCTGCCCTGCATTTGCTTGAAGTGCTGGAACGATGTCCGTTTCACGGCGTTCACGTGTCGCCGTACCGTCGCCAGCTTTATGCCCCCAATTATTCGGCGCAAGGACTTTCACCTCATCGGTTTCTAATTTGAGAACCGCCGAGCTACCCGACGGACAGGAACATTGCCCCGTGATGGTCGGCGCTATATCATCCACTTCTTGTTTGTTGTATGCAACGAACATTTCAGGAATATAGCCTTTCTCTTTGATAAATTCTTTATACCGCCGAGCAACGTATTCCTTTGAGCCACGCTTTTGTTCCAGCACAAGATTGTCTTTCTGCACGGTAGTCAAAGAATTACAGATACCTTGTTCGTTAGGTTCGAGCCTCTGTTCCAGCGGTGCGCCCTTCGACCTATCCGACGGATTATCGGGGTTGCGCCCACGCATAGCAACAATCTTCAGTTCGGTGTTACCGCCCTGCTGACAATGCACCGTAGGCGAGATGCCGTCGGGTTCATAAACACGACGGCTGATGTCATGCATCTTGTCCCATTTTCCCCCGACGACCTCTCCAACCTGGACGCATTGCGGGCCTTTGAAATCCCTTGCCATAAGCGTGTTGGCTATTTCATCGCCCTTCTTTATGCTGTCGCGCCGTGAATTGAACGATGAATTGATAATGCTCCGAATCGTATTTTCTTTGAGATAGTATTTTTCGTCTACCACCTCATCGATCATATCCCTCAGCCGCAGTTTGAGTTCTTTCTTTCCGGGGAACTTGAACGGCGAATGCTCCCCACGGATAGACACACAGAAGACACGCTCCCTGTTTTGCGGAATGCCGTAATCTTTGGCATTGAGTATCTGCCAATAGTTCGTGTAACCAAGCGAAGACAAAAAATTAAGCCAACGGTCAAAGTCGGCTTTGAATTTCTTGCTTACAAGATTTTTTACGTTTTCCAGCAAGAGGTATTTTGGAAGATTTCCGTTTTCGGCTGCGGCATTCAATAAGCGTTCCACTTCAAATAATAAACCGCTCCGCGTTCCTTCCTTTATCCCTGCGCCCTTGCCAGCGACCGAAATGTCCTGACAAGGGAAAGAGTATGTCCACAAGTCTGCATCGGGCAACGATTTGATTTGGCGTATATCGCCAAAATTATGCACTGCCCCGTGCATTGCCTCGTAACTCTGTATGGCATATTTGTCTATTTCGGATATGCCCACTACCGTGTGCGGCACCCCGATATTCGTCAAGGCTTGCGTTTGACTGCCAATGCCTGCGAACAATTCAATGAGCCGCAGCGGATTTTGTTCGGTGTATTCCCCCATTCATATTCCTCCTTACCGCGTCTGTTAATTTTTGATTTTTACGAAAAACAAGGAAGTACGAGTGGTACTTCCTTGCGTGTTTTTGATTTACGTGCTTTGATGAGAGCAGTCGGTTGTATGCCAATAAAATAAAAATATCTTCGCAGTACAAACCGCACTCATTCGCCAAGTTGATAATGTAATTATGCGAAACGTACTGTTTTCTGCTGGACACCTTATCTTGACATTTAATTATCGCCACTCCGTTTTCTTTCAGTATCCGAGTAATCTCGCAAATGCTTTGCCCATAATACTCGAACAATTCAGGCTCGGTGGGAAACACACCGAAACGCCGTGCAATATGATTGCCCACGTCCGTGGCAAGCGACTTTCCCTTAGTTGCAAGAAACGGCGGGTCGAACATTACACAACCGCAGCTATTATCTTGTAGCGGTATTGCTCTGCTATCGGCTTTGACCGTGTCAGCGGTTTGCGGTGTTATATCGAATTTCAGTTTCGGCTGCGGCACTTCCCCGTTCTTATAAAAGAAGCCTTTGCTATAAGTTAAGTCCACGTCGATGCCGTTTGGCGCATAGAGTTTTAGAATGTTCGATATGATTTCTTCTTGCCGATATGAAACGCTGCTTATGATTTGCTCTTTCATGACCCGCTCAGCAATTTCTCCATTATGTCGTCATTCGGATTTTTGTCGTCCCACTTTGACAGCTTGCTTTCACGCACGACGAGATATATTTTGTTCCATACCTCGTTTGTCTGTTTAAGGTATTGCTGTGCCATAGCCACAAACGGCGACGGCATCGCCTTACCGTTAGTGGGGTCTTTGACGAGTAACCCGTGTTTGGTGTTCATATCTTCGCATTCCAGCCACCGCGCTTTACAGAAGGCGTATTCTTCCAGATTGTACGGCAATATGCCCGTCGTACAGCCAATGCCTTTCAACCAAGCGTAC
>JAMPEH010000324.1 GCA_023665245.1 Muribaculaceae bacterium
TTGAATATGTTTTACAGCATATCTTCTGAAATTAAAAAATTAACGAACTATTGTCTTGAGTTGGTGTGCCGGGGAAGTCGGTGGTGGTGATTCGGCTGTTGTAAAGATTATAGTACCCCATGACAGTTACGCTGTAAGCACCTCCAAAGGCAGCGTGATGAACGTTTCCATTGCGTTCGAGGGCTACATTGAAATTATGACTTTTTTCCGGTTTAAGATCAGGATTGCCATATATCATTTGAATACCGGCCATGTCAAAATTCATATACATTTCTTTCAGTGTCGGTGCACGGAATCCTCCTGCATAAGATGCACGAATTGACATCCATGAAAGTTTAAACATTGATGCGAGACGTGCTGTAAATGCGTTATTGTGTGATGCAGAGAAATGATCATATCGCACGCTACCCACCAAGTTAAGCCAGTTGAGAGGATTGTAGTCATATTGTGCAAATACATCTACTGAGTTTTGCGAGTGAACCTCATTTCCTGCAAACTGATATGTGGTGAGGTAATCGTTCATATAGTCACCTCCAATAGTAAGTGCGTCTTTCCCAAAATAATGATTATATAGAGCATGAACCACGTGTTGACGGTTGCTGTAATCATGGTCATGTGTTCGTTTTCCTCCCACAAATCTTGCCTTGTCGTACTGGTCAAAACTATAGGATACTTCAAGATTTTGTACAGGAGAAAAATTGATGACGGATCTTAGTCCGGCGGTATAATCTTTATAGTGGTCATCGTAATTGGCACGGTTGCTCTCGCGAGTGAAGAAACCTCCTCTGGCTATAACACGCATCTTGTCTGATATTTGATATGTCAACCTTTCTTTGACATTCAATGTTTTACCTCCAAAAATCTCATGAATCTTTGACTCTGTGTCGAATGCATCTGTCAATTCGATTCGGTCTACTTTTGTGACTTGAAAATTAGTGTTTGATGTCCATTTACCGGCGTGGAAATTCACATCAGCTCCTGAACGCCATTCATTACCGGCACTTCTGTATCTTGAATTGAGATTGACTCTCCATGGTTCCTCGCAGTCGCGGCTGATTATATTGATAACGCCTCCGACAGCATTGGCACCATAGAGTGCCGATGATGCACCTTTGACAATCTCCACCCTTCCTACATTGTCAAGATTTAATCTGTTATAGTCCACATTGTCCATTGTTTCTCCAGCGAGCCGTTCTCCATCCACAAGGAAGAGAACGGCATTGCCACCGAAACCACTCATGTTGAGGGATGTCTCCTGGCTCATTGCATACCCGAATTCAAGACCGGGCAACTCTTCTGTCAAGAGATCCTGAATATTGGTGGCATCCACTTTCCCAATCTCATCTTCGGTGATTACTCTGGTCACTACCGGAACATCCTTAAGTGCCTTAGGTGTTCGGGTTGCCGTGACCACTACTTCATCCAGTGCAGAGAAATCTTGAGTAAGAATGGAATCTTGTGGATTGATTCCTTCAGATTCATTTAATATCTCAGCATTAAGATGAAAAGAGGAAAGCAGAATGCCTGCCAATGTAACGATCAGAATTTTTATGTTCATAAATTTACAAGTAGTGATTTTTCTTTCAAAAATCTGCTTATAAATTTGATTTTATTTTTGTTTGGGTGAGGTGAAGGAGCAAATCATAGGCATTGGCATCGAACCATATTGCAGATTGAAGCGGATGGTGATTTGGTCGGAGGCGTAAGACCCATCGAGTGTGCCAGAATAAGTTTTACCATTTGAAAGTTCACCTTCAAACTTCGTGGAAGCCAAAGAGTACGTGCCATCGGAACCTGCCACTTTTACATCGGGCACTGTGATTTCCGGCACCTGCATTGGAGGATTGCCAAACGATGAGATTCCCACGCTGACAGTGGCATCGTCTGAAGCAGTTACTGTAAATGTCATGTCTTCAAACACTGATTCCTGACCCATCACGGAGCAAGTCATGTCTCCTTTGTAGGTTCCGGCTACGCTTTTTGCAGCTGGGGTGTCTGTGGGTTCGTCAGATTCTTTGTCGCTACATGAGTTGAAAGACAAGAGAGAGAGGACTGCCAGCATTGTGGCGAGAATTGATTTGTAACGATTCATAAATTTGTTGGGTTATGTGTTGTTGAATTTTCCGAGTACAAAATTATAAAATCCCGACCCCCTTGGTCAATACCGATTTTTTGTGTTTTTTCTTGAATACTCTAACTCAAAATAGTTATGTTGAAACACTTTTTCCCTTTATGATATTCCCTATTTAGGGGTATTCTCACAATTTTTAGGTAAGGATTTCTTCTGTTGCCTTATGTGTATTATCACTCCTGAAACGAGAACCAACGTCAGGAGCAGACCGAAAGTGAAAACGAACAATTCCGAGAATGGTCCGAGAAAAGGAGTATAGCATCTTCCGACATGTAATTCGAGTGCGGTGTTCCATAGCGACATGGGTTGTGATTTCATTTCATCGCTCATTTCCGGCAACGATGGTGCTCCTTTGGCATAATCGAATACGACTGCTTCTTCATAATCGAGATCTCTACTCATGCCTGATACAAGTTTATTTCCCAAACCGTATGTTCTTTGATTAGGGTCATATTCTTTTCCAGTTGACAAATCGATTATGGTTCCTTCTGAATTATTCCAATAGAAGAGTCCTGAAAAGGATCCGATATACCATTGATTGGGTGCGATATTCTCAAACGTGGTTATACCCATCGGGCTTATTGGCGGAGTGGTATTTTTGTCGAGAGGAATCGGTTGGATTTTAAAATCTTTATCCACATGTATGAACCCATCTGATGTTGAAATAAGCCATTTCCCCGCTGCTGCATCCCATCTTATTCCACGCATCTTGTCGTGCCAATAATTGTCATTGTCCTGTGCTGTGCCCGGTATTGGAGAAGTTTTTGTCAAAACAAGAGGAATCATTAGTGGAGGGCGAAGACACATGCCTGTGAATGAAATTATTATAGTAATGATGGCTGTGGCATACCCAACCTTATTGTGGATGATGTTGTTCCATCGGAAGAATTGAAGAAATCTTTTTGATGGAAGCTTTTTCGTATGTCGCCGTCTCCACTTCAGACGATATGGTATGCAGAACAATATAATTCCAGTCAATGATAATAAAATTATTATACCGGCAACTATGTCTACAACCACTCGCCCGATTGTACCAAACAATTCTCCGCTGTGTAGCATCCAGAATGTTTTGAAAAGTGTTGTCTGGATTTTATTTCCGTTTGGAGCTTTTATGGTATGTTGCTTATTTTGCAGTGTATAAGGGTCGATGGTATAAATTTCAGATCTGGTCAGTGCAATCAGTTGACTACTGTCAGGCGAGATTGTAAGATCTGAGATTCTTTCTGTATTATTGTTTAGCGTTATTAATTCCCATTTGTTGCCATCGTATCGGTAAATGCCATATTGAGAAGCACACCATATGTTTCCGTGTGGAATTTTTACCAGATTCTTGATGTTTCGGTGGTCAATACCTTTAGGAAATCCCTCATTGAAATTTTTAAAATTGTTGAAAAGTTTATTGGTTAACCATATCCCTGCGTTACCGTACGCAAGAATTGAATCGTT
>JAMPEH010000325.1 GCA_023665245.1 Muribaculaceae bacterium
CGAGGAGCCCCAGGGAGGCGAGGAGCCCCAGGGAGGCGAGGAGCCCCAGGGAGGCGAGGAGCCCCAGGGAGGCATAAAGCTGACGCTCAATCCTGATGGCGCGATGACGCCTGAACAACTGGCGGCGCTGCTCGGCGTACAGACGGGTCATGATGCCGTCAGCGTGGTTTCACAGGTCGAGGCGAACGCTAAAGCCGTTGCGTCGGCTGCGGAAAATGTTGGCGGCGTGACGCAGGCCCTTCTGGACAAGAATGCTGCCATGATTGAGGCGGCCCAGGGCAGCGGTGCCAGCCCCGCCGGGCATCCTGGCACGGGCGAGACATCTGTTGCCCAGGCGGCTGTTGAGACATCGGACAAGCTTGTCGGGCAGACTGTTGCGGCTGAACGGCAGACGCATGAGATACTCCATCCGGACGGCGGCAGGCGCGACACAGTCCCTATCGGCGATCTGACAGGCCGGAAAGCTGACGCCGGGCAGAGCAGGCGCGAAGCCCTCCAGGCCCAGAGCGACAACCAGGGCTGGAAGGGCACGGGCGGCCACGGGCACGACGGGCACGACACGCCGTAGCAAACGCTGGCAGGCCCGTACAAATCAAAAAAAAAAGCCGCTTATCCGGGAAAACCGGATAAGCGGCTTTTGCTGCTCATATTGACGCGCGAAGTTCCGTGAGCGCGGTTCCGGCCAGGTCAAGGCCCCTGTCCCGGCAGCACCGGCACATGCATGTCCCGAGGCAGTTCTCGTGGCGCACGTTGGCTGATTTTATGACTGCGCAGCCTGTCGATTTCAGAAGCTTTTTCATTTTAGGGTCCGAGAACTTGGCGCGCAGGACCTGCCTTAAAAATTCGGATTTCAGCTGCTCCCAGTCCGGGACAGTCGTCCGGAACGCGGCGCCCTTGTACGCGGCCGTGTCTGGCGGCATGTACTGGAATTTCGTTATCGTTTCCGGGTCCGAGAACCGGGTCGACTGGAACGCGTTCTCTGCCGATGGGAACATGCGGCCCCGGAATTTGAACGGCTTTTCGAAGCGCATGTCCAAAAAATCATATTCCAAGGGCGTGGCGGCGCCCTGTACGGCGATGCCTGCTGCCATGGCCATGGCGCCGCCTCCCTTCTCTGTGTGATGGGCATGTTTCGTGCCAATGCCTTTAAAACGCGTTTAAAGGCCCGTAGAGGCGTTTTAAGCCTTCCATGGGTAGGAACACCGGGTGAGGCTTAAAACGCGCACAGGGCGGCTCCTGGCGCGCCTGGCTGGGTCTTATTTTGCCTGGTGTGCCAGAGGCCTGTGAAGTTACACGGTGATGAGCTTCGTGATGGTGATGTCCAGCCGCTCCATCAGCGAATATTTAATGCCCGCGTCGGTGATGACGTCGGGGCGGGACGGGAAGCCCTTCCGGTTGCGCTGTACGTAGGCAGGCACGCCGATGGAGAGCATGACCTTGACGCCGTCCGGGTACAGGGCCACGGAGTTCTGGATGGCCTTGACGCATTCCAGGTCGAACATCGTGCCCACGTTGGCCATGATGTGCTCCAGCACGTCCGCCGGGTTGAGCCGGTCCTTGTAAGAGCGCTTGCTGACCATGGCATCATAGACGTCGGCCACATGGATGATCTTCGCGTACAGCGGGATGTCCGGCCCGGGCACCTTGTCAGGGTAGCCCGTGCCGTCCTCGTTCTCATGGTGGCGGCGCACGGACATGCGGACCTGCTCGCTGGCGACGGCCGGGTCAAGCATGTCGTAGCCGTAGCCGGGGTGCTTCTCGACCTCGGCGCGCTCATGGAGGTCGAGCTTGCCGTTCTTCTTGATGATGCGCGGGTCGACGCGGGTCTTCCCGATGTCATGGAACAGCGCCGCCTGGCCGAGCTCCAGGAGCTTTGCGTTGCCAAGCCCCATCTGTACGCCCATCATGACCGCGAGCACGGTGACGTTTACGCTGTGGTTGTACGTGAGCATGTCGTAGGACGACACGGTCATCATGTCATAGAGCCGGTCGGCTCCGTACAGCACCTGGTTCACGATGCTGTTGGCAATGTACCGGATCTGGTCCAGGCTGAGCCCCATCAGGCTGTCGATGGCCGCTTTCCGGGTCTCGTCGTCCAGGAGGGGCTCATAGGCAGTATCAGAATAGCCGTCCAGGACATAAATCCCATGGAAGTCCAGGCTCCTGAGCCGCTGGATGATGGGCTCGGTGAGCTCCATGTTGCTGGCGAGCATGAGCCGGTTCCTGTTGTCGTAAAGGCCGGACGCCGTGATGTCGCCGGGGCGCACGTCCTTGATTCTCATATATTTCATGTCAATCGTCTCCTTTTCTTGGATATTATTTTTGCCGGGTTTTGCCGCCGGCCCGGCGTATCTGTAAAAGCCCTGCCGGCGGAAGCCATGGCGGGGCTTGTGCTTTCGTATTCAGTTTTTGGCGCGGTGTTAAATTTTCGGCGCGGAAAGAAAAGCGCCCCTCACGGCATGCCGCCCCCGGTATCCCAGGGGCGCCGTGAAGGGCGTCTTATATCCTGCCCCTGCGCCTATCAGAAGAAGAGCACGGTGAAGAGCTCTTTGATAAAGGCGCCGATGGCGAACCCAGCGGCGAACTGGGCGATGAGGCCAAGGATGTAGCCAATCCAGTAACCGCCGACATGGATGTCGTGGCCTCTCTTGCAGGCCGCGTCCTCGTTTTTCTCGAACGTGTAGATGATGATGTCTCCAAATCTCTCAAACATAATGAATTCCTCCTTTTCCGGGCTCTTGGCCCAACGAATCTGACTAATAGAATTTTGTTGACGCAAGCATCATGTGCAGCTTTCCCTTCTGTTTTGTAATAGGCTATGTACGGTTACGTTTCTGATGCTTTGGTTCATTTATTTTTGCCGGACTATGCTGCACGGAAGTGCGGCATAGTCCGGCTGCGCCCGCCCAGCTTATCTGGACGTTTTGGGCGTCTCGGGGGTGAACATGTCGAACTCGGCCACGCATCTTGAGCCTGACTGGCTGGACATGTAGCTGTTGGAGCTCCCGAAGTAGCGCTGGGTGTCAAGCACCATGGCCTCGTAATGCCCTTTCACGGATTCACGGTAGTCTTTCCATGGCGAAGTGGGGCCGTTACATGTGCAGGCCGCCGTGTGGCATTTTACCGCATTTTCGTAAAATTCCAGGATATCCAAGCCGTCCATGGCGTCGTCCACGGACTGGTGGTACAGGTTGTCGTGCGCCTTTACGTTGCCTATAGCGTCGTACCAGGCCCTGACGCATGCAAAGGCGACCATCTCAGGGTCAATTTCTACGGGGCTTGCACCAACTTCGGCACGGTACGCGTTAACATGCTCCAGCTCATCCTGCTGGTACCAGCTCAGCTCCACGGCCTGCCAGGTTCTATAATCCCCAGTAGTCACGACGGATTTCTCAGTCTCCTGGTTCAGCATCCAGTAGAAATAGTAGCACTCGTAGCTGCCGCCGAACGCGTCCCTGACGGCTGCATCACAATTATCCATGTACGCCGCCACGTTGAAATTCTTATTCCCCTGCCTGCCCTCGTGAACGCCCACGGTCTGGAAGTGCTCCAGGAGCAGCGCGTCATCGTAGTG
>JAMPEH010000326.1 GCA_023665245.1 Muribaculaceae bacterium
CCTAACGGACAGCTTCCCCTCAAGGGGAAGCCAAGGTCGTGTCGGTAGGACAGACTTGTCTTTTGACCAAGCAGTCCCAATGTCATTCTGACCGTAGCGTAAGCGGAGTGGAAGAATCTCAACCGTATAATAAAATGATTAGACCCTTCTAGCAAACTTTCAAGTATAATGCCTTCGGGAGTGTCTGGGATATTTTCCATTGCGGATAATATTTTCACTCCGTTTTCTTTGAGAGTGTGTTTATGTATAGTAGACTCATATTTATTACGAGAGAATCTGTCCAATTTATATACAAGCACATAATCCCATTGCCTTTTGCTGCTATCTTTTATCATACGTTGGAAGTCAGGACGGGCGTCATTAGTACCTGTCATAGCCCTATCAATGTATGTGTCAACAATGAGAATATCATTGTTTTTTGCATATTGTTGACAAACTCTTAATTGTCCTTCAATAGATTGTTCCGTTTGACTATCACTAGAATAGCGTGCGTAGATGACTGCGACTTGTTTTTATGGACACTATAAAAGCCGAGAAATCATATATGAAATCTCGGCTTTTTGCTGTTTGGTTTTCTTATAAACTCACATTACTGTCTATAACCCCATCTTTACAGTGAATCGTACAATTCAGCGTTTTACTCCAACCGCTTATAATTGTATTCCATTGTTCTGTCGTCCCGCTAAACGTTATATCGGTAAGCGCCGCGCAGTTATCGAAGGCGCTTTCGTCTATACTCGTTATGCTCGAAGAAAGCGTTATGCTTTCAAGCGCGGTGTAACTTGCAAACGTCGTATCTAAAATTGCGGTTCCGCCCGATACGCTTACCGTTTTCAGCGCTGAAGCGGGAATACATTTCAGGAATTTCTGAGGAAGCGAGGCGGTTTCTATAGGGCAACCGTTAAATGCGTTTTCGGCAACGCTAGTTACGCTTGACGAAATGGTTACGTCCGTAAGATTAGCACAACCGTCAAACGCCGATTCGACTAAACTACCGCTTATGATCTCTAACTTTTTCAAGCCGGTTAACGGTATAAATCTTCTTGCGCTCGAAGGAATAGACGCATTCTCTACGGGGCAACCTTCAAAGGCACGCTCACCGATACTCGTTACGCTTGATGGAATAGCTACGGTTTTAAGCGAAGCGCAATGATAAAAAGCGCTCGCTTCTATACTTTCTACGCCGTACGGAATGTTTATGGCCGTAAGCGCACTGCAACCCGCAAACGCATCGTCACCGATGCTTGTCAGATGACTGTTGTTACTGAAAGTTACAGTATCCAGCAAGGTGCAGGATTCAAACAATCCTTCAGGGATTCTCGTTACCCTTTCTCCGATTCTGACGCTCGTTAGTAACAAAGAATTGCGAAAAATATTCTGATAGTACATAATACTGTCGTTTACAGTGCCGCTCGTAATCTCAATCTCTTTAACCGTTTTTTTCAAATCCGAGGCTATTTCAGCCGCCGCCGACATGGGGAACGTCGCGCTTTCGATAGAGGTACAATTCTCAAACAGATATGATCCGACTTCCGTTACGCTGTCGGGGATAATGATGCTTGTAAGTCCGCTGTATGCGAATGCCCTGTGACCGATTGTCGTCACGCCCTCGGGAATATATAACGATTTCAGGCTGTTGCAACCGTTAAAAGCTTCTTCTCCTATGCTCTTTATGCTGTCGGGCATCGTTACGCTTTCAAGAGCGACGCACTGTTGAAACGCCTGCTTGCCTATACCCGTTACGCCGTATTGTATCGTAACGCTTATAAGAGCCGTATTTTCGCTGATTCCTGATGAACCAAACGCGTAGTCGGGGAGTTCGTTTCCGCCGTCGCCGCCCGTTACAGTAACCGTTTTTAAAGTTTCCATCGGCAAATATCTTGCCGCAATTGCGGGAATTTTTGCTGTTTCTATCGGGCAACGGAAAAACACGTCCAGCGAACTGCCGGCTTGCCCGATACTCGTCAGACTGTCGCCGATCGTTACGTTCGTAAGCGACGTACAGTTCTCGAATGCACTATTTGCTATGCTCTTTATTCCGCGGGGTATAACCAAGTTATCGAGCGACGTGCAGTTATAAAATGCACGATAGTCGATACTCTCTACGCTTGACGGAATGGTTATATTTTCAAGCGACGTGCAACGCTCAAAAGCGCTTCTGCCTATGCTCGTTACGCTGTCGGGTATCGTTATATCCGTAAGAGCCTCGCAGCCGTAAAAAGCCGATTCGCCGATGCTTTCCACGCCGTAAAGTATCGTTACGCTTTCAAGCACGGAGCAGCCTTGAAACGCCTGATCTAAGATAGCGTTGCCACCGCTCGTTACAGTCACCGATTTCAACGTTGTACTTAAGCCGCTCATTGCGCCCCAATACTGTGCCAGCGAAGCAGGAATTGTCAGTGTTTCTATGCTTGTATAACTGAACGCATATGTAGCGGCGGTTACGCTATCGGGTATCGTTATGCTTTTCAGTTCCGTGCAGTTGCGAAACGCATATGCCCCGATACTCGTAACTCCGCTCGGAATAACTATGTTAGTCAGTCCCGCGCACTCGTCAAACGCATATGTCGCGATGCTTTTCGTTCCGTCTTTAATCGTAATCGCAGTGTTTTCGGGCATCGTGCCTATGTACTTATACGCAACCTTGCCCAAATACAAAAGTCCGTCGGGTTGACTTTCCAACCAAGGAGTAAAATTGAATGCGTCGCCGGGAACGTATGTAACGCTGTCGGATATCTCTACGCTGCTAAGCGACGTACAATTGCCGAAAGCAAAATATCCTATACTGGTAACGCTTTCCGGTATTTTTACACTCGTGAGCTGATTGCAATAAGCGAATGCATTGGTACCTATATCGGTAACGGTGTCCGGTATAGTTACGCTTGTAAGATAATAACAACTGTCAAACGCCTGATAGCCGATAGCCGTCACGTCTTTATCGTTGTACTTAGCGGGAATTATTATTTCCTTTATATTTTTATCGGAGACTCCCGTAACGGTATAACTTTCTTCATCTTCATTTAACTCGAAAGTAAGCAGCTCCGACGGATTGTAACCGCAAACGCAGACGCCGTTTACAAATTCGTGCGGTCCGTAGGAGTCTATTTCCGAACAATCGTCGCAATTATGCCAATGATAAGATGCAGTCGTTTCCCATGTCGTCTGCCAACTGTGCGTAAGCCCCGCAACTTCCTTTTGTCCGCAAACGCAAACGCCGTTTACAAATTCGTGTTTTTCCTCTTCCGTTCCTTCTCCGCAAGAACATATCTGCCAGTGTACATCTTGCGAGCTTTTCCACGTCCAGACGTGAATGTGTTCGACGGTCATCTGATATTGACATACGTCGCATCTGCCGTCGCTGTCAAAATCGGAGTGTCCGTTTCTATCTTTTATCTTCTCGTCGCAACCGGAATTTTTACATTCGTGCCAGTGAAAATCTTCGTCTGTTTTCCAGCTTCCGTAATCGTGCGTATGTTCGCCGCCGCAAGCCACCAAGCCGAACGCGCAGGTTATGGCGCATACAAACGCCAAGAGTGAGAGAATTATTTTCTTTTTCATAAAAACCT
>JAMPEH010000327.1 GCA_023665245.1 Muribaculaceae bacterium
TATTATCATTAAGGCATTCAATGACTTGGGTCTTCAGCAGAAGAAGTTTGCATCGTTGGTTTTTGCCGTGCTTATCGTAGAGGATTTATTTGCTGTGTTGATGATGGTTATACTGTCGTCGATCGCCGTCAATAACAGTGTGGAAGGCGGTGACATGCTCTATAGTATAGGGAAACTTGTGTTTTTCCTTATTATATGGTTCTTGGTCGGGGTTTACGTGCTTCCGTCGTTGCTTAACCTTGTAAGACGTTATCTCAATGACGAAACGTTGCTGATAGTTTCCATAGGGTTGTGTCTCGGTATGGCAGTGTTTTCCGTACTGTGTGGGTTCTCGCTTGCACTCGGAGCCTTCGTCATGGGGTCGATACTTGCCGGTACAAGCTATGCCGAGCGTATAGAAAAAGTCACTGTTCCGGTCAAAGATTTGTTCGGGTCAGTTTTCTTTATCTCGGTAGGTATGATGGTCCAGCCCGATATAATAGTAGAATATTGGTCGCCCATATTGATTCTTTCGGGAGTGGTGATTGTCGGTATGATAATATTTGGTACGGCAGGAATGCTCGCTACCGGTCAATCGTTGCGAGTTGCAATGGAGTCGGGATTCTCGCTGACCCAAATCGGCGAATTTGCCTTTATCATTGCGTCTCTCGGAATGTCGCTTGGCGTGCTTGAGCCAACGGTTTATCCAATAGTGGTTGCTGTTTCGGTGATTACCACTTTTACAACACCATACTTCATAAAGGCTGCAGATCCGTGCTACTATTTTGTAGAACGACATATGCCCGGAAGGTTGCGTTTCCTTATCGACCGCTATTCGAGAGGAGCTGCTTCGCAGGGAGCTGAAAAAGTATGGGGGCATCTTATCAAGCGTTATCTGTGGCGCATAGTGCTGTATACGATAATACTTATTGCAATAATTATCATTGCAACCCGATATGTAGAGCCATGGCTCGACGGTTTGATTGCCGGGTGGAGCAAGATTGTTACTGCCTTGCTGGCATTGACAGCGATGTCACCGTTTCTGCTTGCCATGTCGTTGCCTACATCAAAAAGAGAGGAGCGCAGGAAGTTGTCGGAAACCTATAAAGGTTACCGTATTCCTCTTATGATAATGTCAATTTTCAGGTTGATAATCGTACTCGCTTTTATTGTCTATCTGCTGACGGTGATTTTCTCGCTTGCCGTAGGCATTATCGGTGGAGTTATAATTCTGTTCCTGATATTATTTGTTTTCTCTCAGCAGATTAGAGAGAGCATGCGACGTATTGAGTCGAAATTCCTCAATAATCTTAATGAGCGGGAGCTGCGCAGAAGCGGACGTAATAACAGCTTGGTCAGCGACCTGCACCTTGCTTTTATGCACGTGGGCTTCGGTTGTCCCTTCGTCGGAAAAAGATTGGTGAATTCACCGTTAAGATCCAAGTACGGAGTTTCGGTGGTGAACATACAGCGAGGTGGCAAAGTGATACCTATTCCGTCGGGCGATACCCGTTTGTTCCCGGGTGATACAGTCGGGCTGATTGGTACCGACGACCAAATTCAGCAAGTAATTCCGCTAATAGAGAAAGATGAACCCGACGGTGCCGGAACCGGTAACCGGGTTATGTCGGCAAGTGACTTCAAGCTTGTGGAAATTGAATTGAAGGCAACGTCACCACTCGTCGGGAAAACAATAATGGAAGCCGATGTGCGCCGCAATTATCAGGCTCATATTGTTGCCATAGGACGCGATGACTCTTATGTGTCCAACATTCTTGAGTCAAGGTTGCAGGCGGGCGATGTTATTTGGGTCGTAGGTGCTGTCGACAAGATTGAGAAATTAAAATAAAATTTGTTAAACAGATTATCGGATTGTAGAATTATACCTAATTTTACAATCCGATTAATATATTATGATACTACCATGAATGCACAACTAATTACCATGAACAAAAATCAACTTGTTAATTTTTTGAGAAAACCGAGTAAGGATTTTACGAAGCAGGATATAATCCGTTATATCGAAGAAAATGACATACAAATGGTCAACTTCATGTATCCCGCCGGTGACGGTCGATTGAAGACATTAAATTTTGTCATCAACGACAAGGATTATCTCGAAACGATTCTAACAAGTGGAGAGCGTGTCGACGGTTCAAGCTTGTTCTCGTTTATCGAGGCAGGCAACAGCGACCTATATGTCATACCCCGTTTCCGCACGGCTTTTCTTGACCCGTTTGCAGAAATACCAACCGTAACGATGTTATGTTCCTTTTTCGATAAGGACGGAAATATACTTGAAACATCGCCCGAGGCGACTCTACGCAAAGCATGCAAAGCGTTTACCGAGAAGACGGGTATGACGTTTCAGGCAATGGGTGAGCTTGAGTATTATGTCATAGCTCCTGACGACGGAAAATTCCCTGCGACAGATCAACGAGGTTACCACGAATCGGCTCCATTTGCCAAGTTTAATGATTTCCGTACGCGTTGTATGGCAATGATAGCTCAGGCAGGCGGACGTATAAAATATGGTCATTCAGAGGTCGGGAACTTTACTCTCGACGGTATGATCTACGAGCAAAACGAGATTGAATTTCTGCCGGTAGATGCCGAGGATGCAGCTGATCAGCTTATGATTGCCAAATGGATAATCAGAGTGTTGGGCTACAAAATGGGCTTCGACGTTACTTTTGCTCCGAAAATAACAACAGGAAAGGCCGGTTCGGGACTTCATATCCACATGCGTATTATGAAGGACGGTAAGAATATGATGCTTAATGCCGACAATAAGCTTAGCGAAACGGCAAAAAAGATGATAGCCGGATTGATGACGCTGGCTCCTTCCATTACTGCATTTGGAAACACCAATCCCACTTCTTATTTCCGTCTTGTGCCTCATCAGGAAGCTCCTACCAACGTATGTTGGGGAGACCGCAACCGTTCGGTTCTTGTGCGTGTACCTCTCGGGTGGACTGCAAAGACCGATATGTGTGTACTTGCCAATCCCTCTATTCCTTCTTCCGATTTTGATGCATCACAGAAGCAAACTGTCGAGATTCGTTCGGCCGACGGTTCAGCCGACGTTTATGAGCTGATTGCCGGATTGGCTGTCGCTGCACGTTACGGCTTTGAAATGCCTGATGCACTTGAGGTGGCGGAGCGTACCTATGTTAGCGTTAACATACACGATGAGGCTAATGCCGACAAGCTCGACAAATTGGAGCAGTTGCCTACCAATTGTTCGGAATCTGCCGATTGTCTCAGCCGTCAGCGTGAAATCTATGAAGCCGATGGGGTATTCTCGTCGCGTATGATTGACGGAATTATCAAGAGTCTTCGCAGCTACGATGACCGAGACCTCGCACGTTGTGCCAAGGAAGACCCTGCTCTTATGCAATCGCTTGTTAATAAATATTTCTATTGTTAAGATGAATAAGACAATTTACCTTGCCGGAGGTTGTTTTTGGGGAACAGAACACTTGTTTTCACTCGTTCCCGGAGTAAAGGAAACAACTGTATTATAGTCCAAAAGTCGGTTGTAGTCGAGCTTGCCTTTACCAGCGAGCACCGGTTTTCC
>JAMPEH010000328.1 GCA_023665245.1 Muribaculaceae bacterium
GCAAGCAAGCAAGCAAGCAAGCAAGCAAGCAAGCAAGCAAGCAAGCAAGCAAGCACCTAATTTATAATAAATACTCGTGCGCGAGAATTTTTGCTCGTGCACTTCTCAACATCCCCCTGACATGTAGCGGACATTAGTCCGCTACATGTCAGGGGGATGTTGCGTTATATAGTACATTCATATCTTAACCCATATAAACAATAACAATCTAAACTATTATTATGAGAAGATTTACTTCAATTTTGATGCTATTTGCAGTCTTTGCAGTGGCATCGTGGGGACAGACGACGCAGACCATACAGGTTTCTGCCGATGCTGACAGTCCCGAGCATGTGTATTACATGAAGAACGGCAATGGCCGTTGGATGACCGGCACCACGGGTCCTACGGAAACATGGGCTAATAAGGCGCAGTTCGCGTTTTATGAAGTAACCGATACGGCGGATGCATATAAGATTTATTGTGTGACATCTAACAAATGGTTGTCCTATGCCAAAGCTGGAAGTTATGCCAACCAATTAGGTTTCGTGCAGCTTGTCGATTCCAAGGAGAAGGCAGAGTCCTGGCATTTTGCAATTCAGGATGGACGAAATGATATAGGTAATGTATATTGCTTTGCACCTTATAACAGTACCGGAGTTGCTGCAAAGTATATGAACTGGTATCAGGGTGCAGATGCTAATCCCAATGACAATGCTAATATCACAGTTGGACTGTGGCAACAGGATGCTACTGCTGACAATGGCAGTTGCTGGATAATCGCAGATGTGGATCTGGCTGATTATACTCACGAACAAAAGATGGTGAGAATAAAAAACACAACAACAGGTTTGTATATGACCATAGCTTCACCGGACGGAACAAATATAGATGCAGGTGGTGTTCAGTTGGGTGATAAAATCGCGACAACCGGAACCGACTGTCTGAATCAGGTGTTTTATTTGAAATCCACGGGTAATGATGCTGTCTGCAAGATACAGTCCGTGTCACCAAATGGATATTACCTTCAGTGGTTTGGCGCTTGGGGTTACAAGGCATCTTCTGTAGATGCGGAAGACGCCAAACATACCATCGAGGCTGTCGATGACTATTATTTGCTGCATACAACAAAGGGTTATGTCGGAACTAACGATGGTGCGACTGCTGCCGGCAGTCCCATGTATTCAAATCATGATACTTCCAAGAGAAATATTAAGTGGACATTTGAGCCTCTTAGTGAAGAGGAAGTTGCAAATGTCGCTCAGCAGAAAATAAAGAGTGTACAAGCAGAATATGCTGCATGGGTGGCGCAATCCGTTGGTGAAAGATTCGGACAATACTATGTGCCGGAAGGAAATGCTGAGGCACTCGTTGCGGCAGAAAACGAATTGGACAATGCCGGTACCGTAGAAGAGGCACGGGCGGCATTAAATAAATGTAAGGAGCAATATAGTTTGAATGGACCTACCGTAGGTAGCTATTACCGCATCAAGAATACTGCAATGGGGCTGTATCTGGGTATTGACGGTTATACATTGAACATGAAGCATAAGGAAGTCACGGATGCAAATACTGGCGATGATGATCCTGCTCTTATATGGAAGTACGAACAGGATGGCGACAAGTATTACTTGAAGAATGTGTATGCGGGTTTGTATCCGCAGAATATTCCGGGTGGACAAGGTAATACGGCCAAGATAGGAACCGGTAAGGACAAAGCATTCACTTATGCGATACATGCTAATCCGACCGAAACGGATGATACAAAATGGAACATATTCTTTGGTGGCACGCAGGTCAATTGCGAGGGCAGTGAGAATAATGTCGGCAATGTGAATTATTGGTTTGGGGACAATGCCCATTATTATATATACGAGGTAGAGGCACCGGAGGATGAATTCGCATCCATGTGTGCAGAATGGTATGCTGCCAATCCGAAAGATGACGAGACGGTTCCGGCCAAGATTTCCGTGGACGAGAATGCTACCGTTATTATTTCTCCGAACGAGTTTGCCGCTCCACAAGATATAAATAATGTGATTGATGTATACGGGTCAAAAATCAATATGGCTGCAGGGAACGTAACCCAAGAATCAATTTGGAATTTATATGAGGCTTTGACGGCATGGTCTATTGTAAGGACTTATGTAGATGCGGTTAACACAAATGGTGAACTTATTTCTATTGCTTACACTCCAAGGGTTGAGTGGGGAACTATCATCCTGCCAATTAACTGGGCTAAGCCGGAAGGGTGGACGCTTAACACCTGTGCAGAAACAGAGGGCAATGTCTTGACTCTCGTTGAAGATGCTTCCGGTAAGAAAAATAAACCATATGTTATTCAGGTTGAAGAAGAAAAGTTAGGCACTACTTATCAGCTCATAGGCTATAGCAATGGGGCCGAAACAACAAACCAGACTGTTGGCTTGTTGACTGGTGTGTTGGAGGATAGCCATAAGGTTCCTGCAGGCAGCTATATCCTGTCCAAGTATAACGACAAGATAGGTTTCTATCGTGTGGCCGAAGATGCGGATTATGATGCTGTAAAATACCGCTGCTATCTGACTTTGCCTGCTTCGGAGGCAAGATATGGTGCACTCTTCTTTGAGGGCGGCGAAGAAACAGGCATCGACAATGTGACAGATGCCGAGGCCAAGAACTATAACGGTGCAGTGTACAATATGGCCGGGCAGCGTCTCAACGGGTTGCAGAAGGGACTGAATATCGTAAATGGTAAAATTGTTCTTAAGTAAGTGTGGCCCAATGACTGCATGACATATCGTTTTCGTTAATCCGGAAGAGTAGGGTACAACTTGTTGGAACCCTGCCAGGGTGAAAAACGATGACAAAGGTTAGTATTATTTGTTTAGTTATATAATAGTGAGTTTCAGGGCCCGTTCCCGCCGTGATGGCGTGAACTGGTCCGCTAACTCGAACAAGTCAACAAATTAAAACAGAATCAAAAGTATGAAAAAGGAATATATCAAGCCTGCAGTAACATGTATCAATGTCGATTGTGAAGCCATCATTGCACTGTCTGCTGTGGGGGGGACAGAAATAGGCGGTTCAAACAAAGATGATTTTGAAATGTTAGGCCGTGATGACAAGGTCACCAATCCCAACTTATGGGAACAGGGATGGTGATGGAATGGTTGTCTGAAATATTTTGCGAAAAATAATCATAAAGACAGGAGGGGAAGGTCAAGTCTTCCCCTCCTGTCTTTATGATTATGTCTGGCTTGGTAGTGTAAATGGTGTCCGGTAAAACTATCAAGCCCTATTTGAGTTTTTATTTTCCTCGGACAGACGATGTCCTGAACGCATAGTGGTTTCATTTGGAGATAAAAATGCATTAGAAGAGCCTAAATCGGTCAAAATATGGCATCCTTGTTAATAAATGCCGTACGAAAGGAGAGTATTTTTGTCGGACAGCCTACGCAATCACTGAAATCGGGGGCTTGTCAATTTGTAAAAACATTCAGAATAGCCTGTTAAACACGTTTACCAGACACCAATAAAATCAATTACAGCAGTAATAATTGCCATCTTCTTTCTTCTCCGTCGGTTCCATAGTATTGTT
>JAMPEH010000329.1 GCA_023665245.1 Muribaculaceae bacterium
TCTACTGCCGATTATAAAACATAGCTCTAAGGGTACAAATATCCCTTGGCACGCTCTCAACATCCTCTACATCATGCAGCGTTCTCACCCATGCATAAAATTCATTTGCAAGGGGCGTTACCAGTGCCGAGGTTTTCATAATATATCCCTTTCTGATTGCCTCATGGGACACGGTTCTCATAAACTTCCAAAAATTATAATAGGTTAGCTTAAGCTTTGTCATAAAGCCTGTAACATCCTCAATTACAAAGCCCTCTATTTTCCTGCCCTTATACTCGTAGTCCTCCTCCAAAATTTCATAGTACCAATCATAAAATTCCTGCCAGCTTTCAATGCAGACTGCCCGTTCCTTGTGTTCAAGTCCAAACTGCCCTGCAGCATGGCACATATCCTCGTACTCGTACTTTGCAAAGCTCATTTGATTGTAAATAATATCAAGCAGGAACAAATGATTTTCAGGGTACTCAATAATATGCGGGTCATGCTCCATATCCACGCACTCGAATACAAAGGACACATCATGCTCCTTAATATACTGCTTCATTTTATCAAGATTTTCCTCAGACACCTTTTCATAGAGCATTTCCTTCAGCCATTTTGCATAGTCGCCTCCGATGGTGGACTTTGTGGCAATAAAAAGGTCGTCCTCATACTCATTATAGCTCACAATTCCCAAAAATCCGTTTTCCTTTACGTATGCAGTAACAGGGAACTGTAATTTGTGCTGCAGCAGTTCAAATCTTGTTTCCTCACGCTCATTTACATTGAAAAATTTGTCGTATGCCCTTGCAGCAACCTTTTCCTTCGCAGTATCAAGATATAAACCACGTGCCTTTGTCGTCTGCTCATTCCAAACCTTTTCATAAAATGCCTTGCTTGTAAAATTAAAGGAGGATATATTTCCAAATTTCTTTTCCTGAATGTAATCATTGCTTCTCATTGCCGCAATAATATCAGCTATGGTTCCTGCATACTGCACCTCATTTATTTCAGGTCTTTTATACACATCATTTTTAATTTCAAATGTATGGGCTCCCTCCTTATCAATCTGCACGCATCTTAAATGTCCGCCAAATTCAACCTGCCCCTCCAGATTAAATACCCTGTCATTCACCAAAACAGGAAGCTGCTTCGTGTTTCTATGTCCATGTATCTGATAATAATTTTTCGGGGTTGTATCGTAAAAGGTTTCAGCAATCCGCTCAAAATCGTTATAACTGCCGACACCCTTTATCATCTGCTCCGTAGCTACAAGGGATAAATTTTCAGGTATGGTGCTAAGTCCTGCATGCGTTACCAAATATACATTTTCTCCATATTTGTAATATGCACACTGTCCAAATTTTCTGTAAAGCTGCCTGATATCCTTTTTGTCAATATTTGACGCCTCAAGAGCAGGACGTGTAACCATTTCAAATTCCCTTGACCTGCCCGTGCTTTCGTTCGCCCAATACCACAGCCATCTTTCATGGTTTCCCTCAAGCATCAGCACATTTTTTCTGTCCTTAATGGAAAGCAGAAATTCCAGCACTTCAACATTTTCTACGCCTCTGTCAATGTAGTCTCCCACAAATATGTAAAACTCGTCCTCCTTGATACCGCCATTGTCGGAAATATATTTTTTCAGTGCAGTATTGCAGCCATGAATGTCTCCAATATGGTGTATTTTTTTAAATTCCGACAAATCAATCATTTTCAGCCATATTTTATCCAATTCATCGGGTCTGATAACGGTAATGCCTGACGGAATTTTCTGCGTTGCAAATCTTGCGTACATTCTGTCAATAACAGCATCGGAAACCCGCTTGTACACATCTCGTTCTGCATTTCTTCTCTTTACCTCATCAATGGGAATGTCCGTAAAGTCAACACAAAAAATTCTATACCTGTACGCGGCACACATCTCCTTATACTTGTTCATTTCCGTTCTTTTTGAGTTTGTCGCATCAATTACAGTAAATTCCCCACGCTGCATCCTTGTCTCAAGCAGGCTGTAAAGCGTTTTCCACACAACGCTTTCATTATCCTGACTGATACCTCTGCTTCCGTCCACCTGCAAAATAGGACTTTGACATAAAAGCCTTATATCGTCAGCCGAAAGTGCATAGGGCTTTAGTCCATTTTCTTCAATCCACGTAGACTTACCACAGCCGGCAGAGCCACGCAGCAATAGTAAAATTCTCATAGCATCCTCCTCTAGCAATTTCCTACAAAAACATTTTTCAAATATCTTTCTGCAACAGCTTTAAGCTCATGCACCCTTTTCACATCTGTAGCTCCCCTGTCCTGCATATGATAGTTTGGAAAGAAGCGTGTAACATGAAGCGGTATGCTGTCACTTACCGATGCAATCCACTTTGCTTCCTCCTCCATTTCCCTTAACGCATCATTTTCATTTGGCACAATAAGCGTTGTAAGCTCCACATGACATGCCGCTGCCACACATTGAATAACGTCCTTAACAGCATCCAAGCTTCCGCCAAGCTTCCTATAATATTCATCCCGAAATCCCTTTAAATCTATATTCATGGCATCAATATACGGCAAAAGCGTTTCCATGACAGGAAGCGACACAGTACCATTTGTTACAAGCACAGATTTCATATTTTGCTCATGTAAAAGCCTTGATACGTCAAGGACATACTCCCAGCTTATCAGAGGCTCATTGTAGGTAAACGCAATTCCGATATTCCCTATTTTTTCATAATAAAGTGCCTCTTTCACAAGCTCCTCGGGTGAAATATATCTCGTTCCTATATCCTCCTGCCCTGCCATTGAGATTTCATGGTTTTGACAGAAGGGACACCGCAGGTTGCAGCCGTAGCTTCCCACAGACAAAATTTTACTGCCCCTGCAAAACATTTTAAGGGGCTTTTTTTCAATTGGGTCAAGTGCCATGGAGGTTATGCGTCCGTAATTTTCACAGACAATTTTTCCATTCTCATTTTTCCTTGCCCTGCAAAGTCCCCACGCTCCATTTTTCAGCTTGCAATGATGAAAACATACATCACAGGTTGCTTCCATATATTCCTCCTCTAAGGAACATCAACCCATTCCAAATTTGCTTTCAGCATATGTTCCGATTTACTTTGTAAATCGAGAACTCATGGGCTGACATATAGTCTCGGCGACTTTGTCACCGGACATACTACATATCAAGTTTTCTATGAAAACTTGACACAATTATCAATAATGTCTCACTACCTCAAACCGTTCCAGCTCCACCGGCTCCTCCTCATCAATGCCTGCCTTCTGCCTTGCAATGGCAAGCTGTTCCTCCACAGTATCTACGCCTTCCAGATTAGGGAGTAAAAGCCCTCTCCTTCTTCCTCTTGTAACGATAACACCGTAGCGTTTTACATCAAGCTCCTTCGTGGAGGCTATTTTTTCCGTATCTCCCAAAACATCCACGCTTATCGTAAGCCACGGCAGCTCAGCCTGTTTGATAGGCGAAAATCTCGGGTCACGTGTAGCTGCGTTTATGGCATTTGCAACAATTTCCTTCGCTATGGAGCTTTGTGTTGCTTCTATGGTTCCGAT
>JAMPEH010000032.1 GCA_023665245.1 Muribaculaceae bacterium
CCCACACTCCAGAGCCGGCCGTCGTTATAGGCCACCTGGAGATAGGTGGAGATATCGGCGGTGACGGGCATACCCAAATAGATGGGCTGGGTGAGCTTGGTGTAACCCTCGGGGGTCTTATAGCCGGCGGTCAGCTGGTTCAAGCTCAGCATGGCCTCCACGATGACCTCGCTGTCGTAGGCCTTTCCAGGTGTGTCGGGATTTTCAGCCAGCACGATGCTGGAACCGGAGAAATCGAAGTACATATCAGGCACATAGCCCAACATCTGCCGGTCCTTGCTGTAAAGCTCCACGTAACCGGTCAACAGCTTGGAACGGTGATAGATCTCGCTGCTGCCGCTGGGGGCGGAACCCGCCTTGATCTGGTCGATGGTGACCACACCAGGCAAGCCGCTGGGCACAGCGCTGGGGGTCGTGACGGTATCGGGAAGTTGAGTGGTGCCGGAGTAGATGAACCCGACCACTTCCCTGCCGTACTCATAGCCCTGACTCAGAGCGTCAAAAGTGGTGGGCAGGGTGTAGTTTTCCAGCACGTCCGGCACGATGATGGTCTCGCCGGTCTCATTGGTGACAGGCACAACGCTCTCTACACTGCTGTACCAGACCTGGTAGCCCATCTCAGGCGTGGTGATCTGGTCCACTGTGCCCAAGATATCGCCCTTTTCAGAGGTGGCGTCGTAATACTTGCCGGTACCCACGTTCATATAGGCCCTGGAGAGAATGTTGCCCTCCTCATCGTACTTGACGTAGATCTCGTTTCCATAGACATCCACATAGGGCAGATACTTGGTCGTGGTCAGCAGATTACCCTCGCTGTCCACCATCTGCTCGCCGGGCAGGATATACACATCGTGCTTGCCGTTGGCGTAACGGGTGTCGTATCCGTCCACGGAAGTATCGCCACCCCATGTCTTGACCAGACCGCCGGTGGTGACGGCTACGGCGTTGTAGACGCCGCCGCTGACCTCCAGGGCACGGCCGCCCAAAACGGCCCGCTCGGGGGTCTCGGTGGTGCCGTAGCCGCCATAGGTACGGTGCTGGGCATCGTTAAGGCCCCAGCTGATGACCTGGCCGTCCCGCTTGAGGATCCGGGCATTGGCGGCGATCTTATCGGCAGACAGGGTCAGAGGATCGTTGAGGATCGTGAAGTTTTGGCTGATATTGACGGGCAGCGGCAGCGTCGTGCCCGCGTCGCCGGTATTGTTGCCGGGGTTGACCACACCGTGGTAGTTGTAGCCCCAGGCGAAGACTCTGCCACTCTTATCCAACGCCATGGAGTACTGGCGGATGGTGTTGCCCTTCTCGTCCACCTCGCCCGCGGCCACGATGTCCACGATGGCAGAGGAATAAAGATCATTGCCCAGCATACCCTGGTCATTGGCGTAGTTGACGCCACGGACCTGGACGGCGGTGTACTGCACGCCACCGATGCTGCCCTGGCCCAGAGCGCCCAGAGCGTTGTCGCCCCAAGCCCAGACGGTGCCGTCGGACTTCAGAGCCAGGTTGTGGTTGCCGCCGGCAGCGATCTTCACCACGCCGGTCAACGGCACATAGACCGTCTGACCGTCTACTGTGACCGCGGTCAAAACCTCAGCGGGAGTGGTAGACTGGCTGGTATCGCGCTGGAGCCCCAACTGACCCAGGTTGTTCTTGCCCCAGGCCCAGACAGAACCATCGGACTTCAAGGCGATGGTGTGGTTGGCGCCCACCTCAATCATCGGGAAGGCCACATCCTTTTCCAGGGTCACGCCGTCTACATTCTGAGGTCCGGGCACCACGCCCAGTTTGAAGTAGCCGGTGTTGCCCCGGTCGTCGGTGACAATGATGTAGGTGTAGCCGGCAGTCTCATCCCCGGCGGTGATCAGGCCGAAGTCCGGGTTATAACCGCCACCTTGCGCCGCGGGCAGGAAGCAGTTGTTATCGACCTTAGCCACCCGTTCGTTGGTGGAGAAGAAGTTCAGATTCTCCGGCTTGGGAGTGTACTTGAAGGGACCATAGGCGTTAAAGCCCAGATTGGCCACAATATCCTTCACCGCAATGCGGACCTTATCGCCGTAGTTGACGGCCGTGGTGATCTCGCCCTTGGCGGAGATAAGGGTATCATACTGGACGGTGGTAATGCCTCCATAGAGGAAGCGCACCGTCAGATCCACATCGTCCGAAGGCATCACGAATGTAGCGGTCTGGCTGTCCACCATCCGCACAGGGATCTCATAGGCGCCAAAGTTCTGCGTCTCGGCAGTAACCTTGATGTAGTAGGAGCTGGTACCCAGGTTGGCCGACACGGTGACCAGGTCACCGGCCTTGATGGTGGCCTTTCCATTGAGTACATCATTGTCGACGGTGATGCCGCTGATGCCCACAGGATCGCTGGTGGAGGTAACGGTGACCGAGTTGGCCGCGGTCAGCGAGGTACCGGGCACAGGGTTATAGTTGTCCACAACGTCCAGCTCCAGGGCGTAAGCCGGGTTGCTGCCGGCGGGACCAAACTCCGCCTCAATGACAAAGTGGGTGTTCACGTTGTCATCGGTCAGGTTCATAATGAACTCGCCCAAAGCCACATTGGGGGTAATGCTATCGATCACGGTGAATTCCATGCCGATAATGTCGTCGGCCGGGGTCTGACCGGTATACTCCCGGTAGTGCAGACGGGTCAGTGCCTTGCCGTTGGGAATCTCGATGGCGAAGGGCACCCGCTCGCCCACCATAGCCTTCGCACTGGTCTTGGGATTGGTGGACAGGCCCAAATAGCTGTTGGGCGCCTCGTTCAGCAGATCCTGACCCAGGCGGAGGGTGTACTCCACGCCACCGCTGGCGAACTGATAGTCGATGACGGTGACCATGATGGTCACGTCCTCAGCGGGCATGATGAACCGGTCGATGTGATCCTTGACGCCGGTGGTATCCGGACCCTCGCCATCGCCCTTGGTGAAGGGCATGGGGATGACCACGCCGCCGGAGGTGACCATAGCCACAGAACCGATGGTGTATTCCTTTGCCATGTTGATGTTCACGTCGATGGCGGTGCCGGCGGTGGCCTTAACGGTAGAGGTAGCACCGGTAAAGTCGGTGGTGACCACGCCCGCCACAGCCAGCTGCGCGGTACTGCTGGCCGCGGCCTCCTCCGCCACGTTGAAGAGGATGGTGGCGGTGTAGTCGGGCAGGGTGGGATCGTCGTTGACCAGCACGTGACTAATGTCCAGGTAGGAGCCGCCGCCGTCCATCAGGACCATGACGGGGGTGGTGTGGTCGCCGTAAGTGCCGTCGCCCAACTGGCCAGAGGTATTGTTGCCCCAGCCATAGACAGAACCGTAGTTGTTGTCATAGGCCAGCACCGACCCGCCGTAGGGCGAGGTGGCGATGAACATCAGATTGTCCACCCGGGCGGCGCTGTTGATGGGATTAGCCTCGCCGGCCTGGACCGTCTGAGCCACCTGAGCCTTGCTCACACTACCGCCGCCCCGGCTGATACCCAGCTGGCCGTGGTCGTTATATCCGGCGGACTGAAGGGTATAGGGGATCAGGGCGGAGCTGTCCACAGCGCCGTCAGAGGTGATCTTGGTATTGCCCAGCTTGGTGTAGAGTACGTAGCCGGTCTGGCCCATAGCGGTCTGGAGGGCCACGGAATTGTAAGTGCCGATGAGCTTGGTATCCGCGCCCACGGTGTAAACGTCGGAATAGGTCGTGTTGTAAGAGGTCTGATAGCTGGCCTCCATAACGCTGTCGGGGATGGTGCGGCTGACCACGAACTGGCCGTCAGCCACCTTGATCTTCTCCCGGATGATGGTGGGCTCAGCAGGCTCGGTGCCCTCTTCGGGCTCCACGATAGTCTCTTTGATCTGGTACTTGGCGGGCTCATAGACCTTCTTGGTCTGATAGGCGGCCAGCTGACCCACCGCGTTGTCGCCCCAAACAGCCACCGCGCCGTCCACATCAATAGCGGCCACCGCGCCGGCGCCGGAACCGATGGCGATAAAGCGACTGGCAGAGGTGATGGGGTCGCCAGAACGATCCACAGGCAGAACCTCTTCCACGCTGCCATCGGCGGCCATGCGGGCATAAGTGCCGATCTCCGCGTAGTTGGGCCCTTGCAGAGAGTAGTTGGAAGTGCCGAACTGGCCCTTGGATGCTTCACCCCAACTCACCACGTCACCGGTCCAGGTGAGAACATGGCTGGTGGAGATGTTGGTGGAGATGTCTACCGCTTGTGCGTTGGAGGGCAGAACGATCCGGGTGGGTACGGCCTGGGTACTCTTCATGCCGCTCTCGCCCATGACCAGCTTGCCATCGGCGTTGGAGCCCATGCCATACACATCGCCCATCTTGGTGAGGAACAGCGTGTAGTTCTCGCCAGCAGCGATATCCACAATGTAGTCGCCAGGCCGCACCAGGTACGGCGTCACATCCACATAAGTGGGTTGCAGGACATTCTCCAGCTTACCCTCGGCGTTCAAGCCGCGGCCCAACTGGCCGTACTGGTTGTTGCCCCAAACCACCAACTGCTCCTTGGGATCGGTCTTGTCGGTGAGGGCCACGGTGAAGTTGTTGCCTACGGCGATCTTGGTGATAACCATGTTCACCAGGGTAGTATCCAGGCTGCCCACCATGCCTGCGCCAATGATCTGCTGGGGCGAGGTATAGTTGACCACATCAGCCCGGCCCTTACCCAAACGGCCATCACCCACGCCGGAGATCTCGTCGTAGTTGCTACCGAAGGTCCAGACGGTGCCGTTATCCCGGAGGACCACAGAGAAGTTCTCGCCCGCGCCCACCTGCGGATAGGTCAGGCTGGGGATGCTCTCCAGATCCTTCTCGTCCTCAGGCAGCGGTTTACCATAGACCCGGAAAGCATTGGAGTACTTATAGCCTGTGGCGGGATCGGTATACTCGGCGATGATGTAGCCCACGCCGAAGCCAACCACATCCACTACGCCCACGTGGCGGCCGTTGACCAGCTGGGTCTTAACCACAGCCACCTCTTCGTTGAGAGAGCGCAGTTTCACATCAGCGGCATCCAGCTTTCGGATGACGTTGGCGTTGATAAGGTTGAAGCCGTCCCAGGTCTTAGTTCCCAGGCGGTCCAGATCCAGGATGACCTGGCCACCCACAAAGCGGACATACTCATAATTCACATTGGCAGAGTTCAGCGCCACATCGTCGGCAGGATCAGCGTTGGCATTGGCGTCCACCACCTCGCTCCAAGTGAGGGCCACGTCCTCCTCACCCACCGTCTTGGTGGCCGTCCAGGTCAGCTCGTTGAGGTAGAGGCCCAGGATCTTCTGGTCCACGCCTACCCGCAAGCCCTTGGACTCCATGGCGTAGAGCTGGGAATCGGTGGTACCCAGCTGCATGTTGTTGTTGTAACCCATGGCGTAAACGCTGCCGTCCTCCATGAGGACCACGCTGTGGTTCTCGCCCGCAGTCACGGCCAGGGCCCGATAGCCCTGGGTCCCGTTCAAAGTGATGGTGGTGCCGCGGCGGACATTCACGGTGTCGCCGGTCTCGATCATAACATCAGGGAACTCGGGATCAGGCTCGGTGACAGGCACCTGCTCATAGTAGATATCGGTGAGAATGTTGGCATAGTCGGCCTCGCGGATACCGCCCTCGTCATTTCCATGGCCCAGCTGGCCATAGCGGTCGCTCCCCCAGGTATACACCGCGCCGTCGCGGCCCAGAGCCATCATGTGCGCGTAGCCGATAGCGGCCTGGGTCACCAGGGTATCGTTCGGCAGTTCCATCTGAGTAGGCACAGAGGTCGTAACGCTGTTCATACCGCCAAAGCTCTGGTCACCAAAGGTCCACAAGGTACCGTCCTTACGGATGACGGCAGAGGTGTTGAACCCAGCATAGATGCTGGCAGCGTCGCTGATGGAGGTGCGCATAGGCACCGACTTGAAGGTCTCGTTGAGAATCACGCTGGAGCCCGGATCGTAATCCTGGTCCACCAGGTCACGGGCAACGCCCAACTGACCAGCGCGGTCATCGCCCCAAGCGTAGACATTGCCGTACTGATCCAGCGCCAGGATGTGGTCATCACCGGCTGCCACGGCCACGATATTGGTCAGGTAGACCTTACCCATATCAGCCAGATCGTTCTGGTCCCAGGCGAAATCGATGCGGTCATTGGCCGCCAACACGGGATCCAGGATGGAGTTATAATAGAACTTGCCGCCGGTGGTGGTGCCCCGCAGGACCCGGACGGGGGTAGCCTGGTTGCTGAGCAACTGCTCGCTGGCGTAACCGTAGTACCCATCAGTCGTCCGGGGACCAGTGCGGTTGATACCCAACACGCCATAATAGTTGGCACCCCAGGTGTACACAAAGCCGTCGGCATCCACCGCCACGGAGAACTGGTTGCCCGCGGCGATATCCACGATATTGCTCAAGAAATTGCTCTCCACATCCTGCTGGCCCTTTAGGACCCGGACAGGTACGGTGGAGTAGGTGGACTGGCTGGTGGTGGAGGCACCGCCGCCCAACTGGGCCTTGTCATTGGCGCCCCAGGCGTAGACATAGCCATACTTATCCAGGGCCAGGATGTGGTTGCCGCCCGCAGCCAACTTGACGATATCCTTCAGATAGTCGCCGTACTGGTCCACATCGGCATTCACGTAGGCCCGCACCTGCATGGGCGTCTCCACCCGGGCACGGCCCACCTGGGCTACGCCGGTACCGCTGACGCTGAAGATATTGGCGCCCCAGGTCCAGACGGTGCCGTCGCTCATCAACGCCACGGTAAAGTCATTGTAAGAGACCACCATGGGTGTTACATCCACGCTGGAATCCTCAGGCTTTTCATAGGTACCCAAGGTGGCGGCCACATAGGGATCATCCTGGTGGCGGTACTCGATGGTGATGTCCCGGGTGGCCCGGCCGTAGTTGTAGGTGGTGTAATCGGTGTAGTTGGCAAGGCCGTTGTCAGCGTCGTTATCGGCCAGATAGCGGTCAGACAGAGTGATGGTGCCGCTCTCAAAACGCTGGTCCTTGTCCGCGTGCGGCAGAACGATCCAGTTCTCCCTGCTTTCAAACTGACCCATATTGGAGGAGACCATGCTCAGGTCCTCCACCCGGTTGGAGTCGGTAGAGTAGCCATGGATAAGGTTGAAGTAGAAGTTGTTGACCTCGTAGACCTCACTCTTCTTGACGATAAACACCTGGCCCTCGCCCAGGACGACCTTGTCTCCCAGCGGGTTGGCGGCGTTGAAGAGGATGCCGTCAGCCACCACCCTGTTCATCTCGGGCACCCGGACGGTGGAGGAGACGAAGGAAATGTCGCTGCGGTCGTTGATGTTGACCACGGAAGCATCCGACCCGCTCTCCGACCCGGCAGCGAAGAGGGTCACCGCCATAGGCTCGCTGGCCGCCATCAGCTGGGCGGCGGGCTCAGCTTGAAGTGTCTGGATAGAGGTATCCACACCGGTAGCAATGTACTGGACCAGGCGGTCAAAGCCGTAGTAATCCAGGAAGGCGGTAACGGTATCGCTGTCTGCGTCCGCATAGGTATCGTTTAGGTTTAGGATAGCGGCATAGCCCACCTCCAGGGTCTTATCAGCACCCATAGCCTGGGGCAGCAGGACCTGATCCACCCGCTGAGAGGTGTGGCCGATTCCCAACGCACCGGCGACGTTAGACCCCCAGCTGTAGATGGCGCCCTTGGCGTCCATGGCAATGGTGCTAGTGCCGGTGGTATCCATAGCGGCCCGGTTACTCTGCGCGGCGGCCAGGTCGGTGGTCACACCATCGTGATCCAAATCGTAACCGATGCCGGTGTAGAAGTCAGCGTGGGCGGACAATTCGGTGGCGTAGACCTGGTCGTAACGTTCGCCGTCGCCCTGCTGGCCCACATCACCCTGGCCCCAGGTGTACAGGATGCCGGACTGCGTAACCGCCATAGAGACGTTGCCGCCGGTGGCAATGTGGACTACGGGATCATTCTCGCCCAGGACAGAGCGGTCGGGCCGCAAGACCTGGACAGCTGTGGTACTGTTGGTAGTCGTGCCGTTCCCCAACTGGCCGTGGTTGTTGCTGCCGTAAGCGTAAACGGTACCAGCATTGGTGAGGAACAGGGTGTGGGCGCTGCCAGCGGCCACAGACTTGATGCCGGACAACGTCGCGCCGTCAGCCTTAACCTCCGTGCCATTCACATAGGCCACGCCGTTGGTACCCGCGTAGACCAGCGTATTGCCCATATAGTCAGCCTCAGCCACGCCGGTAGCCCGCAGATAGGGCCGCCAGACCTTGGGCGTTCTATTGGTGCCGTCGCGATAGTACCACTCCAAACTGTAAACCGCGTTGCCGCTGGTCAGGTAGCTGATGATCTGGTCGCCTGCCAAAGCCTTCACGGGATAGCCATGGTTGGCATTCATAAAGCTGTAAATGTTCATCTGGATCTGGACGGGCTTGCCACGGTAGCTGTCCCCGGTCACCACCGAGCCGAAGGTGTTGGTGGTGGGAACATAGTCGGCGTCACGGCCCAGGGGGTTGCCGTACTTGTCGTCGGCGTCATTGGTGTAGCCGTTGCGGCCCCAGGTCCAGATGTTGCCGTCGGCATCAATGGCCACAGCGTGCTGGCCGGCAGCGGCCACAGAGACGACGTTGGTCAGGCCGTTGGTGTTGCGGTAGCTGTCGTCCTTGACCACCTGGGTGGGTACGCTCAGATAGGTCACCTCAGGCAGGGAGTCCACGCCCAGCTGACCATAGGCATTGCTACCCCAGGCCCACAGGGTGCCGTCAGCCTTCAAGGCCAGGGTGAAGTCCTCACCGGAGACGATCATAGGCTCGGTCATGGTCTTCAGCTCCAACGGCGCGTTGACCTCGTTGGTTTTAGCGATATTCAAGGTGAACTGGACGCTGAGACCGGAAACCGTCTCGGTGATGGTGATAAGAGTGGTGCCCTCCACGCCGTTGCGGACCACGCCATCGGCGCCTTGATACTCGGCATAGACGGGCCGGATGGTGAAGGCGGTCTTCCCGGCGGCATCCTTACCTTGAACGATGTCCACAAGGGGGGCGGAGGTGGCGATCTTGAAGTTGGTGTTGTCGGTGCTCAGCATCGTATTGCCAAACACGTTCAGCAAGCCCGCGCCGGTGTTATCCAGCAGCAGAGCCAGATCCGTCAGCGTCAGGAACTGATCGTTTCTGATGTTCACCACATGGCTCAATGCGGCCATATCCTGCACGGTAGGCTCGGTCAGGTCACTATTGTAGCGGGTGGCCACATAGCTGATGGAGCGCGGCGTGGTGGTGGCATTCGCCGCCGCCTGCTTCTCCACGATGCTGGGGATGGTGACCTTGGTCACAGCGCTGTCGCCCATGCCGATCTGGCCGTGGTCGTTGCGGCCGGAGGTGAGGACGAAGCCGTCATCCCGGATCATGACCATATGCTCGTTGCCCACATCGATCTGGCGGATATCGGTGAGATAACCGTCATCCACATTCACCGAGATACCAGCATTGGCACCGTCGAAGGTGAAGTCGTCGGCCCCCACCATGATGGGCCAGGCGGTGACAACAGTACTCTTGACCAGCTCGATGGATGGATCATAGTAGAGCTGCTGGCCGTAGATATTCTTCACATAGGTCAGCTGGGCGTTCTCGATCTTCACCACGGGCCGGCCGTTGGGCACGGTGGTGGTGGGAACGGTGTCGGAATCGATAGTGTAAACGCCCAGACCGTTGGTGTACTGGCTGGCGTAGAGACCCACGCCGAACTCGTTGCGCTCCTGGTCATAAATCAGGCTGGAGTTGTGGGGATAGTAGTTGATAGTGGCATAGAACTTGGTTGCGGCGGAGCCGTCGCCCAACTGGCCGTAGGTGTTCTGGCCCCAGGTGTAGACCTGGTCTTCGGCGGTGAAGGCAAAGGCGCTGTAGCCGCCAGCGGCGATGCCGGTGATGTGGCGGATAGGCTCGGCGGCGGCAGCGGTGTTTTGGGTAGTCAGGACCTTGGTGGGATAGTAGCGGTCGATCTGGTCGCCGTTACCCAAAGAGCCGTTGTAATTATAGCCGAAAGCGTAGACGTTACCACGATCATAATCCTCGCCCAACTGACCGTAAAGGCCCATATCCATACCTTGATAAATGTCATCGGTCAGGACTAGAGTGAAGGTGTTGCCCGCGGCGATATCCACCACGGTGTGGCTGTAGCTGAAGGGATACAGGTTCTCATCCAGAATCTCTCTGGGCTGATAGTCATAGGTGGGATCGGCCACCATCAGGTCGTAGGCCGTGCGCATCTGACCCTGGCCCAGCTGGCCATGGTCGTTATCGCCCCAAGTATACACCGCGCCGCCTGCAGTCAAAGCCACAGCGTGGCGGTCGCCGGCGGCGATCTTCACAACACCGTCCAGCTTATAGGGAGTGTGGAGGTTCTCCAGCTGCTGAGAGCTGGTGGAGAAGCCCATGACCTGCTTGGGTACGGTAACGTTGGCACCGGGCGTGCCGGTTCCGGTCTGGCCCTTCTCGTTGCGGCCCCAGGACCACACCTGGCCATGGTCATCCAGCGCCAGAGTGAAGTGGTCACCAGCCACTACATCCACGAAGGGATAGACCTGGGCGGTCCGGCCCTCGTCCGAAGTGGCAGGGATGGTCAGGCGGACAGGATTGCCATCGTAGTTGCCCTCAGTGGCGCGGCCCAACTGGCTGTAAACGTTGTGGCCCCAGGTCCAGAGATTGCCCTCCTCGTCAATGGCCACAGCGTGATACTGACCGGCGGCCACGGCGATGGCCTTCAGCTCCCGAGCGGGAGTGATGACCTCAGTAGACTCATCCACATCCTCAGTCTCAGGATCGTCTTCGGCCATGACGGCGGGGACGATCAGCTTCACTTCCCCGGCCACATTGGCGGGAGCGCCGGTGAGCACATCCCGGCCCAAGACGCCGTTGTCCATGGTGCCCCATGTGTAGATCTTGCCGTCGGCAGTCAGGGCGATGTTGAAATCGTCGCCCGCGGCCACCATAGGCACGATGGTGTTGCTTTCCTCTCCAGATCCGCTGGAACGGTTGACCACCAGCGTGATCACGCCCAGCTCCAGATACTGGCCGTTGGCGTCCATATGCTCCAGATCCCGGACCAAGACCTTGACGATACCGGTGGCAGTGGGATCGGCGGTGATGATGCCAGTGGCTTCGTCAATGGAGACGATATTGTCGGCCCCCGACTGGATCTCCACACGGTAGCGGCCGGAGTTGGCGTCCTCCAGCTTACGGCTCTGGTAACGGGTCAGGTTGAAGTAGTACGGGTCATTGGTGACCACCTGGGTCAGCCGGATGGCCTGGTTGTTGTAGATGAGGATGACGGGGTCCTCGCCCTGACTGGAGACACTCTTCTCCACGGGGTTGTCGGGATCGGTCACGTCCTCATAGAGGGTGGGCAGCAATCCATAGCGGTCGCCGGTAATGCGGTGGAGGGTGTCCTTATCCCGGTCACTCAGGCTGCTGTCGCCATTGTTGTCCACAAAGCCATCCTTGTCGCCCAGGGCGGCAAAGGCGTCGGAACCGTAGGCATACATGGCACCATTTTCGGTCATCAGCACAATGTGGCTATCGGCCACGCCGACGGCGGTGACGTCGCTGAGGAGATAGTCGGCGGTGTCGTCCAGAGTGGTGGTGACGTATGCCTCGCCTGCCTGGACCAAGTTCTCCTGACCAGGCAAGGTGGCGCCCACGTACTTCCAATGATAGACCTGGCCCTGGTTGGCCTCGTCGGTGGCGTTGATACCGCCATCCATCCGAGACAGCCCGGAGGTCAGCAGAGCGGCGGAGTTGTGGATCGCGTCCATCTGGTAAACCAGATCCTCACCCAGGAACTCCCCATTTTCACTGCGGTAGAGATCCAGCCGGGTGGCGAACAGATTGTTCTGGCCGCCCACCTGCCCCCAGTACCATACGTGACCGGTGTCATCCAGGGCCAGGGAGAAATAATTGCCAGCCTGGATGGCCACGATGCCCGTCAAAGCAGTACCGTCGGCCTTAAGGACCTGAACGGCGTCGTTATAGCGGTACTCGGCGGCATGGGCTGCGGTCTGGCCCTTGTCGGCAGCACCGCTGTTCCCCAGCTGACCGTAGGCGTTGTTGCCAAAAGCCCACACGGTGCCGTCACCCTTAAGCATGAGGGTGTGATCCCGGCCACCCGCCAGATCGGTGACATTAGCGGTCTTCATGCGGAAGGCGGTGGAGAAATTGGTGTAGGGGATCTTGTCCCGGCCGATCTCGCCGGCGTTGTCATAGCCCCAGATGTAGACGGTGCCGTCCTGCATCAGAGCCGCGGCGTGCTGGGTGCCCGCGGCCACCTTGATGGCCCGGTTGGCATAGGTGTGGGTATAGTAGTGGTCGGTGGTGATAAATCCATCGGTCACGTTGTGTCCGGTGTAGCCGAACAGGGCCTTGTCGGTAGCGCTGGCGGTAACTACCTGGGAATTGTCATAGGAGCCGAAGAACTGCCCGGCGCTGTTCATTCCATAGTCGCCGTAAGGCGTACCTCCAAAGGTCCCTGCGGGACCGCCCTGAGCGTAGGTAGCGTAAGCGCCGTCGAATTTCTCCTCCACGCCCAGGCGGACGTCGGGGTTGCCATTCAAGGTGTTGGGATAGCTGTACTGGACAGCGTCCAGCCGAACGGCCATCAAGCTGTTGGCGGCGATGCTGCGAGTGACGGTATCGCCATAGCCCAACTGACCGTGGTCGCCCAGACCCCAGGCATAGACCTGACCGCTGCCCTTGAGGAACAGCACGAAGTGGTCGCCGCCGGCGATCTGGGTCACACCGGTGAGGTAGCCGCTCTCGTCCTCGGGATCCCGGACTTGGGCGGGCACAAAGACGGGGCTGTCGGCGGCCACGTTGCCGGAGCTCAGGTTGTTGTAGCTCTGGTTGCGGCCCCAGGCCCAGACGGTGCCGTCGGCCTTCAAGGCAAAGGAATACTCCTCGCCCAGCAGGATAGCCGGGGTGGCGCTCTGGTGGACCAGCTGACCATCGCCCACGTGACCCTCCACACCGATGGCCACACCGTCCACATAGGTAATGGCGTCATCGAAGAAGGCAACACGAATCTGGGCGGTGTAGCCAGTATCGGGATCAGTGACAGTGACGTAGGAGTACATCCCGGTCTCCACATTGGCCCAGTTGATAACGGCGAGGCCGGGCACGGTGGCGGAGAAGGTCAACACCCGCTCGTTCAAACTCTTGAACACCAGGCGCTTACGGTCCTCATCAGCGGTGTACATGCCCGGATACCACACAACCTGCGTCAAGATGTTGAAGGTATCGGTGCGCTGGACGGAGATATCCTCGGGATCGATCCGGAAGGTCTGGAGCTGGTGCTTGTTGAGCCGGATCTCCCACGGCATATGGGTGGAGTAGTCGATGGTGACGATGTCGCCGGCAGCGGTGTAATCGGCTGTACCCACATCCACCTGCTGCAAGGCCAGACGCTGCGTGCGAATTTGCGCGTAGTATACTTGCCTGGGTTCGGCGATGGTGGTGGCATAGGCGGTGTCCGCCATGCCCATACCCAGCTGGCCCAGCTTATTGCTGCCCCAACTCCACAGCGTACCGTCGCTCTTAAGGACTACCACGGCACCGTTGCTCATAGCAAGGCCATAGGTCTGACGGTACTTATCCATGGCGAAGTCATTGTGGTCCAAGCCGGTCTCATCATACTTACTGACGCTGACAGGGATGGAGTTCACAGCGTTGTGATCCAGCGTGACGATTTCCGTCAGATTGGAACCCCACTGGTGGACGTCCCCAGCCTTGGTAAGGATAGCACTACCCGTACCGCCCACGGCCAGAGCCACGATGCGGTCGTTCACATCTACCTTGGCCTGCGCGGTCAGGGTTGTCTGGGTCGTGGTGCCCTCGCTGTCGGTGACGGTCCCCAGGTAAGTATAGCCGGTGGTCAGACCGTTGACCACCACAGGCCGGCCGGCAACCATGTTGCCCCGGTCGGGACTCAGCTGGCGGGCGGCGTTGGGCCCGATGGCGTAGACCGTACCGCTTCTGTCGCTGCGGAGGAAAGTGGTGCCAGCGGTATCATCGCTGACGGCGTAGACCCGGTTCGGGTCGTCCCCGGTAACAGAGCTTTCAATGGTGGTATAGGTGCCGTAAATGTCAGCGGCGGCCTTGACGGTGCGCTCCTCGTTGCCGCTCATCCCCAGCAGAAGGATGTGGTCAGCGGTGGAGGTAAAGTTGGCTGCCACCAACAGGGCGTCCCGAAGGTAGTTGCCCTGGTGGTTGATCTCGCTGCCCTCCCGGACAGGCATGGGCACCCGCTGGCGATCCTCGCTGAAGGGCGCGATCCGACTGCCGTTACTGGTCAGGGTAACGCTGGGTACGATGGAATGGGTATTACCCACGTTGACATCGCCGATATCATTGCTGCCGTTCATCACACCGAAACTGTAGACATAGCCGCCCACGGTGCGGACCAAACTGTAATTCCGCCCGGCGTAGACGCTCTCCACGTTGACCAGATAGCCCTCGTCATAGACGTGGCCCCAGTTATGCTCGGCGGTGTTGACCAGGCCGCCCCGCTCCAGGCGGACGGGCATCAGTACATCGCCATCGCTGTTGGCCCGGCGGTTGACCTGGCGGTTGGCGTTACTGCCCCAGCCGAAGGCGTAGCCCCGATCGGTGACGGCAAGTGTATGGTCGTAGCCACCGGAGATCTGGACGATGGTGCCGTAAGCGTTCACGTTACTCAGGCTGGTCTGGGCGGGATAGACCTGGATGTTTCCGTTGGTGCCAATACCAAGTTGTCCATGGTCGTTGTTGCCCCAAGCCCAAACAGTACCGTCAGCGGCAATGGCCAGAGCGTGGTTGGCGCCGGCGGCGATATCCACAATACCCTTGAGGTAGTCGTTGCCGTTCTCACCCCGGACCTGGATGGGTGAATACTCATAGCGGACAGCGCCGGAGGTGCCATCGCCCAGCTGGCCATAGGTGTTGTCACCCCAAGTCCAGACAGATCCGTCCGCCATCAGGGCCATGGCGAAGTTTTCGCCGTAGACCACCTTGGGTGCGGTGAGCTTCACGTTGGGCGACTCGGTGCGGTCCTCCTTGGGCCGGACGGTAACGGAGAACATGCGGGTGACCTGGGTGGTGTTTTCCCGGATCATCACGGCCACGGTACCAAAGGCGTTCGGCATGGTCCGCAGTTCGAAGTAGCCGCTGGCCGGGTTCACATAGACGGTCAGGATAGACTCGTCAGAGGAGACCACGGTGAACTGGTCGGTGGTAATGGGGCTCTTGATGCCGGTGTGGACACCACGGTCAATGCCGGCAAAGCCGATGCTATCGGTGGTGGAGAAGGAGGACAGGAAGTCCTCAGCCACCGCCTGGCCGAAGTGGTCCTCGCCCACACCGGCGGTGCGGTAGAGGTTGGTGCCCACCACGGTGTAGCGCAACAGGTTCTCACCGCTCTCAGTCTCATCATGATAGGTCTGGACCCAATCCTCGTCAGCGCCCTCGGGCTTGGGGTCAGCCACTTGAACGGTCTTGGTGTAGTTGATGCCGATTCGCAGAGCGTCGCCCTCGGTGAGCTGGAAGCGGGCGGTGTTGAATTCACCGGTGGTGGCAACGGAGTTATAACGGGTGTGTTCGGTCAGGGCGCCGTCGAAGTCCTGATAGACCACGTCGCCATAATGCATAAAGTCTGTGATGTAACCAATCTGATCGATGCGGATAGTATCCTCGTCCCGGGCACCCACCAGCACGGGGGTGTTGGGCGAGCTGACGCTCTTACTGTCGCCCAGGGCGTTGGAGGAACTCATGTAGCCGAACTGCGGGCCGTAAGCGCCGTTGGAGCGGCCGCTGAGGTGGGTGCCATCTCCGATGGTACCCATGGCATAGACGGTGCCACCGTTCTGGGCCTGCTGGGTCCGGACGGTAACGGTTGCCAGGATCTTGTCGCCCTCCACCCGGACGGAATGGGTGTCGGCGGCCACGGCGTAGACGCTCAGGTCGGTACCGGGGGTATAGGTCCCCACCTGGACCTCTGCTGTCTCGGTCAGGCGGACATCGTTCTTATAGATGGTGGTCTGGCTGTGACTCAGAGCCACGCTCTGAGCGCCCAAGAATGCCTGCTCGTCGGTGTTGTTGACCGACAGGAGCCCGGCTGTGCCGCTGTCCCGGCTCTCCCCGGCCACAGCACGCTCCAGATAGGTGACCTTGGTCTTCCCGGCCAATTCGTTGCCTGCGGCGTCGGTCTTGGCAAGGCCCAACTGACCCTTGGCGTTGTCGCCCCAGGTGTACAGATGGCCTTCGGCGTCAATGGCGGCGGAGGCGTTGGCCCCGGCGAAGATTCGAGTGATAGGCAGAGCATACTTGGTCACAACGGGCTGGCCACTCTCGTCGGTGACGATGTTGCCGTCCGTGTCGGTCTGATAGATAACATGGTCGCCAGTAGCCAGGACCTTCACCGGCACGTTGGAGCCGGTGGTGGTGCCGTTACCCAGCTGGCCGTAGGTGTTGTCGCCCCAGGCCCAGACCTGGCCGAAGCTGTCCAGCGCCAGGACATGGCCGTCGCCCACAGCGATATCCACGATATCGGTGAGGTAGTTGACCGAAGCGGCCTGTTCACCGGCCTTGACCTGGACCGGATAGATGCGGTCCAGATCGCTGCCATCACCCAGGGCGCCTATGCTATCCCAGCTAGACGAGCCGCTGCGAGAAGCGCCGTGGTTATTGGCCGCGTAGTTATAGGCCCAGCTGCCGCCAGAGCCGGAAGTATTGATACCCCAGGTAAACACGGTGCCTGCGGAGGTCAGCGCCACAGAGAACTCGTCGCCGGCAGCGATCTTGGTGATGCGGGCACCGTAGTTGGCTGCGGTCATGGCGGTGGTGGGCGCCTTCAGGGACTTATCGGAAGTGGTCTCGTCGGCGTTCAAGTTATTGTCGGCCAGGTAGTCGGTGCCGTGGAGGCCCAGAACGGTGACGGGCACCAACTTGGAGATGTAGTTGCTGGCGCTGGAGTAGGTAGTGGCGCCGTAGGAACCGGAAACGCCCTGATACCCATACTGCGCGTCGGTGCTGTGGTGGGAGCTTCTCGCGTTATAGCTGCCAGCGCCGTTGATGGTGGTCACATGCCACTCGCCAGGCACCGCGTCGCCGGCGCGCATCAGAGCGCCGAAGCCACGCATGGCGTCCCGGGTGGAGCCGCCGCCGTTGGTCATGTCCTCCGTGCGCCAACCATCCCGATTGCTGCGGTCGTACTGCGGGACGGAGAAGTCGGTGTAGAGGTACTCCACAGACTGATAAGCGCCCGAGTTGCCCCAGTAGACCACAGTACCGTCAGAGCGAAGGGCCATAGCGAAGTCACGGCCGGCGGTGATCTGCACCGCGTCGCTCATATAGGCGGGACGGCTGCTGATAAAGTGGTTGCCGGCTTCGTTGACCTCAGCGCCATAGTAACTAATGGTCGTACCCACAGCGGTGACCTTGACGGGAGAATAAGCGTTGGTATCCCGGATGGCCGCCCACCAGTCGGTGTAACAGCCGCAGTGGCTGCACCAGTAGCAGTGATGGTGGCAGAACTGATAGAGATATTCGTAAGTGTAGTTCCAGTTGCCGTTGCCCAACTCGGCAGCGTTGTTGTAACCCCAGGAGTAGACGCTGCCGTCGGCGGCCAGAGCGTAAGAGGTGTATTCACCGGCCGCGATGGCGATAATGCCGGACAGGGAACTGCTGGCGTCGGCGCCGGAACCAGAGTTGTAGCCGTAGGAGCTGTTGTACTCCTGCCAGCCAAGGACCTTTTGGGGCGTGGTGTAGGTGCGGAAGGTACTGCGGCCCTGGCTATCATAGGCGGTAGTCCAGTACTTGGTGTAGGCGTAGCGGCCAAAGCGCGGGCAGTACTCCACCGCGTTGCGGTTGTTGCGGTTGACGCTGGTGGCAATACCCAACTGACCGTACATGTTAGAGCCCCAGGCCCACACGGTGCCGTCGGCCTTCAGCGCCAGGGTGTGGTTCACTCCCGAGACCACCATGGGCGTAGCCATGCCCGTGGCGGGATAGACCTCCAGCTGCATAATGCTGGTGGCCACCACCTGATACTGATAGCCCTCGTCAGCGGAAACGGGCTTGCTGGTTCCGTTTTCGTAGATGGGATCGCCCCGCTTGTCCCGCAGGGCCTCATAGGCCTTAAAGACCACGCTGGTCTCGCCGTACTCGTTGAGACCGGCGGCACGGATGACCCATTGGCCGTCCACCTTGTTGGCCACGGCGATGGAGGTATCGGTGACCTCCACGGTGATGTAGTTGGTGAGCATACCGGGCGCGCCGGGCATGCCAGTCTGAGCCATCACCCGCTGGGTGGTGGCGTTGGTGCCGGAATAGGTGATATAGTGGTCGGCCTTCAAGCGCAGCTGCTGGCTGTCGTCCATGCGGTAGCGCCAGGCATTGTGGTCGGCCACATCGGCCTCGCTGACGGTGACGCGCTGCTTGCCGGAGCCCAGATTGAGCCCGGTGGTGGTGGTCACGCCATTGATAAGTTGATCGGTGGCGGAGTCAACCCCCTCAGTACTGGCGGTGAGGTCGCCGTCCTCCTGATCGATGCTGGCCGTAACATAGATGCCGCCGTCGTAGCGGTAGCCACTGATGACAGGAGTATTGTTCTGCAACCGCTGGAGGTTAATGGTACCCAGCTGCAAGTAGCGGTTGTTGCCCCAGCCCCAGATGTAGCCATCATAGCGGATGGTGGAGGCATGGTTGTAACCCATGGAGATATCCTTGACGTTGGTCAGGTTCCCGGTCTTCTCCGTGACCTTGTAACCCTGAGTATCCACGCTGGTGTCCAAAATATCCTTGGTGGCGACATGCTCAGCCGTCTCGCCATCTTGAACGAACAGCGGGAAGTTCACGTTGTGGTTGGCGGAGTTGCCGTCGCCCAGCTGGCCCAAGTTGCCATAGCCCCAAGCGTAAAGCTCCGCGTCCCGGCGGTACTTCAGCTCGGTGGCAGGATCAGTGGGATCTGCGGTGGGATCGATGGGCACAAAATTCTCATGGTCGATACGGTTGATGGCCGCAGAGCTGTAGACGCCTGCCTCCACCGTCTTGACGCCGTAGAGATGCTTCTGATCCACATACTTTCCGCTCTGGTCCACTTCGGGGGCAGCATACTGCGTACGCGGCACGAAGAAGTAGTCAGCGCTCTGGGTATCATAGGTGTAGCCGGTAATGGTGCCATCGGCAGCCACCTCGGCCTTGCCGGAGGTCAACTGCTTATAGGTATTGTCGCCCCAGCCGAAGACCTTCTGCTGGGCGGCCTCCAGCTGGTCGGCCGTCAGGGTAGTGTCAAAGATAACGGTACTTTGGATGGCCAGCATGTGATTCTCGCCCACGGCGATGGAACCGATACCGGTCAGATAGTTGCCGTCATTGGCGGAATCGCCCTTGCGGACCTGTGTGGGCGCGCCGATGGGCTTCTGGTTCTCGTTGATGCCCAGCTGGCCCTTGTCGTTGCGGCCCCAAGTCCACACGGTGCCGTCGCCCTTCAGAGCGGCGGAAGTGTCGCCACCGGCGTCCACCATGACCACGTTGCCCAAGTGACCCTCGCCACGGTCACCCAGGACCTTGACGGGAACATAGCTGTTGACCCACTTCTCGCTGAGGGTCTCCCGGCCCAACTGGCCGTATGCGTCGTTACCCCAGGCCCAGACCTCACCGGTGGTGGTTGCCACCACGGTGTGGTAGCGGCCGGCGGCGATGTCCATGATCTCCACGTCCTTGCCGTTCTCCCGGATGGACACGCGCTGCGCGATGGGTGAGTAGGTGACATTGTTATAGGTCGCGGTGGTTGCATAGCCCAGCTGGCCGGAGTCGTTGCGGCCCCAGGTCCAGACATAGCCATCCGCGTCCAGGGCTACCATATGCTCATAGCCCGCGGCAATGGCCTTGACATTGGACAGATAGATCACAGCGCCGGTATCGGGGTCGATGGCCTTGACCTTCTGAGGATTGGCCACGCTGGTGGGCGAGTAGGCCACACCGTTGGGATAGTCAGAGCCAGGATCGCCGATCTGGTTAAGCGGGTAGGGCGAGGCGGTGTTCACATTCAGCGTGCCACCCCGGTTGTTCTGGCCCAAGATGCCATACACATTGTCGCCCCAAGCCCAGACGTTGCCGTCGGTGGTGTTCATGGCGGAGAAG
>JAMPEH010000330.1 GCA_023665245.1 Muribaculaceae bacterium
ACACGGTACCGTCGGCCTTCAGGGCCAGGGTGTAATCCTCGCCCACCGCCACAGCGGCGTAAGCCACGGCCGTGGCGCCGTCCGAGGTATAGGTCACGCCGCCGGTCTCGCCGAAGGTGTAGGTGCCCTTCTCGTAAGGCTTGACCACCGAGACATGGAACTGGAGGGTGCGGATGATGGTCTCGTCCTCGCTGAGGCTCACGGCCACATCCACCAGGATGTCGGTCTCGCCATAGCTGACGGCAGTGACCACGCCGGTGGCGTTGTCAACGCTGGCCACGGCGGGGTTCAGGCTGGTGTACTTCACCGAGGTGCCGCCGTAGACCTTCGGATCCTCCAGATCGCGGACGCTGATGTAATTGCTGTCGTGCTTCAGGAGGTTGAAGTTCACGCTGGCCGTGTAGTTGGCAGACAGGTCGAAGCTATGGCCGTAGAGGATGGAGTCAGGCACGACCCTGCTCTCGTCGCTCTCCAGCATCAGGTTGATGGCGTCCTTCTTGCCCTCCACGATCAGCTTGGAGTTGGTCTCGAAGGCGGTGATCTGGTACTGGTTGCTCAGGGACTGGCTGCCCAGCTGGGTCATGTTGTTCAGACCAAAGCTGTACACGTTACCACTGTTATCCGAATAGGCGGTGTGGTAGCCACCGGCCGAGGTCGAGGCGCTGAGGACGCGGTCGGTATCCGCCACGCTGGCATCCAGGCGCTTGCCGTCCTCGCGGTTTACATAACGCTCCACGCTGCCGCCGCTGGCGCCCGTGCTGCCGTTGCCCAGCTCGCCGTAGCTGTTCTCGCCGCCACGCATGATCATGGCGCCGTTCTTATCCACGGTAAACATACCGCTGCCGCCGCCGGTGAGCATCACGCCGCCGCGGTAGCTCTCGGCGTTGGGTCGGTCGGTATTGGTCACGCGCACAGGCGTGGTCACATTGGCCATCTCGCTGGCGCTGTGGGTGTTGTTGCGCTGGCCCCAAGCGTACAGCGTGCCGGTGACGTCATTCTCGTTCTGGGCGGCCTGATCCTGGTTCTTCTTGCGGTTGGCCACTTCCACGTACTGGCCGTCGCCAGCCTGCTTGAGCTGGAACACGGTGGCCAGGGCGCCGTTCCTGGTGCCGGACACCGACAGGGCCCGGTAAGGCAGGATGGCGTTGCCCCGGGTGCCGCTGGTGCTGGCATTGCCGATGGCGCCGTATGCGTTGCTGCCGATGCCCATTACGCTGCCGTTACCCACCAGGACATGGCCGGTGGCGGAAGGCCCGATGGACACGCCAGCCACGATACCGCTGGACACCCGAACGCTGATGGGCGCGGTGTAGTTGCGCACCGTGTTGAACAGGCTGACCTGGTTGGCGCTGTTGTCGCCCACGCCGAAGATATTGCCGGACAGGGCGTTGGCCTTGGCGATCAGCCGCTCGGTGCGGGTGCCGTCCTGGGCGATCTCCACCTCGATGGCCTGGCGCTTATAGTACACGCTCTGGACCATGTAGGCAAATCCGTGGGCATCGTCCTCGCCACCCACCGCAATATCCACGATCTCCTGGAGATAGCGGCTCTCGTAGGTGCTCTTATCCTGTTCGCCCTTGCCCACCTGCGTGGCGAAGGGCACCCGGGTGAAGTAGCTGAAGTCCTCACCCTTCTGGTTGCGCCAGCCGCTCTTGGAGTGGTCCTTACCAAGACCCAGCTGGCCCGCGTCATTGCGGCCCCAAGACCACACGGTACCGTCGTTCTTCAGCGCGTAGACGAAGTTGCCGGCGGCGGCGATCTTGCGGACGTTGTTCAGATACTCGTAGCGGATCAGCTCGCCCTGCTCGTCATAGACCTGGGCGATGACCTGCTGCGGGGCGGCGTGAGAGCCGTAGCTCTCGCCGATGCCCAGCTGGCCATACTCGTTGGAGCCCCAAGTCCAGACCGTGCCGTCGCCCGCCAGGGCCACGGTGAAGTCGCTGCCCGCGGCCACCATGGGATAGGCCACGCTGTTGCCGTGATCGGTCTGGAGGTTGGTGGTGTTGTACTGCTTGACGCCCACAGCGGCCTTGTCGTTGTAGGAGTCGTACATATCCTGATACAAACCGCCGCTCTGGACAGTGCCGGGCACATAGGCGTCGCCCAGGGTCGCGTTGAGCTCAGCCAGGTTGCTGTTGGGCTGGCCGATCACATCCACCCGGTCGGAGCCGATGTTATACACCTCGTCGCCCGGACGGACCTCCACCTTGAAGGAGCCCACGATGAGGGAATCGTTCGCCACAGAGATGAGCACGTAGGTGGTACCGGCCTTCTTACCGGTGATGGTGGCCCGCTTGTCGTTCTGCTCGTTGGGCAGGCCTACATTCTTGGTCTCGTACTCCACCTTCACATACTCGTTCTCGCTGGTCTTGTAGTGCTCGCCCTCCAGCAGAGTGGTCCAGTCGGAGTCCTCCTGGGCGTCCCAGGTGAACCAGGCCAGCTCCTGCTTGGAGGCGTCCTCCTCAATGTTGTTGAACACGTTAAAGGCGGAGATCTTGGGCTCCACGTCGAACTGGAAGGACTCGCCCTCACGGATGGAGACGTTGTAGTCCTCCAGGATGAAGTAGCTGGCGCCCACGCGCACAGGGATGGCGGTGGAGGTGGCGGTGCCGTCACCGATCCGGCCGCTGCCGTTCTTACCGTAGGCCCACAGGGAGCCGTTGTTCTTCATCACGATGGAGTGCTGGTCGTCGGCCTTCACCGAGTTCTGCACCGCGATCACGCCGCTGATGGGCGCGCCGGCGATGTCCGCCGAACCGGCGGAGACCTGGCCGGGCAGACCCCAGAGGCTGTCGGTCATCGGGTTGCCGTCGCTGTCTACCTGGCCGTTGGGCAGCGGGTAGCCCAGCTCGTCCACGCCCTCGCTGAAGTCCAGCGGGTTGCCTTTGCGATCCTGGTTGCCGCCCTGGCCCAGAGTGGGACCGTAGAGCAGGCCGGTGGCCGCGTCGGACATACCGCCCTTGGTCATCATGGCAAAGGGACCCACAGACCACAGGCTGGTGTCGTTATACGCCACCTGGAGATACTCGGAGATGTCCGCCGTCACAGGCCGGCCAATGAGCAGCGGCGTGGTGTTGGCGGTGTAGCCCACAAACTCGGCCCGGCTGAGCTGGAGGTCGGCCAGGGTGATGTAAGGCTTGTCATGGTCGAAGGTATACACCGGCGAGCCGTCGGTGCCGGTGCTGACGGCGGCGTCTGTAATGAGCTGATAGCCCATCAGGGTATCGTCGGCGGCCCGGGCCTGGATGTAGCCGTCGGGAGCCTCCCGCTTGTCGGCGCTCATCAGGTTCTCCACCGTGTAGGTAACGCCGTCCTTGGTGTAGCTGACGATCTTGTCGCCGTACTTGTAGCCCTCAGACAGCTCCACGAAGGTGGTGGGCAGCTCGTAATTGCGCAGCACGCCGTGGACGGTCTGGTTCCCGGTGGCGGTGGCCGCCACGGTCTCCAGGTGGGTCACAGGCACCGGCGTCTGCACGGTGGTCATCTGCTTGTTGCCGTCCTGGTCGGTCACGATGATATACTGACCATCCAC
>JAMPEH010000331.1 GCA_023665245.1 Muribaculaceae bacterium
TGATTTAGCGTCGAGAAGCAGTCTCGCCCCGAGTTCGTAGTCTTTCCACGCGGGTAGTGTCTCATCCCAGCCTCCGGCTTCTTTTACCAATCGGGTCGATGCCGCGAAACACTGTGTGGCGAGAATGGCATGGATTAAATGATTCTTAATATAATTCCCGTTCGAGAACCGGCACCGACGGTGACTTCCATCACTTTTCTCCATGTCGATGTCCCAACCGATTATGTCGGTCATCGGTTCCGATTCCAACCGATTGACGAGCCGGTCGATGAATCCCGACAATACTATATCGTCGGAGTCAAAGAACATTACGTAGTCCGTGTCGACAAGCCTCAGCCCGGCGTTTCGGGCAGCTGCCGCTCCCCGGCGAGACTCTTCTGTAAGGGTCGTGTCAATGTCGGGGTGCCGGTCAATCCAGCGTGCCACTACTTCTTTTGTAGAGTCGGTTGAGCCGTTGTCGACCACTATTATTCTGAATCGGTCGTGGCAATTGTTACCGTCGCTCATAGAGTCGAGCGTGCGCTCTATAAGACGGCAGCGGTTGAAAACCGCAATTACAATTGTCAGTATTTTCATTTGTTGTCTTTTTTCTTTTTCTCGCATTTGTCGCGCAGCTCACATGCACCGCACGCCGATTTACGTCCTCTGAGGTGCCCCACGATGTAAACAACGGCAAATGCTATAAGCACCACTACTCCAATCCACTGCAGAAACGTATCGCTCATCGGTTAAGAAGTGGTTTCAACAGGTTATATTCGCTTTCGAAGTTTGGCGTGAGAATACCGCCTTTTTCAATTGCCGATTCTATTTCGTCGGGAGTCCAGAAACGGGTTTCGTCAATTTCCACAGGGTCGAATGTTACTTTGAATCCCGGCTTATCGACGCGGATGAGGAATGTGTTGACAAGCTCACGTTCACGGGCGCTTTCAAAAACGTATTGTTTCAGCAATTCGGGATTTTCAAGGACAATGCCGAGTTCCTCGCGACTCTCGCGCATCAGTGCCTCGTTAATTGATTCGCCGAAGTCGACATGTCCGCCGACCGCTGTGTCCCACTTGCCGGGTTGAATATCCTTGTCGGTTGAGCGTTTCTGCAACAATACTGAACCGTCGGTAGCGATTACGTGGAGATGTACAACAGGGTGGAGCAGCTTTGTCCCGCTATGGCATTCACTTCGGGTGGCTTTCCCTATTACCTTGCCGTTCAGGTCAACTATCGGGAACAGTTCGGTATCGGTGCTTTTGTAATTCATTTTTTCAGTTTCTTTTTAAGAGCCGATGCAAGTCGGGCGGGAGTAAGCGAGTCGGGATATTCGGTAAATGGGAATAGAACGCGGCACCCCGTGGCGTAGTTGCTGCATCCGTAGGCTGAGTGTCCCTTGACTAAATGTCCCGTGCCGCATACCGGACATGGAATTTGGTCGAAAGATTTTATTGAAGTGCGCTTCTTTGTGGTGGAGGCTCCACTCTTGGTCTGAGTTTCCGACTTGCTGTTCTTTTCAGCTTTTTTCTCCTTTTTGTCTTCTTCGGCAACAATTATGCGTCGCGACGAATTGTCGTTCAGAACGTTTATGACAATATCGTTGATTTGCTGTTTCAGCTCATTGATAAATTCTCCTGCACTGTAATCGCCGCGTTCAATGCGTCGGAGCTTGTTCTCCCATATACCTGTCAGCTTCGCACTTTTGAGCAACTCTTGGTTTATTGTGGCTATAAGGTCTATGCCTGCCTGCGACGCCATTATGTTTTTGCGCTCCCGATATATGTAGCGGCGTTTAAACAGGGTTTCTATGATAGCAGCTCGGGTGGAGGGTCGTCCGATACCATTTTCTTTCATGGCTTCTCGCAGTGTTTCGTCGTCGACCGTCTTGCCTGCCGATTCCATAGCACGCAGCAGCGTTCCCTCGGTATAGAATTTCGGAGGTTGGGTAGTTTTCTTCACCACCGAAGGTTCGTGGGGTCCCGACTCTCCCTCGGTGAAACGTGGCAGGACCTTGTCTTCTTCGTCGGTTTTGTCGTTGGTGTTTTGCAGAATGTTGCGCCACCCGGGTTCCACTATGACCTTTCCCGTGGCTTTGAATTCCCTGTTTCCGGCAGTCCCTGTGACGGTGGTTGCCTCGAAAACGCAGTCGGGATAGAAGGCTGCTATGAAGCGCAGTGCTATAAGGTGGTACATCTTCCTTTCGTCGCCGACAAGCACCGCAGGCGATTCGCCGGTAGGTATTATGGCATGGTGGTCGGTAACTTTGGAGTTGTCGAAAACTTTTTTTGATTTGGGGATTTTGTTGGCGAGGACAGTAGCCGTCTGAGCCGCATAGGGTTGCATTTTGGCGAGTATCTCAGGTACTTTGTGGTAGATGTCCTCGCTGAGATATGTTGTGTCGACACGCGGGTAGGTCGTGACTTTTTTCTCGTAGAGCGACTGTATAAGCCTTAGCGTTTCATCGGCAGTCCATCCCCACCGTTTGTTGCACTCGACTTGAAGCGACGTGAGGTCGAAGAGTCGTGGCGGTGCCTCTTTCCCCTTTTTCTCCGTGACCGATTTTACGACAAATGGTGATTGGGCTATTTCGTTCAATGCGGCTTCTGCGTCTTCGATTTTGTTGAACCTGCCGGAAGTGGCATTGAATACGGTGTCGCGATATAGCGTTTTAAGCTCCCAAAAGTCTTCGGCTATGAAATTGGAAATCTCGTGGTGGCGTTGTACAATCAGGGCAAGGGTGGGGGTCTGTACGCGCCCTATTGACAGTACATTGCCTTGAACGGAATATTTGAGTGTGTAGAGGCGGGTGGCGTTGAGTCCGAGCCGCCAGTCGCCAATGGCGCGTGAGAGACCGGCGTGGTAGAGGTTGTTGAATTCCTTTTCGGGTCGCAGGTCACTGAATCCGTTGCGTATCGATTCGTCGGTAAGCGACGAAATCCACAGGCGTTTTACCGGACATTTCACTGCCGCTTTCTGCATGACCCATCGTTGTATAAGTTCTCCTTCTTGCCCGGCGTCACCACAGTTTATGACTTCATCGGCACGGGAGACAAGGCTTTCAATTACTTTGAACTGGTTTTCTATACCTTTGTCGTCAATAAGTTTTATGCCGAATTTCTCGGGAATCATGGGAAGTGAGCCGAGCGACCACCGCTTCCATATAGGGGTGTAGTCGGCGGGGTCTTTAAGAGTACACAGGTGTCCGAAAGTCCAGGTCACGCAGTATTCTCCGCCCTCATAGTATCCGTCACGTCGCGTCGACGCTCCGAGAATTTGGGCGATGTCTTTGGCTACGCTCGGTTTCTCTGTTATGCAGACAATCACTTCTTGTGCTTTTTTTGAAGTGGTATCGGTGCGGTGATGTCGCCGTGGACTGTATGTATTACGATAGATGCTTCCCGGGAGATGCGCCTGAGTCGTGGAAAGTCAATGTCGATATTAACCACTCCATCGTCCTCCCATTGGAAGTATCGGGCGAAGTCAACCCCGTCGATGTCGATGGCGCGGAGTTTTGTCCCGCGGTCCACGATATGGGCAGAGTCGATGCG
>JAMPEH010000332.1 GCA_023665245.1 Muribaculaceae bacterium
AAATTAAAAAAGAAGAAAACATAATCTTTAAAATTAAAGTGACCACATACTTAATAGGTAAAATTATTATTTATTTTTCATATATGCAACTTTTTTCTTGATAATCTATAAAGATGAAGTCGTTGAGAATTAATTCTCAACGACTTCTCCAATTTATATTGAAAAAATTTATTCTCCAAGATAGCTTTTTAGCAATTTGCTTTTCTGGCCTTTCAGGCGACGGATAGCTTTTTCCTTGATTTGGCGTACTCGTTCACGTGTAAGGTCAAACTTAGCACCGATCTCTTCAAGTGTCATTTCCTGACATCCAATCCCGAAGAACATCTTGATGATTTCGCGCTCTCGGTCGTAGAGCTGGCGAAGAGCTCTATCCACTTCCTTGGAAAGAGATTCCTGCGTAAGTGAAGCATCAGCACTTGGACTGTCGTCATTTGGAAGCACATCAAGTAGAGAATTGTCTTCTCCTTCCACAAAAGGGGCATCCACTGAAATGTGGCGACCGCTTACCTTAAGAGTATCGGAAATTTTATCGACCGGTATGTCGAGACGTTCCGCAAGTTCTTCAGGCGAAGGACGACGTTCGTTTTCCTGTTCGAATTTCGACAACTCCTTACTGATTTTGTTAAGAGATCCTACCTGATTCAGCGGAAGACGCACGATACGGCTCTGCTCAGCGAGAGCCTGAAGAATGGACTGGCGAATCCACCATACAGCATAAGAAATGAATTTGAAACCCCTTGTTTCATCAAATTTCTGTGCTGCGCGAATTAAGCCGAGATTACCTTCATTGATCAGGTCGGGGAGACTCAATCCCTGGTTCTGATATTGCTTTGCTACGGAAACCACAAAACGAAGATTCGCTTTGGTGAGTTTCTCCAGAGCTGCTTGATCACCCTTTTTGATACGCTGAGCGAGCTCGACTTCCTCTGCCACAGAAATCAGTTCCTCACGGCCAATTTCCTGAAGGTATTTATCAAGAGAAGCGCTCTCACGATTGGTGATGGATTTGGTTATCTTTAACTGTCTCATATCTATGTGTACACAAATTGTTGCAAAATTAATATTTTTATTTAGAATATGCAAATTTTATGCCAAAATATTAAAATTAAATTTTTATAACATAACTTGCATCTCACTGATAGTAACGCAAAAAGAACGCATCGGGTTGATAACCCGATGCGTTTCTTCATTATATTTAACGATAGTGAGTAATTATTCAGATTATTCAGCCAGATTCACTGCATAATATCCTTTCTTGCCGGTAGGATAAATACCTTTGAGGATCATGACTTTGTCTTCAGTGGTTTCGTCTCTCATCAGTTGATTGTAGATGTCTTCCACGTCTTCGCTTGAACGAACCGGACGGTCGTTGATTTCTATTATGATGAAACCGTCTCTGACTCCGGCGTTTTTAAACGGACCATTTTTCAGACCAGTCACTTTCACACCATTGGAGATGCCAAGACCCTTGAGTGTATCGGAATTCATCTTCATGAATGCACATCCGATTTCTGAGAAATCACCTTTCTTAGTGATTGAAGTGTCACCTTGAGTGTTGCGAAGTGTAGCTTTCTTGGTGATCTTCTTGTTGTCACGGAAATATGTCACGCTGATTTCCTCACCGGGGCGATACTTTGCAAGTTGCTCGTGCAATTCAGGAAGATTTTTAATTTCTACTCCATTGATTGCTACAATGACATCATCCTCTTTCAATTCAAGTTCTTTTGCAGTGCTTCTATCGGATACGCCTGCCACCAGAACGCCGGATTTTGTAGCTGTAATACCTTTTTCCTTGGCTATTTCTGCAGTGAGAGTAGCCACTGTGATACCAAGGACAGCTCTCTGCACCGTGCCATACTCTCTAAGATCTGCTATGACTTTGGCTGCTATTGAAGTTGGAATTGCAAACGAGAATCCGGTATAGCTTCCGGTATTGGAATATATTGCCGCATTGATTCCGACAAGTTCACCATTGAGATTTACCAATGCACCTCCAGAATTGCCCGGATTAAGTGCAGCATCAGTCTGGATGAAAGCCTCAATTCCCATCTTGCGCTTGTGTGAATCAGCCCCGAGACTTCTTGCCTTGGCACTGACAATGCCGGCTGTCACCGTGGAATTAAATCCGAAGGGATTGCCCACTGCGAGCACCCATTCGCCAAGACGGAGATTTTCTGAATTTCCTACTTTGATGGCATGAAGATCTTTGGCATCTATCTTAATGAGTGCAAGGTCGGTCATTTCGTCAGTGCCGATGACACGCGCTTCGTAGGTGGAATTATCATTGAGAAGCACTTCAAGTTTGTCGGCTCCATCGATGACATGATTGTTGGTGACGATGTAGCCGTCTTCGCTAAGAATCACACCTGATCCAAGACCACTTTGCTGCGGTTCGCTTTTCTTTTGCTGAGGCTGCTGAGGCTGGCGCTGTTGCGGGCCAAAAAAGAAATCGAACATGCCGAATGGGTCATAGTAACCTTGATTGCCTCCATATTGTTGGTTACGAACCACAAAGCTCTTGATGCAGACCACTGAATTGACTGTGCTTTCTGCTGCTTTAGTGAAATCTGTCTCAAAGGAAGGAGCATTGGAAATGGTTATGAACTCAGGTTCCGAACCTTGAGTGCGATTGGTATTGGAATATACCATCCCGGCTGCCGGAATCATGACTGCCGCAGCAGTCAATGCTACAAGATACTTTGCTTTCATGTTGCGAATTATGATAGATTTATGTTTTTTTCAAATTGAAATTATGTCATCCACAATAATTGTGTACATTTTAACAACAACAAAAATAAGGCCAAGGATATAATTTGACATGCTTTTTAAAATTATTTAATATTACAGCTTTTGAAATGAAAAAAGTATTAAAATACTTTGAAAAAACCTTTCGATTGAGTAAATTTGCGTCATGAAAAGAATTCTCCCGACAATAATACTTTTTTTGGCGATGGCCTTGTGCTCATCGTTGGTGACTTCCTGCCACACTTCAAAAGAGGCAGCCAGAGATTATTATCAATCTCAGATAGACCAACTTAAGACACATCCTGAATCAACAAGAAAAAACCGACATGGCAAAAAGCCTACCAAAATGGGGAAAGAGATAGTGGATGAAGCCTACACCTGGCTCGGCACGCCTTATAGATATGCTTGCTCGGAAAAGGGAGTGGCCACAGATTGCTCCGGAATGGTGCTTCAAGTATATGACAAAATTACCGGAATAAAATTACCACGCAACAGCGCAAAACAAGCTGAATATTGCAAAAGCATAAAGCAAAAGGAAGTCAAGATTGGAGATCTTATATTCTTTGCCACCGGCAAGAATGAAGACACCATATCTCATGTTGGAATAATGGTGGATGAAAAAAATTTCATACATGCTTCCGCTTCAAAAGGTGTGGTGATCTCAGATATGACACAACCTTATTATGTCAGGACTTTCAAAGGATTTGGAAGAGTCAAATAGAATATAAATTAGATACTAAAGATAATGGCCGAATTTACTCATCTACACGTGCATT
>JAMPEH010000333.1 GCA_023665245.1 Muribaculaceae bacterium
TACTACCTGCCCGTGAGCTCACTGCCAATATATGGCGGCACCGATGGACGCGAATTCAGCCAGCAACAGCGCGGTCTGCAAGCCGGAGCCGATGTAGTGATTGCTACACCGGGGCGTCTGCTCGCTCACCTCCAGACAGGCCGCTGCGACCTCTCGCGCGTAAGCTTCTTCATCCTCGACGAAGCCGACCGCATGCTCGACATGGGCTTCTACGACGACATCATGGCCATCGCCAAGCATCTGCCCGCCAAGCACCAGACCATGATGTTCTCGGCCACCATGCCCGCCAAAATCAAGCAGATGGCATCAAAGCTCCTCACCTCACCCGTAGAAGTCAAGACTGCCATAAGCAAGCCCGCCGAAGGGATTGACCAAAGCATATACCTCGTGCCCGATGCGCAGAAACTCACTGTGCTCAAGAGCCTCTTCGATGCCGGATTCTCCAAGCGCGTCATCATCTTCGCCGGCTCCAAAATCAAGGTGAAAGACCTCACCCGCGAGCTCCGCCGCAAGGGCCTTATGGCCGCCGAGATGCACTCCGACCTCGAGCAACGCCAGCGAGAAGGTGCCATGCTTGCCTTCCGCGCCGGACGCACCGACATACTCGTGGCCACCGACATAGTGGCACGAGGCATCGACATCGACGACATAGCCATGGTGGTGAACTACGATGTCCCCCGAGATGCCGAAGACTATGTGCACCGCATAGGCCGCACCGCCCGTGCCGGTGCCGGCGGCAAAGCCGTAACCCTTGTGAATGAACGCGACCGCAGTTACCTCGCCCGCATCGAGCACTTCCTCAAGACTAAAATCCGCCGTGAGCCCTGGCAAGTCTCACTGAGCGAGCCGACAAACCCCGGCACCTCCCGCCATAAGCCCGCCGGCAAGAATAGCCGTAAACCGACCCGCAAATCCGCTGCCCCCGTTCAAGCCACCCCGGAGTCTGCCACCCCCGCCACCAAATCCCCCGCCAAGAAAAGGCACCCCCGCCGCCGCAAACCTGCATCTCCAAAGCAAGACTGAGCACAAATATTTCGCAAAATTCGACTTCCTGAATCTTTTTTTTGTTTATTTCGATAAAGATTTGGAAATATGAGAAGTCGGTGCTATCTTTGCACTCGCATATACCGGTCGATTACGCACCGACATCAAAAATGTTAAGTTGAATTTTAATTGAGATATTTTTTGCTATGAAATTGAAAATGCTGTTTTGCCTGTTGGCCGCTTGTTTTGCCTGTTGGCCGCTTGTTTTGCACATAGCGCTTATGCGTATATGTGGTTTTAGGACTTTGAGGTTGACGGAATGTATTTCTACTATAACGGGCCGAAAACGGTGGCTCTTTGCACCGGGAGTGGATATCCTGTACTTTTAAGTATGACATCTCAGAATGAGGCTCCGGCTTATGCATACGATAAGACAGAATATGACTTCTTGTATTGCGATGGAAATTCGTATTCAGGAGATGTGGTGATTCCGGCTACGGTAGTGCATCCCTGGGATCATGAGACTTATACGGTGACTGAAATTTTTACCGGAGCATTTACCAAGTGCCCTGACTTGACCTCTGTGGTTTTACCCGAGACAATTACCTCAATAGGCCCGGGCGCATTTTGGCAGTGCACTTCTCTTAAAGAAATCAAGATTCCCGATTCTGTGACTCAGGTGGGCAAGTTTGCTTTTGGCGGCTGCACAAGTCTTGCCAAGGTGCAATATTCTTCCGGCTGCACTTCGCTGCAGCAAGGTGCAATGCTTGAATGTGGAAGAGATGATTGGGAGCTTGTGGTTGGCGGCTTGGAAAATGTGACCGAAATTGGGCCGTTGGCTTTTCATTATACCAAATTATGGGAATATCCGTATTGGGAAAATATCAAGAAAATAGGGGAGGGTGCTTTTGACCAATCTTATTTACAAAGCGTGGTGCTGTATCCCGGCTGCGAATATGCGCCGTTTAAGCATTGCTATGGATTAAAGACCGTAGAGATTTATGACGAGAAGGAAAATCTTAATGAATATTTCATAGATTGTCCGAATATTTCGCTTATCAGGCTTCATTTCACCAAGCCTCCCGCTTTGTCGCAGGATTGGGTTGTGGAATTGCGTAATTACGACTGTGTGCTTGAAGTGCCTGAGGAGGCTATCGAGTCTTTCCGAGAAGCTACTTACTGGAAGAATTTTTTTTGAAATACGGGCTCTTTCTCCGGCATCTGTAGGAGAAATCTCAACTTCAGAGGCACAGGTAAAAGCCGGTACGGGATATATTGAAGTGACCGGAGGAGAATCGCTGACGATAATCGACATGACCGGCATGATGCGATATAGCGGCACTCCCGGGCGAGTGGCCTTGCCGGGCGGCACCTACATAGTGAATGTAGATGGCCGAATCACAAAGCTCATGGTAAGATAGTGCAGCCCGACTGCCTCACAATCCTAAAGATGGCCGAAATGTCGTCAGAAACGACATTTCGGCCATCTTCACGTGCTATGAGAATAATTTTGGGGAGGCAGCTGTCCTTATAGTTCAGGCGATTGATGAAATAAGCAAGCAGGCTTGGAATTGCTTCCAAGCCTGCTGCGGTGGAGCATATCGGAATCGAACCGATGACCTCTTGACTGCCAGTCAAACGCTCTAGCCAACTGAGCTAATGCCCCTCGTTTTCGTTTGCAAAGTTACGGCATTTTTTCTTTTCCGCCAAATTTTTTATTAACTTTTTTGTCGAAATTTTCTTCGGGCTTGATTATTAGTAATTTGTGGCATCCTCGGCAGCTTGCGGTGCTGTTGGGGATTTGTCGCCCTATTGCGTATGAAGAAAAAAATTACTAATTTCGCACACTCTATGTAGGAGAATAAAGCACACACGCATGACTCGCAAATGGAATTACATACCTCTCACAGCTCGGCAGCAGAAAGTGGCCGACTCGCTTCGCCCTCATTGCGGCGACAGTAAGGCTGTGGCTGAGCTCCTGCTGCGACGCGGCGTGCAGACTCCTGCCGATGCCGACCGATTCTTCAATCCATCGATAGCCGACCTGCATGACCCCTTTCTGCTCCCCGATATGGACAAGGCTGTAGAGCGACTCAATCGGGCCATGGGTTCAAAGGAGAGAATCATGGTGTATGGCGACTACGATGTAGACGGCGTAACGGCCGTGACGCTTGTCTATAAATATCTCCAGAATTATTACTCCAATATAGAGTACTATATCCCCACACGTTATGAAGAGGGCTACGGCATCTCAAAGAAGAGCATAGACTATGCCGTGGATGCCGGCATAAAGCTTGTGATTGTGCTCGACTGCGGCATAAAGGCAATCGATGAGATTGCCTACGCCAAGAGTAAGGGCATCGACTTCATAATCTGCGACCATCACACCCCCGATGAGGAGCTGCCCCCGGCAGTGGCTATCCTCAACCCCAAGATGCCCGGCAGTCCTTACCCGTGCAAGCACTTGAGCGGCTGCGGTGTGGGCTTCAAGCTCATGCAGGGCTTCGCCATGAGCAATGGGCTGAGCAATC
>JAMPEH010000334.1 GCA_023665245.1 Muribaculaceae bacterium
ATTTAGCAGGGACATCTTTGTATTCTGTTTTGCCTAAAATAACTCTCTGCGCAAAAAACATGGCCATCATTACTACACCCCCTTTATCAGCTAGTTTGATGAGTATTGCATAAATCAGTTTACGCATAAACTTCCATCGCCAATTCTGCAATTAAGTCCTCATTGAAATCGTTTCTATCACTTAATGCTTGTATCTGTGCATCTTTCAATTTGCTTTGTTTCTGCAATTCGTCAATTTGCGCTTGCAATAATTGCTCTGTCGTTGGTTTTGGCTCTGGTGGATTGTTTTTTAACTCCAGCCATGTTTGATATACTTCTTCTGCCGTTTGTCCGGTTTCATCATTATAGGTGAAAACCTGCCCAGAATCCGTCACATAAAAATTATCCCAATATAGGCTGCATGGCTCTATTTGGGACAGAATCTTTTCTTTTTCTTCTTTTGTTAATACCATTTCTTAATCACATCCTTCTAATCTGTTATAAATGAGCCAGAACAACCGACTTCACCGATTGAATCTGCTAAATCATATACAAGTGCATCTTCTGTTTTTTGGTCAAAAATTTTATCTAGGTTCTCACTGATTTTTTCCCAACCTTGAAATTCTGTTTTTTGCATTTCTTTCATCAGTCCTTTCTTTTCATATCAAATTGGGAAACCACCACTTCCCGCAATTACTCCCGTTAAGTTATCTGTATTAAGCAGCTTAGCCTCACCGTTTGTATAAATAGCAAGTCTCGCCCATGTTAGATTCTTTTCATTCACTAATGGCAAAACAACTGTGCCTTTTGGCTTAAATCCTTCAGGCAGTTTAAATATTACTGTGTCGTGTACTACCACACCTTTTTGAGCACAGAAGTTTATATTGACATACTTACCAGTTTTTACCGCACTTGCTGCATGATTCGCTAATGATGTCCAACCGTTTAATAGTGTTAATTCTGCATAATCGGTTGTTGCTACTTCTTTAAAAGAATAAAACCTTAGCTTATCCCCATCTCTGTTGGCATAAGCAATTATCATTCTGGCACGGTTGTTCATCCCTGCTGTTGTTCTATTCATATCCATGCGCAATTCTATTTTAATTTCACCATAAACATGTCCACATCTTTCAATGACCATTTCAACTGAACCGACATCAGCATAAGGTGTATAACCTTCTATTCCATCATCTTCCAATTGTCGTAAAACGGAATAAAGCAAATGGGGATAAGCTGCTTCATGCATGAGGAATTGCGCATAAACGTTGTAACCGGTTAAACTGTTATTGATTTTTAGCAAATTCCCTATAAAATCATCCTCTGCCATATCATCATCGGATAATCCTATTTGTTCTAGGGTGGTATAACTTCTTACTTGATGGTCTTTCATATTTGCCCAATCCTGCCAGCCGTTAAAAGATATATCATCATTCGCTAATACTTCCCCAGAACCTTCGTTTGCTCTTGTGAAGGCTCCTGTGGATAGCTTGCCATCACTAGATAAGAATTGCACGCTGCCTTCGGTTGCGGTTACTTTTATCAAGTGTAAATTACCGTTGGCTGATGGGTAAACGCTGTTCGCTTGGTTAATAGTTGTGTTCAATATGCTGTTGGGCTGCATCGCTTGAAATACTGTTACAAGCGGTGTATTAACGTCAAAGGTTACATCAATATCCGTTAAAGCGTTATAGTACCTGACATTGTTTTGTTTCTCTGATAGTTCATGCAGCGATGTGTCAATTACATCAGCATTTTCATTAAAAATATCCACATCATAGAAATCATCTTGATTCGGCTTTTTAAGCCCATAATGTTCTGTTTTAATCATTCTTTCTTAACACCTCTCTTATCATTTGTCGATGGGTATATTTTGCTAATTCTTTTTGACGGTAATCGGTTAGCGCTTTATTGGTGTTGTGTACTCTGCCCACAAATTTCCAATCTTCTTTCGTCATTTCTTTATGCAGATAGCTTTTTAAGTCTTGGTTGGTGTAGCCTTTCAAGTCACTGTTTTTATTGAAATACAAGGGCTTTAAGCTGCGGATTTCTTTATGTGTGTAGAATCTTAAATAGCGATGGCCATAGGGTTTTACTTCTTGATGTTCTTTAAAACGCAATTCTACCAAAGCAGTCATATTAGCTGGCAGCATTACCGTTAAGGCTTCTTCTATTTGATGATAGTAATACTCATCAATTGGCATTTCGCTAATGATTCTGATGTTTAAATAATAGCGATTGTAATCTATCCTTAGCTCATAAGGAATATCTTGCAAGATAGAGCTAAGCCTTTGTTTTAATGTTCTTACGGTAAAAGGCATCCGTCCTAATAGTTTGGCTTTGATTCGCTGCCGCCTTTGCTCTATCGTTTCGTTTAAAATATCCGGCTTTAAATCTAATATCTTCTCCCAACGTGAGATACCGGTTATGGTGGCGGTATCGATATATTGGTCATTCAGTCCCTTAATCAATAGCAGCTTCACATTTTCAAGTTCAAGCTCTTCGCTGTTAAATAAACTGTTTAATTCGGCGTTATCCCGTAGGATGGCCGGCAATGCTTCTATCATGTTAGAGTGTTTGACCATTAACCGTCACCTCGCCTAAGATTGGTATGGCTTCCGCTTCTAGGATAATGTTGTTATCTTGGCCGTTTATCGTTGTTTGGGCAATATCCACTACGCCCATAATGTTTAATAATCTGGCTTCGATATGGGCAATTCTTACAGTGATGTTTTGCTCTGCCCAACCCTTTTTTAACGATAAAAAAAGGTCGTTTAAAGTGTCTTTAATGGTCGTTGCAAGCTGGCCTAATGTAATATTTTCCTCTAGCGTTAGTGTTGTGTCAATGTTAATGCTGTAGCCATCGGCGCCTTTGATGGTCACGGTATGACCAATAGGCGCTAAGCCTAATCCTTCACCGTGATTGGTTTCGGGATCTATGGCGGTTTGTATGCGGTCGATAAATTCAGCACTTGGCACATTATAGCTGCTGTCTAAGAAGACGCATTTGACGGTGCCGCCGCCTTGCCAGATGGGATAAATTTTAACGGCGCCAACGCCATCTTGTGAGAGCATCCAAAGTTTGTAATCGGCGATATTACCGCCAAAGTTTTTTTCATTCAGTCGGGCAAGGTAGCGGCTATATAGACTTTCATCGTTTTCCGTATCTTCACCGGGGATGATAATGTCGCTCATGGTGGCGGTGCCTAAGCCGGTGATATTGGTGACTGGCAGCAGCTCACCGATGTAAGCGTTGCCGCATTCTCCGGGCGTTTCACAAATCAGTTCATACTCTCCGGCGGTTAGTTCTTCGCCAACGGTAAAGATAAGGCTATCATCGCCGTCGATGGTTTTGAAGCGATAGCCGCTGTAGAGTTTGGCGGGGCTGCCTTTGATGTCGGTAAATTCGCCTTTGCGAATGGCAGCGGTTGCGCTTTCTCGCGTAAGGCCCTGTTCGGCCACGCGGCGTTCAAGATAAATACCGGTGGCAGTATCGGCAAAGGTGTTGGTGTAGATATTTTCCAGCTGCTCATACAGTT
>JAMPEH010000335.1 GCA_023665245.1 Muribaculaceae bacterium
GCGCGTGCCAATAATGGCAACAAGACTGCGAGTGTGATAAGGATTTTCTTCATGCTGTTGAGTTTTTTCTGCAAAGCAAGTTAAAAAGCCGCAAACAAGCCCTAAAATTTGTCTGACATTTATCTGACATTTTCTGACAATCCAGTATCTCAACCACTTACGCGTAGTTCATAAGACTCGCCCCGGTTGCAAATAATTTCAATGTTAGCCTGTGATAGAGCTGTTTTGGTTCGTCTGACAAGAGTGTAAAGCGACTCTTCCGCGTTGCTTTTATTCCCCCAAAGGGTTGAGCATAAGGTTGCCTTGTCAACTCTCATTTCGGGAGCATCAAGGAGCAACTGGGCAAACTGCCTTTGCATCGGTGTCAGCTTGATGCCATTGAGAGGGTGAACTTCGGAGTTTGCCGAAGCAAGTCCCATCTCTGGAATTTCGCTTTCTTTTCTTCGCCAGACAAACATGCTCGCCATTGAAAGAATGGATAGCGTAAACAGCACACAGGGTAATGTCTGGTCGGAAGCCGCAAACACTGATGCCATTGAGCAGTCTGCAAAGCCTTGTACTTGTATTGCAAAACCATCGGTAGCGCGTTCCGGAACGAGCATAATGGAGTCTGAGGCTATCTTGTTCCCTTGGATTTTAGGCGCGGCATTTTTCTTATCGACCAAAGCGAGGATGAAATAAGCTTCATCTTTCAGAACTGAATTTCTGAAATTGACATCTGACGCTTGATATATAAGGGGTTTATGGGTAGTTTCGCGCATATGACGCAAGGCAGCTATGGTGTCCTGTCGGGTCCAAAGCTCGCTATTCTCATTCGCCAACGTAAGCATCGCCTCATTCAAATCGGAGGCTATGTTTTGCTTTGCGTTGGAGTACGAAAAACAACACGAAACGACTGATGCTACCATCAGTGCCAGAGGCAAGAACATTCCATATCGAAGAGACTTGCCATTTATATTTTGGGGCGTTTTAACTGTTTTCATAAGTTGGAAATAAATCATTTAATTTGCAAAGTTACAGCCAATAAAAATAAAAACTCTCAACAAATGTTGAAATCGTCCGTTTGCCTCAAATATTTTTTCGCAGTCGGCTGAGGTGAGTCGGTGTTACATTCAAAAAGGATGCTATATCCCGAAGTGAAAACAATGAGAACAAGTCGGGGTGTCTACTAATCATATCATTGTAGCGTTGCTGAGGCGTTTGTGTGTAGAGTGCCACATAGCGGTCGTAAACGGTAGCAAATATAGCCTCAGTAGAGTGCATCACAATCTCTTTGACTCGATTATCCGCTTCCATAAGTTGTCTTACATCGGATATCGGTATACAGTAAATCTCACAATCTGACTCAGCGATGATTGATGCTCTTGATTTGTTGCCATAGAGGGAGAATGGGAAGTCCGTCACAAATTCGCCGGTAAATTCAAGCCCGATGACGTGTTCAGTTCCGTCAGAGGAATATGCGACATATTTAAGGGTGCCGGTCTTTATATACCCGATGTATCTACCAACGGTTCCGGCCTTGACAAATTCATCTCCTTTGGCGTAACTGCGAAGCTCACCCTCTTTCATACAGAGGTCTCGCCAAAAGTCAACTTCAATGTTGTTGATATATGTATTAAAATTTTCGGTCATATAGAAAGGTTGCCCGGCTACGGCAGAATTTATTTCAAAAAAAACGTGAGCCGCCTATGCCACGTAAATCGTAGGTCCTGAGAAAACCTTTGTACAAGAGTGGCGACAGCAACTCACGCGATACGTGAGAAGCCATCATGCCGTCTTCTTGTACTGTTATCGATAATTTCTCAGGTTTACGATTTACAAGAGAGCATAACGCTTCTGATAGTTCAAAATGTCGTGACAGACAGATGTCTGCCAATTGCAAAGTTACTAATAATATTTGAAACTCTGCGGTTAGCTCGCGAAAAATTAGTAACTTTGCATATAAATCTGAACCAATTATGACCAAAGAAGAATTGCTCAATAGGCTCAACGATATAGAATGGGACGACTTCGAGGTAAAGGAAGCCACAGGCGGCATACCCAAATCCATGTGGGAAACTGTCAGTGCTTTTTCCAATACAGCGGGTGGTTGGATAATCCTTGGTGTCAAGGAAATCCGCAATAATGGTTGCTCAGCATATGAAATAGTTGGGCTTAACAATGTTGAGAAAGTTGAGCAGGATATAGCCGCTACATTGCGTTCAACCTCCAAATTCAATGTACCAATCCTTGCCACGGTTGACAGAATCGAGATTGACGGTAAATATGTGTTAGCTTATTGGATTCCCGCATCTGATTGCAAACCGGTATATCTTAACAACAATTTGTCAAACACATATCTGCGTGTTGGAAGTGGCGACCAGAGAGCTACCGACATAGAAATCGGTATCCTAATGCGAGAAAAAACATTTGGTAGCAAATCTGACATGAAAGTGCCGGGTACCTCAATACGGGATTTAAACACAAACTCGATAGAAACTTTCCGCCGTCGCCTCACTGACTTCAATCCGGAATTGCTGTTCAACAAACTTGAACTGGATGATTTCTGCGAACAAACAGGTATTTCAGAAGATGGAGTTTTGACTTACGGGGGACTGCTGACCTTTGGAAAGAGAGAAACTATCATAAAACAGATTCGTCATTTTTGGATAGACTATCGCGAAATACCCGGAACATCGTATTCTGATGCTGAGGTGCGTTATACATACCGTATGCCCGAACAAGAAAACCTTTGGGAATATTACGGGATGCTTATTCAAAGATTGAAATCGTTTGTAGACAATCCTTTTATGGCTGGTCCTGATGGTTTTTCGCCGGAAGACAATTCGCAATTATACAGTTTGCGCGAGGGATTGGTAAACATGCTTGCCCATGCAGATTATTTCAGCCCCATACACTCTACTGTGCTGGTTTATACCGATAAATTTGAATTTCAAAACGCCGGGCAATTCCCTATCGCTCTCACAAAGAAGAATGGTAAGGTTAAGTCGGTGCCGCGCAATCCGAATATAATAATGTTCTTCCGATATGCCCGACTTGCAGAAAATGCGGGTTACGGAATTGGCAAGATTTTGCAGTGGAAGGAGCTCACGGGAGAAAAGGTTGAGATTGAGTCTGAACTCTCAGCTTCCACTGTGACTTATTGGCGACCTGTTGGTGGTCAGAAAAGTGGTCAGAAAAGTGGTCAGAAAAGTGGTCAGAAAAGTGAAGAACCACAAATGACAACAAGGGAAAGATTACTTAAAATATTAAAAGCTAACCCTAAAGCCACAAGGGCGATGCTTGTTGAAGAATTACAGATTGCTCCCTCTGCAATTCAAAGGCATATAAGCGCATTAAAGGCAGAGGGAAAGATAGAACGTATAGGAGCTGCTAAAGGTGGCTTCTGGAAAGTGAACGATTAGCTACAATACCCCCGACATGGAAAGCGAGAAACTGTCGCGGTAGGGGAATTTCTCGCAGCCGATGTAGAGGGTATCGAAAGCGTCGGAGCCGTCGGTGCGGTGTTCGA
>JAMPEH010000336.1 GCA_023665245.1 Muribaculaceae bacterium
TCGAGCCTCCTATCCTCCAAAATTATTTAAAGAGCCGTCAAGGCTCTTTTTTAGTACCTTTCCTCCCTGTCAAGATTTCTCTGTCACCTTCAAAATATTACCATTTTGTGACCACCCCGCCTCGTTTGCGATTTGTTGCAAGAATTTTGAACGCTTTAATTTGTGTTAGTTCTTATTTAATGCTATTCTAAAGAAAAAGGAGTTATGAATGGCAATACCTACTTTTGATGATTTAATGCTGCCGTTTTTGGAAGTATTATCTGATGATAAACCGCATTCAAAACAGGATGTGGTAGATACTTTAGCTAAAAAATTTAATCTTTCAAAAGAAGAATTGGAAGAAACTATTCCAAGCGGAGGTAAGAAATTCTCAGGCAGGGTTGGCTGGGCAAGAACATACTTAAAAGCTTCAGGATTAATTATTTCTCCTGCGAGAGCCATATTTCTTATTACTGAAAGAGGCAGGCAGGCGCTTGAAAGTAAACCTGAACATATGCTCAAATATTTAAAACAATACAATGAATATACTGATTTTGAAAAAAGAAGCAAAAAAGATAACTCCGCAAAAAATGAAAAAACTGTCGAAAAAGCTGAAACTCCGGATGAAATGCTTGCTAGCGCACAAGAACAATATTTTAACAATTTGCAAAGTGAGCTTTTGTCAAAATTAAAACAAGTTGACCCTGTTAGATTTGAACAAATAGTTATAATTTTAATGGAAAAAATGAATTATGGCGTCGGTTCTATGACAAAATTAAGTCATGACGGAGGAATTGACGGTATTATTGATGAAGATGAATTGGGTCTTGAAAAAATTTATCTTCAAGCAAAAAGATATGCCGAAAATAAAGTAAATGAAAAAGAAATGCAGAATTTCGCCGGTGCTCTTGGTTGTTCGACTGTTCGTAAAGGTGTTTTTATAACAACAAGTTTTTTTGATGAAAGAGCAAAGAAAAAAGCTGATTCCATACAAGGTAAAGTCATAAGACTTATTGACGGGCAAGAATTAACCCGTCTTATGATAAAGCACAATATCGGTGTACAATTAAAAACCAAAATTGAAATAAAAAAGCTTGATGAAGATTTTTTCAATGAGGAAGAATAAAATATGTAATCCGATTTAAATTTTCCTTTTAAAGCAGTATATTTGTTTTAATAAAAAACAAGCGGATATTATAATTTATGAATACTCATTTTTTAAAACAAATCAGAATTGAACGATATTTATTCGGCATATTTATGGCGCTGTTTATGGTATTTGCTGCGGAATTCAGCGGTGAAAAAGAAATTATCTTCCCTGAAATATGTGCTTTAACCATAGGTGCCTGGGTTTCAGAAAAACAACCCTGGAAAACAAATAAAAGAAGAATATTTTTTCTTATGTCGGCGGCTGCACTCTTCGGTGTATTAATAGTAAGATATGTAAGCCTTCCGTTGATTTTTCAGGTATGTCTTTGTTTTGGCTTTACGGGTTTTATTTTAACTCTTTTTAAAACAAATTTTATACCTATAATTTCAGCCTGTATTCTGCCCGTTTATCTTAAAACTGCAAGCTGGGTTTATCCTGTATCTGTCTCTGTTATGGCGCTTATAATAATTTTTGCGCAATATTTAATGGAAAAATTTCACCTGCGCCCTGTTAATAAATTTATCCCTTGTGAATTTAATATAAAAAATCAAATAATAAAATGGTCAAAGCTTTTGTTTGTATTTGGCTTAATAGCGCTTATTCCTTTTAAGACACATCAGATATACTTTCTTGCTCCGCCTTTAATTGTAATGTTCACGGAATTTGCCAATCCAAACAGTCCTGCAAGAAAAAAGCTTTACTATATTATAGGTTTAATGACATTTTCTGCCTTTACGGGCTGTTTTACAAGGTTTATTTTAAATATAGTGTTGGGCCTGCCGCTTTCTGTCACAGCTTTCCTATCCTGTGTAATTTTATTTGCTGCTTTAAATAAAACCAAAATAAATTTCCCGCCTGCAGGTGCCATCCTTTTAATTCCGTTAATATTGGATAAAAGCTTGCTTTTGTTATTTCCCCTTGAGGTATTTATAGGGGCTTGCGTCTTGAGTTTTGCTGCAGTGTTTTTGTTTAAAGGAAAAGGAAATAGTTAATTTTGTTGGGCAGGTATGCCAAACCTACGGGCTTCTCTTATTTTTAATATTCATAAATCTTTATCTTTTGCATATATTCAAAAATCAATAATTTATTATCTTTGATTTTTATTGGATAGATAGTGTACCAGTCTCTACCACCGGTAATTATTTTAACTTTTGATATTTTTTTATTGATCACATCGTATATGGCACTTTCTAATCCTTTATCAAGGCGCGAAAATACATCATCTATATAAACCGTACCGTGTAATAATAGAACTCTGTTATTATCAATTGTAATTACATCAGCCCCGTTTAACGGAAAGTTCCACTCATCATATTTTTGAAATTTATTTGTTGCTGGGTCAAATTCAATTACTTCTGTACTCCATGAGTTTTGAGAGCCGATAAATAATACTTTTCCATTGTCTAATTTTACATGTGTTATATACAGCCTAATACCTTTTGGTAGCTGTATTTTTTCAAATGTTTTTGTTTTTTGATTATATAATTCAACTGCATCACGAGTGATTTCTTTATCGTTAAGATAATCTTCAATTTCATAAATAAATACCCTTCCGTCATCTAAAAGAAAATATATGGGGCTTTTGTGATATATTGTAGAGTTAAAATCCTTATTCGTAACTGAAGCTTCACGTTCTTCTTTTGTTGCCCTGTCAAAGAATCTTTTTCCAATTTTTTCATCAAATGTTTTTGTTTTAACATTAAAAATTCTAAAGTAGCTGCCTGTATCATCTCTATAAAAGGTAAATATTTCGTTATTGTTTAATAAAATACTTCCTTGAGGAATAAAAGTATCCTTGAAAAGTGTAAATTTGTTTGTCTTTCTGTTATAAATTTCTATGCTCTTTCTTGTTTCCATTCTTTTTTTGAAATCATTCGTCTTTAACTCTCCATTGGATATCAAAACATTATCTTCATCAAGTTTTATTGCAAGATACGATTTTCTTGGAATAACCATTTTTGTCCCTAACTCAACAAATTTTTCTTCATCAACTTTTAATATTCTAGCCCCTATATCCCAGCTGCCTGGGAAAAATATTTCATTATCATTTAATTTAACAGGCATAGTGCCATCGCATGTTGGCAGATGTTTAAGAACCCTAAAAGAGCCTTTTGCCCAACTTTCTTGAGTTAAAGAAAAGAAACAAAATATTAATGAAACAAAAAATATGCATATTATTCTTTTAATATTTTTTGTATATTTTATATTTTTCATAACCTCTCAACTCCGCTTTCATTTTCTTTACCCAAAAACATTAATTTATACCCATTAACAAAATCTGTAAATTGATTTTAGCCTAACACTATCTTTTTTAAATTTTATACCCCTATCCTACACCCATTCAAGCCTTTATTCAAATAAAGACAAAATAT
>JAMPEH010000337.1 GCA_023665245.1 Muribaculaceae bacterium
GACAAATAGTCCAAATTAGTGTATTTTATAAGCACAATTTACTTTAACAAGGAGGTTGTGCTTATTATTTTTGCTTTTATAGGGAGGTGCGTTCTATGCCGACGAAAGACGAGTTGAAAATGTTTCAAAACTACCCATTAGATATGAAGATTGCCAAAACAAAACTTCGTATAAGGGAATGGGTAAATTATTACGGCACGGACGGCGTTTATGTTTCGTTTAGCGGCGGCAAAGACAGCACGGTACTTTTGCATATTGTCCGTCAAATGTACCCCGATATTGAAGCGGTATTCGTTAATACAGGATTGGAATACCCCGAAATACAGTCGTTTGTAAAATCGTTTGATAATGTAACGATATTGCGCCCTAAAATGCGATTTGACGAAGTTATACGGAAGTATGGCTATCCGTTTATAAGCAAAGAAACTGCAAATTGTGTTTATGGCGCAAGGAAAGGGAGTAAGAGCCGAATAAACCGATTGAACGGCTTAAATTGCGACGGAACAAATGTAAAAACTAAATTCTCGCAAGGAAAATGGAAACCGTTGCTTAATGTGGACTTTTCTATCTCGGAAAATTGCTGTAATGTTACAAAAAAATCTCCTATTCACGCTTATGAAAAGAAAACAGGGAAGTACGGAATATTAGCGACAATGACGGAAGAAAGTCAACTACGACAAACAAATTGGTTAAAAACGGGCTGTAATTCATTTGAGGGCTCACATATTTATAGTGCGCCTATGAGTTTTTGGCGAGAACAAGATGTTTTACAATACATAAAGGAATATAATCTACCGCTTGCAAGCGTTTACGGCGAAATTGTTTACGGCGAGCGTGATAGTGTAGAGAAATACGATAATCTTATTTGTGATTGTGGTTGTAAACTATGCACCACAAAATGTGAGCGAACGGGCTGTATCTTTTGTGGCTTCGGCGCACATCTCGAAAAGGGCGAAAGCCGTTTTGAACGCTTGAAGAAAACACACCCTCGACAGTATGAGTATTGTATGGGTGGTGGTGCGTATGATACGGACGGATTGTGGAAGCCCACAAAAGAGGGCTTGGGCATGGCTCACTGTATAGACGAACTGAATAAGATTTACGGAAAGGATTTTATAAGATATTAAAATGAAATTACTCGGTAAACTTTTAATCATACTCGGCGTACTCGGTTGCGTATTTGCGGTAGGCTTTCAAGTCTATTTGAACTTCATTGAGTTTGGCAAGTGGTACAGCGGATATATCATAGTCCATTGGAGTTTAATCGGCTTGCTTGGCGTATTCATAATACCGAGCGGAATGAAACTGATAGAAAAATCGTGTAAAAAGGGCGAGAGCAAGGAGAAGAAATGAGGGTGGTTTCAAAAGGCTACGGTAAATACGAATGCCCCTATTGCCATACAGTAGTTGAGTTGGAGCAAGATGATATAAGGCGGTGGAATGAAGTTTACTACTATCGTTGTCCGACTTGTGGCGAAACACCGCACATAAGACATACTGCTTTTGATAATTGGCTTTGCCCTTACAACATTCAAGGCAAGAAAGCAATAAAGGTGAACTAAACAATATGAGCAACCGTAAAATGCCTTATACCGAAAAAGGCATACGCCGATTAAAATGTTTTCGCTGTGGTAAACCTGCAAGAACACAATGGGAGATTTGCAGCGATAATAACACTTATCGTCCGTTATGCCTACGGTGCGATTATGAATTGAATAAGACAGTCTTGGAATTTATGGGATTTGACGATACGGAAGAAAAGTTACAAGCATACAAACAATATCTTGAAGAAGCGTATGGAGAAAAGGTAGATTAGCAAGTGGAAAGTCTAAAACAGACAATTAAAGAGCGTTTAGACCTCGTGAAAAAGTTTTCCGAAAGTTGCTACTGCGTTTGTCCTAAATGCGGTAGAGAGTGGAAAACTCGGCTTGTAAACGGCGTTAGAACTTACGACTTAAAGAGTAAGTGCGATTTGTGCGGCTCTACCAAATACGATACGGTGGAGCTTATAAATAACGCCGATTTTGCTATACCGATTTTAATTGACCTTGCAACCGCTTATCGAAATGAGATACACGAATATCTTGCGCCGTCTAATCTGCCACATAAAGAAGAAACGATACGTGCATACATAAAAGACATTATGAACTTCGTGCTTCCGCTCGTAAAATCGCAGAGAGAGAAACTCGAAACGGAATTAAAGGGGTTGAATAGCCGTACAACTTTTAATGCGTTAGAAAAACAAAGGAAGTTATCGACTGCGCTTACGGCATTTTACGAACTCGAAGATGATTATACTGCGCTTGTAGCGTTCAGGCATTTTGAAACATTTTGCTTGTATATGGACGGTGCGCTAAATGAGAATACAACTTCTGCTGACTTGCAAGAGGACGTATTCAAATCTTCGTTACACCTTTTTAAGGGTTTTTACCATTTTGCCAATTCAATGGTAATGAAAAAGGACGTGCGTTTTATTGAGAAACAATGTTTTGCTGGCGCAGGGAAGTCCGTAACAGACTGTGCGCTTATTAGCTGGATATTTGGAGTTGATATAAACAACGACGTGTTAAAAGTTTTCGGTAACGGAGATAACGTCGATTCCGCTATGGGAACAATATCAACCCTTATGTGTTCTCGGCAATACGCAAAAGTATTCCCGTACTTTGAAAAGTTTGGAAGAAACCAAGATAATATTTTTTCAGTGTACAAATGCTCTGGCGGTAAAGGCACTTTTAGGATAAACGGTAGCACAAAGCCTGTTAATCTTCGTGTCAGGTCAAAAGGCGATAAAATAGACGGCGTTCGTGCCAAATTCTTGTTTCTCGACGATATAACAGCCGCCGATGACACCCCTATGCAACACGCAAAAGATATTGATTTGTACCGAACTCGTTGGTTTAAGAGAAAATATAATCTTAATAATTTCTTCGTCATCGCAAGCGGAACAACTTATGCGGTAACAGATTTATTGACATACTTAAAGGGCATATTTGGAGTAGAACAGGCGAAACCTACAAAATTTGCTTTTACAAGTTTATCAAAATCAAATCAAATAGTACACGACGGGCTTTCTGTTTTCTGTGTTGTTTATGGTCTTGATAAGTATGATAAAAGTACATTTGAGGAAAAATTCCCGACAGAAGCATTTATAAAAGAGCGTGAAGAAGATGAAAGAAGTTTTATGGCAATGACGCAACAAACGCCGTTACCCCCGAAAGGTTCTCCGTTCGATTATGATAATTTACCCAATACCTACGGCAAAGAGGGCATACCGCACCTGCAAGACCGCTCACAAGAAGTTTGCACAGCTTCTCTTGACCCTGCCCGTATAGCAGGAAAAGACTATCACTCAATGCCCATTATTACCGAAATTGACGGCAGGCGATACTTAAAAGACGCTTTGTTTAAGCAAAGTGCGCCTGATAAAATTCCTATTCAAGTGGTCGATATGATTGAAAAGCACCATATCGTACACCTTGATATAGAGAACAATAC
>JAMPEH010000338.1 GCA_023665245.1 Muribaculaceae bacterium
GGGTGTTCGGGAAGACCATATCCACGGGGATGGCGGCGGAGATCGAGAAAGCGGAGAAGCGGGATATGCCAATCCGCTATTTCACGGAAGACTGCGAGGAGGTTAATGGCTGATGGAAAAAATCAAGCCGATACAGACAGAATACAAGGGATATTTATTCCGTTCAAGGCTGGAGGCAAGGTGGGCGGTTTTCTTTGACGCCTGCGGCGTGGAATGGGAATATGAGCCGGAAGGGTACAGCCTCGGCAGGGGGATTCGCTACCTTCCGGATTTCCTGCTCCATAACGTGCAGCTTGGGGCGTTTGGCCCCGGCAGCGGTTATTCTGATATACGCAGCCTTTATGTGGAAGTGAAGGGGCGGATGACGCAGGCAGATTCTGAAAAGATACTGGCGTTCTATAAAGCCGGGCTTGCGGATGGGCTGCCCGCCATACCGGACACGGCTGTTTTAGTCCTGGGGAATATCCCCGCAGGGGCGGCGCTGGCTGAAATCAAGGAATGCATAAAAGCGGAAAGCCGCAGGGGATACCCGTGGGAAGTGCGGGCTTTCCATTCCGGGACGGTTGACGGGATGGACTGCGTGGCTTTCCCCGCCGTCAGCCGTGGGGGAGGCATGGAGCTGTTCGGGGAGGCGGAGGGATACAACCGGTGCTTTATAGACAGGAAAGCAACAGAACGTGCGTACCGCCTTGCAAGGCAGGCGCGGTTTGAACATGGGGAAATGCCCAGGATAAGGAGGGGACGCCATGCGTGAACTGAACATTGCATACGGGAACAGCCGCAGCGCAAGGCAGTGGTCGAACAAGACAATCCGCTTTGGGGATTTGAAGGAGCGGCTGAAGGTGACGATCCGCACGCCGGAGTCAGCGGAGGAGTACGCCCGTTTCCCGAAAGCGAAGAAGGACGCCGCGAAAGACCACGGCGGCTTTGTGGCGGGCGTGTTAAGGGACGGGAGGCGGAAGGCCGACACGGTGGAATCCCGTTCCATGGTGGCGCTGGACGGCGACCGCATCGAGCCGGGGTTCCTGGCGGGTTATGAAAAGGCCGTGCCGTATGCCTCCGTGCTTTACAGCACCCACAGCCATACGGCGGACGAACCGAGGGTGCGCCTTGTGTTCCCGCTGGCAAGGGACGTGTCCCCGGAGGAATACGTGGCGGTGGCGAGGTACCTGGCGCAGGGGCTTGGCATGGATTATTTTGACGAATGCTCCTACCAGCCAAACCAGCTCATGTACTGGCCAAGCACGCCTTCCAACGGTGTGTACGTCTATAAGGAGACAGGCGGGGCATGGCTGGACCCGGATGACATCCTGTCGGCACACCCGGAGTGGAAGGACCCGACAAGGCTGCCCACATCCTCAAGGGAGAGCCGGGCAAACTCCGTCAGCATACAGAGGGTGCAGGACCCGCTTGAAAAAGAGGGCGTGGTGGGGCTGTTCAACAGGGCGTTCTTCCCGGTCAGCCTTGCCATGGACGCTTTCCTGCAGGATGTATATGAGCCTACGGACAAGGAAGACCGCTACCACCTGATCGAGTCCAGCAGCATGGCGGGCGTGGAGATCAAGGAAGGCGGAAAATTCGCCTACAGCCACCATGCAAAGGACCCCGCCTACCTGAAGCTCTGCAACGCCTTTGACCTTGTACGCATCCACAAATTCGGAAATGAGGACGAGAAGGAGTCCTACCGGCAGATGTGCGATTTTGCGCTGACCGTGGACAGCGTGAAGCTGGCGGCGCTGGAGGAGCGGCGCAGGCAGGCCGGCGAGGAATTCGCGGACGGGGAGGACTGGAGGAAAAAGCTGGAGCTTGACCGGAAAGGCGGCATAAAAGACACGCTGGACAACATCGTGCTGATCATCCAGAACGATGAGGGGCTTAAAGGCATTGCCTTCAACTGCCACCGGGACGGGATCGACGCAAGGGGCGGGCTGCCCTGGGAGCAGATCAAGGGCGGCTGGAGCGACTCGGACGCTGCGGCCCTCAAGGTGTACCTCTCCAAAAACTACGGCATCTATTCCCCTACAAAGACGAAGGACGCCGTGGTCGCGGTGGCGGCGGAGCGGGCGTACCACCCCATCCGGGACTACCTGGAGGGGCTGCCGGGATGGGACGGCATCCCCCGCGTGGACACCCTGCTCATCGATTATTTCGGCGCAGCGGATGACAGCTACACGAGGGCGGTCAGCCGCAAGTCGCTGGTGGCGGCCATCGCGAGGGTTTACCGTCCGGGGACGAAGTTTGACAGCGTCCCGATCCTGAACGGGCCGCAGGGCATCGGGAAGTCCACCTTTTACGCGAGGCTTGCCGGGGAATGGTTCTCCGACAGCCTGACGCTGACGGACATGAAGGACAAATCCGGCCCGGAGAAGCTGCAGGGGTACTGGATACTGGAGCTGGGCGAGCTGGCGGGCATGAGGAAAGCGGACATCGAGACCGTGAAGTCCTTCATCAGCCGCGTGGACGACAAGTACCGCGCGTCCTACGGCGTCAATGTGGAGAGCCATCCGAGGCAGTGCATCATCGTGGGGACCACGAACGCGGAGACGGGCTTCCTGCGGGACATCACGGGCAACCGCCGCTTCTGGCCGGTGCGTGTGTCCGGCAGTTCCAGGAAGAAGCCGTGGCAGCTCACCGGGGAGGACGTGGCGCAGATATGGGCGGAGACGCTCGCGCTGTACCGGAAAGGGGAGAAGCTCTACCTGGAAGGCGCGGATGCAGATATCGCCGTGGCGGAACAGGCGGACGCCCTGGAAACGGATGAGCGCGAGGGGCTGGTGCGGGAGTACCTGGACACACTGCTCCCGGAGAAATGGGCGGAGATGTCCCTGTTCGAGCGGCGCAGCTATCTAAGCGATTCCGACTTCGGCGTCAGCAGGAAGGACGGCACCGTGCGGCGGATGTACGCCTGCAACATGGAGATATGGTGCGAGTGCTTCGGCAGGGACGGGGCCGCCATGAAGCCCGCGGACTCCTATGCCATCGCCGCCATCATGCGGAAGATCGAGGGGTGGGAGAAAGCGGGGCGGACAACGTACCCACTCTATGGGCGGCAACGGGGGTACAAGCGGCAGTTGTCCTGAACACACCATGGCACAGGCGGCAGCCGTCCGAATAAGTGTCCTGCCACTCGTCCTGTAAAGGGGCGGCGGTATATCAAGGCAGGCAGCGGCATTAGGACAAGAGGACAACTTAAAACCTATAAAGGAATAAAGAAAGAAAAATAAAGGATGGGCGGGCGTATATGCGTATATACGCGCGTATAGGGAAAAAACGGGCTGTTGTCCGCCCGTCTGTCCAGAGAGGGGTGCAGGATGCGCGAAAAACAGATTGAGCAGAAGCTGGCACAGGAAGTCAGGAAAAACGGCGGCATCTGCCCGAAGTTTACGTCCCCCGGCTTTGCCGGGATGCCGGACCGGCTGCTGCTTTTGCCGCATGGCAGGATGGCCTTCGTGGAAGTGAAAGCGCCGGGGCAGAAACCGCG
>JAMPEH010000339.1 GCA_023665245.1 Muribaculaceae bacterium
TTATGTTCCTGTTCAAAATGTATTTTTTCAACTTCGACCTCCGCAAGCTCCTGACGACATACGGCAAGACGCTCCTGCATCTCAAAAACAGCTTCAACATTTTCAAGACTTGAATTAACTTCGGATTTGGCGTAATTTAACTCCATGATAGTTTTACGCCACAACGGCATTTCGGGATTCAAGGGTGGCTGATTAGCCACAAAAGCTTCCTTGTTTTCTCGTTTCCCCAATGGGGCAACAAGAAAGCCGAGACCATTTTTGGCGAGCTTCTCCAGAACATTCTCAGTAGCCGAATTATTATTGGACACAATCAGCACGGATTTCTTCGCCACTAACAGATTGGCGATGATATTGAGAATGGTTTGTGTTTTTCCGGTGCCCGGAGGTCCTTGTATAACACTTATCTGATTAGAAAGAGCCACTTTTACTGCCCGTTCCTGACTGGCATTGCAACCAAAGGGAAACAAGATCGTACAGAGATTGGATTTTTTAATGCCTCGTTGAGGATCGAGATATACTGCCGCTGCGGTATTCTCATCCACAAAGTCAATGCGCGAATATATTGAGGTTAAAATTCCTTCCGAGAATTCATTTTCTCCATCAATACCAAGGGTGTTTATTCCAGCGCATTGCCTTAGGTAGTCGAAAACGTTTGTCACCTTTCCTGTAAGGCACGAACGACGTATATCAACTTCACTCTCAGCATAGTGCTTTGTGAAGTCTTTACCAAATGTTATGGCATAATATTTTATGCCATCGCATGAAAAGAGAGATATGGACTTGACATTCTTCTCTTTCTTACCATTAATAAAGATATGGCAATCTTCAAATTCAATTGATATAGTATTTGTCAGCCACGTTACTTTATCCATAGAGTAAGAATATACCTTGTCGGAATTTTGGAACTTGATGGCATACTTATAGCCGTCAAGCCTAATTGACTCAACCTGATAAGTTTTATCGTCTCCGTTAATGATAATTACGTGCTTCTGTAAATCCATTTTGCAGGCTTTGGTTAATCCCAATCGTTAAGGTTGTCTATATGTTCATTGAGATCAGCTTCATCGAAAACCTCGGGAAGTTCACCAGTATTTATCTCATAGTCGGAGTCCACATACATATCATGCATGGTGTCTTCGTTGTATGTATCTAAATCTTCGTAATTCATATTACTTTTGTTCTTGTTCTATGAAGTAGCGGGGTTGGGAGTTGAAGTCGACGAAGTGGACACCGATGGCGTAGAGGAAGTCTTGGGTGAGCAGATGACCGTCGGAGGGGTCGTTGGGTTGATACCTTCCCAGAAGGGTCAACAACTCGCTATCCTGCATCAAGACTTCGCGTATCTGTTCACATATCAGCTGATAACCAGACAACTTGCTTTCAAAGTATGTGAGAGATGGATAGGTCACGTCGGTTTGGCTGACGAAATCCCACCAGAGCGAGGGCTTAAAGATGAAATATTGCGAGGGATTGTGAAAAGCGAGATAAACAGACACAGCGCGTTCGCTCTGTTTGTCGTAACCGCCCGGCTTGATAATGCCCTCGTCGGCGAGCCGATTATAGAGATTGGAAAAGGTTTCAAGAAATGTGTCGACACGATGTGCAAGATTTACCTCATCATTGTAGAGGGCGCTGAAAGCCTCACGCATTCCTTCGGGCGTATATTTAGCCAATTTCAGTATGCCACCAAGAGGGTTGTAGAACGAGCCAGTGGCTAACAGATTGAAATCGCGGTCGTAAGACCTGCTGAGCATCGCAAAGAAATCTTCGGCCTCGATGTCGAAGTTTTTTTGGAATTTTTCAAGTGCCGACCACTTGTAATCTTCAAGTCGCTGAAGCAGTTCCCAATTCTTCTTATACCAGTCAATGTATGGTTTCAACTTGGCTGCAAGATTGCTGTCACGTTCTACCATTGTCAGTGCAATCTTTGGTCGCTTGGGGCCGGCAGACCTGCGTGCCGGTTTCGGCGAGTATGGTTCAGTGCCATACCTCTCGCAGTCGGGATGCTCAGATGCCGTCAGGGTCTGAAGCATTGTCGGATTTACCTCGATGAAGCCGTCCTCGGTGACATCGGTTATAAACTTGATGTCAGAGAGCAGACGCAGCTTGTCATCGTCTTCAAGTCCGGGGAGCCATTCAAGACGCAGACCCTCAGAAATTGCGGCCTTGGTGAAAGTGCGGAATCGCGAATTGGATTTGAGAAAACGCTTCATCTCCTGCATGATGCGGTTAAGTTCCGAGTCATCGCACTTTGCGAAGTCGAGCATTGCGGCGGGAGTAGCCGCCATTACAACAGCATCATCAAGCGATACCTTGCCGTCCGACTCCTTGTAAGCGGCAGCGAGGTCAAAGACAATGCGCGAATATTTCCATTTTGCGTCTGATATAGCCATATATTACATTGATGGTTTAGCTTTGTTTTTACTTCTTATTTATTGATATGAATATTTTGATGAGTTTACCCACGATTATTCAGCATCTTCGGGGTTATCAATATAAGGGTCGCAGTCGATGTTACCGTCGTTGTACTTCAGCATTTGTTTGTGGAAAAATTGTTTGAGGGAGTCGGATATATGTTTGGGCAACTCTGTCTCATAGTCTGAATCAAATAGGTAATCATCAATGAACTCCAACTTCGACTTTTCGGCAATCACCGGCCCAACTGTATTAGCGAGAATAAAGGAAACGCAGTCATCAACAGCATTAACAATTTCCGGGTTCTCGACAAAAGGGATGCAATCATCACCAACGGCAATGACTCTCATCAAGAACATAACGACTCGGTGACCAATACTGCGTCCGACCACAATCTGACTTCCAAGCTTGGGAAGATTGTGTTCCCATGTTGGATAACCGCCCCAACGGAAATGTACCGTTCCTCGGTTTTCAAGTTCGTGAAGCATGTCTACCCATTCGTCCAAACGTGGTTCAAAAAGGCGTATCGTTTCCGGCTTTTCCGGCTCTTTGCTTTGGATATAGATTGAAATGCGAAGCCGGTCGTTGATTGATCCGTGTCGTTTTACGGTGGAAAGCGTTGTATAGAACGCCTCCTCCCAACCCATGTCGAGCATCTTGGCGATTTCTTCATTCTCTGTTTTAGGAACATATCCGAGGATAAAGTCAAAGTCAAAATCGTCTGGATCGCCAGCGTAATCATCAGCGAATGCAATAGCCACGGCATTTTTGTCGTACTTGTTTTTTCGGTCGCGCACAAGGGCCACCTCCTGTCCGGCTTCAAGTTCATCCCATATTTCATCGTCATATTTGATATGGAAAGAAACTCCGGCCACCGCACACTCCTTGAACAGAACTTTCTTTCTGACTGGTTCCGGTGGCACAGGTATTCCCGGAGGAAGAATATCTTCCGGAGGCATTGGCATTCCCTGCAGGGGTATATCTTCAGGCGGGACCGGGTCTCCTTGCAGGATTTGCCCTCCGTCAGGTGCCGGCATTATATCTCCTTCATCTTGTCCTTCATCAG
>JAMPEH010000033.1 GCA_023665245.1 Muribaculaceae bacterium
ATCGAGTTGCAGGACGGCAGCAACCCCTACCTGTCCAGAAAGAAGCCCCTGGACACGCTTGCAGAGCTCAAGAAATGGCGGAAGCAGGGCCCAGTTGAAGTCCTGCGCCACCAGGAGGACGCCGGGAGCATCCTGCACCTATACCTGCGGAACTGAAAACCAGGACACGAAAGGAGCCCTTGCCATGAAATACTATGCAGTAAAGAACGGGCGCCGCACCGGCGTCTTCGCGACATGGCCGGAATGCGAAGCCCAGGTCAAGGGCTTCCCCGGCGCAGTTTACAAATCCTTCAAGTCCCAGGCCGAGGCCGAGGCATTCGCCGCCGGCGCGCCTGCCGGGACATCCGTGCCCGCGCCGGGACAGACCGCCCAGATCCTTGAGGCGCCTTACGCCTTCGTGGACGGGTCCTATAACCCGAAGACAGAAGTCTCAGGCTGGGGCGGGTTCCTGGTGCTGGCCGACGGTTCTGAAATTGAGCTGACCGGCAGCACCGACAACCCCCAGTTCACCGAGATGCGCAACGTGGCCGGCGAGATCCTCGGCAGCATGGACGCCGTCCAGGAGGCCATGGGGCACAACATCAATAAGCTGCACATCTATTATGACTACATGGGGATCGAGGCCTGGGCGACCGGCGCCTGGAAGGCGAACAAGCCCGGGACCATGGCCTACGCCCGCTTCATGCAGGCCGCGAGGGACGAGTTACAGATGGAGCTCGTGTTCCATAAAGTGGCCGCCCACACCGGCATCCCCGGCAACGAACGGGCCGACCAGCTCGCCAAGAGGGCCGTCGGCCTGTAAGCCCATCAAGAAAGGAGCGCCCATATGACATTTGACGAGGCTTGCGGCGTGAAAAACCCGCACGGCATCAGCCACAACGAGAAATACAAGAGATACCTGGGCCATATCGGCCTTGAGAACGTACGCCCCTACCTGCCGGCCGGCATCCCTGAGCTCGCGAGGGCCTACGTCGAGGACCGGGACTTCAACACGATCCCGCTGCCCCGGTGGGAGAAGGCAGCCGGCTACTCCGGCCGCCGGGACTCCCAGGGGCAGCAGCCCGAGACGCCCGCAGGGCCCTTCCCCAGGATGCTGGCCCGCGCCGGCATCACGCTGTTCAGCAGCTCAGAATGCGTCTGCCTGCTGAAGCATGCGGCCGAGCAGCTGGTCCTGGAAAGGCTCCTGGCCGCACAGGACCTGAAAAGCCTGGAGTGCTGGGCCGTGTTCGAGCGCTGGAACAGCCGGCCGGACCGCCTGTCCCGGCACAACATCTTCGACCACGACTGCGTCGCGATTTTCCCCACGGAATCTGAGGCCATGGCCTTCGAGCAGGAGAACCCTGAGCACCGGGTCCGGAAACTGATCCATGACACCCGCAGGAAAGAGGCGCAGGATGGCGCAGAATAGCATGAAGCCCGTGAAAGAGAGCAGCATCGAGGACTACCTGGCCCGCCGCTGCGACGAATTGGGCATCTACCAGCACAAGAACACCGGCCGGAACGGCATCCCGGACCGGCTGCTGATATTTGACGCCAGGCACTGGTTCCTGGAGCTCAAGCGCCCGGGAAAGGCCCCGACAGAGCTGCAGGAGTCCGTCGCCAGGGAGTTACGGTCCCACGGCGCCGTGACGCTCTGGGCCGACAGCCGGGATGCCGTCGAGCAGGTCGTCGCCGCCCTCACACAGGGCGGCGACCCGCCGTGGGACCGCATGTACGGCAGGCCAAAGAGCCTGGCCCGGAAAGGAGGACAAAACATATGACGCTCATGACAGAAGACGCCAGGGACAAAGCCCTTGACGCAGCCTGGAAGATCTACGCCCAGGCGCAGGACATCATAAACACCCTCGGGGACATCGGCCTGGAGGTGGACGGGGCGAACGCCGGAAGGCCCGGCAGCCTGTCCGGCCTGTTTGGCATCACGACCAAGGCCTGCGACATTATTTTAAACCTGCTCGGCGTGCCACATGAGGCCCCATGGCTCGACCAGGCTTCCATGGTGCTGGCCGACCTGGCGCCACACAAGAATTCTGACCGGCTGCCCGGCCAGATCCGCACGGCGCTTGAAAACATCGCCGACACGGCGCTGAAGAAATCCATGCTGCCCATCCCTGACGGCGCGAAATCTTTTGAGGTCACGCTGTCCATGTCCGGCAGCGTGACCGTCTATACCGCAGATGAAAACAGCGCCATGTCCGCGGCCAATAACCTGGACACAGGCACGCTCATCCGGGCAGCGTGCTGGGACAGCCCCAACGCGACAGACGCTTACGAAAACCCGTAAAACAGGAGGGACGCCCATGAACCAGAAATACATGCTTATCAGGCTCCTTCTGCTCGGGATGTCCGTGATTTTAATATTATTCACTTCCCTGTCCGGCGCCATGGCCCAGTTCCGGGATTTTAATTTCACCATCGGCGCCATGGGGGTGAGCCTTATATATGCAATCCTGCGCGGCATGCTCGGGCAGGACCGGCGGGAGGCCCAGGAGCGCTGGGAATCATATCATGACACCACCATGGCCTGGACCGCGCACACGGCGCCCTACATGAGATCAGCCATCGCGTGGGCGGCCTGCGACGCGCTCTGGATCGCGTCGGACGGATTCGCGTGCCTGACCTGGGGCATCCCCGGGGCCATGGCCCTGATCTTCCAGGCGCTGTTCTTTATCGCATTTAAAGCTGCCGTGAAGTTCAGGCCTGATTTGTATAAAACGCCGGAGCAGGCCCAGGCGGCCGACATGACAGAAAGCGCCATGTACGCCTGCGCCTGCGTCGCCCTGGCCGTATATGCCTGGTTCACAAGCCGGGCGTGACGTGCTATACTGTGCATATGGCCGACGATAGGAGGTAATGCCATGCCATCAGACAAGATAACCGACAGCATGTCCCAGCTGGGGCTGCTGACAGGATCCCTCGCGCTGGGCGAAGACCCGTCCGGCATCTTATACGCCGTGTGCAGCGGCGCCCAGATTTTATTTTACGACCACGCATGGGCAATCCGGCACGGCATCCAGTTCGAGAGCTGCCGCCTGCGGCAGTACCTGCAGGAAACGGATTTCAGCCAGGCAGCGAAGGCCCTGTCCGAGACGCTGGCCTGGGCGTCGATCCACGACGCCGCGAACTACATGCTGTTCCTTGCTGCCCTGGAGGGGACGGCGCCCATGGGCCACGTCCTGCTCCGCCCTGCCGGGGGCATCTGGCCCGACGCCGCCGCGGATAAAATACCCTGGTCCAGCGGGGCAAAGCCCGCGTCGCCCACTGACCGCTGCTTCCCTGCCATCCCGGTATTAAATGCCTGCTCCGTGCAGGCCGGGCCGGAAGACGACCCGAACGCGCTCCTGGCCGAAGCCGGCACGGACATCCTGATCCGCTCCGCCGGGCCCATGGGCGGGCTCATGTACACAGGCTGGTGCTCAGACCTGGACCAGCCTGCCAGCGTCACGGCCATGCTCGCCGACTTCACGAAGCCCTGGAAGATCGTCGTCCGCCCCGACGGCTCGGAGGACATCATGCCCGCGCACCCGCTGCGCCTGGCCAGCGCCATCATGGGCTGCTACGAGGACATATAGCCATGCCGTTCAAGACGTACCGGGACGCGTTCCAGGCCCTGCGGGACTTCCCGGACACAGGCGCGCCGGTGTTCTTCGACATGGACGGCGTCCTGGCAAAATACGACTGGGGCGCCTACCTGACAGAAACCCGGCCAGGCGTGAAGCTCTATATGGACGAGAGCCTGCACTATTTCCGGTCCTGCGAGCCAGACCAGACGGCAATAAATTTATTAAAGGCTTTCCTGGACGACGGCCGCCGAGCCTACATCCTGACCAGCGTCCGCCAGGACCTGCCATGGGTCAGGTATGACAAAGTCTGGTGGCTGCTGAAGCACGTCCCCTGGGTCGACCCGTCGACCCGGCTGATCGTCACCAGCGGGGACAAGGCCCAGGCGGCGGCGGCACGGGCGAAAACAGCCGGGCTGAACCGAAACATGCTCCTGTTCGACGACTTCAACCCCAACCTGGACGACTGGCGCAGGGCGGGCGGCACGCCGGTCAAATACCTGAACGGCGTCAACACGCCCGGCACCTGCCTGTGCTGCCAGTTCGACGCCCGCTGATTTTTGACCCGTACGGGCCATGCCAAGGGCCCCCGCTGCCGCGGGGACCCTTGGCGCGACCGTTCCTGCAAGAACGCGGGAAAGGCGGTGCATGAGATATGGGCGATATGAACAATAACAGGCTGCTGACAGCGGCCGTCACGGGGCACAGGCCGGACAAGCTCTTCGGCTATGACCTGATGGACCCGAGGTACACGGCGATCCGGAACGCGATCCGCGGGATCCTGGAACGCGAGGAGAGCACGGCCGTGTGGACCGGCATGGCCCTCGGCACGGACATGCTGGCGGCTCTGGCAGCCATCGACATGCAGGACGGCGGCAGCGGTATTAAATTGCTGGCGGCCATCCCGTTCCGCGGCCACAAGAGCCCGAAATGGCCCAAGCTGACCCAGGACCTGTACGAGGCGATCCTGTACCGGTCCGCCGAGACACACCTGGTCACGGACGCCGGGTTCTCAATCAAGGCCCTGGACGACCGGAATAAATACATGTGCGACCGCGCTGATTACCTGATTGCCGTGTCGGCCGGCACAAAAGGCGGAACCGAAAACTGCATGAAATACGCCAGGCGGATCGGGCTGCCCATCTGGCACATAGACCCCAGCGACCCCGGGCGGCCGTTCTTCGAGCCCGGGGCGCGTCAAAAACAAGAAAGGGCGTGACGCCTATGAAAGAGAAGAAGCCGTTCTTTGAGCGGTTTTTCGAGAACAACCGCAACATGTATCTGATCATCGCCGTCGTCCTGGCCAGCATGCTGGTGGCTTATGTCACGATGCCCCGGCCAGAGGACACGACCAAGATGGCCGCCATGGAATACCCCGTGTTCCTGGAGCATCTGAAAGCCGGCGAGGTGGACCAGATCCGGTACTCCCGGAACGACGAGTTCATGACCGTGACGCTGTTCAACGACGAGACAAAAAGCATGGACATCCGGGAGCGGGAAGCCTACGCGTACCAGGAGGACGAAAAATTCGCCGTGAAATACCCCGGCGGGGACAGTTTCCGTGCCGACCTGCTTGCCGCCGGGGCCGACCCGACCATGTACGTGGCGTCGACCAGCTTCATGGACGTGCTTTCGACAATTTTGAGCTTCGTCATGTTCGGCTCCATGATATTCCTGCTGGTGATCCTGCTGCGCAGCGGCCCCATGAAAGAAATGATGGGCAACAAAGAAAAGGACCTGCTCAAGACGTCCGAAATAAAATTTGCCGACGTCATCGGCCAGGACGAGACGATCGAAGATTTAAAATTCATCGTCGACCTGATGAAAGACCCGAAGATCGGCGAGGACATCGGCGCGAAGGTCCCCAAGGGGCTCCTGCTGCAGGGCCCTCCCGGCACGGGCAAGACCCTGCTGGCCAAAGCCGTGGCAGGCGAGGCCGGCGTGCCATTCGTCCAGATGTCAGGGTCGGCCTTTATTGAGATGTACGTCGGCGTGGGCGCCCAGCGCGTCCGGAATTTGTTCAAAGTCGCCCGCAAGAACGCGCCCTGCGTGGTCTTCATCGACGAGATCGACGCCGTGGGCATGAAGCGGGACAAGGCCGGCAGCACGTCGGAGAACGACCAGACCATCAACGCGCTGTTAGAGCAGATGGACGGCTTCGACGCCAGGGACGGCGTGTTCATCATCGCCGCGACAAACCGGCCCGGCCAGCTGGACGAGGCCCTGATCCGCCCCGGCCGCTTCGACCGGCAGGTGACGGTCAACCCGCCGCGGGACTGGACCGTCCGCGAGGAGCTGTTCCGGCACTACCTGGACGGGCTGAAGCTGGACGAGTCCGTCGACATCGCCAACCTGTCCAAGCAGACCCCCGGATTCACAGGCGCCGACATCGCTGCCATCTGCAACGAGGCCGGCATCATCGCAGCCATGGCCGGAAAGCCCACCGTGGACACGGCATGCCTTGAGGAGGCCATCGACAAGAAGGTCTTCCAGGGCAGCAGGTCCAAGCGGGACCATTACAGGAAAGACAAAGAGATCATTGCCGTGCACGAGGCCGGCCACGCCGCCATGAACTGGATCTGCGGCGAGGGCATTGCCCGCGCCAGCATCCAGGGCACGACGTCCGGGGTCGGCGGCGCCGTGTTCTCCGAGGACAGGCCCAACAAGCTCATGACCGCCCGCGAGATCCGGAATCGGGTCATGGTCGCCTACGCGGGGCGCGCTGCCGAAGAGATTAAATTCCAGGACCCGTCCACGGGCGCGTCCAACGACATCACCGAGGCGACGAAGCTGCTCACGGCCTACTGCGAGCAGCTCGGCTTCGACGAATCCGTAGGCCTCATCGACATGACGGTCCTGATGCAGAACCGCCTGGCCGACGCCGCCACGACGGCGAAGCACATATCCGCCATTTCCAGGCAGCTCTACAACGAGTGCAAAGCTCTGCTGGAAAAGAACTTCCAGCTCGTCGAGGCGCTGTCCCAGGCGCTGCTGGAACGGGAGACCATGCCCGGCCCGGAGATCGAGGCCATGTTCGCCAGGATCAAGCCGATGCCCGGCCGCAATAAAGACTGAAACTAAAACCTGCGCGGGGCAGGGCTCCCCTGCCCCGCCATCCCATGCCGACAGGAGGGCTGCAGAATGCCTGACATTGCTGAAAAATACACAGACTTCAAGACCGACTTCACGGCCCCCAAGTTCCAATTTGAAGCAACCCCGGAACAAAAGGCCGCCTGGAAGGGAAACATCCGGGACCTCGCCGGCCGGCAGGACCTGGAGTCCGTGATCCGCGCCCTCGCGGCGCTCACGTCCCTGGACCCCGTCGAGGCCATGGGGTATGCCTATGACCGGCAGGCCGCCATGAAATCGGCCATGCACTGGCTGGAGACCCTGCGCCAGAGATTGGAGGCCGCCAACCGGAGCTGCACGGCCGTCCGGCTCATCAAGACGCATTCCGTCATGGCCAACTCCGACGGCGAGCCCATCCCCGGGACCGAGATCCCCGTGGTGTTCGCCTATAACAGCCAGAACCTGGACGACGACGCGGCCATGAAGCTCATGGACTCCGGCGCCGCCGAGTGGTGCGACCAGGTCGTGAAGATGACGCCCATGCAGGCACACTACCTGTTCCCCGGCCATGACGCCGGGCTGTTCGAGGAGGATAAGAAAGATGGCTAGGATCAAGCACTGGCAGGGCTACGGCAGCGTGGATGCCAAAAAATTGGCGGACTACCCCGCCGGGCACGCCAAACATAAAACAATCATCAAAATTACCGGCAACCACGAATACGGGATCTCCCGCCAGGACCCCTATGACGTCCACCGGTGGCTCGGGAAGAAATTCTTCCCGGACTGCGCGGACTACCGCCGCATCGAGAGCCTGAACGTCATCGAGGGGTCCGAGAAAGCCCCGGACGGCACAGACACCGACACGGCCATCTACGAGATCACATACTGGACTTACTGACGCGACAGGAGGATGCCGAAATGCCGAAAGTGACCATTGCAGTAAAGAAAACAACCACATATTCCGAAGTCCGTGAGGTCACGGACGAGCAGTACAGCAGGCTGCTCAACGGCGACAACCCGTTCTACGACGAGCTCTGCGCCAAGCTCGGCACAGACGGTGAGGCCAGCCACGACTACGCCGTGCTGGACCAGCATGGCGAAAAATACCTGATGGACTGGTCCGATTAGAACCGCCATGGCTGATAATTATTACCTGGTCACCCACCCGGCACGGAGCCGGGACGCCGGCGTCGTAATTTACTGGCGGCCACGGCGCGACGGCTACACGGCGCTCATACACGAAGCCGGCGTCTACACATACGACCAGGCCCAGGCGATCCAGTCGTCAGCGAGCCCTGAGCACGCCAGGCTGAAGCCGCTCACGCCCGAGCTCCTGGCAGCCATGGGCCAGTCCCTGGACGCATACAAAGACGCCGCCACAGCCCGCTTCCAGGCCGCCCAGGACGACTACCGGTCCGACCTGGAACGGTGCCGAAAGGCCCGCGGACGGATCTCGAAGATCCATGACGCAATGAAAGAATAAAACAAAAACAACACGCAGCAGAAAGAAGGTGAGAGCCATGAGGCTTGACAGCAACCTGGAGCTCCGCCTGGCCGTCGTGCCGGACGAGGCCCCCGACAAGACCTACGATTCCGTGGCTTGCATGGCCGCGGATTACCCCGATGCGCAGCCTGTGTTCGGCGCCCGCATCGTCAGCGCCGCCACCGGATTCGCCGCCCGCGGCTACGACGCGTTCTACCGGAGCGCCGACGCCGCGTTCAACGCCTGGAGCATGCGCCGCATGGCGAACTGACCGGGCAAAAAAAAAAACCTGAGAAAGGGGCCATACGGACATGCCTGACGACGTAACGCTGAAAAAATGGCTCGAAAAATACGGGCCTGCCGAGACAAGCCTGGCCGGCCAGCCCTGCTGGGGCCTGTCATACGGCTCCAGCCAGGGCTTCAAGACGTTCCCCGGCCATATCACGAAGGCCGGCCGGGAATACCTGACAACCGACATTTTCAGGGACTCCCGGTTCCGGGCCGTGTCCATGGACCTGGATTACCTGGTCGAGGCCGACAGCAACGGCCTGGTCCATAAGCTGTTCTTGTTCGAAGAAGACAAGGACGCCTATATCGAACGGGAAGGCCTCGCCGATCTGTTCAGTTCCAGGTCCGGCCAATACAGGTCCCACGCCACGGCCAGCCAGCTGAAAACAGCCATGGCTGTTTTCGAGCACGCCTCGGGGCCGACCTGCGAAAGAATCATGGCCATGATCAGGCGTGAAGAAGGAGCCGAAAATTTATGAGCGGACATAATAAAACACTTGCCGTCGAGAAAGAAAAGCTCGAACGCTATAATTATCTCATGTCGCTGGACAGCCTGGATTATAACGAGCACGGCATCCCGAGATATGCAACCGTCGAGTCCTGGACCGTGGACTTCGGCGGCGGCTACGAGGCCGATCTGAAAGTCTGCTCCAGCAGCGACGGGGACCCGCTGTGGTGCGAGGCAGTCCTGTTCTTCCACGGCTGCGAATGCAGCTGCACGGACGTCGAGGACAGCCTGGACGGCACATGGGAGCTCTTCCATGACGGCGAAAAATTCACTATCGAGGTCTCCGCGGTATAAACAGAAACGAAAGGAGGCGCGGCCATGATCCACGCGGTCTGCGATTTCTGCGGGAATGACGCCGGCCGGTCGGCGTTCCTGCTGACCCTGACGCCATTCCAGAACTTTGCCCGGTATCACACTGACACCGAGCCCTACGGCACGGCCGGGCCCAAGAAGTCCTACTGCCTGTGCCAGGCATGCCATGAAAAAATGGGCCTGCCCAACCCGTACCATGACTATTTCAAAGTCCAGGACCAGCCCCAGGGCTATGAAAAGACGCTGGAAAATTACAGCGGGGACGACTTCAAGGAAGACGCCCGCCGGAAACGGGCCCAGGACCATCCAGCCATGGGCCGGGCGCCGGCACAGACGCCGCCCGGCGAGAAAGGACGCGCCGATGCCGAAGAAAAACCCGACGTTTGAGCTGACTGCCAGCCATATCAAACTGATCAGCAGCCTGAACTTCAAGCCGCATGCCTATTGGGAAGACGGATGCCCGGGCTCGATCTGTTTCCAGCCTGAGATCAGCCCCAAACGCCCGTTCGGGAACTCCGGCGTGGCATATGACGTTGCCGACAGGCTCAACCTGCTGACCGAGCTGCCGGACGGGGACCGCGAAATGACGCCTGGCGCCGAACGGCGGGCCATGCGCATCCTGATCGAGCTGCCTGTCGCCCTCGAGATCGTCACCAGGAAACACACGTTCGAGCCAGGCGTCTACGAACTGGAACGGTACTCGGCCTATTTCGAGTACAGATCCTACATGCTCTGCTGGTTCTGGCTGGACGCGATCAGGGCCTGCGCAGAAATAAAAGACCCGCGGGGCCATGATTTGTTAGAGCGGGCCTTCACGTTCACCAGATCCGTGCCGGGAAACAACCCGTACTCAATACTGGCCCGCATGCGTGAATGGTCCCACGGGCAGGGCCCGGGCTCGGCCATCATGCAGATGTATGCTGTTTTCCGGGACCATGCCGCCGGGAAATACAGGGCCTCACACCTCGGCACGGAAAACTGGGACAGCGAGGCCATCGCGGCGGTCCTGATACAGGATGGCGACCGGGCTGACACGTCCTGGCCCTTCTGGGACGACGGGGGCTGACGCCATGAAGGACAAGTATGAGAAATCCGCCGGGATGACCCTGCGCCAGGCCGCCGACAAAAAGCTCGGCATGTTCGCCGCCTGCGCCGTGTTCGTGCTGGCACAGGACGACAGCGACACGGCGCCCGGGACGCTTGCCTGGGAGGGCATGGACCTGATGCGGGCCATAGCGGCCTGCCCGGAACTTGAAAACGCGCGGATCATCGGCTATAACCGCTATATGGGCGAGCATGTGTTCCGCGTACGGAAGGAGAGCTGAGACAAAATGTCAATGAAAGTCATCATCGTGGGCCGCAGCCATACAGGCAAGAACACCCTCGCGGAGATCCTGTCCTGCCGGTTCGGCCTGAAAGTTCTGAAGACATGCACCAGCCGCCCAAGACGCTGGCCAGACGAAGACACATACCACTTTTACACGCCGGAAGAGGCCGCCCGCATCCCGGATGGGGACAAGCTGTTCCGGACCACGCGTGTCGACGGCTGCGAGCGCTGGGCGGACCGATCTGAGTTTTTGGACAGCGACATCGCCATCCTGGACCCGCCCGGCGCCGCCGAGGCAGTCCGCATCTGGCAGGCGAACGGCCACGCGGTCAAGTCGATCTATATCATCACAGGGCCCAGCGAACGGAAGTCCAACTGGATCCGGGACATTATCGAGAACGGCGGGGATGAAGCCGCTGCCGCGCTCAGCTTCGACGAGCGCGACAGGACCGAGGCGCCCATGTTCGACCAGCTGGAAGACATGATCCAGTCCGAAACGCGCGAAATCGAAGCCGACAGGGCCCTGTACCCAAACGCGAAGGCCCGCGCCCTGCACCTGTTCCATGCCGACGAGACCAGCGTCTGGGAAAACCGCTTCGACATGGACGACATGCAGTCCTTCGCTGGACGCGTTGGCCGCGGGCTCCTACAGTGGGGCAGCCGGGCGGGCGGGTACCGGAAGTTCTGGGAAAAAGAGCCCATCGTCCTGGAGCCCGAGGACTGGACCGAGGCCGAATGGCGGGCCCTGATGAAGATGGCGGGCCTGGAGCCTGACGTGACGACCCGGGCCGTGATCAAGATCTCGACTGTCGAATGCTACGTCGACCCGGGCGCCAAAAACGAATACAGGAAAAATTAACCGGAAAGCGGGGTGGGCGGCATGGGCCGCAGGCAGCACGTGAAAAGCAAGGACCCAAAAGTCCAAAAAACGCTGGAGCTGGTCAAAAAGACGGCGCGCCGGGACCCCATGCCCCGCCCCGTGAAATTCAAAGACCGGACCAAGTACGACCGGAAGCGGCTGGGCAAGCCCGGCCCTGACGGGCAATGGAGGTGAAATCATGACACTCGACGCCAATTTGGAGATCATTGCCGTCGTGGCGAATACAATACCGCTGGCTGGCGGGAAATGCATGTACGGCGACGTATACAAGCACCTGGAAGGGATGCTGGCCGCGCACCCCGGCGAGAAGCCCCTGTTCGGCGCCATCGTGGCCGACCGGAAAACAGGCCTGGTGGCCGACGGCTACGAGGACTTTTACGGGTCCGTCGATGAGGCTTTTGCCGCATGGCAGGCCAACTCCATGAAGCCGTTCAGGCTCACGCTGGAGTACGACGGCTCATGCGAGCTGAAGATCAGCTATAACGACGGGTCAGACGACGAGTTCCATGACGCGCGGACCAGGAAGGAAGTCCTCGGCATCGCAGCTGAGGCGATCGGCACCGCCCTCTCCCCGGAGGACGAATAATTTAAGGTCAGACCGCTACGAAAAGCGCTTTGATAGATTTCTAAAGACCTAAGGAGGTAAAAAAGCAATGAAAAACGGAACAGTGAAATGGTTCAACAATGAGAAAGGCTACGGATTCCTGACGGACGACAGCACCGGGGAAGACTTCTTCGTGCACTTCTCTGCCATCCAGGGCGAGGGCTACAAGACCCTGTCCGAGGGCCAGAAAGTCACGTTCACGACCGAGCCCGACCCGCGGAACGCCGGCCGCTTCCGCGCCGCCAACGTGGTGCCCGCCTGATGCGGCTCTACCTTGACGGCAGGACGAACCTGCGGGACCTGAAGATCGACTACATCGAGCTGGAGCTGCCGGGCGGCGGCGCCGTGAGCCTGAACTGGGACGAATCCGAGTTCGGCATAGACGAAAACGGCATTTTCAATGCCCGCTACAAAGGCGTCTATTACGGCGAGGAGTACGCCAACGGCCGCATCGGCGAGCTTGAGGGCGCGAAGTTCTCCGGCCTCGGCTGGTACTCCGACGCGCCCCAGGACGAAAATACAGACTTCTTCGAGATCACGGGCTTCGAGGTCCTGGACAGCGACGAGTCCGGCAGGGAGCGCGCCTGGGAGCTCCCCGGCCTGCCGGTTAAATTAAGCCTGAAGGACCAGGACTTCACCGGCTGAACCACGCCCCCGTCACCGGATACCGGAAACGGGGGCTTATATTTCCCAAAAAAAAGGAGGCCTGCGCATATAAGATGTCATACACAAAGCCAAACATCGACTACGCAAAAATAGACCCGCACGCCCGCGGCATGGTCCGGTACTTCAACGAGCACGCCCAGCTTCCGACGGCCCAGTCCTGCGAGGGCCATGCCGGCAGCCTGTTCTGGATCCAGTTCCGGGACGACGTGACGGAGGCGGACATCCGCCGGTTCATGGAGGCCCACACGGCGGACTGGTCCGGGTTCATAGCAAGCGGCTGGTTCTGCCGCCGGTTTGAGGCTGAGAAGGCCTTCGGCGCGGCCTCAGGCACAAGCTGCCTCTGCTACGTGGCGCCTGATTACGAGCTTGCCGCCAAAGACCTGGGGTACTGGTGCCTGGACGGCATGGCCGGGGGCGTCGAACGCCGCCCGGGCCAAGTAATGCCGCTGCGGGACGGCGCCGAGATCCTGGTGAAGGGCACCGTGGAGGCACAGGGCTGCCCCATCATGGACCATATTGAAACAGAGCTGCCCGGCGGCAAAGCCGCATGGCTCGTCATAGACGACGCCGAGTCCGAGCTGGACCAGTCCACAGGCGAGTTCTGGCAGCGCGCAAAAGACCCCGTGCTCCGGGACCCCGTGGCAGGGCTGGAGACGTCCGTGATCCCGACGGGGCTGAAAATCGGCGCCCATGCGGCCGGCGACATGCCCGCGGCCCTGGCCCCGTCCAAGATCCTGGTCACGAGCGGAAGGGAAACCTGGCAGCCCAGAAAGCTGCCGGAAAAAATCATGATCGAAAGGATGTGACAGCATGGGATGCTGGAACGAGACATGCATGCTCTCCCACACGCCCATTTTCTGCGGCGATAAAATTTACGCCGGCCTGATCGCCGTAAAGACCGACGGGTTCGACGCGACCCACCCTGACGGGCTCTTCACGCCCGTGGCGCCCCTGGTCGAGGCGAGATATGACGACTACGGCCGCCCGGAATGCGTCAGATGCGGGGACGCCGTGTTTGACATCTACAAGGGCCTGGAGCTCCAGCGCGTCAGCCCGAAGAACGGGAGGCTGGAAAAGTTCGACCAGGCCGCCGGCGAAACATGCGGCGACGACATTTTCCAGAACTTGTTTGACGCCGCCCGCCACGACGGGCTTTACCTCATGGACACGGCGCCCATGGGCCACAAGGTCCAGCGGCAGATGTTCCCGGTCCTGATTTTAGGCCGGTTCTGGGACCTGGCCCAGAAATCCGTCAAAAAGCGCGACCTGTGCTTATCTGGCGCCGTAAAGGACGACGTCACCCTGCGCACCAGGCTCCCGGAAAAATTCCGGGCCGCCATCCGTGACGGCCGCCTGGATGAACAGGGCGTCATGGTCCCGCATTTAAAGCTCCAGGCCTTCATGGACATGTGCCGCATCCCGTGGCACTTCACCTGCGGCTCGGGCAGCCAGGAGGGCTTCACGCCCCAGATGTACGCCCTCGCCGGCGAGGTCCGGAAATACCGGAACGAGCTCCGGGACCAGCAGGCCATATGGGACAGCTGAAGCGGGCACGCCGGCACGTCCTGCCAGCCATGCTGTCAGCCGCGGCAGCATGGCTGTTCCTGCTCCTCAGCCCGCTGCACCCGGCACGGCACGGGATCCTGACGACAGACGGCGCCATGTACCAGGCAATGGGCATGTTCATGTCCATGGGGAAACTGCCATACGCCGGCTCTTTTGACAACAAAGGCCCGCTCCTGTACTTAATAAACTGGGCAGGGTGGCAGATCCAGCCATATTACGGCGTCTGGCACATCGAGCTGCTGTCCATGGCAGGGACGGTCATGGCGCTGTATAAAACAGCCTGCCGCGCCTGCCTGTCAGACGGCATTATCCCCGCCGCGGCCGCGGCCTGCGCCATGCTGGCCTGCGCGCCGCTGTTCCTGGACGGGAACACCTGCGAGGAATACCTGATGCTGCCCATGGCAATAAGCCTTGGCATATTCCTGGAATACGCGCAGCGCAAGACGGTGGGCATGGCAAAGACGGCCATGTGCGGCGCCTGTTTCGGGGCCGCCCTGCTCCTGAAGTTCAGCGCCGCCGCGCTATGGGCCGTCGGATGCTGTGCCATCGCGCTGCACTGCCTGGGCCAGAAAAACACAAGGCGGCTCGCCGTTTACGCGGCCTGCTTCGCAGCCGGCGCGGCTGCGGCGGTGCTACCTGCCGCGATATGGCTTCACGCGAACGGGATCCTGGCACCATGCTGGGACAGCTACGTCATGTTCAACGCGCATTATGCGGCAGGGCCCGAGCACCCGCGGCTGGCGGCCCTCATCGCGAACATATGGTCGCCGGAATTCCTGCTCGCGGCGGCGATGCTGGCCTGCAAGCACAGGAGAAAATCACTGTCGCCCGCAAACGCGGCCCTCATATGCGCCATGCTGCTGTCCGCGCTGGTAAACGCGATGCCCGGCCGCATCTCGCCGCACTACCGGCTCGCCATGATGCCGGCCATAGTCATCCGGATATGCTATTTCCTGTCATCCGCCGGAATGCGGAAACAAATTGCCGGCATCGTGATCATGGCATGTTTTTCCGTGTCCGCAGGCCAGGCCGCAGACGCGGCCATCCAGACCCTGTCCCAGCAGCCGGACGCCATGCCGTCAACCATGGCGGCGGCCAGCGATATCCTTGCCATAACAGAGCCTGGCGACACAATATCCGTTTACGGGTACCACAGCGCGCTGTACACGTTATCCGCCAGGACGCACGCGACACGGTATTCCTACCAATTCCCTGTGTCAGACTATGACAGCGGCCTGCTGCCGGAATATTTCACACAGCTTGCGGCCGAACAGCCCGCGGCCATCATCGTGCAGGAATACCGCCGCGACAGCATGATCGAAAGTTTCCTGGCCCAAAACGGGTACGCCGAGCACGCCCGGCATGAGGGGGACTGGGGCTGGTACACGTTCACAATATACGCAAAACCTGAGACAGGAGCGAAAGACAATGCAGAAACATGAGACAGTCGCGAAGACCATCGCCATGGTCTTCCAGAAATCAAGCCAGTTCACGCTCCGGGACGCCTACGCCGCCGTGCCCGACGCCCCGGAGCACTCCGTCCGGGCCCGCCTGCACGACGGCGTGGCGTCCGGGCAGTTCATCAAGCTCGCCCGTGGGGTCTACGCCGTCGGCTATGCCGAGAACCAGGGCGCCCAATGTGTCTTATTGCAGGGAGACGGCCGGGACTTAAGCTTCCTGCCGGACAGCTCCGTGGACTGCATCGTCACGGACCACCCGTACGAGATCAGCGGGCAGCTGAAAGGCGGCAACCGGGACTTTGCCAGCTATGACCTGTTCCAGTACACGCAGGGAGACATGGCTGAAAAATACAGGGTCCTGAAGGACGGGCATTTCCTGGTCGAGTTCCTGCCGGAAGAGTCGGCCGAGAACTTCGAGTATATCACCCGTGTCAAGCAGATGGCCCTCCAGGCCGGCTTTTTATACTACGCCAAAGTTCCCTGGGAGAAATCCGGCTTTGTGGCCAACACCGGCCGGAAATCAAAAGACGCCGAGGACGTCTGCTTCTTCACGAAGGGCCGGCCGCGGGCCATGCGCCCGGACGCCAAGAAGGACAAGGCCGAGCCCGGCGTCCGGCACTTCATGTCCGGGGCGTCCGGCATGCTCCCCACCCGGTTCAGGTACGCCCCTCCGGACAAGAAATCCCGCATCCACCAGGCCGAGAAGCCGGCCGGACTGCTCCAGGCCATCCTGGACTATGTGACCTACCAGGGCGAATGCGTCCTGGACCAGTTCGCGGGCTCCGGGAGCACCGGCGAGGCATGCCTGAATTCCGGCCGCGACTGCGTCCTGATCGAGAAATCTTTGGATTTCGTGGCCAGGATCGCTGACAGGCTGGCACTGAAAGGGGCTGTGGCGCATGCATGACGCGGACCAGAAAGACACGCTTTTCAGCGACCTGGAGCAGGGCCTCGACCCTGTGAAGTACCGGGTCCTCGACGGGGACCACGACACCTGCTATATAAAAAACTTAACGACGGGCGCGCATTTCAAGATATCCGTCGAGATCCTGGACGACTGAACCGGAAAGGAGCGGCACAAAATGCCCTTTTACAAACCTATCGGCACGCGCGTCAGGCTCATGACCCCGGCAGGCGGCTGTTACGACGGGCTTTCCGGCGTCATAACAGGCTATAAAGACGGCCTGCTGAACCCGGTCGGCGACCCTGCCTGCTCGCATTACGCCGTCGTAAAATTTGACGCCCCCGTGGCGGCCAACGCAGGCGAGACCGAGACCATATTCCCGTGGAGCCAGGTGTTCGACCCTGGCACGGCAGGGACATACTGGCACCCGATAAAGCCAAAGGCGGCAGGAGCATGACCGATCTTGACGCGGCGTGCCTGCTGAAAGAGCCCAGCGGCCGCAATGCCCAGGGCCTGATGCGCACGCCACAGATGCAGTCTTTCGACACGGTCTTCCAGTGCGCGTTTGGCCACGCCATCCGGGCCCTGGAAGAGCGCGCCGGGGCCAAGGACCCCGCGTATGCGAAGAGCCCCAACGGGTCATATTCCATAAACCATGACGACAGAAAGGAGACACCCATATGAGACAGACATATGCAAGCACGCAGGCCGTGAACAGCCACAGCAGCGGCAATGCCGCCCAGCCCGACAGCCAGGCCGTGCGGGACGAGGCCATGGCATGCGCCGGCGTGATGGGCTACGACCCCTACGAGGACAGCCGCCTGGACGAGGGAAACCCCTTCGGCGGGGACTGCCTCTGACCCATCCACCGGCACGGTATTATGCATGAAAGGAGGCTGTGCCAATGAACGAACCGCTTGCATCAAAGCTGCGCCCGGCCCGCATCGAAGATTACTACGGGCAGCGGCACATCCTGGCCCAGGGCACGATGCTGCGCCGCATGGTCGAATCCGACCGGGTCGGCAGCATGATCCTGTACGGCCCGCCCGGGACCGGCAAGACCAGCCTGGCCAACGTCATCGCCAAGACTACCAGCGCGCAATTTCTGGAAATCAACGCGACCACGGCAGGCAAGAAAGACATGCAGGACGCCGTCAAGGACGCGCAGGCCGCCGCAAAAAGCACCGGCCAGAAGACGATCCTGTTCATCGACGAGATCCACAGGTTCAACAAGGCGCAGCAGGACTTCCTGCTGCCCTTCGTGGAAAACGGGACGATAATTCTGATCGGCGCGACCACGGAAAACCCCTTCTTCGAGGTCAACAAGGCGCTGGTCTCCCGCTGCGCCATCTTTGAGCTCAAGCCCGTCGGCACAGATGAGATACGGCGGGCCCTGGACGGCGCGCTGGGCTACATCGGGAAACACCGGACTGAATACCCGCCTGTCAGGGCCGGCGGGCCCGTCTTGGACTTTTTCGCCGAAATGGCCGCCGGCGACGTCCGGCACGCCTATAACGCGCTGGAGCTGGCTGTCCTGAGCACGCCGCCCAGCGAGGACGGCGCCGTCGAGATCACGCTGGAGATCGCACAGCAGTGCATGCAGCGCAAGCATATCAATTACGATAAAAACGGCGACTCCCATTACGACACGATCAGCGCGTTCATCAAGTCCATGCGAGGGTCGGACCCGGACGCGGTCCTGTATTACCTGGCAAGGCTGATCTCGGCCGGCGAGGACCCGAAATTCATCGCGAGGCGCATCATGATCCATGCCTGCGAGGACGTAGGGCTCGCCAACCCCATGGCAATCGTAGTTGCAGAGGCCTGCTGCTCCGCAGCCGAGCGCATCGGCTTCCCGGAGGCGCAGATCATCCTGGCCGAGGCCGCCCTGTACGTCGCGGCGAGCCCGAAATCAAACTCGTCCGCAGCGTCGATCAGCCGCGCCATGGAGCTTGCCCGGTTCGCCTCCGACCTGGAGATCCCGAATCATCTGAAAGACGCCCATTACGCGGGCGCCAAGAAATTAAACCGCGGCATCGGCTACAAGTACCCGCACGATTTTGAAGGCCACTGGGTGCAGCAGGACTACCTGCCTGAAAAGCTCAGGGGCGTCCAGCTGTACATGCGCTGCGAGGCGGACGTCCCGGTATGGCCGGAAAAGCAGGCTTGAAACAGCCTGCCCTGCATGCTATAATAGAACCGCGCATATAATTATATATGCAGCTTTTGCCAGGAGGAAAGAAACATGGACAGCTACAGCAGGAAGATCAGCGGGCTGGTCGACGCGATCCGGCAGAACGGCATCGGGGACGGCCCCATGCAGTTCGACGACATGGATGAGGCCTGCGGGTTCATCAGCGACCGGCTCGACCGGTTCCCAGCCTACGTCAACTCCGTGGTCCGCATGCAGACCAACATGAACATCTGGACCGCCCAGTACCTCGGCGAGCCAGAGAAGTTCCAGTACCATGTCAAGCAGGCCGACACGGGGCGCCGCCTCGCGCACGACAGCGCCATCGACAGCATCAACCAGCTGAACCGGCTCTGCGAGAAGCACGGCCTGGACAAGTTCATGGACGTGGACACGTCCGACCGGCACGCCTGCGCGGAGGCCATCGGCGATTACGTGAGCGCCATGTACCTGGAAGGGATCGGCGGGCAGCAGCCAGAGAAAGGCCGGTCCTTCGACCGTGCCGTGGACGCCGTCGAAGGCGCAAAGGCCCCGCTGCCGGAGAAAGGCTCCTACCAGCGCATGATGGCCATGCTCGCAAGGCAGGACGGATCCGGCACCGTCACGACGCCGCAGCAGGAGACGCCGGCGCCGTGAAAACACACCCAAGGAGGGCACAGCCATGCAAGAAGAACCGACGCTCATAAAGAACAGGCTCGGCAGGGACTTCGCAGCCTACGTCAGCTACGACCTGCCCGGCACAGGGCCTGTGAAGCTGTGCTACAGCTCCGGGTACCCCGAGGACTTCGCGGCCGGGAAGCTCAGCGCCGCGAAATTCTCCGCCAGCCTGAAGACCACGATCGACTGCGGGATCCGCGCCGTCGGGTTCCAGATACAGATCGTGCCGAACCCAGAGGGCCTGACCTACCCGCCAGGCCAC
>JAMPEH010000340.1 GCA_023665245.1 Muribaculaceae bacterium
ACGCCCGTGGAAGCGATGAGCACCGCGTCCGCTGAGATATCGAGAAGCTGCGCCGCCTTCTGCGCCGTCTGCTTACAGCACGCATACCCCTGCGCGCCGGTGCACGCGTTGGCGATGCCGGAATTGACGATCACCGCCTGCACATAGGGAGAATGCGCCACCACTTCCTTGTCCCACATGACCGGAGCCGCCTTCACCACATTGCTGGTAAAAACGCCTGCCGCCCTGCAGGCTGTCCTGCTGTACACCATCGCCATATCTTTTCTGCCCTGATACTTAATCGACGCCTCGACGCCTGCCGCCTCAAATCCCTGCGCCGCCGTGACGCCGCCTTCTATCATCCTCATACAAGCCTCCGTTCCCGCCTGCCGCTGCCTATGCCTGTCACGCTGCGGCTGGCAGAAGAGTTTTTACAAAATGTGTTTCCAAGCATAAACGCCTTATCATTCTAATACATTTATCCGCGATTGGGAAGCCTCATTTTGTATTCTGCGGAAAAATTCACGGGAAAATCCGTTATCCCTCCGAATCCTCCTCGAGGTTCAATTCCGGTATTTCCACTTGAATCTCCGTGTCGCCCGCCATCTCCATCGGATCCGGATTCTCGCCCCCGCTCTCGTCCTCCTCATCGTCCCAGAGCGAATCGTAATCCTTGTGCTTCTTGTCCATATTCATCACCGCCATATTCTTCGCCGCCATATAGATTTCCATGTTGAACTCCATCAGCTTCTGCTCATCCGTGGCGGGCACCCTGTCGCCGTGGGAGATCCTTCTGGCGATCTCCAGGCATTTCGCCATCTCCTCGCCGTACTCCTGCATCGCCTCCCCCTGCTGCTTCGCCGACTCCGCGTTGATGATGCCGACCTCCGTCTCGATCACCTGATCCCTGAGCTTCTCCCGCTCCTCGATCTGTTCCTTGATGCTGTCGAGCTTCTCCTGCAGCTCTTTTGCGCGCTCCCGGTACTCCTCCGACAGCTCCAGCACGACCCCGCCGCCGTCGGACGCCGCGCTCTTCTCATGTTCCTCTTTCTGCTTGAGTAGTTCCCTCTGCCTGTTCCGCAGGATGTCAAGCTGTGCCGTGTATGCCTGTCTTGCCTCTTTGATTTTCATTTTTTTAACCTTTCCACTTCCTTCATGTTTTATTGAATGCCGTGATATTCTCCCGATTCAATGTAAAATCATAATAATTCAAATCCTCGCGCTTTGTCCAGCCGATCTGCCGCCAGAAGGCGTTGCCGACGTCGTTTGCGGTGAAAGCGATCAGCGACACCTTATTGATTTTCTCCGCTTTGAGCGCCTCCATGCAGAAGACAACCATCTCCTTGCCGATCCCGCGCATACGGTACTCCTCCGCCACGCAGACGTGATACAGACATCCCCGCCTGCCGTCGTGCCCGCAGAGAATCGCACCCACGATCCTGCCGTCCTCCACGGCGACTGCGCTGGCGCCCGGGTTCCTCTGCAGGAAGCGCGCCACCCCTTCCCGGGAATCGTCGATGCTGCGGATGGCAAAGCCTTTAATGGACATCCACAGTTCCCTGACCCCCTCATAATCCTCTATCGTCATTCCGCGTATCATATGCATCTCCCCTGTGTGTTGTCTCCTCCTGCGGCGTTTTTCGTCCGGGCGGTGCCACTCAATACCCAAACGTGCCCTGCAGGGATTCGTCCTCATCGACCCACTGCCGCACCGGAATCGCGCGGTATTCGTTCTCCGTATCCCTGACATAGACGGTCTCGATGCCCGCGTTGATAATCTGCCTCTTACACATGGAGCAGCTGCAGGAATTTTTCACGTACTCGCCCGTGTCCGCCTCCACGCCGACCAGATACAGCGCGCTCCCGATCATCTTATCCCTGGACGCGCTGATGATGGCGTTCGCCTCCGCGTGCACGCTCCGGCAGAGCTCGTACCGCTCGCCCCGCGGAATATCCATCTTGATGCGGATGCATTCCCCGATGTCCGTGCAGTTTTTTCTGCCCCGCGGCGCGCCCACGTATCCGGTAGAAATCACCTCGTCGTTCTTGACAATCACCGCGCCATAGTGCCGTCTGAGACATGTGGACCGCTGCGACACCATTTTGGCCAAATCCAGGTAATAGTTGACTTTATCTCTCCGTTCCATCTTCTGCCCTCCCTCTTATTATTCTGTATATCGATATTATTTTCACTTTTTTTCATATTTTTATAAGACCGTACCACGCCTCCGTCACGGAAACACCGGCACCAGTTCCAGCCCTTCGCCCTCCGGCAGCCCGAACATCAGATTCATATTCTGCACCGCCTGCCCCGCGGCGCCTTTGACAAGATTGTCCAGCGCACCCATCATGATAATCCGCCTGGTGCGCTCGTCGATGACGAAATTGATGTCCACATAGTTGCTGCCCTCCACCCATCTCGTCTCCGGACAGACGCCCTCGTCCAGCACGCGGACGAACTTTTCTCTGCCGTAATACCGGTCATAAACCGCCCGGATCTCCTCATAGGAGGGAAGCCGCACGCCGCCGTCCGCTCCCTGCACCTCCTTAAGCTTCGCATACTCGGTCACGAGGATGCCCCTGTTCATGGGTACGAGGTGAGGCGTAAAGTTTAACAAAAGCTCCCGCCCTGCCGCATAGCCCAGCTGCTCCTCGATCTCCGGCGTATGCCTGTGACCGGCTACGCCGTACGCCTTGCTGTTCTCGTTCACCTCACAGTACAGATTCGGCACCTTCGCTCCCCGCCCCGCGCCGGACACGCCGCTCTTCGCGTCGATAATCAGGGTGTCCGCGTCGATCAGCCCTTCCTTCACGAGCGGATAGGCGGTCAGGATGGAACAGGTCGTGTAGCAGCCCGGATTCGCGGTCAGACGCGCCTTTTTGATGTCCTCCCTGTTGATCTCGCACAGTCCGTACACCGCCTCCTCTATGTACTGCGGCGCCTTATGCTCGATGCCATACCACTTCTCATACACCGAAACGTCTTTGATGCGAAAGTCCGCGCTCAAGTCCACAAGCTTCGTCCTCGACAGAATCCCCTCATTCACCATCGACGCGCAGAATCCCTGCGGCGTCGCCGTAAAAATCACATCCACGCGCCCGGCAAGCTCTTCCAGATTATCATCCATGCACGCATCGTCCACGATCTCAAACAGATTCCGGTACACCTCCGCATACCTCTGCCCCACATAACTGCGCGAACCGTACCACACAATCTCCACATCCTTATGCGCCGCGAGAATCCTCACCAGCTCTCCCCCGGCATAACCCGTCGCGCCGATTATTCCAGCCTTGATCATCTCAATTCCTCCTGATTTAATTCCTATTAAGGTTCGGATATCAAAAGCTTCTTTCATATACTTTGGCGGGCAGCTTGCACAAAATATTCTCGTAGCTGTCCTTGCGTAGAAGTATGAGATTTTCTTAGTATTCCGTTTAAGAAACAGCAATTTCGGGACACGGATGTCCCGAAAAGCCCGTATACAGCAAGACATGCAGTTA
>JAMPEH010000341.1 GCA_023665245.1 Muribaculaceae bacterium
CTCCGCTGTAGTCACCCAGTACGGCGAACAGACTCCGGGCTATCATCAGATGGGCACGCTGTCTACAGATCCCAAGGCCACCGGAACGGTGACCGCCATTGCCACGGGCAACAACTTCTCCGCCGCCATTGCCAAGCATGTGGAGCCGGGCCGCAATCCCAGCGTCTACACCAAGATGACCACCGCCGGTGTGGTTCTGAACACCGACGGTACGGTCAAGATGGATGCGACCACCGGCCAGGGCCGCCTGCTGGAGAGCGATCCCAACAGCACTGACGAGACATGGACGACCTTCCTGGAGAGCGATCCCGAAAACAACGGTTACACCAAGACCGTGGTCAAGCAGCCCACTTACGTGCTGGACGGCCAGCGGGTGACCCAGACGCTGACGGTTTACACCAGCGCCAAGACGAGCACGATCAAGGAGCTCTACACCTACTCCAAGATCGACAAGGCCACCAATTTGCCCGTGGCCGGCAACGATCCCACCGCGCCCATCCCCAAGGCGACTTTTGACAACATCGCCAACAACGCTGCGGCCAACGGCTGGTTGTGGGATCAGCGGGTCAGTCAACCCACAAGCCAGATCGTCCACAACGCCACCTATACGCTCAACGATGACACGGTGAGCATCATTGTCACCACCACGACCACCACCTATACCAAGGAGACCAATGGCCAGGTGGAGATCTACACCTGCGTCCTATCCACCACGCCCAGCACCATCTACACCAGGACAGACGCCGATGTGGAGACTGACATTTATACCCTCTACACCTTCGGCTCCAACGCCAACTTTAAGCTGGCCCAGGGCCTGCGTACCGATCCCGCCGTGGGCGGTTCGGCCAAGTATCCGCTGGCGGTGGACTTGAATACCGACGACGAGGGCAGCAGCGACGCCAGCGTCATCATGGTCAATGCCGGCGCTGAGCATATGATCACCGTGAAGAAGGACGGTTATATGTGGTCCGCGGGCTACAACGCTTCCGGCCAGTTGGGTAACGTCACCCGCAATACCTCCAATGTCATGGTGATGGTGGGCGAACAGTACGTCAACGTCACGCCCAGCCTCATCACGCTGGCCAAGGGCCAGACCATCGGCATCAGCGAGATCTGGACCAACCGGGACAAGAAACTGAAAGTCACCGCCCAGGCTGGTATCAACCTGTTGCTGCGCGGCAACGACAAGCAGGCCGACATGGGTAAGAACTGGAAGGCCAGCACCATGAACGAGAGCATCCTGAGTGTCCGCACCGACCAGGAACTGCGCGACTACTTGCAGAGCACGTCTTATGGCCATCCCGACTTCAACTTTACCAAGGCCGCGGCGGCTGAGATCTCCGGGTCGGAGTATCGCACCAACCTGGACAAGCGCATGGAGGACATCAAGCTGGCCTTCAGCAGCCACAACGTGCCGTTGATGGTCAACAACAACATCGACCTGTCCACGCTGCTGAGTGTGCCTATGCCCAGCGGTCGGACCATCGTGGACGAAGAGGCCCTTTACCTGTGGGCTAAGATGGGCAACGACAACGATGACTTCAAGCATCTGCAGAATGCGACTAACTACGCTACCACCCTGCCCGGCGGCATGAGCGCCACCGATCTGAGTGGGCTGATCAACGACCTGCAGACCCTCTTTGCTACCGGCATGGGCGAAAACGTCTACGTCCGCGACTTTATCGAAAAGAACAAGGGCTCCCTGGTGGCCGGCACCGGCGTGGCCGGCGGCAAGACCTTCTATTACAACGGCATGACGCTGGATCCCGCCGCGCCGCAGGTCCCCATCCGCAGCGATGTGGACGGGTTCGATAATTACTTTATCACCGGCAATGCTTTGGGGCAGACCATGATTCGGGTGAAGGTGCCTGGCCTGAGCATCCCCGCCTTTGTCCAGGTCAAGGTCTTGGCCGGCATCAACGACAAGACCAATCCTATGGTGGCTGTGGGCCAGACCCATACTGTGGCTTTGAAGAGCGACGGCACCGTCTGGACCTGGGGCGATAACTCCAATGGCCAGCTGGGCCGGGAGACCTATGACTCTATGGGAATGGTCATATTCCCCAACATGATCGAGTATGTCATCAACAACCGGGACGGTGGCAAGAACTACTTCGACCGCCTGGATGAGGCAAACAAGAAGAAGGGCATCACGACCAACTACGGCACCCTCATCACCGATTACGACAGCTGGGTAGCCAACGGCAGCGATACCGGCTTCCTCAACGAGGTCGGCTATCCCTGGGATGACCCTGATCCCATCGTCTACGTGGTGGCTGGCGCCAACGTGTCCTACGCCATGAGCGAATCGGGCCGTATCTTCGCCTGGGGCGACAACAGCTACTATCAGCTGGCTGTAGGCAATCTGACCGATGAGACCGGCCTGGCCGGCATCACGCCGGGCAGCAGCGATGTGCGCCTGCCCAGGGAGCTCATCTATCCCGTTACCTACAAGACTGAAAGCGGGGAAGAGATCACCGAGGTCAAGCATGTGGGCCAGAACGGTGGCACCCTGGATGTGAAGAGTACCTACGACGCCCAGACCGGCAACTATCTGACCACCCTCTACTACACGGTGACGGACAAGGCCAACAACACCGAACAAGTCTTCGCTGTCGGTCACGGCTTCACCGGTGCCCGTCCCACTCAAATCTCTAACAGCGGTATGGGCTCCATCACCCAGATCTCTGCCGACTACGCGTTGGCCGGCGGCCAGGTGTGGCACTTCACTACCTCTGAACCCGAAAAGATCAGCGGCTTCACCCTGGGTACCGACGGGGACGAGGCATCGCAGGACCTGACCATCACCAAGATCGCCGTGGGCGCGGACCATGTACTGGCACTGGACGAGTTGGGCGGCGTCTGGGCCTGGGGTTCCAACGAGTATGGCCAGCTGGGTATCCGCACCGCCGAGGACGACGAGAAGGGCGACAGCGCCGTGCCCGTCCGGGTGGAAGCGGGCGATCAGGGTGTGGGTAGACTGGGCGTTGGCGGACCCAACGGCGTGGTCAACTCCAAGGTCACCGACATCGCCGCCAACCAGTTCAGTTCCTATGCCCGTACCGAGGACAACAAGGCCTGGGCCTGGGGTCGTAACGACCACGGTCAGCTGGGTCTGATGCCTGTGCCTGGCACCACCGCCCCTGAGATGGTCGGCTATCCCAAGCAGGTGGACCGGAGCAGCCGGGGCGACCACTATATCAACGTCTATGCCGGGTTCTTCCAGTCGGTGAACCTGGACGAGAACGGTATGCTCTGGGCCGCTGGTGCCAACGACTATGACCAGTTGGCCAACGGCAACGCCGTGGACATCTATGTTCCCACCCTGGTGGGCGACAGCGCACTGGAAGTGACTATTGCCAACAACTACACCGATAAGGAAGCGGACAAGGAGATCCACCTGGGCGAGTACATCCACATCGGCAAGTATACCCCGCAGCCTGTGGGCGCAGAGCGCTATATGCTGGTCAACGGTG
>JAMPEH010000342.1 GCA_023665245.1 Muribaculaceae bacterium
ACATTTTCTCATAAGTCGTGTTCCTCCATTTTCTTTGCGCCTAACAGCGCGATTTTGAGCCTCCTGCGTATCTTGCAGGTTCCTTTGTACTTAACGCCGCAATAACTCTCACAGGAGCAAATACAGCACGGGTTTGACCTGACATAATCAATCGCCTGATTGACCGTCCGAGCCACGTTTACCTTGTTCATCATCGGGTTCATCGTTACACTCCTTTTTTCTGTTGTGCCGCCGCCTCACGGCGTCGGCTATCTTTTTCAAACCGTATGCAAGCCCTATTTGCAATGGTATAGCGGGCGTCAGCGGCAACGTCCAAAACCCCATATACGCCACGCAGATTGAGAAATACCACGCGTCGAATATCAGTCCGAGTATGCCGCCGACAATCACGGGCGACCAAAATATCAACTCCGCGATTATCAGCCATAGGAGCATACCCTTATTGAGTATTTCGCGCCGTAGCCAACGCCACAGTTTTTTGAGTTTATCTTTCATCAGAGAATATTCTGATAGGCAAAATGAGTTGTTCATTGAGAATGTTTTTATCAATAGAGCGCAATATAAACGCCGTCTGACAGTTCTCTTTGCTTTCAAAAATGACGCCGTGTTCTCTGTCGGAGGTTGTTTTGATTATCGAATTGAGGGCTTTTGCGACGCGTCCTGCGCTTATTCCGAGTTCCCTGTCGTGTTCTCTTGCGTCTGCGTACACCTTTTCAATGTCAATAAATTCGCCCGCAGGTTGAGTGAATTTGTAAACCAATTCGCCGTACTCCGTTCTGATATTCACGCACGCGATTCGGGTTTCCTCGTCGAACTCAATATCGACCGTAAATGCACCATTCTTTAACGGCGTGAATTTGATAGGCTTTATATAGCAAGCAAAATCGCAGTCGTTCTTGTGTTCAATCTGCAGTTTTGCCGCCTGAAACCCGTCAAGCGCGTAAAATGTTACCGTTGCGGGCGTTACTACTACCCTGATATATTGCAATATCGGACGGCAATTATCGGTCGATACGGCGTGTTTAACGCCCTCTATCATCGCCTTAAAAGTGTTTTGTTCAATCGTTACCTTTTTCATTGTGATTCTCCTTATAAATTTTGTCGAGTCGCTCCGCGTCATACCCCATAAAGAGTATTGCGTATGCACGTTCCCGCTCTGACAGCGGCAGTTTTAGGTCTATTCTGATTTGAATTTGCTCTCTCATACAACCCTCCTGCGCCGCACGGCGCGTGTGTTTACTGTTTTGTCAAATTCGGCATTTAATATCGCCATAGTCGTTATGATTCGTTTTGCGGCAATTTCCGCGCAGTTCTCGCGTACTAATGCCGTTGCCACAGGCGGGCAAACCGCGTTACCCATTCGGGCGATTTGTTTTGCCTCGCTGTACTTTTTGCCGATATGCGATTCTATATCGAGTATATAGTCAGGCGGGAAACCCTGCGCGAGCATTAACTCTTTCGCTTTTAACATTCTCATTCCGACGTCGGATATGAAATACTGCGTACCGTCGATTTCGATTATCAGAATTTCGTCATCGGCTATCCGATACCCCGCATAAGCATTGAGCAGTTCTCTGACTTTATCCCAATTTCCAAGCCCCTGACTGCAGTCTATCTTTCGTAAATACGTTTTTACGACGTAATGACGCGGCGCGGTCGTAACTGTCGGGAGCGGGCTATCGGCACGCGACGCGTGGTCTGCGCCGCCGTAGTAATGTAACAGATTCGTCGCCACAAGTTCGTTGTGGTCTGTCGCCGTTACGGTCGGCATAGGCGCGTCAGCGCGTTTTCCGCGTCCGTCCTTACCGTTTCCGTAGCGACAACTCAAATTGACAGCAATAAGCGAATTATGGTCGATTCCCGTTACGGTAGGCAGCGGCTTTTCAATATCCGCGCCCGCTTGCTTTTCCCCGCCGAAATACTTTGAGATAAAACACGCATTTACGCCATAGCGCGGCGAACTGTCTATCGTCATAATCGGTTCGTCAACTTTCTGTCCGCGCACCTCGCTACCGCTCTGTTCGGAATGATACTGAATGAGCGACGGCGCACACAGGAAATTCCTATTGCCCGTTGTAACGGTCGGTAACGGTTCCTCTACCGCGTGCGACGCGTTATTCGTGTTGTTGCTCATTATGTACGGCTCCAACTGCGGTACGCTCAAATAGTGCTTGTTTATCGCCGTTATCGTACTCAACGGAGCGTCAATATCCTGCGGCGTGTTCTCGAAATTCATCTGCATAATGAACGGTTTAGGGTTCCGAATAACGAATTTATCGAGTCCACGCGCTATACGCCGCTGCGTGTTGACCGCAAGTTCTTTTTTGCGTCCGAATATCGACGGACACGGAATCGTCCAATCAATACATTCGGCGGCGGTTCTGTACGGCTTAAGTCCTTTTCCGTTTCCGTGCGTCGGTTTGGGAAATACAATCGGTAAACCGTCATTCCTCGCTATCAGATAGAATCGCTTACGAATGGTCGGTGCGCCAAAATCACAGGCTTTTAACTCCTTGTAGTCCACCGCATAGCCTAAACCGTTTACGAGCCTCTCTGCTGCCTTTCCGTCGGGTTCGAGGTTCAGGAACTCGCACGCCTCTAAAAACGCAGGGTGCGTCCGTTCTATGCCGTTTGTGAGCATAGCGATAAAACCGTTGAATGTTTCACCCTCTCTTGCAGGGTCGAGTCGCATAGCACCATTTATTTCGATGAGCGGACACCACGTTTGAATTTCAGGTACGTTTTCCATAAATATCACACGCGGAGCCGATTCACTCATCGCCCATTTCAAAACTACCCACGACAGACCCCGTATTTTCTTTTCTACGGGCTTGCCGCCCTTTGCGCGAGAGAAATGTTTACAATCGGGCGAAAACCACGCTACGCCCACAGGACGCCCGCCTGTAACTTTTTCGGGTTCGATAGCGAATACGTCCTCTTGATAGTGCGTCGTATGCGGGTGATTCACGCGGTGCATAGCGATAGCGTCCTCATCGTGATTGATTGCTATATCTACAGGTACGCCTAATGCAAGTTCCATACCCGTACTCGCCCCGCCGCCGCCCGCAAAATTGTCGATAATCAGTTCTCTAAGTAAATTGTCTTGAAACATTTATTTTGTCCTCCGAATGAATCAGATTTGACGCTGTATCGAACATATCCGCGTCAATCTCTATGCCGATAAACTTTCTGCCGCTCCTGACACACGCTATACCCGTGCTGCCGCTCCCCATACAGTTATCAAGTACAGTTTCGCCCTCGTGCGTGTATGTGCGTATCAGATATTCGCATAACTCAACCGATTTTTGCGTCTGACTCTTTGCCTTACTTGGGTGCGGTTTTGTGAATCGCAAAATGCTCGTCGGGTATTTGTCCGTAGTTCCTGCGCGGTCATCGTCAACCGCATTGAATTTGCCATAGTTGCGATTTGTCATCGCCTTACTTTTGTATTTCGTGCCTTTACCGTGCAACGGC
>JAMPEH010000343.1 GCA_023665245.1 Muribaculaceae bacterium
ACCCAAGCAAGCTTGGTTCTGCTCTCACCTTGCGCAACATTTCCGAGCCGCATTGTCAAGTCAACGCTGAAAATATCCCAAATATTCCAAAAGGGTCAACCCCTTTGGAATCCCTCATCGAAGCTATCCTAGGAATAATCTATGTCATAAATTAGGAATTAAAGGCTTGGTCTCGCTAACTTCATTATAACCCTAAGACGATTGACAAATTTTCTCTTGTCTCTATCATTCGCCGTTATATCTGTAGTAATATACTTCTGTCTTACTACCATAGAAGCGTTTAATCTACTATCCACTTCTTTTGTTATGCAGGAAGCCACTAAGATAGTGATTGCTTCAGGATATTCCGCTAAGGTGTTTTCAAAAGATTTGAACATTGCCCCTAATCTTTCCAAAGCCCCAGCAGGGTCTAACCCTGCTTTGATTTCAATAATGCCCACTATATCTCCTTCCGGGTTATACATAGTTACATCAGGCTCTGAAGAAAAATAAACTGAATAGCCATTGGAAAGATTTATAGTTTTAACCAAATCAATATCTTCAATATACTTCTTTGCTTCAGGGGAAGAAATTTCAACTGTGTTATTTGCTTTGTCGATGAAAGAGGTAACCTCTTCATAGTGAAGAAGTCCGTTCATTATAATGGTCCTTATTACCCTTTCACCTTCAGCCCCAATCTGATTACGCCAAGACCCATCAATGTTAGTTCCTGCCGTTGCATACATCATACCTTCAAGCCTTTTTTCATTTAGTCCTGAGGCCACTGTTACCACAACAGAAATAACTTCGTTAATGGCTTTTGTAAGTTTGTCTATGCTTTCTGCTTTGATTTTACAAGAATCTACTTTGCCCTTTTCAATCGCATCTAAATTTGATACTTTTGAAATTGCAGAAAGTCCCTTTTGAGGAAGCATGGCAATAGACCTGTAAAATTTTAGAAAACTGGGGTTCAGCTTTAATACTTTAGGGTGAACAAACACTAAAGCAGGTGAAATTCCGTTTTCTTTAATTATATTCCAAGCATCTTCACTTATATTCCATTCTTCCCTTTTAGCCCAGTCTAATTTGTCTCCTTCAACTTTGACAAATTTCTTTACTTTCACAAATAGACTGAAATAACCGTTGGTGCTCAGTCTATTATAGAAGAAAGTGGATTTGAGTAAGTAAGATTCTTTTACTACAGATTCAGGAACTTTTGACATTATTCTTCCTCCTCATCATTAAACCATTGTTCGATAATTGACTTTGCTACAGCTTCTGCAAGCACTGGGGGAACAGCATTGCCAACCTGCCCAAATTGCGTCATTGTAGTTTTTCTAGTTGAACTGTAGGAGTCAAGTCTGACCCCCTTGATTACCCAATCTAAGGGAAATGTTTGAAGGCAAGCAAGTTCCCTTACAGTTAGCATTCTATCTTCATAGGGGTGGATAAAATCTCTATAGCCACTTCTGGTTACCGTAAAAGAAGGGCGATTTGGATCTAATCTCCTGTAAGTAGACCCATATATTTGCTCTATATCGGATAGCTTACCGCCTATAGGCACTTTCTTTATTTTCTCAATGGTAGAAGGCGAGTGCGCCGTTACTACATGGTTGGGGAGATTTTTAGTAGCCATATTTTTCTATTCTATCTTTAATACAGCCTGCCACTCTTAGAGCAGTCTCGGATGGTTGGTCTGGTTCAGGAAGGCTTCCAATAGCTTCCCAAACTGTTTTATGGGGTCTTTCTTGTGGCTCAGGATATTCATATGATTTTCCAATTCTATTCCCTACCAAAATGAGCCTTTCTCGGAACTGGGGTGCGCCATAATTAACAGCATCTAAAACTTTAGGTGCAGCCAACTGATACTGATAAATAGTGCCGTTGTATTCTATGGGCTGACTAAGTTCTTCTATAAGCATGGTCATAGCCTTGCCCTTATCCCAGTTTGTGAGCCCTTTTACGTTCTCAAGCACAAAACCTTTAGGAAGGGTTTCCCTAACTATTCTTACATATTCAAACAGCAGTTTTCCCCTGTCATCGTCTAGCCCTTTGCGCATACCGGCCAAACTAAAACTTTGACACGGTGGTCCACCTATTACTAAAGCCGCTTCACCGACTTTAAGCCGACCAGCTTTCAGTATTTCTTCTCCAGTTACTTCGGTGATGCTTTTGTTTATAATAGCCCAGTTAGGTCTATTTGCCCTTAAAGTATCACAGCATGAAGGATCTATTTCAACTGCGACAGCAGTCTTAAAACCAGCCATTTCAAAGCCAATATCAAGACCACCCGCGCCTGAAAACAAGCTTATTATTTTTAGTTCCCTTGTGGACATTTTCCGAGTATCGTTTTTAGTATGCAAAGTTAGTTAAAATCCTTGACATCAACAAACAAAATTGCATTTTTGAGTTCAAAATTGCTCAATTTTAATGCTTGAATAATTCAATGGCAACATTAACACTGAAAAAATCAAAATTGGTTAATGCTAAATGGGTTTGGATTGGTTCACGGCTATATATCCGTGATAACCCGAACCAACTTATCAGATAATAAATGGCTGGGCAAAAAAAGAAAGCCTATGCCATTGACACAGACGCTTCTCTTTTCCTTGCATCCTAATCCATTGAGAAGTCAATTGAGCAAAGGCTATCAACAGCATCCTGCTTCTGTCTGTCGAGTACATGCAAGTATTTCTCAGTGGTGGATATGCCGCAATGACCCATCAACGTTGATACGGTCTTTATATTCGCTCCTTTGTCAAGTACGTTGACTGCGAATGAATGTCGGGCGCAGTGCCACGAAATCCATTTCTTAATTCCGGATGCCTTGACCCATCGTTTGAGATGCTTGTTACAAGTGGAATAGTTCGGTATCTTGAATACAACCTCAGTTGGATCATATGGTTCTGATGGTTGACCTATGAGAGAAATTAAGCCATCATTTAGGGGAAATACGACGGAACTGTGTGCGCTGCGTCCCTCTACTTTCTTTTGATTGAATCTCAAAGTACGTGTTGAATAGTCAACGCTTCGGAATGTCAACAACTTGACATCGCACCATCTCATGCCGGTGAAAAGGCAGAATGTGAAAGCACGTTGCACTTCACGGTGTTCATCCCGTTTGTAATCGAACTGCCGTCACCGATGCCCAATGCTTTTTGCATTGTGGCGAGGATTTCCTCGATTGCCGCAGTCTGCTTTTATTCTTACCCATTTGATATGGGCCGACATCAAATGTCTGTATCCCTCCCTGTCCTCCAAGAACTGCTGTTCACGTTCAAAGCGTATCTTCTCAGCGAGAACGAGCGTATTCTTGTTTTGCAGACGCTCCTGCTGGTTGCGAGGGTGTAGCCAAATATAGAGATTTAGGGATTCTGATTTTCGGGTATGCTTGACGCTGAATTTAGGCTTTCCTTTCATCGCTCCCGAGGTGTAATACACCTGCTCGCCATTCTCGTCAAGAACGGGCGATTCAGAGCGACCGAGGT
>JAMPEH010000344.1 GCA_023665245.1 Muribaculaceae bacterium
CTGTATCGACATAGGCGTTGTCGGTGGAGTTGTTCGTATCGTTGGCACGCCAGAAATTGCTGCTGGACAAGCCGTCGATGTCCTCCGTGTCCTTGCGGTTGATGACTTCGTCTATGTAAAAGGGCCCGCCAAAGTGCACATAAAAAGCATCCCACTCAAACGACCAGTAAACGTAGTAGTCACGGCAGCTTCGCACATTGCCGATCCTGTCGTAGTTGCTCCAGTCCTGGAACAGCGCCATCAATCGAGTGATGCTCCCCTCCACGTTACACTCGTACAGCACGTCCGCGTTGGAGATGGCGTATTGCGATGCAGTTTTGGTGTTGGGAATCATGACCGTGATCGGCCGTGTATTGTTGACCTCTTCCGTAACCCATTCGTTCGTGATGCGGCTGCGGACCATCCCTTCCTCCGGGGGTGCGTCGTCATCCGCGGTTTCTTCGGGCTCTTCTTCTGGCGCTTCTTCAACTTCCGGTTCGACAATATCTTCGATTACCTGTTCGACGACAGGCTCTGCGACCTCTTTTTCTTTTCCACAACCAAACAGAAGAGTAGTAGACAAGGCCACAAGGAAAAGCACTTGCAATCTTTTCATCTCTAATCCTCTCTTTCTCCTATCTTATGATGATATTCCATTCACAGGGTGCGGCAATCACCGTCAAAATCCCGGCAATTCGGCACCGCCGCCGGGCATAGGGAAACGCCCAGCTCACTATCGCTCATTATAACATAAGGAAATGGGGGAGTCACTAGTAAAAATTTGAAAAAATAGACAAAATGTTAAAAAATTATTACAAAAAGTTTGGAAATATGGCCAGCGTTTTTTCCAGAGGGTTCTCGAGATAATGATTTGCATAATTTTGCCAGAGGATGTATGATAATAAAATGAGTAAGGACACGTGATGCGATGGACAAAATCTTTGGAGGATATTATGAAAAAAATCATTGTGACGGGCGCCAACGGACAGCTGGGACGGGCGATCAACCTGCAGTATGCCGGGAGCGCCGAATATGAGTTGATCAATACGGATGTGGACGAGCTGGACATCACCAGCGTGGACCGGGTAATGGAGTTTGTGCGGGAGATACGCCCTTACGCGATCATCAACTGCGCGGCGTACACGGCGGTGGAGGCGTGCGAGAAGGAGGAGGATCTGGCGTTTCGCATCAACGCGATCGGGCCGCGGAACCTGAGTATCGCGGCGGCGGAGACGGGCGCGAAGCTGATGCATGTCTCCACGGATTACGTGTTCGACGGCAACGGCACGAGGCCGTATCGGGAGACCGACCCGGTGGGTCCCCAGGGCGCATACGGCAGGACGAAGCTGGCGGGGGAGGAGTTCGTCCGGGAATTTGGCGGCCGGCATTATATCGTGCGCACCGCGTGGCTGTACGGGGACGGCAGGAATTTTGTCAAAACGATGCTGCGGCTGTCGGAGACGAACGATAAAGTGCGTATTGTGAGAGACCAGGTGGGCTCGCCCACCAGCGCGGCAGAGCTGGCGAGAGCGATTGCCTGTCTGCTTCCGACGGATAACTATGGGTTGTTCCACGGAACCTGCGAGGGGGACTGCAGCTGGGCGCAGTTCGCGGAGGAGATTTTCCGGCTGGCGGGTAGGAGCACGGTGGTTGAGGGGATCACGTCGGAGGAGTATGGCGCGGCGGTGAAGAGACCGGCCTACTCGATTCTGGAAAATTATATGCTGAAGATGACCACGGACTTCGTGTTTGCCGACTGGCACGATGCGATCGCGGCGTATCTGAAAGATATGCCGTCGTGAGCCGCCCGGCTTTACAGAACGACTGTTTTATGAGAAAATACTGGCGGAATGGGCGGCTGGCAAAGGCTGACGATGCGGCGGTTTTGCAGGCGCCGGGGAATGATTGATTTTGAGGAAAGGAAACGGATTATCTCATGCAGAATGTAGCGTTGATTACAGGTATTACCGGGCAGGACGGTTCTTATCTTGCCGAGTTTTTGTTGGAGAAGGGTTACGAGGTACACGGCCTGATCCGCAGGCACAGTATCTCCAACACGGCGAGGATCGACCATCTGATTTGCTCCAATTACAACAAGGTGAAGTTTTTCCTGCACTTTGCGGACACGACGGATTCCAGCAATCTGATGAGGCTGATTGCGGAGATACGTCCGACAGAGGTGTACAATCTGGCGGCGCAGTCCCATGTGGGCATCTCCTTCGACGTGCCGGAGTACACGGCGGAGGCGACGGGCGTGAGCACCTTGAAGCTCCTGGAGGCGATCCGCGTTAACGGCGGGACGTGCAGATTTTATCAGGCTTCCACGTCGGAGCTGTTCGGCGGCATTCCGGAGACGGCGCCGCAGAGCGAGAAGACGCCTTTTTATCCCAAAAGCCCTTATGGAGCGGCGAAGCTGTACTCCTATTGGATTACGGTAAATTACAGGGAATCCTACAACATGTACGCCTGCAACGGCATTTTGTTCAACCATGAGTCGCCGAGGCGGGGCGAGAACTTTGTCACGAGGAAGATCACGCTGGCGATTGCGAACATCGTCGCGGGCAGGCAGGACAAGCTTTCGCTGGGCAATATGAATGCCAAGCGCGACTGGGGATTTGCGGGCGACTACGTGAGAGGAATGTGGCTGATGCTGCAGCAGGACAAGGCGGATGACTATGTGCTTGCCACCAACGAGACGCACACGGTCCGGGAGTTTGTGGAGGCGGCGTTCGGCGAGATTGGCGTCGGGATACGCTGGGAGGGGAGCGGCGTGGACGAGAAGGGGTTCGATGCCGCGACTGGCAGGCTTTTGGTGGATGTGAATCCGGAGTTTTATCGTCCGGCGGAGGTCGAGTTCCTCTGGGGCAACTGCGAGAAGGCGGAGCGGGAGCTTGGCTGGAAGAGAGACGTCGATTTTAAGGGGCTGGTCGCCATGATGATGGACGCTGACCTGCGAAAGATTGCGGGTATAAGCTGTGAGGAATACAAGCGGCAGAAGCAGTGATGTTTTGAACGGAAAAGAAAGGCATGGAGATCTATGCTGTCAGTGATGGTTATCTGGCTCTATATGTTTCTCACGATGTTTCTTGTCGGATATGGGATTCTGCGAGCGCTCACGCGGCGCGTACCGTACCGCGTCAGGCACGCGGACTCCTATCTGGTCTGCGGGCTGGCTGGCGTCACGGTGTACGCGCAGTTCTTCAGCCTGGCGGGGCGTGTAGGGCTTAGCGCCAATCTGTTTCTGTGTGCCGCCTGCGGCCTCATCGCGTGGTGCGGCAGGAAGGATCTTGGCGGCCTGCTGCAGGAGAAGCGGAGCGCCATACGGGAAAATCGGTCGGGAGAAAGGGGGAAAGTGTTTCGGATACTGTTCCTCTTTTTGTTGTTCGCATACGGGAGCTCGCGGGGGATCATCCACTACGACACGGGGCTGTACCATGCCCAGAGCATCCGGTGGCTGGAAGAGTACGGCGCGGTGAAGGGGCTGGGC
>JAMPEH010000345.1 GCA_023665245.1 Muribaculaceae bacterium
GGTTCCCTTCTTGATATTGTTCTTGTAGCTGACGGTGTAGTCCGTCCCGTAACGAAGCTCGGTCTTCGTCTCGCCGCCCGCCGCGTCCTTTCCGATCAGACTCAGTTTTGCCTGCCTGTTCCAGGTCTGCGCCCTTCCAGTATAAACGATATTCCCGTTGGTGGGAATACCCTCCACGACCAAATTTTTATTGCGAAAAGCCGTCCCCGTGATCTTGAACGAAACACTCTTGCTCCCTTTATACTCTCCTCTGCCGGTGATCGTCATGACAGCCGTGCCCACCGCCCTATTGTCCGTGTAGCTGACGGTGTAATCCGTCCCGTATTGCAGATAATAACTGCCCGCCTTCACCGTAAAAAGACTGTTGGCGTTTTCTTCCGGAGCATCCATAAGAATCTCTCCCGACTCATCCACCCGATAGTATTTCTTTTTCCCTTTTTCCTCCTCGCAGTATCCGGGCGTCAGTTTCACCTCGGCGCCGCCGTTGTAGGGCATGTTCTTCTGATTTTTGCCCAGCGTGATCTTCGCGTTCTTCAGCAGGTTTTCTTTGGAATCCACATAAACAGTCCTGCGGATCTCGCCGCTGTAATTTCCCTCTCCCACAATCGTCAGCCGGAAAGTTCCCCTGTACCCCTTCGGTATCGCCGGTATCCATTTGTTATCCTTGCTGCCTTCCGCCGACCATGACGAGACGTCATTCCCTGCGGAATCATATGCCATCAGAGCCTCCAGCCTGACCGTATAGTCCTTTCCCGCCGTCATCGACTTCTTGTATTTTAAGGAGCTGAAGGGCTTCTGGTCTTTCGTCGCATGGACGGCAAGCTGTTCGCTGCATTTCAGGGTAAATCCCGCCGCCGCGTTCCCATAGCCGTCCGAGATGGCTGCCGGCCGGATATGGAAATTGCTGTAGACATACCCCGCATGGCTTCCTTTGCCCTTGATCTCCACATAAGGCAGTTTGCTGTCAAAACCTCCCTGCGCGCCGTCCGTGCCTCCCGTCAGGCTGCTGGCGGTTCCTCCCGCCGCATCCTCCTGGTCTGCCGCGGTGTTGTTGTAGTATTTGACCGTATAATCCCTGCCGGACTTTAACAGCGTCTTTCCGTCCGCCGCATAGACGACAACGGCGGGCTTGACGGTGCTGCCCATGTAGGCCTGTTCCGGAATCTCCTGTATGCGGATGCCCCCTTCTCCTGTCTTTGCGGTCCAGCGCGCATACAGCGTGATATTTCCCTGCACGGTATCGACGTCGAAATTCCACGTTTTGGTGCACGCGCGGTCCTTGTGCCAGCCCGTGAAGAGATATCCGCCCGCCTCCTCGGGCTGTTCCGGTTCCGCAATCAGCGTGCCCGCCTTGACCGATCTTACTGGTTCCGTCTGTATCCCGTGTCCCATCATCTCAAAGGTGACGGTGTAGGAGACCCGCTCCTCCGCTATGGTGAGGATTCCAGGCCGGTATCCGCTCTGCGCGTCAACCACATAATTATCGCCGACCTGCGCACCCTGCGGAATAATCTTGTAAACTCCCGTTTCGTTCAAATGAATGTCACTTTTTTCCACCGGATTGCCGTTCGTGTCCGAAAAAGTAAATGACACGTCCGTCACTTTTCTCTCATCCCCGTTAAAGAACCCTTCCGTCTCGCAGGCAAACTCTACCGGCAGGGTATCTCCCAGGGCAAGCGTGACGTCCTGTGCCTTGATCGTCACCGGCGCCTTCTCGATGGTAAAAAACACAGAAAGCTCTCCGCTGTAATCACCCTTCCCGCGGATGATGACCTTCGCCTTCTCTCCCGCGTCCGTGTTGTCCTCATAGGATACCGTGTAATCCTTGCCCGCAGCCAGTTCCTGCCTGTCGCTCTTAGCCGTGACCGTGGGCACCGGCTTATGCTGGCTGCCGTTGTACACCCGGGTTTTTGACGGCAATGCCGCCTCGACGCTGTCGGCGCTTAAGGGAAATGTCACGGTCAGATCGATCGTACACGTCAGAGTCTTATTCGTCTTAGGATCCACATAAGTCACCGTCAAAGTTTTTAAACCCGGCCTGGACAGATCGATCTTGTCCGCATCTGTCGAAAAGCCCGTCGTGAGCTTCGTGATGCTCCCCTTTTCATCATAATAGATCAGGGTAATATCTTCAACGTTCAGCCTCTCGCCGCACAGGTATGCTGTCCGCTTCTTCGTGGCGGTGATGGAAGCCTCCGCCGCCGCAGACTGCTTGTTTCGCGTAATGACAATGCTGTAATCCAGTCCCTGCGGCAATTCCGTAAGTTCTGTCCCGTCATGCCGATACCAGGTACTCCTGAGTGAAATCGGGACATGCAGATTCCTGGGTGTGCAGATCGTCTTCAGATTCCCGATCTTCGGGAAGAAGCCTTCCAGCCTGGCCTCCTTGACGCTGCCCAAATCGAAACTGCTCAGATCGAGACTCTCCAGCCCAGTGTCATCATTGAACAGGTAGTCTATGCATTCCACCTTCGACGTATCGAAGCCGTCCAGGTCAAGACTCTTGAGTCCGTGAAGCCCTCCGAACATGCTCTCCATATTTGTCACTTTTGACGTGTCAAAATGCCCTACATCCAGATTTTTTAAGAGCCAGCAGTCGTTGAACATATATGACATATCTGTCACTTTTGATGTCTCAAAGCTGCTCAGATTCAGCTCCTCGAGCGCGCTGCAAAAATTAAACATCGACGCCATGTTCTGCACGGCGGATGTGTCAAAACTGCTCAGATCCAGCTTCTCGAGCGCGGCGCAAGAATCAAACATCGACGCCATGTTCTGCACGGCGGATGTATCAAAACTGCTCAAATCCAATCTCGCCAGATTCAAACAGTCGTAGAACATCTCGCTCATATCCGTCACCTTCGACGTGTCAAAGCCGCTGGTATCCACGCTCGTCAGGTTTTCGCAGTAGCAAAACATCCTGCTCATATTCGTCACGGATGACAGATCAAAATTCTTTAAATCCACCTCAGTCAGGTTAATACACCCGTAAAACATGCCGGACGCATCCGTCATTCCATCCACCTTGATTTCTGCGGTCTTAATGGATTCTGCGTAGGCGTCCCAGGGCGCGGTTCTATGTCCATACTGGTCGTGCGTCGTGGCGCCAAATTCTCCGGTTCCCTCCACGGTCAGCTTCCCGTTCTGGTCAATCACCCACGTCGTATTGGATCCGTTCATCTGATAACTTCCGCTGGGGTTCTCCTCCCCGGACTCCGCCAGCAGCAATCGCAGGCCTTCCTCCCCCGCGCCGGGTTCCGCCGTGTTCTCGCTGACCATCTCCTCCGTTTTTGACCCGGCATCCTCCGCATCCGAGGTTTCCGCCTCTGAGTCCTCTGCGTCCGGAGCTTCCGCCTCCGAGCCCTCCGCGTCCGGAGTCTCCGCCTCCGAGCCCTCCGCGTCCGGAGCTTCCGCCTCCGAGCCCTCCGCGTCCGGAGCTTCCGCCTCCGAGCCCTCCGCGTCCG
>JAMPEH010000346.1 GCA_023665245.1 Muribaculaceae bacterium
CCAATCACCTCGATTTGGAATCGATTCAAGCGTTTAACAACACTTTGCAGAATTTCAAGGGAAATATTCTCATGTCGTCACATGACCATGAGTTTATTCAGACCGTATGTAACCGCATCATTGAGCTTACTCCCAACGGCATTATTGACAAGATGATGGAATATGACGATTTTATAACCGACGAACGAGTTATGGCAGCTCGCGAACGGCTCTACAATGACTGATTATGATTAGTGAAACTTTAAGTTCATTACTTTTCATGCTCAACGAGATGTCGCCCTACATCTTGTTCGGCTTTCTTATCGCCGGATTGATGCATGCCTTTATTCCTCAGTCAACTTTTTCACGTCACCTGTCGGGTACCGGTTGGCGCACCGTGGTCAAGGCTGCGGCAGTGGGTGTGCCGTTACCGCTTTGCTCCTGTGGAGTGTTGCCTACAGCGATAGCCATGAGGCGCAACGGTTCGTCAAGGGCTGCGGCGACATCATTTCTCATCGCCACACCCCAGACCGGTGTCGACAGTATTGCCGCCACGTGGTCGTTGCTTGGACCGGCTTTTGCCGTAATCCGTCCGGTTGCGGCTCTGACCACTGCATTTTTCGGCGGAGTGGCAGTCGGTAAGGTGGAAGATGACGGAGAGCAAAATCGGTGTAACGAAAAAGAATGTGAGGCCGATAGCAAGGCAGCGACCTCGGGATTTTGGAAAAAGATATGCAACGCGTTGCGCTATGGATTTGTCGATTTGGTGAGCAGCATAGGTTCGTGGCTCGTTGTCGGACTTGTAATCGCTGCATTGATAACCGTTTTTGTCCCTGCCGACTTTTTTACATTCCTTGGTAACAATCCGTTGTTGTCAATGATAGCGGTGCTGGTGATTGCAGTGCCGATGTATGTATGTGCCACAGGCTCAATACCCATTGCAATGTCACTGATGTTGAAAGGATTGTCGCCGGGTACTGCGCTCGTACTGCTTATGGCGGGACCGGCAGCCAACTTTGCGTCGTTTACGCTTATTTCCCGTGAGATGGGGCGACGGGCAGCAATCGTTTATTTGTCATCAATCGTTATCGGCGCTATCGCATTTGGGTTGGCAATTGATTATCTTATGCCCTCATCGTGGTTTGAGATGTCGGGAGCGCATGCCACGGGATGTCATACGCGTTCGTTCAGTACGTTTTCTCTGATTTGTTCGGGAATACTCGTTGTCCTCCTTCTCGTTGCATTAATAAGAAGATATTATCCATCAACTAAAATAACAACAGAAATGACTAAAGAATATATTGTTAAAGGAATGAATTGTCCTCATTGTCAGGCTACGGTTACTAAGGCAATCAGTGGGGTTGACGGTGTTACCTCTGTTGACGTCAATCTGTCGACAGGCGTGGCTCGTGTAGAGGGTGAACACAGCAGCGATGCTGTTGTCGAAGCTGTCAAAAATGCAGGCTTCGACATTGAATAATCGGGTTTAACTGTATTTCAACCATCGTAGAATTTCCTTGATGCTCGGCTTTCTGCCGTGCATCAAGATTCCTACACGATAGATTTTAGCTGCGACCAGGGTCATTGCTATGAATGATACGTAGAGCAATGCGATTGACAGGAATATCTCCCAACCCGGTATTCCGTGAGGAATCCGTGTCATCATTATCATTGGTGAGGTGAACGGGATAAACGACAGCCATAAAGCCATTGATGAATTGGGATCACGCCCGACAATGGTCGCGCATATTACTGCGATAATTATAGGTATATATGCGAAATAGACAAGTTGCGATGCGTCCTGCATGTTGTCGACCGATGCACCTATCGCGGCAAAGATTGCAGCGTAGAGCAGATAGCCGCCTATGAGAAATAATGTGAGGTAAAGAAAAAGCTGCAAAAGGTAAGCCGGATTACTGAATAATGCCGGAATGTTGTTTAACGCCATATCGTCCGTAATTGTTGCCGTAGCTGGAACCGATGTAAACGAGAAGGAAAGGAGCAGTTGCGCCGAACCGCATATTATAATCGCCCAAATGGCAATCTGAGTAACGGCGACGAGACCTATACCAATGATTTTTCCAAGCATAAGCAGTTGAGGTTTCACCGATGAAATAATAAGCTCGACAACCTTGTTGTTCTTCTCCTCTATGATGCTCGACATGACCATTTGCCCGTAGAACATCAGTAGGGTGTAGAGTAGAAATGTTACGGTCATGCCTATAATGAAACAAGTTGTAGATGACATTGCCGGACTGTTGTCATCGGAATCTATACGGTGGGTTGTAATGTCCACGTCGGCTTCTATTTCAGAAAGTATTTCGGGCAGATTGTCAATATCGTAAGCTTTGATCCGTTCGAGTTCTATTGCATCCTTTATTTGCCTGACTATTTCAGCCTCTGCATCGATTGAGCCAGCACCACGGTTGTAGAGACTGACCGATGAGTTGTTGTCAATTATGTCGCTACCGATTACCAGGATTCCGTCGATATTGTTATTGCCCCTCAGGCTGTCAATCGAGGTTGTCTCACGTGAAAAAGCCACTACTTGGCTATTGGTTAATTTGTCGGCTATAACGCCGCTATTGTCGACCACGGTGTAGCGTAGCGTGTCACCGATGTTGAATTTCATAAGCAGTGCGGGAAGCAACATCAGTCCAATCATCAGCAAAGGCGTCAGTATTGTCGATAAGATGAAGATCTTTCTCGATACTCGTTCGACGTATTCACGCCTTATGATTGTCAACAGAAGTCGATTGTCTTTCATTGGATTTCTGAATTGTTGAAATGAAAATTTCATCCATTGATGGGAGCAACGTGTCAAATGAGATGAGTTCCACTTTCTCGGTCACTGCTCGTAAAAGGTCGTGGCGCGTGGCTGTGTCGGCGAGTTGGATAACTAATTCCGATGTGGTGTTGTCGAGCCGGTTCAGTTCAGTGGTTTTCGCCATGTTGGTTAGTTCACTTAGCAATGGCTTCTCTTCGCCTGAAAACACAATTCGATATCGGTTTTGACCGCGTGTGGTACGAATTTCGTTGACCGGTCCGCTCAATATGTTATGCGAGGCGTTGATAAGTGTCAGATTGTCACATACCGCTTCAACGCTGTTCATATTGTGAGTGGAGAAAATCACGGTTGCTCCGTTGTCACGCAGTCTCATGATTTCCTCTTTCAGCATGTTGGCGTTGATAGGGTCGAAGCCGGAAAACGGTTCGTCGAAAATCAGTAATTTCGGTTCATGGAGCGCAGTGATTACAAATTGTACTTTCTGAGCCATACCCTTCGACAGTTCTTCTACCGGTCGATTCCACCAACTGTCTATGCCGAGTCGTTCAAACCACTGATGAAGCCGCATTGTAGCAACCTTTCTCGACAGTCCCTTGAGTCCTGCAAAAAAGAGCGCCTGCTGACCAACTTTCATTTTTTTATAGAGTCCGCGTTCTTCGGGCAGGTATCCGATATTAGCGATGTCGGCCCGGCT
>JAMPEH010000347.1 GCA_023665245.1 Muribaculaceae bacterium
GGGCTGTGGCACGGCGCGGGCTGGAATTACCTCGTGTGGGGCGCCATGCACGGCGCGCTGTATGTGGCGACGCGCTTCTGGCTTAAGGCCCTGAAGCCCCGGCTTTTGCGCGGTGCGGCGGAGGCTGCTGCGGGCACTGCGCCGGGAAATGAGGCGGCAGAGAGGAACCATGCGGGAGGAACGGGTCTTGCCGGAAGGGCAGGGCATATCATTATGATATGCGTGTCACGTTTGCTGCTGTTCGGCTATGTCAGCGTGGCCTGGGTCTATTTCCGGGCGGAGAGCGTCGCCCAGGCGAACCAGATGCTCTGTGCCGCCGTAAACGGCGCCGTGCAGAGGGTGTCGGCGGATTTGGCGGCATGTTTTCAGGTGGATGAGTTCTGGTATGTCCTCAAGGTGCTACACCTGGATCATCTTTCGTACAGCAGGGAGCTTTTGATGTGGGCGTTTCTGGCGGCCGGACTCTACCTGGCGATGGTCGAAAGGAATGCGGCGCAGCGCATGGAGCGGGTGAAGTACCGCCTTGGCTCGGCGGCGGCATTTGCCGTGCTGGCGCTGTGGTGCGTGCTCACCTTCTCGAAGGTCAGCACCTTTTTGTACTTTAATTTCTAATGTTTCTCCCGGAAGTTCCTGTGCAGATTTTTTGAGGGCGCAAGTTCGGAAACGGCGGCAGGGGCTGGAGGGCTTTTCGAAAAGGAAGATCATCTTATGAACGGATTCAAAAAGTGGGTCGTCTCCACGGTAAGCCTCATCTTCATACTGTTTTTTCTGACGGCGGCGCTGGTGGTCTGGGTCGATCCCTTTTTTCAGTACCATGCGCCCCTCGAGGACTTTCCCTATCTGGTGGACAACCAGCTCTCTCAGAATCCGGGGATGGCGAAACATATGTCCTACGACAGCGTAATCCTGGGCTCGTCCATGACGGTGAATTTTGATACCCGCTGGTTTGGGGAGCTGATGGGACTCGAGACCATCAAGCTGAGCTACAGCGGCGCCTACCCGAAGGACCAGGCGAACATCATGGACATTATTTTTGACAGCGGGCATCGGGTGGACGCGGTGTTTCTGGGAGTCGATGTGACGACCTACACGGGGGGCGTGGACGAGACGAAATACCCCATTCCGGCCTATCTCTACGACGAGAACCGGTTAAACGACGTGCAGTATCTCTTTAACAAGGACGTGGTGCTGAATTATATCCTGCGCCCGCTGGCGGACCCGGACAAGACCGATCTCGCCACGGTCTATCAGAGCTGGTGGACGGACGAATATTACAATATCCAGTGGGTCATGCACAATTATGTGCAGCCCGAGCAGGCGGATATCCCGGCGCAGCCGCAGGAATACATCGAGCGCACGGAGCGCAATCTGAGGGCGAATATCTGTCCCTATATCGAGCAGAACCCGGAGACCGACTTCTATATTTTCTTTCCGCCCTACAGCATCCTCTACTGGAATGACGTAATGCGGGAAAACCATCTGGAGGCGACCATCGCGGAGTATCAGTACATCGCGGAGACGATGCTCGCCTATGACAACGTGCGGGTGTTCTATTTCCCGGACCGGGAGCAGATCGTGACAGACCTGAACAACTATGCGGATTATACCCACTACCACAAGGATATCAACCGCTATATGACGGAGTGCTTCGCGGACGGCGGCTGCGAGATAAGGAGCGCGGCGGAGATGGCGCAGGCGCTCGGGAGGACGAGGGAGATGATTGGGCGCTTTGATTTTGAGGAGTTGTTTTCGAAGGAGTGGTAAAGGGCAGACAAAGGCCCCGGCGGTGCGGCATCGCGCATCACCGGGGCCAAAACCGCTCAGGAGCGGCTGGGATTTCCGGTAAGCCGGGTCCTGCGGGCCTCCGAAAGGCCTACTTGTCATCCGGGAAAATACACTGGACGAACCGCTCCGCGAGAAGCGTCCGCCCCGCGTCGTTGAAGTGGATGTAGTCCGTCATGTAATCCAGATAGTTGTCCTCGTTGACCGAGCCGTAGAAATTATCGATGAAGGACACGCCGCAGTCGCTGGCGGCGTCCAACTCCTTCTGGTGGTAGTGGCTGATGGTGCCGTGCCCTAAGTCCACGCGGTCGGCGTTCTCGAAGTTCCCCTCCTCGTTGACCCAGTGGCAGAAAGTGTGGGACATCACCGCGATGCGGATGTGCGGGTATGCCTCCTGAATCGCCTGCACGCCCGAGCGCAGCGCGCCGGTATAGGTGATGATGGCGGTGGGGTTATTGGGATCGTCGCAGGGGCGCCTGTTCATATAGTCGCTGGCATCGTACATGATGCAGATGACGTCCACAGTATTCAAATCCAGCGCCTCCAGCATGGCTGTGGTGCGCGGAAAGGCCTCGTCGTAGCTGTAGGTCGCCGCCGTCTTCATCAGGTCGAAATCGCCCGAGGCGAGACTCTGCGCCACGTAGGCGAAGGAGAAAGCGTCCAGGATGTAGCCGTCATTGTACGACTCGAACTGCGCTGCCATCGTGGTGCCCGTGAAGGAGCCGTTGTAGACGGTGGCGTCCGCCTTCGCGGCGATCTGCTCCGCCAGCCCGTTCTCGCCCTGATTCAGGGAAAAGGGATCGTCGCCGAGGCAGAGAATGGTGGTCACGCCGTCGTCCTCACGTCCCTCGAGCTTATCCGGCGCGAGAGGAATGATGCTGTCCATCACCTCGATGTCGAACGCGTCGGTCTGGTAATCCGGATCATAGTCCGACGGGACGCCCTTGTTCCAGCGGTACAGCCTGTATGCGCAGAATCCCGCGATCAGCACGATGGCGCAGAGGAAAATGATGTGGATATTTACGGGAAAAGAACGTTTCGCTCTGGGCTTTGCGTGGATGTTCTTTTGCCCCTGGTTTCCCTGTTTGCGTTTCCGGTTCTGGTTCTGGTTCTGTCCCTGTTCCATAAACTTGCCTCCTGTAAATGCCTTCCTTTTTATAATGAATCGGGATAATATCCCACCTTAACATCAATTTTATCACAGATGCCGATGGAAGTTTATTAAATTTTGCTTAATCTTTCCAGGGGAGCGGGGACGGGATGAAGTCCTGCGTCGTCAAAAAGACCGCCGCCGGAGAGTTGCGGATTCCGGCGGCGGTCTTAGTCAGAGTGTGTCGGATGATTCCTAGCTCATCGACACGGCGTCTTCCATCGGGGTTCTGTCTGCCAGTGTGTAAGTAATGATGGTAGTTTGAGGAAATGCGGTATGTAGTTCCTTGTACCACTTGCTGTACTTGTACATACGGTATGTGGTGCTGAGCTTTTGCAGCTGCTCCTCGTCTGCGCAGCGTTTCCTGAACTCGTCCCTCGCTTCCTGGTTCATGGAGACATAATCCATGTACGTGATTTTCAGCTCCGCGATGCGATCGCGCGGGAGTTTGACACCTGACCAGCTCGAAATAACCCTCAAAGCCAGTATTGGCTTTATTTTTTTGTCAAAATTGAAATTTTGTATTGCA
>JAMPEH010000348.1 GCA_023665245.1 Muribaculaceae bacterium
ATCAGCATTCGTTTCTGCATTTCTTCGTTGCGGCTGTGTTGTCCGACCGGTTGCGGGGCGCCGGCTGTTAATGCGACCATGGTGATTGCTATTGCTGCTATTGTTGTTTTCATGTGGGGTTGTGTCGTGTTTTAGTCGGAAAAACAATTTCTGATAAGGAAAACGGGAACTGTTTGCTTGAATGCCATTTGAAACCCTTTGTTTTGTTGTGGCTGAGCGTAGAGTGACACCGTGGAGCTTACAAGGGCCGCGAGGTTGCCATATTCGTCAAATATCGGTCCACCGCTTGACCCAACGCCGTATTCGGCTGTGATTTCGTTGTTGTAGACGGTCTGTCCGCTGCGAGGATTGGTGGTTTTGACGCAATTTGAGACCATGCCGTCGGTAAAATGGAACAGGTATGTACTCGGGTTGGCGAGGCAGTAGACCTTATCACCGGTGACGAGGTCGTCGCCGAGCGGTGCCGGTTGCAGTTTTTTGTTACCGGTATCGACTTTTATTATCGCGAAATCGTTGACTGGATTGATATACATTATTTTTTCGAGTGGAAACACGTCGCCGTCATAGTCCATGAGGAATCGGTGAAGGTCGTTTTTGGGATCGCGCCCCAAGGCACCGTTTATAACCACGTCGGAGATTACGTGATAGTTGGTTGCGCAGATTCCGTCGGGGGTGAGCGCTACGGCCGAAGCATTTATGTAGGCTGTGTCGGCTTTCCATCCGTCGCTATGGGTGAACACTCCGTAGGCAAGAGTGCTGTGCTTGCACAGGTCGTATAGCTTCTTGGGGTCGAGCTTTTTCTTGCGTTGTCTTGCAAGCGCGCTCTTGGGTGCAACGGGCTCGTCGAATGATATAATGTCGATGACGTTGTGGCGAAGCGAGTCGGCATTTTGCCCGGGATGGGTGTTCATGTATTGTTTCATCTTTCCGGTTGTAGCTGCTTTCATTGCATCGAAGTCGAGATATTTGACCTGAGCTGAAACGGGTAAGCCGCCGGTGGTTAGCAATAATATCAGTAATAATTTCCAATACATATAAAAAAAATCTGATGCGTTATAATATTTCCACAAAATTAAAGTAAATTCCTGTAATATACAAGCAAAAGCCGCTCTGCGGAATCGAAGGGCGGCTTTGTGTATTGAGCGGTTGACGACTTACTGCTCCATGTTGGTTAGTATACGTCCGGAGTATTGTATTGCTACGGGCGACATTTCGTGGAGACGTGAGCGAATGAATTTGGAAATGCTCTGTTTCATCTCTTTCGAGTTGGAGTTGACAAGACGTGTCAGGTTGAATACGAGTGAATTTTTTTCGCTTGTCTCGAGGTCGTTGTAGCGTTTATCGCAGAAAGCGAGATATTCGGCGTCATCTTTGGTGGAAGCACGTTTTTCGATGAAGTCAAACATCACGTCGTATTTGTAGTTTTTCGTGAGTCCGAGGTCGGTCATCTCTTTTTTCAAACGTTGGAATGTCTCGGAATCGAATTTCCCTTCGCTGAAAATATAGCCTGAGAAATATTGGCCGAGGTTACGATGATAGAGGTCGGCAATGCGGTCGTTGACTGCTTTTTGTTGTGACTTGTCGAACTTGTTGCGGTTGGCAACCATGAAACGCCCCATGTCGCAGTCGGTGTTGGTTGTGTAACGGGTGAACAGGAAGTTGTTCTCGGGTGCGAGTCGTTGCTTGTCGTCGATAGAGTTGAAGTAGGATGTTACCAAGTCGAGTGCTTCCTGATTTTTTTTCTGTTCTATGAGGTAGAGAGCGTAGTTGTTGACCAAATCGGGGGTACGCTCACCGCCATCGATTCGTTCCTTCATGCGTTCGGGCGATTTTTCAGGGTCAACCGACGACTGGAGCTTGGTTAAAAAATCGTTGCCTTCGCGATAGCCCATCAGTCGACCTACCTCACCGCCTTTGGAGTCGAGTACTACCATTGTTGGGAATGCGTTGACCTTGTATTTTTTCATCAGTTCCACGCTTTCTCCCTGCTCGGCGTTGATTTTAAGGCATACATAGTTCTTGTTCATGTAGTCGCCAACGTTTTTCTGCGGGAACACCTCGTTGGCCATTTTGCGGCAAGGACCGCACCAATCGGTATAGAAGTCGATAAATACAAGTTTATTCTCGTTGGCGGCAGCTTTCAGTCCTTCATCGAAGGAGATGTGACGGAATTCGGTCTGCGAGAATCCGGTAAGTGCGCAACCGCCCATCAGCAAGGAAATGATTAATGATTTCTTCATGTTATAATTATGTTATATTTTTTACAAAGGTAATAAAATGTAACCGGTTCCAAAAAAGGTATATTCAGTTTTAACCTAATTTAGGAATCGGTTAAAACTGAATATACTTCAGGGAGAAAATTACAGTAAAAATTATTGTTTCCAAACAATGTCGACAACTTTCATATCGACATCCCATTTGACGTCTTGCTCAATTAGTTCTACAAAGTTGGAATTGTTGCTGACCTGCATTTTTTGTATGGTGCTTTTTTCGCCATTGTAGGTGGCAACGATATATTCGCTGTAGTTATTGCGCGAACGATATTCGGGTTCGAGATATACAATTTCGGAGTCAAATTCTTTCTTGGCCCACTTGTTGTTGACGTAGTCATAGCCGTAGAGAGTATTGCCTACGCTATAGAGCAACAGAGTGAAGTTGGTGGCGAAGTGGAAATTAGTGGCTTTGTCAATATCGGGTACTGCCGAGAGGTCCACTTTGTAGCATCGTTTCTCCATGTTAACAATGTCTTTGGAGAGGTCGTAGCATATTTGATACTGACGGAACCTATATATGAAATATTCACCGTCTTCGTTCTTCATCAGGGCGTTTGAGAAACCTGTGTTGTTGCTGTAATCGTTCTCTCCATAGACAATAGTGCGCTTGTAGGCTTTGTTGTTGAACTTGAAGTCCTCACCTGTGTTGTCGCGGAATACTTTACAGTAGGTCGGACCGCTTGATGCTGCTGCTATGTCGGATCCGTAAACGAAAGCATCGTTGTCGAGATCATATAGAATTATAGCGTAGTTATTATTAAATGCGGGATTGCTGCCGGCACGATAGAATGCTTTAGGATAGAAGCGGAACGTTTTGGCAGAGTTTGCATCGTAGCGATTGAACGGGTCTGTGAAATACATTCCTGATGAATTCACACTTCGGGTGAACGCGAGGTCTTCAGTAAATACCGACTGCCACGATGAGCTTGATGTCCTTTCGGGCGATGGAGCCGTACTAACTATTTTCATCGGGTTGTTGTGTGGAATGATTGTCTCTATAAGACCGAGCATGTTTACGTCGCCGAGCATTTCAAATTCTTCACCGAAGGTGATTTGATAAGTCGCATCTGCAGTGTTCAAGAAGCAGTATGAGATTCTGATTTGACCAGAGTAATCGAGTCTGACGGGATTTTTGAGTTGTAGCGTTGAGTTGTCAAATACGTCATGAATGTATGTGGTGTCGCGA
>JAMPEH010000349.1 GCA_023665245.1 Muribaculaceae bacterium
GGTCGTCGAGATGAGTGCTGTTCATGGTTTTTCGGTATTATCTGTTATGTTGATGTTGGTTGAGTCGTTGGGTATCGGCTGAAGCGGTTTTGGAGCCGGCTCGGTCTTTCTTACTGCAGCTCTCCTGCCGCCGGTTCGTTTTTCGTTGGGGTCGGGAGATGCGAGAAGGTCGAGAAACTCCTGCGACATCACGAAGACGTCCTCGGGAGAAGACGGTCGTATCTTTGGATACCAATTGAAGTTTTCGAGATAGAGCGACGCCCTCTTTGCGAGATAGAGCGGAGTTATCACGCTCTTGGAGTCGGGCCAGGTTTTCATGCGTTTTAATGCCCGTTTCTCGAAGTTGGCTGTCATGTAGGAGCTTTCGAGCGAGGCTACCTTGTTGATTGTGGAATCGGACTCTTCGGGAAATGTGATGGCCAGAACATTGCCTTTGACATCGAGCTGCGACAATTCGCCTGCAATAAACGTTGCAAGCATCTCTTTGCCGGCAAGCTGTTGATAGTATCCTTCTTCAATCTCTTCTATCATATAACCGAAATCGGGCAACAGGGCGTAGTCGATAGTCGAGTCGTTCATATGGACTTGAATCACATTGCCGAAAATCTGCCGGTTGTCGCTCCATACTATCGGATGACGGTTGAGATAGAGCATCGAGTCGGTCTGCACGAATGTCATGGAGTCGCATACTCCCTGCATGTCACTGCGATAGAATCTCACCTTGTGGGCTGCCACTACGTAGTGGGCGGTATCGGCGGGCAGCGTTGTTGCTGAATCTACGATTTCTTCGGGCTTGATAACGGCAAAGGTGCGTATTGTGTCGGAATGGAGATAGAGTGTGTCGCCCTGAGAGTACTCTTTAGCGAGAGCGCGACCGGTCACAAACGCACTGTCGGTCAACTCGTTGTAGAATCCATAGTCACCCGTGAGCATCATATTGTGGAGCGAATCGGTAATGATTATGTCGCCAAATGCTTCTCCATAACCGGCGTTACGGTCATAAATCAGTGAGTCGCCCGTAAGACGGTTGTTGTTGCCGGTAACGACCACCGAACGCCTGTAGAGTTCGGCAAAAGAGGTTTCGGTGTTGTATATCGCGCTGTCGGTGAATATTTTGCCGTCTTTATTGACTATTATCGACGGTACGTCCATTTCGGCGATGTGGGTGTTGGTGTTGTAATAGAGTTGGTCGGTGAAGATATCGAGAGTGTCGCCTTCGCGCAGCGATGTCAGCACCACGTTGTTGCGAAACAACGCCTCGGCTGTGTTGGGCGCATATTCTCCATAGCCCGATACAAGCCGGTTTTGCTTGTCGGTCAATGTACCATTGTTTTCGTAATATCCGAGGTCGATGCCGAGGTCGTAGTAGAACGGATTGGTTTGCAATTCTACGTCGCGGTTTATGAGTCGCACTTTTTTTCCGGCGTTGGCATAAAGCACCGCAAGTTCCGTTGAGTCGTTGTAGTCGAGTTCATCGGCATAGACAAAGAGTGTGTCGCCCTGCTCCATTCTCACGTTTCCGAACGCCTGCAGCGAATTGGTGCGCTCAAAGAAGTAGGCGCTGTCGCAATACATGAACATGTCCTCCTTACGGAACATTACGTTGCCCGTGAGAATCTGGTATTCCACCCCCTCGACGGCTTTAAGAGTGTCGGCTTGCTCAAGGAAGATTTTCCCTTTCTGATGTCGGTCGGCTTTGGCAATGGTGGGGACTATAGGCGTGGTGTCCTCGCGGTTAATCTGCGCCTTGGAGGGTGCAAACAACATCGACATTACAACGACGGCTGAGACAGCAAGGATTACGCGTCTCATTGCCGACCGGTTGTTGCCCTGTGACGACCGTCTGCTATCCATTTTATCTAATCCAGCCCTTATGCTCAAATTCGCAGTCTCTCCATCCGTCTTCAATTTTGACGTAGGTGGACTTTATTTTCTTTTCGAGCCAGTCGTCGACAATCTTCTCGCGTGCCGATGTCTCATACATTGACTTTATTGTCTGGAAGTCGTCGGAGAGATTGGCTTTGTGGACGGGGATGCGCGAAGCGAGCTTCACGATTGCCACCACTTCGCGGTTGCGCTTGGTGTCCATCATGACAAACGCGTCGGAGATTTCGCCCGGTTGCATGTTTTGCACCACTTTGCTGACTTCGGGGGGCAGTTGCTGCATCTCGAAGCGGGTTGTGCCGTTATACTGGTTGGTCATCATACCGCGGCTGTTGCGCGTGTCTTTATCCTGAGAAATATAAGGAGCAGCCTCCTCAAAGGTGTATTTCTTGTCGCGCATTTCGGAAACCGCACTGTCGAGCTTGTGGGTGGCTTTCACGAGGTCTTCGTCCGATACTTTCGGGCGGAGCAGAATATGGCGTGTATTGACCCTGTCACCGCGTTTCTCAATGAGTTGGATGATGTGGAACCCGTATTCCGACTCAACGATTTTCGATACCTTCTTGGGGTCATTGAGGTTGAACGCGACCGCAGCATATTCGGGGTCGAGGGTCGCACGTCCTGCAAATCCTATTTCACCGCCCCTTACGCTCGAACCGAGGTCTTCGGAATAGAGACTGGCAAGGGTTGAGAAGTCGGCGTCGCCGCTGGTGACGCGTTCTGAGAAGTCGCGCAGACGAGCCTTCACATCGTCAATCTCCTGTCGCGGAATAGCCGGGTTGATTGTTATAATCTGCACCTCTACCTGCAACGGTATGGTGGGGATGCTGTCCTCGGGAAGTTTTGCGAAATAGCGGCGCACGTCGTTAGGCGTGACCTTGAAATCTTTCACAAGACTGCTTTTGACCTGCTGTATTCTCATCTGGTTGCGATACATGTCCATCAACGTCTCGCGCATTGCGGGAATAGTCTGGTGCATGTATTCCTCGAGCTTCTCTTTCGATCCGAAATTGGAGATGAGTCGCTGAAGGTGCTGCTCGGCCTGCTGCGAGACCATTGAGTTCTGCACCTCCACGGTGTCGATGTCGGCCTGATTGAGATAGAGCTTGTCAATGGCGAGCCGTTCGGGAATAACGCAGTAGGGGTTTCCCGACAGTGTGGTGCCCTCGTAGAGCATTTGTCGGTAGGCTTCCTCGATTTCCGACTTATAGATAGGTTGGTCACCAACGACCCATGCCACTTCCTCGATAATATTGTTCTGTGCCGACGCCATGAATGATGCGGCAGCCACAACGAACGCTGTTAAAATAGATTTCAGTCTCACTATCGTAAAAAATATAATGTAATGATTCTACAAAGGTACATTATTTTATTTATGTAGCTCTATAATAAATGTTAACATCTGTTTACCTTTAAGAGTCAAGGTCACAGAATATCTCCACATCACCGTTTTCATCGGCCTCACGCAACAATTCGAGACGCAATTCGCGGTCAAACGCCACGCGGTTGCGATAGCGTATCTCACGTTCCACAAGCTCTCGTGCCACATCAAACGGCATCACGCCTCCCGACGG
>JAMPEH010000034.1 GCA_023665245.1 Muribaculaceae bacterium
TAGCTCCAAGGATGCGACCCCTAAGCCATAAAAATTTTATGAAATGGGGTCTAAGGAGTTTATGATTCTTTCTGGCAGAGCCAGTCGGAGAGACGGCGGGTGGAGGTGTCGAAGTTGGCGCCGATTTTGAAGATGGTCTTGCCCGATGATTGGAAGGGAAGAGTATAGTTCTTTTCATCAATTTGGCTAACTGCCTCTTCCGCAGTGCTGTCAATTTTGAATTCCATCACGTAGATGTAGTCGGCAGTCTCCACAAGCATATCGATTCGTCCTCGGCTTGTCCGATATTCAGTGTGGGTGTAGAAGCCCATGAGTTTCATTATGACGTAAAGCACATTCTGATAATGCACCTCCTTGTCGCCTTGGATTTCTGATTGGGTTTCGGCTTCGGTTCTCTTCGATTTCCTGACATGGTCGTATGGTATCCCGGCAAAGAAAACCTGGATTTTTTCCATGAAATCCTCCACGCGTCCTTCGCGAACATCCTCAACGAATTTCCTAATGGGGTTGCCGGATTCAGGCTGGCGCATCCAAGCCTTCAGAACAAGGTCGTTGAATCCCTGCGACACTTCCCTGTTAGGTAGACCAAGCGTGTATTCGTCAAATTCCGGATCATAACCTTTTATGGTGAGGTAACCGGCTTGGAAGAAGAATGGTATGGGGTCTGAAAGGAAGATGTCGGCTCCATTGAGTTGGTTTTCGGTACTTTTGCAGTTTTCAAGTTCCTGGAGGGGATAGCAGTTTATGTCAAGAACCTGCAAAAGTGAGGAAGTGGTGCCTGTGGCTACCCAGTATGAACCAATACGGTTGGAACTGAATGTATTGAGCAAGCTGAAAGGATTGTAGATGTCCTCACCGTAGGCTGCAAAGTGATAACCGTCGTAGTTGGCTTTCAACCGGTCATGTAGTTCGGTTGGAGTAATCTTTAGGCGGTTGGCCATAATTCTCATACTTTCAGCGAAATATTGGGAAAGCTCAGATTCGCTTATACCGCAGATGTCGTTGAAATCCGGTTCAATCGATAAATCTCTAAGATTGTTGAGACTGCTGAAGATGGAAACCTTGTTGAATCGTGTCACTCCGGTGAGCATACCGAACTTGATGTAGGGATCCAACGTCTTTAGGACACCATAGAAACCCTGGAGCATATTTCTGAATTTGCTCTGCAGTTTGGGGTTGTCGATGTTGGCAAGCAGGGGCTTGTCGTATTCGTCAATCAATATCACTACTTGTTCCCCTGAAATCTCGTATGCTTTGAGTATTACGTCTGAAAAACGGTTTTCAAGTCTGGAGGACGGTTCTGTTATTTCATAGTGTTTTTCCCATCTTTTGAGATGCCAGTCAAGATTGGAATAAAGGCTGTCTTCTTCTTTGTAGTTCTGTGCATTCAGGTCAAGATGGAGCACTTCGTAAGTCTGCCAGTCCCAATCGAGCGAGTCAATGGCGAGCCCTTTGAAAAGCTCTCGCTTTCCCTTGAATAGCGCCTCAAGGGTCGAAATGAGCAAGCTTTTGCCGAAACGACGGGGACGGCTTAGAAAATAATAGACTCCATCGCTGACAATCTTATGAATTATTTCGGTCTTGTCAACGTAAAGATAATTCTCCCGTCTGATTTTCTCAAACGACTGTATGCCTATCGGGTATTTTATATTGCTCATAATCTCGCTGCTTTTATTGAATATACAAAGATAATCAAAAATTTGTTTCAGTGCAAATCGAAAAGTAAAATTCAAAAATTCAACTTTTGAGTGAATGAGGAGGTTTGTTCGTATATAGGGGTAAATGAACAATGCAATAACTATGGCTAAATATTACCCCATATTGATCGCTGCCGCCATGAGCTGCATAGCCGGAGTCTCGGCTGCAGCTGATGTGCTCACCCTGACCTCACCCGACGGCAAGAAGGAAGTTTCCTTTTCAAAAGAAGGAAAGGAACTGACCTACAGCATAAAGAACAGTGGCAAAGACGTGATTCTCCCCTCGCGTGCCGGCCTTCATGTCGACAACCGCACATGGGAGATGGCACTCGGAAAACGAGACCTTGTCCAACCCGACTGCTGGATGGACCTCCTGACAGTAGACAGCGTCAGCTACAACGCACCAACCGACAGCGTATGGCATCCCCTTTATGGCGAACGATCCACAGTGAAAGACCACTTTAACAGTGCCACTCTCCACATGTCGCGCAAAGACAAGAGCGACTATCGCCTTGACGTCCAGGTACGTGCCTACGACGAGGGAATTGCCTTCCGCTATTTCTTCCCCGAACACCCCGCAGCAATCTTCCACAAAGTGGTGGATGACCTGACAGATTTCACCTTCCCCGAAGGCACCATGGCCTGGAGTGAGGAATGGGCACAGGCTCCTTTTCACAAGACCCCAATCGACAGCATTTCAATCCCCTCAGAAAGAGCCATGACATTCGAACTCCCCTCGGGGCAGTGGGCAGCCATCCTCGATGCCGATGTCGACGACTGGTGTCTCACAAAACTGAAAAGTCGCCAGGGAAAGAAAAACACCCTCGAGTCGGTGATGTATTCCCCGGTGGACATTGTGACCTACTACGCCACCCCCTGGAAAATAGTGATGACCGCCGACACCCCCGGAGAATTGATAGAAAACAACGACATCGTGCTCAACCTGAATCTTCCGTGTCAGATTGAAAATACAGACTGGATCAAACCCGGAAAAATCATGAGGTGTACAAAAATTGACACCGAAGCGGGCATGAAAAACATTGATTTCTGTGCCGAACACAACATTCCATACATGCTATTCGACTGGCTCTGGTATCTCCCCTGCACAAGCCACGACGGAGACGCGACCAAGGTGGTTGACAATCTCGACATGCAGCGTGTCGTAGATTATGGTAAGGAAAAGGGTGTGGGAGTCTGGCTGTATGTCAACCAACACGCACTTATGAAACAAATGGATGAATTGTTTCCCCTGTTAAGAGATTGGGGTATAGTCGGTGTGAAATCTGGTTTTGTGCAGTATGCCTCCCATCGCTGGGCAACATGGCTCCACGACATGGTGCGCTATGCCGCAGAGAATAACCTGCTGATGAATATCCACGACGAGTTCCGCCCCTCCGGTTTCTCGCGCACATATCCTAATCTTCTCACTCAGGAAGGCATCCTTGGCAATGAGGAATGGCCAGATGCCACCCATAATGTCACTCTTCCCTTCACCAGAATGCTCAACGGACCGGCCGACTACACCATCTGCTACTTCGACAAACGATTGAAGAACACCCACGCCCATCAGTTGGCCGCCTCATTGGTGTTCTTCAGCCCGTTGCAGACCATCTTCTGGTATGACACCCCCTCGCGCTATAATGGCGAACCGGAAGTGGAATGGTTTGAAAACCTTGAGACTGTCTTCGACGATAGCCGAGTGCTCGACGGTTATCCCGGCGAAAACATCGTGATGGCCCGCCGCAAGGGCGACGTGTGGTTTGTCGGTGCGATGACCGGCAACGACGGTCGCCGTCAGGAAATATCACTCGATTTCCTTCCGGAAGGGGAGACCTGGCTTGCTCAGATCTATACCGACGACCCGAATATGGACACAGCTACCAAAGTGAGATGCGACAAATTCAGAGTCGATAGCAACTCAACGCTGAGATTCGACCTCCAGCCTAAAGGGGGCGCCGCAGTGAGACTGACCAAACTTGACAAAAACGAAGCAAAAAAATACAAAAGATACAAATGAAAACCATCAACCTTACATCCTGCCTGATAGCCTCTCTCGGCATCTTTGGCTCTTGTGCCGCCCACAATGAGCGCCTGCTTGCCGTGGATACTGAAAAGGAATTGGAATATTGCCATTCCAAGGTGCTTTCCACCCTTGCCGAACTGCATCAGGACAAGGACTCAATCGACTATATGATGATGCCTCGAAATGTGGCGCCGCAAGCCCACTCGTGGGAGTGTCGTCCCACCTGCGCCGAGGAGTGGTGCAGCGGTTTCTGGCCCGGCGTCCTTTGGTATGACTATGAGGCAAGCAAAGACTCCACCGTCTTCGCCCAGGCCGACAAATTCACCCACTCCATCAAGAAGATTGTGGAGACCCCCGTCTTCGACCATGACCTCGGTTTCTTGGTATATTGCAGTTATGGCAATGGATATCGCCTCACCAATCGTGATGACTACAAGCAGGTGATTCTCAATGCCGCCGACTCCCTCGCCACTCTTTTCAATCCCAAAGTCGGCACTATCCTCTCGTGGCCGCGTGAGGTCGCAAAGTTTGGTGGCCACAACACCATCATGGACAACATGATAAACCTTGAGATGCTCTTCTGGGCAGCCAAGAACGGCGGCAACCCCTACCTTCACGATATCGCCGTGAAACATGCCGAAACCACCATGAAGAATCATTTCCGCGACGACTATACGTCTTATCATGTGGCTGTCTACGACTCGATCACCGGCAATTTCCTGCGCGGTTGCACCCATCAGGGTTATGCCGACGACTCGATGTGGGCACGCGGCCAAGCTTGGGCCATCTATGGTTTCACTGTGGTTTATCGCGAGACAAAAGATCCCAAATTCCTCGATTTCGTTCAGAAAGTGGCCGATGTCTATCTGGATCGACTCCCCGAAGACAAGATACCCTACTGGGATTTTGACGACCCCGCCATCCCCAACGCGCCCAGAGACGCATCCGCAGCCTGTGTGGTGGCCTCGGCACTGCTCGAACTCAGCGACTATGTCGGTGGCGAAAAAGGTCAGCACTATATGGATGAGGCAAAGGATATGCTTACCAGCGCCAGCAGCGACCGATACAAGTCGGGCGACCAAAACAATTCTTTCCTCCTCCACTCCACAGGCCATCACCCCGCCGGAAGCGAGATTGACTACTCAATCATTTACGCCGACTATTACTACATTGAGGCTCTCAACCGCCTGGCGCATTTGAATCAAGGTAATACCCCAAATTCCGCTGAAGGAATGGCCCAAAATGTTAAAAATTAAATTTTCTGCGTTAACAAGGGTGATAAAAAGCCCTTGTTAAACGTTTATATAATAACCTACTTCCCTTTTTAAAAGCATCATGAACCGCTTTTTTACCGTTATTGCTGCATCTGCAGTGTGCTTATCGGCTCACTGCGAACTCAAGACATATACTGCCCCTGCTGAGGCTAAAATGAACAAATCTTTCACCGTCGAGGTATGCGAACCGGGTTCCGGTTGGCAGACCGTGCCGGTCTACAATGTTATGGTCGACCGCGTGGAGGAAAAACACAACGTGGAAAATTCCTCAATGGCATATTTCGACTTCTCCGGCACGGTGAATGTCAGGGTCGTATCTTGCAACCGCAAGATAGAATCAGCAAGAGTGCGCCCGCTAAGCTATGGCATCACGCCGAAAGTGAACGGCGACACCATCGAGTTCTCTCTCGACCGACCAAGGCTCCTCTCGGTGGAGGTGAACGGCGAGATTTTCGACAATCTTCAGCTTTTTGCCAACCCCATCGAGACAGATGCACCCGCAAACATCAAGAAATTCCTGAAAGACAAAAAGAACGTTTACTTCAGTCCCGGCTACCACAAACTGGATTCCACTCTTGTCATCGGCAGCAATCAGGAGGTTTACGTGGCAGGAGGTGCCTATGTGGACGGTAAGATTGAGATCAACGATGCAGAAAACGTGAAACTCCATGGCCGCGGCATGATCTATCCGCATCGCAACATGGGCATCCACGTGATACGTAGCAAGAATGTGGAGATAGATGGAGTCTTCACCACCCAATGTGCAGTGGGCGGCAGCAACTTTGTGAAGGTCAACAATGTGAAGGTGATGAGCTATTATGGTTGGGGCGATGGTTTCAACATCTTCGCCAGCAACGACGTGCACTACTCCAACGTGTTTGCCCGCACCAGCGACGACTGCACCACCATCTATGCCACCCGCAAGGGTTTCGTAGGCGGTTGCCGCAACATTGTCACTGAAAACTCAGTCCTCTGGGCTGACGTGGCTCATCCCTTTATGATTGGTCTTCACGGTAGTGCCAAGGAGATTGGCCCCGATGCCCCCTCCGACACTATAGAGAATATTCTCTACCGCAACATCGATGTCCTTGATATGAAGGAGAAACAGATTGACTATCAAGGTGTATTTGCAATCGTGGCTGGTGACAACAACGTAGTCCGCGATGTGACCTTCGATGATATCCGCGTTGAGGATTTCCGTCAGGGAAAACTCTTCGACATCCGCATGGCCTGGAATCAGAAATATTGTGCCGCTCCCGGCAGAGCGATTGAAAACATTAAGTTTAAAGACATTTTCTACAACGGCGACAAATCGGAATTGTCTCTTATCATCGGCTACGACGAAAGCCGAAGGATTAAGGGTATACATTTCGACAATCTTGTGATCAACGGGGTGAAGATCACCGACACAATGCCCGGAAAACCAGCATGGTATAAGACCGGCGACATGGCCCGGATCTTTATCGGCGAGCATGTGGAGGATGTGACCTTTGAATAAGAATATTAAAGTTTGAATGAGAGTTAGATATAATTTCCTTGCCCTCGTGGCAATGCTGATATTTTTGATTGCCTTTCCCCCCGATATCGGGGCGGAAGGGCGTCTCTTTAGAAAAGTGCCTTCCGGCGGAGAGAGTGCACAGATCTCGCAGACCACTGTCTACGACATAAAACGCACCGACGACGGCTACACATGGATAGCCGCTGAAGGCGGTTTGTTCAGATTCGACGGCGAACACACCGCAAGGATTCTTCTTCCTGATGAGTCAAAAGGTATTGCTCCCGTGAAAAGTCTGGCTCCCCTACATGGGGGAGGTCTGATAATCGGCACTAACTCAACTCTATATCATCTCTCGATAGATAAAAATTCATACAAAATAGAGGCTCTTCTGGAAGGGAAACCCTTCTCCGCCACTTGTGGTATGACCACAGCAAGTGGTGATGCCGTTATTGGGGGCGACGACGGATTGGTCGTTTATTCCCCTGCTTCCGGAAAGACCACTCACATTAAACTCGACAAAAATATTCTTAAACTGACCAATAACGTAATCGACCTTGCCCCGGCACCTGAAAAGTTCGGTGTCTACGTGCTTACCAAAGGAGGTATCTTCCTTTTCGACCGGACCACTTTCGCTGTGACCCCCATTAAGACTGTGCGTGAAATTGGTTCTGTGTCTCCCGAATCTCTCGCCGCCACAGCCGACCGCCTTTTCATTGGCACTACCGGAGAGGGTGTGCTCGAGCTGAATCCCGTCGACGGGACTATGTTCAACACCCAGTTTGTCGGCAACGGCAACGTCGTCACTTCCCTTGAAACCGGTTCGGATGGCAAATTCCTCTACATCGGTACTGATGGTGGAGGTGTCGTCAAGATAGATCTTGCCACAGGGGCCGACACCATCTATCGTCACCACATCTCCGATCTGAAGGGCCCTACAAGCAATCAGGTCTATTCCTTGCTTAGTGACCCGGATGGTGTGCTCTGGATGGGTTACTATCAAAATGGTGTGGACTATACTCCCGAATCCCGAGGCCCTTTCCGGCTCTACGACAACCCCTCGACCTACAATTCACGTGGCATTCCGGTCCGCGCTCTGTCGATTAATCCCGATTATTCCGTGATTGGTACGCGCGAAGGTGCCATTGTCTACATCAAGAAGGATGGGAAGGTATGGCGTGTGGAGTCGCCCGAATTGAGGTCGGAGATGGTGATCTCCTTGCTCAACAAAGGTGGCAAAATCTATGTGGGCACCTATGGTGGCGGTATGCAGGTGCTTGACCCTAAGACTAAGACCGTCACCAATTTCGCTCCCGCCAAGGATGAGCCGGTCTTCAAGACTGGACATGTCTTCGCTCTCGCCTCAGATGCTGATGGCGACATTTGGGCCGGAACTAACGACGGCCTGTTTCAGTTTGATGTCGCGGGGGGAGTGAAACATTTCACGTCCAACCTTACTGCCCTCCCGGAAGGCAACGTCTATGGCATATTCTTTGATTCCGAAGGGAAAGGATGGATTTGCACCGAAAGCGGAGTATGCATCTATGATCCGGAGCGCAAGGTGCTCCGCACCGACCTTTTCCCGGTCGCATTCCCTAAGCAAACTCGTTTCCGCACTGTCTATGAAGACAGCCGGGGCCGTCTCTATTTTGTGCCTGAGACCGGATACGTATATTCCTGCAATCTCGATTTCTCCAATCCCCGCACTCTCGAATATCCCATGATCGAGGGCACTGATGCCAAAAGTGTGGTGGAGGATACCTTCGGCAACATCTGGATTGCAACAAACCGTGGCATTTTCCGCACCGATTCCATTGGAAACACCACCAGATTCGGGCTCGCTTCAGGCCTCCCGTCGGTCTCCTTCCTTCAGGCCCAGCCATTGGCCGACGGGGAGGGTGGGATATGGTTTGGCAACTCAGAGGGTCTGCTGCGTCTCGATGAGAAATCGATTGATGAGTCGATAAAAAGCCAGCGTCAGCCTGTCCCTACTATTGTGTATGTCAACGATCACCCTCTGAAAATAGTCCCGGAAGCAGATAAAAGCGGTGTATATTCAATTAATATTGACACTCCGGCCAACAATCTCAAGATTGACTTCGCCACATTCTCCTATGCCATCGAAGAACCCGATGCTTACGAATATAGCCTTGACAATGCTCCCTGGCAAAGATTCAAAGATGGTATCTCAGTCAGTTTCTATGACTTGATGCCTGGAAGCCACACTCTGCGTGTCCGTGCCGCAAATGTTTCAAATCCCCGGGAAGGAATCGAGACTGTGGTTAGACTCCACTTGCCCTATCCGCTGAGCTGGAAACTCGGACTTTTCACGATTGTCATCCTCCTTCTCGTCTCGATCGGGCTCGCTTTCCGTGTGTTCATCCGCTATAGCAAGAAAGACAAGGACACCAACTACACGGTTTCTGATGGATCCCCTGCACCGGCTCCGGCAGAATCTACCCCACAGAAGAAATATGTATCCAACACCATGACCCGAAATGAGGCCCGCGAGATCTCCTCCCGCATCGAGGAGGTGATGAAGAAGGAAAAACCATACATGCATGCCGATCTGAAGGTCGGAAAACTTGCGGAGTTGGTTGGTATCTCAAGCCATAAGCTCAGCCAGTTCTTCAGTCAGCACAAGGACCTCTCCTTTTATGACTACATCAACAAATATCGGGTCGATGAATTCAAGCGTATGGTCAAGGAAGACGATGTGAAAAATCTCACCCTTTCCGCCATGGCGGAGAAGGCTGGGTTCTCTTCCAGGGCATCCTTCTTCAGATACTTCAAAAACATAGAGGGCATTTCCCCGGGAGAGTATATGAAAAGCCATGAAAAGGGCTGAAAGGAACTCCCGAAAAGTCTCAAATAATTATGAGATACATCAGTCTCAAAAAATTATATTATTGATATAAGCTATGTTGACTCAAAAATGTGTCGCTGAATTATATGATATGAATCTCGCCTGAAAAAAAGTTGACAGCCGATTTCTTTTTCATAATTTTGCACTCGTTAACCTCGCTAACGCGAACCAACCAACGACTAAAAATTATGACAACGGCAGACATGAAACAACTTATTTCGGAGACATATCTCTCCCAAATCGACAAGCTGGTGGGCTACATCAGCAAGAAGGTCAACGACCGCTCCGATGCGGAAGACCTCGCGCAGGACGCTTTCGTGCGCCTGCTCAATTATCCCACGGAAATCCGTAAGGAAAACATCCGTGAGTTGCTGTTTACGGTGGCAAGTAATCTTGTCAATGACTACCTGCGTCATCTTTATGTCAAAAACGATGTCCACGCACATCTGGCCAATACCGCCGACTGGATGGATGAAAACACCGAGCAGAAGGTGGTGGCCAATGATCTTGCAAATCTTGAAAACAAGAAACTCAGCTCAATGCCCGGACAGCGACGAATCATATATATAATGCGTATGCACGAGGGAAAGACCTCCCAGGAGGTGGCCGACAAACTGGGTATCTCAAAGCGCACCGCCGAGAATCATTTCCACCTCGGCATAACCCAGATGAGAGAGTATTTCCGTGCTTGTGTCTGACGCATTGAGTAAATTGAAATTTTTATCCGTATTTCAATCTACAAGAGGTTACCTCTCTTCTTTGAAAACCGAAAATAACAATAAACAACATAAAAACAACGAAATCATGAAACTTACATCTAAACGGAGATTCGCAGCCGTAGCGATGGCATTGGCAATCCTGGGAATTCCCGGATTATGCCTTACTTCCGCATCGGCACTTGCAGCCCCGGCGGCAGCTGTCGCTCCAGAAATCACCGTCAATGGTGTGGTCACTGACCCGCAGGGCGAACCCCTGATCGGTGCCACCGTGATTGTCAAGGGAACAACCCAAGGCACTGCCACTGACCTTGACGGACAGTTTACTCTTAAAAATGTCACCGGAAAGACTCTTGTCGTTTCCTATGTCGGCTATCAGACCAAAGAGGTTCAGGTGGCCGAGAATCTTGATATTGTGCTCGAAGACGAGACCTCTCTGCTCGACGAACTCGTGGTAGTCGGCTATGGTGTCCAGAAAAAAGGCTCTCTGACAGGTGCCGTTTCTTCTGTTGGCGAAAGCACTTTCGCCGACAAAGGCTCCACCACCGACCCTCTCGCAAACCTGCAGGGTCAGGTGCCCGGTATGTTGGTTACCCGCGGTTCTTCCGCTCCCGGTCGTGAAGGTTGGGCCATGAAGATTCGTGGCGAGGCTTCTATCAATAATACAAGCGCTCTCGTCATCGTTGACGGTGTGCCGGGAAATATCGATGACCTCAACCCCGATGATATCGAAAACGTTTCAGTCCTTAAGGATGCCTCCGCAGCCATATATGGTGCGCGTGCAGCCGGCGGAGTGGTGCTCGTCACTACAAAACGTGGCAGCAAATCCGGTAAACGTCCCACCGTTTCATATACAGGCAACCTTACCTGGAAAGTCTCCGATCCCCAGATGCAATGGATGAACCTCCAGCAGTGGGCCACCTGCATTGAGGAAGTTTTGTATAACGAGGGAATCTCAAAGGGCAATCTTTCCACTTTCCAACCGGTCGGAGCATTCCCCTATGCCGCCATTTACGCCATGAAGACCCGCGACCCGCAATATATGGGCACAGTGCAAAGCTATTCAGCCCTTGGCGGTAATGCCGATGCAATTTCCGACATAGGTTTCCTCGACATCGACCAATATGGCGACACTTTCGGCAACGCTTTCTCCCAGTCACACTCGCTTTCTGTGAGTGGCGGCTCCGACGTGACCAAGTATAATGTCAGCATCGGCTATATGTATGATGGTTCGCCTCTGAATTATGGTATCGATGAGAAGTCAAAGCGTTTCAACGCCCGTGCCAACAATGACTTCTTCATTGCCAAATGGTTTGACCTCTCCACTACCATCTCTTTCGCCCGCCGCGACAACACATATCCACTCAATAGCCCTTCCGGCATCAACGGTAACCCTCCGGGCTCGCCAATTTTCTCTTCCGACGGAGAACACGCATTCGGTTGGCTCAATAATTATTCAGATATAGGTGTCGCCAAGTTCGGTGGCGGTAAACGCAACATCTACAACGAGACTGTGGTTAATGTTCGTCCCACCTTCCATCTTTACAAAGGTCTTGACATTATCGGCACCGTGGGCTACACTATCAAGGACTGGGTCAACAAGGAGACACAACGCAGAAACTATATGTATACCTGGGACAACGAGGTCATCGAGACCATGCAGCGTCCAAACGACAACCGCTTCACCCGCTACAACCGCTCGGCTCTATATCAGATCTATCAGGGCTATCTGAATTATCTCACCGATTTCGGAACAAACGGCACTCATAACTTCACTGCAATGCTCGGTATGAGCTACGAACGCGAAACAAGCGAATCCACTCAGACCAAAATCCTGCATCTTGCCGACGGCTTCCTTGAGAGCCTTGCTTCCTACCAGAATGCCGACGGCGCGACAGTGGAATTCACCGACGACAAATACACCTGGGCTCTTGCATCTTACTTCGGACGTATCAACTACGACTATGAGGGCAAGTATCTCGTCGAACTCCTCGGACGCTATGATGGCTCCTCAAAGTTCACACGTGGCAAAAAATGGAAGGGTTTCTATGGTGTGTCGGCCGGCTGGAGAATCAGCCAGGAGAAATTCATGCAGGGCATCGACTGGCTCACCGACCTGAAAATCCGTGCATCCTACGGCGAGACAGGTAACCAGTCAGGTATCGGCAACTACGACTTCGTGGGCAACATCAAAACTGATGCAAATGCCGGAAACACCTCCAATACCGGTCTTTTCGGACCCACCGGTTCCGCAACTACGCAGACCACCCTTTCTCAGACAAACGTAATAAGCCTCGACCGCACTTGGGAGGTGGTGAAAAACACCAACGTAGGTCTTGACTTCTCATTCCTCTCTGGAAGACTCAGCGGCTCTTTCGAATATTTCTGGAAGACCAACGACAATATGCTCGTCGCAGTGACTTATCCGAGTGTGTTCGGTGCGTCTGCTCCTAACACCAACAGCGGCAAACTCTCTGTCAATGGTTGGGAACTCCAGCTCAACTGGCACGACCGAGTGGGCGAGGTTTCCTATAATGTCGGATTCAATATTTCTGACGCCAGAAATAAACTCGTATCGATGCCTAACGCCACTTCATACTCTCAGAATGCCATCACTTCGCGCCGCGAGGGTTATGAACTCAACACTATGTGGGGTTTGGAATTCGTGAAACTTATCGAAAACGAGTCTGAACTCGAAAGTTATCGCGCTATGCTCGATGCAGCCGACGGACAAAGCCTCGGTGCCAACACCTCCCTCCTTGGCATTGGCGATGCAATGTATGCTGACCTTGACGGCGATGGCAACATCGACTATGACGACATCAAATTCCTCGGTTCCACCAATCCTCGCTACTCCTTCTCGCTCAATGCGGGCGCCCAGTGGAAGGGTTTCGACCTCAACCTCATATTCCAGGGTGTGGGCAAGAACAATATAATTCGCGATGCAACAACCCTTACATCTCCCGGTCGCAACATCTATCAGATTCAGGGCGGTCAGTGGTACGACAAGACCTGGGGCTACAACATGGGTGAGGACTCCCGCCTTGTGGGCCAGGAAATCCCATACTACAACGTGGCTGAGGATGGTTCGCTCGTGCCGACCACCGTTACCACACAGGCAAGCGACTATCGTGTGGGCTACAATGACCCCTACAATGCAGCTCCACGTTGGAGTCGTGACGTGCATGCCTACAACTATCTCTACAGCGACGCGTGGTATCGCCTGCAGAATATGGCTTACTGCCGTCTGAAAAACCTCACCGTCGGTTATACTCTTCCCAAGCAGTGGACGAGCAAGATTGGTCTCGACAAAGTGAGACTCTATTTCACCGGTACCGACCTCTTCACCATCAAGTTTACTAAAGACAAGACCGATCCGGAAAATACATCCACCAATCCTCTTGGCGGTACTTCAGGCTCCAATGCCTATCCGTTCTATCGTTCTTACACCGTAGGTCTTAACTTAACATTCTAATCCTCTCCCGATCATTATGAAGACAATAAAGACATTGGGCATATCTGCTTTGGCAATGCTTGCCCTCACAGCCTGCGACGATGCGCTTGATTTCTATCCCGAAATCACCACCAACGAGGCTAATACCATGACTAAAAAGGAGTTTTACGCTTTCGAAGTCAATACTTGGTATAGTTGGTTTCCAAAACTAATGGATCAGGGCGACCTCCAGGGGCTCGCATCCCGCGACGGCGACTGCGACCTCAGCACAAGCCTCGATGGCGCCATCTCCGCATCCCAGATGAGCCAGCCGGAGAAAAACAACCGCTACAACAACTACTACAGCCATCTCCGATCGATCAACTATCTGGAATACTACGCCAAGAAATACTACGAGGGTGACCAGAAGGATCTCGATGAGTATCGTGCCATGGCCCGTTTCTTCCGCGCTTACGAAAGTTGGATTTTCTTCCGTGATTTCGGCCCGGGTACTATCGTGAAGGAAATTCTCGAACCCTCTTCTGAAGAGGTTATGGCTCCACGTGCCTCACGCGATGAGTTTGTTGACTTTATGATTGAGGATCTCCAGTATGCCATCAATTCAGGCTATCTCCCCGTGGAGTCAAAGATACGCAATTCCGCCGATGAAGGAAAAATCACCATTTCCGCGGCAAATGCTCTCTTGGGTCGTATATGCCTCTTCGAGGGTACTTGGCAGAAATACCACACCGAGATGGACAGCTATCCCGCCGAACTCAACCCCACCACTGCGGCTTCACGCGCCGATAGAAGCGCATATCTCCTTGGCATCGCTAAGGATGCACTCAAGAAGGTGATCGACGACGGCAGCTATGAGCTCTTCCACAACGACGCACTCGGACAAGCCTCCTATAAATATATGTTCACCCTCGAAAACAAGGCTGCCCGCAACCCCGCTGGTGTGAAGAAAAGCGCAAACCACGAGTATATCCTCACCAACCGCTTCGACGAGACTGCTAAGATTGCCAACCAGAACTGGGTGCACACCTACAAGGGTTTCGGAATCAGCCGTCACCTCGTGGAAAGCTTCGAGACCAAGGATGGATCCCCCGTCTCCACCGACTATTCCGACCCGCACTATTGGTGCAACGGCAACATGGACCCGCGTATCTCCGAACTGGGAGTTGCTTTCATGGACTATAGCTGGGCCTACAGCTGCAAGCGTGAGTCTTATGAAGAGATTGGCACTCCTACTGTAAACTCCATCATTTCATTCGTGGCTGGAGTAAGCAAATGGAGTGTGGAGACCACCTGCGGCGCCAACGATGCAAGCTACGATATCCCCGTAATCCGTCTGGGAGGTGTATATCTCGACTATGCCGAGGTGCTTTGCGAACTTGCCGGTGGCAACTCCCTGGCTGTTGGAGAAAACGAGCATATCAATCTCCTCCGCAAACGCGCCCACATGCCCACCAAGAACACCTGGACTCTTGACGAAATCCGCAAGGAACGAGCATGCGAACTTTATCTCGAAGGATATCGCGTCGACGACATCCGCCGCTGGGCAAAGGGTGAGGAACTTTTGGGTTGCAATCTCGAAGGTCTCTACATCGGAAAGACTGACGCCGAGCGCAAGAATATCTTCATCGCTTCTCCTTGCTACACTGTGACTGTGAAAAACCTGACATGGGATATTCTCAACACTTACCGGTGGACAAAGCTTGAGAGCGGCGACAAGTGGCTCTACGTATTCTGCGACCCCAACAACAAACCGACCTACGACCAGGCTGCCGCCAAGAAGAACGCCGAAGGAAAGTCTTCCTTCTTCACCAGCGCCGACCCCACAAAGACCATCCGCGATGGATTGGAAATCAGCAGCGATGGTTATTATGTTCTTGAAAAGAAGGAAAACCGCAAGTTTGAAATGCGCACCTATATGAATCCACTCCCCGTGGATCAGATGGTGCTCAACCCCAACCTCGTCCAGAACCCCTTCTGGAATAATTAAAAAAAATGGATGTTGATTAAGTAAAATAGATTATAGGTTCGTATTAGGTAGTGAGAGGCTGATAAAGGAGTTGATACCTTTAGCCTCTCACTAAAAATTTTTTTCTGAATAAACTTAACAACAAACAACTATTATGAAAAAATCTACTCTTTTCCTTCTTGCCGCCATGGCAGTTGCCGGCAGCGCAAGCGCTCAGTTGCGCTGGAATCCCGAAAACGCATGGGCTACTGACAATGGTGCCACGATTCTTCCGGTCGGCTCTGACAACAAGACTGTTGTCAACAAACTTGTAAAAGGTGATGGGCAGTATCGAGCAGATATCCGTTATGCTTCAACTGCCAATTTCACAGAAAATGAACCCTACCTCGTAGTCCAGATCACTACCGAAGACTGTGCATGGAATCTCAACGACTTCAAGTTTGAGTTCATGCTTCAGCGCAAACTTTCTGAAGGTCTCGGCGAGGATGGAAACGTCAAATGGGGTGGTAACACCGATTCTTTCGACGAGAACTATCCCTCTTTCCGTGGCGACAAATACAAGGTGATCGACCAGTACGACGCTGAGGTGTTCCAACTTCTTGGCAGCAAGATCGCAGATACCGATGGTAATGTAGTTTACTCTGAGGATGTAATCGTGATTGACCTCAACAATGTTCGCGCTACCGACGACGACCAGACACGCGGCCTTCTCTTCAGCGCCGGCGACGTTTACTTCCCCAACCTCAATAGCTGGCAAGTTATTGTAGAACCCGATGCTGATGGCATGGGTGGCGTTCAGCAGCGTTCCTGGATGGGATTCGTATGCATCGCCAAGGACGTTACAGTCACTGGCACTGAGCCCACTTTCACCATTCACTACACAGGTACTGTTGAAGATTCCAGCGATGCCCTCACTGTTTGCGAGGAATATGCCAACGGCGAAGGTGGCCTCGAGGTTCGCGATGGCGATGTGGAAGATGCTGTTTCCACTGTGGCTGCCGACAACTTCAACGTTTACCTGAAGAATGGCAAGAGCGTGGTTGCTAATGGCGCTCAAATCTCAGTCTACACCGTCGATGGCAAACTCGTGATGAGCGGTGTTGACACAGTGGAACTCCCCGCCGGCATCTTCGTGGTGAAGGCCGAGAAGGATGGAGTCAGCAAGACTGTAAAGGCTATCGCTCGCCGATAAAACAAGCAACAAATAATTTATGCAGATTCAAGGGAGGGCGTGACGTAAGTGGCGTCCTCCCTTATAATAAAAGAAAACCATGAAACGGATTATCAGCTTACTCTCACTCGCTGCGGCGATTTGCCTCATGTGTGCACCGGCACGCGCCGAGCGCACTTTTGTCCACCCGGGTTGCTCTTACACCCAGGGCCAGCTCGACCGCATGAAGGCTATGGTGGAGGCCAAACAGGAGCCTTACTACACCACTTTCCTCAACTTGAAAAATTCCGAGCATGCAGACCTCTCCCGAAAGGTCACCGACCGTGGTAACCAGATCAAGGAGGGCTCTTTCAATGGTACTGTTGGAATCGACGGTCGTTGCGCCCACGACCTCGCGCTCCTCTGGCATCTCACGGGCGATTCTCGCTATGCCGACAAGGCTGTGGAGTATCTCAACGCCAACAGCCACTACACAAACACTTCGGCTCGCGGCACTGGCCCTCTCGACAATGGCAAGGTCAATCTGCTCATCGAAGCAGCCGAACTGATGCGCGACTATGATGGCTGGGCTGCCGACGACCAGCAGCGTTTCAAGGATATGCTGACATATCCGTATTATTCCACCACCGAGGATGTATATTCCCTCTATGCAAGTTCCGACGACAGCCAGAATCGTATCACCTTCTATTGGAATATCTACAATGGTGATGCTTCCCGATATGGCAACCAGGGCATGTTTGGCATGCTCGCTATGCTCGCCATGGGAGTTTATCTCGACAATGAGGTGATCTACGACCGCGCTCTCCGCTACATCTCCGGTCTTCCCCACCGCCCGGATGACCTCCCCTACGTCTCCGGCCCGGCGCTGACAAGCAAAAACCCTACCGACAAGGGTGAATATCAAAACACTTATTCCCTCGAAGGAAGAAAAAAGGACATCGAGGATTATGGCTACGATGAGTTGCTGGAATACTATTTCTATCCCAACGGCCAATGCCAGGAGTCTTCACGCGACCAAGGTCACGTGCTTTGCGGCCTTCATAAATTCATTGAATTTGCCGAGATCGCCTGGAATCAGGGTGACCAATTCTATTCCCTTCTCGACAACCGCCTTCTCAAAGGCATTGAGTTCAACTACCGCTATAACCTCAGCAGTTTCCTCTCCTTCCCGGATCAACCCCAGCCTTGGGAACCCGCCGGTTACACTTCCAACTGGGATGAGGTGACTCTCGAAAACAATATGTATCTCCAGACCCGCTCGCGTAGCGGTCGCTGGGAGTCGATCAAACCATCACCCGATGGAAGAGGGGGCATCAGCAATGTGGGATCCCGCGAGTCGGCCTATGCCCATTACCTTGTGCGTGCCGGCGAATCGGATGAGAATACCCTTTGGCTCCGTCGCGCTCATGACTACACTCTCGACAAATATGGTTATGAAACTTCCGGCACAGCACCAAATTGGTTTTATGAGTGGAATGGCTGGGGAACTCTCACCAAGACCCTCGGCACCTGGATGGCAGGCGATCCCGTGACTTTCAATAATGGCGAAAGAATTTCCGGAATCCATACTCTCCCCGGTAAAATTTCTGCAGCCGACTATGACTACTACAACATCAGCGAGGATGGTGAGGGCCATACATATCATAAAGTCGCTGCTGCCGCTGCTTCTGCATATCGTCCCGATGGGGGAGTGGCGCTCATCCTCTCCGACGGCAAGTGGGTAGTGACCGATGCCAATGCCGGGGAGTGGCTCAACTATACTGTAAGTTGTCCCCTCGAGGATTCCTACGATGTTTATGTCACCTACAAAGCCAATGAAAAGTCAAAAATCGGTGTGGCTGTCTCCGGTGGTGATGAGGTTTCCGAATCTTTGGATGCTTCAGCCTCCTTCGTGGAAAAGAAGATTGGTTCTGTCATGTTCCCGGCCGGAGCATCAGTGATCCGCCTCTATGTCGACGAAGCCGGTGATGGCCTTGAGATTGCCTCAATAAGAGTGGCTTATAATGCACAGGGCGAACCCTCTGTGGATTTTTCCGGCTATCTCGATTCCAAAAGCAAGACTTTCTTTGCCGACTGGGAATTCTCAGGTGTGCTTGCCCAAAACGTAAATCTCGTGCGCACCGATGCCAAGGGAAAAGAGGAGGTTGTGTCAGCCAATAACACTCTAGGTCATTTCGAAGACACTTCCATCGATGGTGGGATGGCTTACTATACCTACACACTGAAATATTCCGATGGCTCGAAATCTTATGAGAGCGAACCTGTTGTGATGGAATGGGGCAAACTCGACGACACTTTTGCCAATGAGGATGTGGCTGAATGGAAGGTGCTTGCCAACAATGGCACCGGATCTTTCTCTGAGTCTGTCTATAACGTTGCGCTCAATGCATCAGGGGCGGCGCGTGTCAGCAGAAACTGGTCGTTTCCCTTTCATGCCGGCAATTATCCGATTCTTGCCTTCCGCATGAATCGTGCTGATGGAG
>JAMPEH010000350.1 GCA_023665245.1 Muribaculaceae bacterium
CTGGCCGAGTGCCGGGACGGTCGTTTAGACGCCAAAGGCGGCTAAATGACGTCCCCAGGGGTAGTATATTTTAGATCGTTCTTGTCGATAGCTCCGGGCTTCCGCGCCCGGACGACGGCCTTCTTTTCCCCCGCGGGAAAAGAAGGCAAAAGCGCGCTTGAACCTACGGTTCAAGACTCCCTTGACGGGGAGGCGCGTTCGCGCCTTTCCCCTATACGGGGGTGTTTACGGACATTGGGTGGTGATTTGCCGGATTGGGCGCCTCCGAGTTGGCAGTTGTTCTTCTGGTGGCTTGGCGCTTGAAGAACTCCGCCTGCCGGCCTGTTAAAGAGAGACTGCTCTGCAAGGGGGTCTCTTATCGGGGGCTGGGATCGTCCGTCAGGCCTAACAAATAGTCGGACGCTATATGGTAGTGTTCACAAATCAATGCAATTTTTTCGGCTGTAGTGGTTTTTTTGCCACTTTCCATTTCGCTGATATGACTTTTTACACAATCTAATAATGCTGCAAGATCAGCTTGTGTTTCGCGGTTCTTTTTTCTTGTCTCTTGAAGGCGTCTGCCAAATAATTCTTTAGAAAACATAAAAACTCCTTGACATATTCTCTCAAAGAGAATATACTGCGTTTGTAGTTCTCTTAAAGAGATTTTTGGTCAAGGGTCAAATCATTGTCAACCCCATAAATATAAGCTCCTACAAACGAGAATCAAACAGCATTATATCAAACATGCCTCTCCTTGACAATGTAGATTAAAACTATATTTGTCGCATAAACTTGAAAGGAGGAAAAACAATGAGTATTCTGACCGATATATACAACGATGAGTATCATCCCCAGGACACAAGGCCGATCCTCCCACAGGACCTACGGGAAAAAGATTTGGCATTCTGGGAGAAGGCTTCCGAAGTCCTGGGCCGTGAATTTGTAGACGCGCATTTATACCGCTTGTGCGAAATAGAGCATTTCAATGATTACCATCACTTCCGCGAAGGCTTCCGCCTGGGTGTACTGCTGATGCTGGAGGTAATGGGACCAAAGTAACGACCACGGAAAAATTTCCGCTTCGCCTACCGTCCACCCCCGCACCCCGCAAGAGGTAGGGTCTGCCAACAGCATCTTGAAACAGACGCAAGGCAGGAGAAACAACACCGGAAGTCCGGTTTAGACCGGACGGACTACAGGACAAGCGCAAAAACAAATTCCCCCGTAATAAGGTGTCACGCTCCGCGTGACGCCCAAGGGATTCTTAAACCGTAGGTTTAAGTGACTTTTTGCCTACTTTTTGTTCACACAAAAAGTAGGCGCGGAGTCCGGGGCCGCGCAGGTCCCGGGCTATCAAATCGAAACAACTACCATTTGCCGCCCGAAGGGCGGCAAAGATTCAACTATGCCCTTTTGAACATCTTCTCTATTTCATATTTGGTAAGGCGAATCTTAACCGGCCTCCCATGGGGACAATACTGAACCTCCCCGCTCTGAACCTTCTCAATCAAAACCTTCAACTCCGAGGGGTCGGAGGTCCAACCTCCCTTGATCGACGCCTTGCACGCCATGGTGTGCAGCATCACATCCCTTGCGGCGGCGGGGTCCGCCCCGCCGGAAGTCAGCAGCTTTTCGGACAACTCCTCCAGCGTCTCCCGCACAAGCCCCGTGTCCAGATCTGAGGGAATCCCCCGGACCATCAGGCACCCTGTACCGAAATCCTCCGCCTCGAATCCAAATTCCTCCAAAAGGGGAAGGTTTTCCAGTAAAACAGCATACTGCTCCTGGGGCAGGTCCACTGCCAGCGGGGCCAGCAGCTGCTGGCGCATGACAGGCTCCGCATTGGCCTTCATGCGGTCAAAATTGATCCGCTCATGGGCGGCGTGCTTGTCGATCAGCCAGACGTTATCGCCGTCCTCGGCGATAATATAAGTATGAAGAACCTCCCCCGCAAAACGCCAGGGGGCAGGTTTGGCCGCAAATGTAGTCTGCTCCGGAGCCTGCGCAGGCTCTGCGGGTCCCACAGGGTGGTTCACAACGGGTTTCACAGGTTCGGCTGCCGTACCGGCAGTCTTTGTTTCCGGCGCAGACGGGGGCGGGGGCATGAAAGTCCGGACTGTGTAAGCAGCCGCAGGCGGGGTCTCCGGCGTTTGCCGGGGCGGGCGCTGAGGCCTGCCGGAATCATGGAAAAACACCCTGCTTCCCAGCTCGGAGGTAAGCGTCAGGGCCGGTGCAGATGTTTTCTTCTGAGACACTGCCGCCTTCTCCCGGAAGCTTTTCGCGTCCATGGTCTGATAAAAGTCGCTCCGGGGCTGCTGGACGGCGGTTACCGGCTTTGCCGGGGCGGGCTTGGAAACCGTCTGCGAAGCAGACGAAAACAGGCTTGGATCTGCGGCAGCGTCCAGCGCGTCCTTTACCGTGTGATGCACGGCGGAGAACAGCGCCCGCTCGTTGACAAACTTCACCACCGTCTTGGCGGGGTGGACGTTTACGTCCACCATATGCAGCGGCAGATCGATATGGAGGACGCAGCCGGGATATTTCCCTTTCATCTGACGGTTGGCGTAAGCCTCCTCCAGCGCGGCGGTGAGCAGCGCGGATTTGATCATCCGCCCGCAGCAGAAAAAGGTCTGCATGGCCCGGTTGCCCCGTCCCGCCAAAGGCTCCGTCACAAAGCCCCGGACAGCGACCCCTTCGCCGCCGCCCTCCACCTCGGTGAGGCGCAGGGCAAAGTCCCGTCCCCGGGCGGCATAGATGGCGGAGAGCAGCTTGCCGTCGCCGGGGGTGTGGAGCTCCTCCTTGCCGTCCCGCAGGTAACGGATGGAGACCTCCGGGTGGCTCAACGCGATCTGCGCGATCACTCCGGCAGCGGCGGAAGCCTCCGCGCTGTCGGTTTTCATGAATTTCAGCCGGGCAGGGGTATTGTAGAACAGCTCCCGGACAGCGAAGGTGGTGCCCTCCGGGCACCCGGCTTCCTCCACTAGGCCGGGGACGCCGCCCTCCAAGTGGAGGGACGCCCCAAGCTGCGAGCCCTTCTGCCGGGTGAACACATCCAACCGGCTGACAGCGGAAATCGCCGCCAGCGCCTCGCCCCGGAAGCCCAGCGTTCCGATAGCCGCCAGGTCCTCCGGCCGGCGCAGCTTGCTGGTGGCATGGCGGAGGAAAGCGGTGGGCAGTTCGTCGGGCGCAATGCCGCAGCCGTTGTCCGTGACCCGGATGAGGGACATGCCGCCGTTTTGCAGCTCCACCACCACTGCCGATGCCCCGGCGTCGATGGCGTTTTCGATCAACTCCTTCACCACGCTGGCGGGACGCTCCACCACCTCGCCCGCGGCGATCAGGTCCGCCACATGGGGGGAGAGCTGCTGGATATGGGGCATGGGGTCACCTCCTTACAGCCGAAAATTACCGGCAGGCATTAGAACCTGTATTCACAGGCGTTAAACGCCGTGTGGCCGGGCCTTTTGCCGCCC
>JAMPEH010000351.1 GCA_023665245.1 Muribaculaceae bacterium
GTCTATGCTCGTAGTTCCACCGAGAGCAAAATACATTTCAACGCCGCTATTCACCCAACTTGAACGGTCAGGGTTATAGTAAATACTATTTGTAAGTTCCGTTACGTCGTATGCAACATATATACCGGCATCCCCAAACACGGTAGTTACGTCTACCGTAGCCCGTTCTTCACCGTCGATTTTTACTCCGTTATACCAACGGTGGTTTTCAGCGGTATAAACGCTTTCGTTTAACACACCGTCAATAACCATACCCGTATCCACGGCGTGTGTAGGTACGGTTAAGCCGAGCGTAGGGTTATAAGTTTTGTCGGTTATTTCTACTTTTATTTCGTCGCCCGAACATCCCGAACAACCCGCGGCGGTTACACAGCAAGCTGCCGCAATAAGCGAACATACTAAAATCGCGTTTCTCTTTTTCATACCGTCACCCCCTTATATTCCTAAAATGCACACTTCGGAAAGTCCGACTCTCGTCTGTCCCGCGGGTACTTCAACCGTTATGCGAATTCGCGTTGTTTTTATTTCGTCGAACTCGGCAAATGCCGCGGCGCAAGGGCTAACGTAAGTAACCTTATTATCAAATTCACGCAAGGTATAGAACGCTTTATTGAATTTGACGTTTTGTATAACGTAATTAGTTCCTTCCGATAAAATCTCTATGCGCTTAATGTTGCGGAATACGTCCGAACCATTTTTGGAGTTATAAACCATAATTGCACGAACCGTTCTCTCGTCCGCAAAATTGAACTCAATCGTGGAAGTTGACGTAAGATAAGTTTCTTTAACAATTTCCTCTATTGCGGCGTTATCGGTAGCATAGCTTGACAAAAGTCCGTCGGTAAGACTATTAAGGGACGAACCGCTTTCAAGACTGCCGCCGCTTACCGTAGCCGCTCCCGCAATGTTTTTATACTTTGTATCAAGTATTTTGGGCTGTACCGTCGTGGAAGGACCGTTAGAATAAAGCACTTGCAAATCATTACCGTCTTTATCCTTTATCGTTATCCAAACTACTTCGTCTATTGCCCCGTTCCTTTCGCCGCCGCCGACGTTAAAGTCGTTATGGCGGTGATATACCGCGTATATCTTATCACCGACGGTAAATAAGCCGTGGTGTCCCGAACCGGATACTTCTTGGCTTCCTTGCAGACCGCCCGAAAGGAAACAGCCGTTTTCGTCAAGCGTCAATTTACGGAAAGGACCCATAGGCGTATCGCCTACCGCTTGCGCTACCTGATAAGAAGAATTTTCATAAGTGCCGGTTGAATAAGTAAGATAATACTTTTGGTTGCTTTCGTTATAGATAACCGTTGCGCCCTCGTTTATGCCGTTGCTTTCATATGGAACGGTTTCTATTCCTTGTTCGCCGTTGCGCTGTTTGTAAAAATCTTCAACGGTATAGTAGGAATAACGCGTTACGTCCGTAAACGTATCCCACTTAGGCGTGTACCAATTTTCCATTTCCATTGCAAAGAGAGGATTTGCTCCCTCGCTACCGTTGCCGCAGAAATAGAGATATTTTTTGTGCTTACCCTCCGAATCGGCTACGGGGTCAACATAGGGGTGCGGGTCTATTGAACGCAAATAACCAACCCCTTGTTTATTTACCGCTTGAAAGTTTTGATAATAATAATCTGCTCCCGCCGCCGCAAAATCTTCGGGGTCAAAAAGGAGATATTTTGCAAAGTATTCGTTATATTTGCTTTGGTCGTAATCGTGCAAATTGCCGTCACAGCTTTCGCTGTCGAGGAAATTGACGAGCTTGAAAGGACCGTATGGTTTATCGCTTGTACCGAGAAACATTACCGAACGCAAAGTGGTAGTTGATTTATCGGGCGACGCGCTGAAAAACATATAGTACTCGCCCTCGCCGTTGCGGGCTTCGGCGTCATAGATTACTTCCGGAGCCCAAACGTCATAGTTAGCCGCTTTACCATATTCAGCGTTGCCGTACACGTCTATTGCTTGCCCTACACCTTCCCAGTCGGAAAGGTCTTTCGAGCGGTATACGTAATTATAACCGAGAGTGGAATACGCATAGTAATATCCCGTGCGACCTTCCTGCGTATCGTCAAGAATGAACGGGTCGGGACCTATCCCCTTATTGTCGTTGCGGTAAAAAATATCGTGATTAAACAACATTTTACCGTTAGCGTCTACTTCTTCGCCCGTATATGCGGGCAGTTCCACGTTCTTCTCTTTACTGCCGCAAGCGGCAAGGCTTGCAACTGCACCCGCGCAGAGTGCGGCAGATAACGCTATTGCCAATATTTTTTTAGATTTACTCATAAATTCTCCTTGATATATAAGGTTTAACCTCACGCGGAGCCGAAACCCCGCGCGAGGCTCGTTCGGGATTACGTTGTAACTTTTGCGACCATTGCATCAACCGCCGCCTGCGTGATATCAATTGATAATGCCATATTGACGCTTGAACCGCTTATGTTGTATAAACCAAATTCAACGCTTTTGCTTGCGTGGGCAGTTATATCAAAAGTGTCAACATATCTGTCTGAACCGTTTTGGCTGATAAATACATATAAGTTATTGCCATTTTTAACTAATTTGACGGAAAGGCTGCCTGCACCAAGCGCAGTTTGCTCATCTGTACTCAAATTATAAGTTTTGTTCTCAGATAAGAAACTTGCTGCCCACAATGCGTTGTCGCCTGCTTGATAGGCATAAATTTTATCGGTCTGGTTGCCTTCGACGCCGAAGGACATCATTGTGTTGCCGCCTTCGTCCATAAAGCACAGCGAACCGTAAACTTTATTATCGGCTGATTTAAGTCCTACGGTATACACGAAGTCGCCGCTTATTGCCTCTTTCAGCGTTGCGCCGCCCCAACTGCTTGCCGTAACGTAGCCGTCACTTGTTAAATGGCTTTGGTCAACAGAACCGCCCTTAACCGTGCCTATTAATTCATACTGCATAACGATGTTATCGTTGCTTAAAAGATTTAAGGTATGCGGTGCGTAGCCTTCCGCGCTAATTGTGTAAAAGCCCATAGGCAAGTCGCTTACGACAAGTTTGCCTTCGGTCAACTGATAGTCGGTATCGTTGAGCTTAACGGAAGTAATATCAGTCTGCGCCGTACCGTATTTGTTGAACGTAATGCCTATATTTAGGTTTTTATTGCCAACCAAAGCGTTTACGTCATTTGTATTTACGGAAACTTTAATGGGTGTAGTAAAACTGCTATTGGTAGTGTTTACATAACCGAAATCCACGGCTTTTGCATATTGCTCGCCTTGCCAGCTTTTAAATAAACGCTCGGAATATGTTCCGCTTTCGTCGGTGTGTCCGACGATGAGATATACGTTGTTGCCTTTGCGCACAAGTTTGAGCATCAGCTTCCCGTTTTGGTCCGCAGTCCATTCGGCATCCGTCAACACCATTCCCGTCCAACTGTCGATGTACGTATAATCCGATGCATCACCGCCATAAAC
>JAMPEH010000352.1 GCA_023665245.1 Muribaculaceae bacterium
GTGGCAAAAATGCAGGGAGCAACGGTACCTTTCGGCAGCTCCGTCTCTACTCTCGAAACATTTCTCAAGCGATATCCCGAATCGCGTTACGCACCGGAAGTGCAGGAATATATCGTCGCCGGCTACATGACCGACAACAACTATGAAGCTGCCCTTGCAAGCATCAATTCACTGAAATCGCCTTCGGAATCCATTCTCAACGCCAAACAACGAGTGACCTACACACTTGGAATGCGCGACCTCGCATCGGGTAAAACCGTGCAGGCTCTCAACCGTTTCCGCGAGTCCAAGGCACTCGGTTCGCGCAATCGCGAGATAGAGCGCGAATGTGATCTCTGGATAGGAGAATGCCTCTATAAGGAGGGTAAATATGCCGATGCTGCAAAAAGCTATGAGACATATATCAAATCGACATCGTCTTCGCCCAACAGAAAGATTGCTTATTACGACCTCGGCTACGCACTCTTCGGAATGAAAGATTTTCAGAGAGCCCACAAGGCGTTTGATACATTCGTGAAAAATCCGGGTAAAGCGTCCTCGCTGATGAAAGCCGACGCCATGAACCGCATGGCCGACTGCAAATACTATGACTCGGAATTTGACCGTGCCGCTTCGCTCTACGATAAAGCTTTCGATACCAATCCGTCGGCAGGTGACTACGCTCTCTTCCAGAAAGCCATGATGAAGGGAATGCGTCGCGATCACCGAGGAAAAATCAGTGGATTGACAGACATGATGAACCGATTCCCGGAATCGGGACTCTATCCGTCGGCGCTGCTCGAAATTGCCGACTCGTGGCAGGAACTTGGTGATACACAAAAGGTTATAAAAACATATTCAGAGCTTGTGGGGCGCTATCCGTCAACTGCACAGGGTCGACAGGGACGGTTGCTGCTTGCCATTAACTATCTTAACAAGGGCAACCGCAGCCGTGCGATTGACATATATAAAGAGGTGGTGACCTCCTATCCGTCGAGCGACGAGGCAAGGGTTGCCGCCGATGACTTGAAGCGCATATATGCCGATGACGGCAACATAGCTGAGTATGCTGAATTCATGAGGAAAACACCCAACGCACCCGCTGTCGACAATTCTGAGCTTGAGTCAATGGCGTTTGACAGTGCTGAACGTCAGTTCCTGAAGAACGGTGACGCAACCCGATTGGAAAAATACGTAGCCGAGTATCCCGACGGAAGCAGGACTGCCGACGCGCTTCTCTACATTGCCCGCAGCGAGGCAAACAAGGGCAATCCGACCCGTGCGCTCGAGTTGTCGACCTCGATTGTTGAGAAATATCCCCATTCGCGTGCCGCCCAGGAAGCCTACCTGCTTAAGGCTGCCGCCGAGACCGATCTTGACATGACGCGTGAGGCACTCGCTACTTACCGTCAGCTCGAAAGTTCGGCTTCAAGCTCATCGTCGCTCAATGCTGCCCGTCTCGGCATTATGAGAGTGGCTCGTGACCTTGGAGAAGCCGAGGAGTCGCTCACCGCAGCTGACCGCATATTGTCGTCGACGACCGTCGGAGCATCCGACCTCGAGGAGGTGAAATTTTCCCGCGCCGTGGCGTTGACGCAACTTGAACGTGTCGACGAAGCCATTGCCGAATGGCAGTTGCTTGCCGCCAACCCCGAGACTCTCTACGGCTCAAAAGCTGCATTCTATCTTGCACAGCATTATTTCGACAACGGGAATCTAACCGATTCACGCAAGGTTGTCGAAGCTCTTATCGACGCCAATCCGCCCCATTATTATTGGCTTGCACGCGGTTTCATACTTCTGAGCGACATAAACCGCAAGGAGGGTAACCTGTTTGAAGCCGACGAGTATCTGAAGACCTTGAGGGAGAACTATCCCGGCTCTGAAGCCGACATTTTCACAATGATAGACCAACGATTGAAATGACAATGAATAATTCAAAACATATCATAGCTCTGTCACTTGCGCTGACCGCCACCCTATGCGCGGCAGCACAGGATTTGAAGAAGGAAATCACAATAGAGAAGGAAATTGTACCCGAACTCAGGGCGGCTACCCGGTTGAGTGTCAACCACGAGTCCGTGGCTCTCAACGTGAAAAAATCGTCGATACAGATGAGCGACCGCGTGGTGCCAGTTGGGCTCGTGCCGTCGATGACTCGCCTGAATCCGGCAAAAACAGTTGCCGCAATCGACGTGTCAGACTATCGCGGATATGTCGACCTCGGATATTTCCCCGCCTACAATCTTGGTCTGTCGGCAGGATACAGGTTTATCGACACCTCGTCGACTTGTCTCGGAGCTTGGTTACAATTTGACGGATTCAAATACGACCGCGACAGAACCGTCTCGGTCGACGACCTGCTGAACGTGACCGACAGTTACGACATGGGCGAGAACACCATTATGGCAGGCGTAGCCTTCAACCGATATTTCAATGAAGCTCAGTCGCTGAGAATCGACGCCGGTCTCGGTTATTCGGCAATGAAATTCCATCACGCAGTTGAGCAGTCGTTGCAACAGCAGCAGGACGACGAACTCGACGTCGTGATTCCGGTCAACGGCAAAAGTGGCAATCTAAGGTTCAATCTCGATGCCCGGTGGACCTCGGGCGACGAGATTAACGGATACACCGCTGCTATAGGGTTCGGAATGTTTGACAATCGTGATGACAAGAATGCCGGAACCTACGGATTGACGTCATTTCACTCCGATATGATAAGCCCTGTCAGAGAGCTTAGCTATGGTGCCGACTTCGGAATAAAATACGGTGATCTTGCAATTGGAGTTGATGCATCGTTTCTCAACTATAACCACATGAACAGCCTTGCGTTGATACCCGACGAGCTTACGAGTGTGTCGCCCGAAATTCTTCTCCCGGGAATCAAGGATGGGAAGGGAAAAACATCAGGAGTGGTGTCGGTACGTCCCAATTTTACTTTCAACTACGATATGCTGACCGCAAAAATCGGAGCCAACATGCAGTACACCGTTAATTCAGGTAAAAACTTCCATGTTGCCCCCGACATCGATATAGACTTCGTGCCGTCACCTAAATTCGCCGTCAATGCCCGACTCGGAGGCGGTGAGTATCAGAACACCCTCGGCTCTGTTTTCAATCTAACCCACTACATGTCGCCACAGTTGACCTACGAGAATTCCCACATTCCGTTTATCGCCGATTTGAACTTGGTGACAGGACCGTTTGCGGGAGCTTCATTGGAGATTTTCGGTGGATACGCCGTAGCTAACGACTGGCTCATGCCTGTCGTGGCAGGCTATGGCGCAGCTTTTGTGCCGGTCGACATAAAGGGTTGGCATGCAGGAGCCAAGGCAGCCTATAACTGGCGTAACCTTGCCGAGGCGTCGGCGTCGGTGGAATTTGCGCCCGAAAAATCCAACCGGGGTTACTACCTTTGGCGCGACCATGCAAGCCGGGTTATGAAGTTTGCCCTGTCGGGACGACCGGTC
>JAMPEH010000353.1 GCA_023665245.1 Muribaculaceae bacterium
GACGGTTGAATCACCGCTCAGTATCGTGCAGACAAGTGGAATGTCGTGGGTCTCGCCCATGGAGTTTACCACTGATACGGGCGACTTAACCGGCTTTTCGATATCGTAGCTACTATTGTCGTTGATTGTTATCGTATATGGCTTGCCTCGGTAAAACATGGTGTATCCGGTTCGAGTTTCACCGGTTGGTGAGGTGACGTCAAATGTCGCTCTCATTATACCTTCGGGGTAGAGTGCGTCGGCAAACATGTCGTTGGTGACCGCGAGGGTGAAACATCCGTTGGTATCGGTTTCTATGTTAGTGGAATAGAAATTAAGCATATCGGAATAATACCATATTCGGTTGCTGCCATTTTCAAGTGTGACTGTCACCTTTGAATCAGCGACCGGAAACCCTGAGTAGGTTACGGCTTTACCTGTGATTGTTACATCGCCTTTCTCGGGCAAGTTTTGTTTTATTCCGGTTACTTCCACGCTGAAAGTTGGGAGTTTATAGTCGCTTACCATGAATGAGCCATGACCAATATTCTTGTTCTCGCAGTTTATGTTTATTGAGAAATTGCCCGTCAGACCGTTTGTTGGAAGCTTTACCGAGGCATTGACGCGTCCGAATTTGTCGGTGACAGCCGAGATTGTGTCAATTACTTGATAATTGGCGTCGCGCAGTGTCATCTTTACACGTCGGTTTTCGGCGACGTGAGAGACGGAATTTTCCGTTGAGTATACGACTGCAACCCAACTGGCACTGTCACCGGGGTGGTAAACCGGGAGAGAGGTAAGAACCGATGAGGAGAGTCTCTTTGATGACTTATAGAAGCCGGGTACATTGAGGCGTGGTAGAGCTTGGTCTTCACCCTTGCTGAGTTTCAGATTGTAGTTCTTCTTATAGTCGGGCAAATTTGCGAATCCGTTGCAATTGGTGGTGACGGGCGGTAATATCGGTCGATTGTTATAAATGGCGGTCGCATTGACCCCTTCAATCGGTTTACCTGTGATTATATCGCTGACATATAGAATCTTGTGGTTGCCGGATGTAGCGACCGTAGTACCAAACAGATTGGAGCAGCTTAATAGGGGATAATACTTTTCATTTTTTTTCTGTCCGTCGTATAATGGTATAATCGTGTAGGTTCCGAATTTGTCGATTGAGAATGTAACCACGGTGTCGGTAGAGAACGGACCGTCGGCATCAATGACTATTTTTTTTGTTGCTACCAATCGTTCCGGTGTGTTGTGTTCTCCTGTAGTAGTAAACAATTGGATTGTTGTCTCCCTGCTGTTTTGTGTTTTAACATCAACGTTAAAGCTCGTTTCAGGAGCAACTATGGCAGGGAAGTCAACAGTTACACTTTTTTGCATCAATCGCTTGAGAATAGTGTCGATGTCGGCAGAATATACCGATTCATGGAAAAGCGATTTATAACTGTTGACGAGGTTGAAGAGATTCTGTTTCTTATCGATGGTGTTGCATAACGGTTCAATTCTGCAAAGTATGAGAGCCGATTCTGGAGTATCAGATACTGATTGATACAGGTCGATAAGTGCATCATAGAATGAGTTGTCATCGTCACGGTGATATCGCAGAGCGGTGTTAACCCATTCAATACGATGAATTTCGTCGTAGATTCTTGCAGCGGTGTTATTTATGTTGTAGTCGCTTAATAATCTGAAGATTTTTATTCCGAATTGCGTCGATTTGCTAAGGCGGTCGACGGGTGCGGTCATAAAGCAGTTGTGGGCAGTCCAACGGTAGGTTAGAGCGGGAGTCTCGTTTATGATTGAAAATATCGACAGTGCCTTGAGTGCGGCGAAGTCAAAGAGGGTAGGGAAAAACGCCCGGCTGTTTTTGGGTATTGTCACTACATTGTTGTAGCGTTCGAGTGGAATATTATGGAGTGAGACGTTGTCTTGAATTACAGTGTTGAGCAAGCTGTCAATTACCGCTTTGAATTGCTTTCCCGACCATTCGTTGAAGTCGGCGGGGAGTGGCGTTAACGGCAAGGTGCGCTCGTCGTATTTCCACCGGTTGCGTGTGTAGACATTATTATAAATGTCGGCTTGCAACAGATTCAACATCCCCCGCAGAGCCGTGTCGTCGGTGTTGGCAGCTGTAGTATTGATTAGTTTAAGACTTTTTGACAGCGAAGCGTTGCTTATTTCGTTGTTGGCGACAGTGAGATTCATCAAAGACCTCATTATAGAGGGACCGTCAGATTTCTTGATTGCTTGTTTGAACGATTTCTCATTTTCTTTAACCACCTTTTGAGGATAGGCAAAATCGGGTGTCGTTGTTTCGGCATAGACCGGAATTACTGATAGTAGGAATAAGGAGATAATGGATAAAAGATGCAATCTCATAGTTGAAGCAGTATTTTTAACAATCCTTTTATATATTGACAGGGCGGATATTCATGGAAGAATCCGCCCTGACCACAAGAAAATGATGTGTTATGTTCTTTTTAATTCAGTTACGGTTTTGATTCCTCTCACTACGTAAACGCATTTGATGGGATATTAGCTCACGGTTGAATTTCTTTTCTGCCGATTTTAACATGAACAACTGCTTTTTTGACAGAATGTCGGCAAATTTGTTCATGTATTCCTTCTCTATCTGCCCTTCGTTGATTTTAAGGTCAAACATTGCTTCGGTTGCCTTTTCATATTCGAGGTCGGTGATGTTTTCAGTCGATTCGGCAATGCGTCGTTCCATTTCGCGAGTCTCATCGTTGAGTTTGGTAGTTGCGTCTTCCATTTCGTCGTAAATCGGGAAGAATTTCGACTGCTGGTCTTTCGTAAGCCCCAATTCTTTAGCTAAGAAACGGTGCTTATAGTCGCGCATCTCTTTGAAGAATTGCTGGCGGTCATATCCGTTTTCGTCTTGTTCTGTCCCACGCGCCGATAGGCGTGTGACAGAAGTGAGCAATATCGCCAATAATGTGAGTACAACAGTCTTTTTCATTGGTTTACGATGATTAGATAGTATTATCTTCAGCAGCTAATGAGTCGTCGGGAAGAATGATTTCGTCGACAGAGTAGCCTTCATTGTAGATGTCGTCGAGCAGGTCATACTCGTCGATGTCAAAAATTATATCGCAGTCGAGGGCTCCGTTTTCCAATGTAGCGGTTAATGCCGGGAAATTATTGATATTAAGGTCGGTCGACGGATTTTTAATGGTGGAGAACAACTCCATCATGCAGAAAATTCCGGCAAACATGGCGGCAAGGTAGACATAGGGTCTTACTTTGAGCCACAGTGTGCGCTTTTCGGGAATATCATTGGACTGATGTTCCGGAAGTTTTTTCATCATTAGCGCGGCAAAATTGTCGAAATATCCGTCGGGAACGGTCATTCCGTCTGTTCTGCCAATCGTGTCTAATATGTTGTTGTTGTTGTTCATTCTTGAGTTTTAAATTCCGATTAATATTATGACTTCGTGAAGTTAAAAT
>JAMPEH010000354.1 GCA_023665245.1 Muribaculaceae bacterium
TGGCGCTCATGGACGCCCGCTCGATCGCGGCGACGGCGGCGAACAAGGGCGTGCTCACGCCCGCGACGGAGTTCGACGGGGAGATCGGCAGATATCAATATCATTTCGACGCGAACATTTACAAGAACCGCGTTTTCGACTCCAGGGGCGTGGCGGACGAGAGCGTGGAAATCCAGTTTGGCCCCAACATCAAGGACTGGCCGGTGATGGGGGCGCTCCCGGAGAATCTGGTGCTGCGCGTGGTGTCCGAGATTCACGACCCGGTGACCACCACGGACGAGTTGATTCCCTCCGGCGAGACTTCTTCCTACCGCTCCAATCCGCTCGGGCTTGCCGAGTTTACACTCTCCAGAAAGGATCCGGAGTATGTGGGGCGCGCCAAGGACATCCAGCGGGCGGAGACGGCGAGAATGCGGGGAGAGCATCCGTGCCAGGCGCATCCCGACGTGAAACCTGTCATGAACGTGGTCAAGCGGGAGTTTGGCGGCGCATCTCACGAGAATACGGGATTCGGCTCCGTCATCTTTGCGGTGAAGCCGGGCGACGGTTCGGCGAGAGAGCAGGCCGCGAGCTGCCAGAAGGTGCTGGGCGGCTGGGCGAACATCGCCAACGAGTACGCCACCAAGCGTTACCGCTCCAATCTGATCAACTGGGGGATGCTTCCCTTCCTGATCGAGGAGGGCGCGCTGCCTTTCAAGAACCTGGATTACCTTTTCCTCCCGCAGATCCGGCAGGCGGTGGAGGAGAAGGCGGACGCGATCAAGGCGTACCGGGTATCCCTGGAAGAAAATAGTCTGGCGGAGTTCACCCTCCGTCTCGGGGAGCTGACGGACGAGGAACGTCAGATCATCTTAAAGGGCTGTCTGATTAATTATAACAGAGTGGACTAAAGGAATCGGCGCAGAACTCCGATATATTAAGTACGAGGGGCGGTTGCTCTTGGCCAGACGATCGCTTCTTGAATTTTAATAATGTACAGACCACGGACGGTATTTTTAAGGGAAAAGGATTTTCTTTGGGGATGCCGTCCTTTCTATTGCCATACATCAGGGACGGTGTAGTCGGTGGCACAGACAGGGCATAGAGAAGGTCTGGGCAAGAGGAGGTAATAGTGAGAATTGATTCCAGTGTCATTGGGATGGAATCTGCCAGAAGTTATACTTCTGTGACAACAAGATCTGCGAGAGCTTCCAGCGTGCGCCTCTCGGGCGGCTTAAGCGACAGCCGGGACGGGCTGGGCAGTCTGTTCGGCAATCTGTTGAGCGCCGGAGAGGACACGGAGCAGACGGAGGAGACCGAGAAGAACGAGGAGAGCAGTGCGAGCCTGGAGGATCTCTCGACGCATTTCAAGAATCTGTCCAACACGGTGAAGGTGAAGGAGAGAAGAACGCCGGAGGATACGATTTTTACGATCCGGCAGCAGTGCGTGCAGTTTTTGATGGAGCTGTTCTTCCGCTTCCGCGGTGAGCGGTACGGCGAGGATTACTGGAACAGCCTGTCCGGCTCCGATAGTGCGCGGAACACGCAGCCCGTCTATCAGATGAACACGGTGACGAACCAGTACTACCATATGGAGGAGGAGCACACGACGTTCTCCACGACGGGCATGGTGAAGACGGCGGACGGCAGGGAGCTGTCCTTCAACCTGGAGGTCGGCATGAGCCGCCGGTTTGAAGAGTACTATGAGGAGACGCACAGCACGGGAATGCTGACCTACTGCGATCCGCTGGTGATCAATCTGGATACCAACATCGCGCAGGTGTCCGACCAGAAATTTTTCTTCGATTTGGACCAGGATGGCGAGGAGGAGGAGATTTCTTCCCTGCAGTCCGGCAGCGGTTTTCTGGCGCTCGACTTGAATGGGGACGGCGTAATCAACGACGGCGGAGAGCTCTTCGGGACGAAATCCGGCAACGGGTTTGCCGATCTGGCGAAATATGATTCGGACGGCAACGGCTGGATTGACGAGGCGGACGAGATCTGGAAGAAGCTGTTGATCTGGACGAAGGACGAGGACGGCAGCGACAAGCTGTATCATCTGTCCGACCTGGGCGTGGGAGCGATCGGGCTTTCCAACGTGTCCACGCAGTTTGCGCTGAACTCCGCGCAGGATAACCAACACAACGCCATGATCCGCAATACGGGCATCTTTCTGTATGAAAACGGCACGGTCTCGACCGTGCAGCATTTGGATCTTGTGCGGTAGGTTGAAAATCGAATTGTAGCAGGAATAGAGGATAGGAGGATCGTATAAGGGAAGATTAGGAGAAGCGTATAAAACAGGAAGCGCGCACATAAAAATAAGGTAGGTAATTGGCAGGGACGCCAGAGAGATACTGTCTTGTGCGAGGTGCTCCATATGAATCATAATAGAATCGTCTTAAAGAGAACAAACAAAAGAGATGCGATCTGCTTCCTTTTGTTTGTTTTTTTGCTGCCCTACGTGTGCGCCTGCCTGTGGGGGCATGTGGGGGAGGAGACGAGCGCTCTGTGCTCCGGCGGCGGGCAGGATGTGACGGAGCAGGAATGCCAGATCGAGGCCGTCATGGAATGGGGAATCTGGGAGATCCCGATGGAGGAATATCTCGCCTATAAGCTTAAGACGGTGATGTCCGGCGATTATGAGCCGGAGGCGTTAAAGGCGCAGGCGGTACTTTTGCGGACGGAGCTGATTCAGGCGTGCAGGGAGCAGGGGGAGGAACGGATTCGGATCGCAGGCGAGGGGCTGGAGGAATGGTACGGCGCGGACCGCGGCCAGGAGGAACTGCAGCGCTATCGGGAGGCGGCGGAGGCGACGGCGGGGCTGTATCTGTGCTATCAGGGGGAGCCTATTCAGGCTTCCTATTTTAAGGTGAGCAACGGACAGACGAGGGACGGCGGCGAGGTGTGGCACACGGAGAAGTGTCCGTACCTGGTCAGCGTTCCCTGTGCGCAGGATAAGGCGTCGCCGGATTATCTGAGTGAGATCGCGGTTTCCAAGGCGGCGTATCTGTACGCCGTGCAGCCCCGCATAGGGGAACAGTACGACCCGCAGGAGTTGTGGGAGAATGTGCGGTTTGCCTATGACGACGCGGGATATGTGACAAATGTGTCGTTTTTTGTGGGGGAAGAGGAGGCGGGGAGCATGGACGGAGAGACCTTCCGCTACCTGTTCGGGCTGCCCTCAGCCTCCTTCGAGGCGAAGCGGGAAGGCGCGCAGATGATTTTTTGTGTGACGGGGGTGGGGCACGGTTTCGGGATGAGTCAGTACGGCGCCAACAGCAGGGCGTTAAACGGCGCGGCGTACGACGAGATTCTGGAGGAATTTTTTCTGGGGACGGAATTAGCAAAATTTGAATAACCTGTCAAAAATGGGTAAGACTAACACCATGCAATTGTGACAGTCCGGCCGCCCCGAGGCTTTGGGGAGGCGAAACGGGCAAACAGGAAAAACAGGAGGCA
>JAMPEH010000355.1 GCA_023665245.1 Muribaculaceae bacterium
GTCATATTTTCCCATTTGTTTACTATATAGTTTACTGTTTCTTTTGCAAATTGTAGGTTGCTAATTAGACAACTTTTTAGTATACTATTGAGGAAAAAAATTAGGAAACAGGAGACTGTGGCTTATGGTTTTAAATCTTGAACAAGACGGCATTGACGTGTACAAAGCGCTGGCATCGAAAACCAGAATACAGATCTTGACCATGCTGGCCAGCGAACCGGCAACGGCGACTGAGCTGGCTTCCGAGTTAAATCTGAGCAAAGCAATCGTCTCACGCCACCTGAAAGAATTGGAAAATGCGAAGCTCATCCAGCTGTCCCGGGGCTTTAAGTCGTCCGATGAGCGGAAGAAAATTTACATGCTGAAGGTCGACCAGATTCAGATCGATTTTCCCCACAAGATCTACCTCCCGTTTAAGAAAAAGATCTCGACGATCAAGCTGGGGCTGTTCTCGGATTTCGAGATCCAGCCCACCTGCGGGCTCGTTTCCGACACACGTGTCATCGGCCAGTTTGACGACCCGCGAAGCTTTGTCTCAAACGAGCGCGCCGACGCGTCTCTTCTGTGGTTCGCGAAGGGATATGTGGAATACCGTATCCCCAATCTGTTAAACCCGAACGAGCGCCCGGAGCTCCTGGAGCTGTCCATGGAGATCTCCTCCGAGTTCCCCGGCTCCAACAACAACTGGCCTTCCGACATCAGTTTTTCCATCAACGGAATGGATCTCGCGCTCTGGACCTGTCCGGGAAATTACTCGGATGTGCGGGGCAAGCTCAACCCCTCCTGGTGGGACAATCAATTCTCCCAGTACGGGCACCTGATTCATCTGCGCTCATCCCACCAGGATACCGGCATCGACGCGCAATATATGTCCGACGTCACGATTGACGACTTAAAACTGGACGCTTCCCCGTGGATTACGCTGCGGATCAGCGTGAAGGACGACGCCGCCAACTCGGGCGGGCTGACGCTGTTCGGGGAATCGTTTGGCAATTTTCCCCAGGATATCCTGCTGACACTGTACTATTCTGAGCAGGAATAATTCCGCTCCGATTTCCGCGGCCCGTGCATAAACCCCTCCCCCGTCTCATAAACTGATAAAAAAGAATTCCTGTGGGGATATTGTATGAGTTCCAAAACAAAAATCGTTGTGCTTCATGTAAAAGAGTTGATATATACCGGAATCTTCGCCGTGCTCGGTATTCTTTTCATCGTTCTGCTCATCATCATGTTCCTGCCAAAAGAAGAGGCGAAGGAAACCATGTCCACCGTGACGCAGACCACGTCCAACACTTACATACCCGGCGTCTATACCACCTCTTTGATCCTGAACGACAACATCGTGGAGATCGAGGTGACCGTGGATGAAAAGAACATCAACTCGATACGGCTCATCAATCTGGACGAAGCCGTGACGACCATGTATCCTCTGATCCAGCCCTCTTTCGAGGAGCTTGCCAATCAGATCATCGTCAATCAGAGCTTAGAGGGCGTCACCTACTCTGACGACAGCAAATATACCTCCATGATCTTACTCGACGCCATCACCGCTTCCCTGAACAAGGCGCTGGAAAACGCCGGGGAGGAGGACGACGCCGAGTAGGAAGCGCCGCACGGAATAGTTCAGCCTTACACGGTTACCTCCCTACAGCTCCTGCACCTGTTTGAGCCAGATCGCCGCACAGGCGTCGGACGGCATACGCAGATCGCCGCGCGGAGAGACCGCCACGCTGCCGACCTTGGGCCCGTCCGGCAGGCAGGAGCGTTTAAACTGCTGCGTGAAAAATCTCGTGTAGAAGGTTTTGAGCCACTTTAATATGACATCATTGTCATATACATCCCGGAAAGCCTGGCAGGCTATCCGGTAGACCTTTCCCGGCTCAAAACCGCAGCGCAGCATGTAATACAGGAAAAAATCGTGCAGCTCGTAGGGCCCCACCAGGTCCTCCGTCCTCTGCGAGATCACGCCGTCCACGGGCGGAAGGAGTTCCGGACTGACAGGCGTGTCAAGTACATCCAGAAGCACCGCCCGCAGCTCTTTGCTGCCACAGGTGTCCGCATAGTACTGCACCAGATGGCGTACCAGTGTCTTGGGCACGCCCACGTTCACCCCGTACATGGACATGTGGTCGCCGTTGTAGGTCGCCCAGCCGAGCGCCAACTCCGACATATCGCCCGTGCCGATGACCATGCCGCCTTTCTGATTGGCGATATCCATCAGAATCTGGGTGCGCTCCCTCGCCTGCCCGTTCTCATAGGTCACATCGTGTCTTCCCAGGTCCTGCCCGATATCCGGGAAGTGGCCCGTCACCGCCTCCTTGATATCCACTTCCTCCAGCGCCGCCCCGAGAGTCCGCGCCAGCTTGCACGCGTTGTCGTAGGTGCGGTCCGTCGTGCCGAAGCAGGGCATCGTCACCGCCGTAATCCGGCTGCGCTCAATCCCCAGCAGATCGAAGGCGCGCGCCGTCACTAAAAGCGCCAGCGTGGAATCCAGCCCGCCGGAGACGCCGATCACCGCGGCCTGGCAGCCGGTGTGCTCATAGCGCTTCTTGAGCCCGTAAGACTGAATCGAAAGGATCTCCTCGCACCGCCTCTCGCGCTCCGCCTGCTCCGCGGGCACAAAGGGCTGCGCGCCGAAACTGCGTGCAAGCGCCGTCTCCTCCGTCTCCATATGAACCGGCACGACCAGATAGCGTTCCCCTCTCTGCGGTGCAAAGGTGGACATCCGCCGCCTCTCGTGCCGCAGCCTGTGGATGTCGAGATCCGCGTACACATTTTCCGGCGCAAACCGCTTCGCCTGCGCCAGGATCGTCCCGTTCTCCGCGATCATATTGTGTCCGCCAAAGACCAGGTCCTGCGTGGACTCGCCCTCCCCCGCCGAGGCGTACACGTAGCCCGCGATCTGCCTGGCGCTGGAAGATTTCACCAGCATCTCCCGGTACACGTCTTTTCCAACCGTCTCGTTGGAGGCCGACAGGTTCACCAACACCGTCGCGCCCGCCAACGCGTGCATCGTCCCCGGCGTCAGCGGCGCCCAGAGGTCTTCGCAGAGCTCGCATCCCACCGTCAGCCCCTCGACGGCGTCCGACTCAAACAGGATATTCGTGCCAAACGGCACTTCCTCCCCGTCGAAGAGGAAACTCTCCGGCTCCCCGTTTCCCACCGTAAAATGCCGCGTCTCGTAAAATTCCGCATAGGACGGAATGTGTTTTTTCGGGATAAAGGCGATCACCTCGCCGTTGTGCACAACCGCCGCCACATTGTAGAGTTTCGCATCCTTTTCCAGCGGAAGGCCCACGAACACCAGCGCGTCGCTGCCCGCCGTCGCCTCCGCCACCGTTCTGAGCGCCTCTTTCGCCTGCGCAAGAAGCAGTTCCTGCAAAAAAAGGTCGCCGCAGGTGTATCCCACCAGGCACAGCTCCGGAAAGACGATGATCTT
>JAMPEH010000356.1 GCA_023665245.1 Muribaculaceae bacterium
GTTCTCACTCGGTGTCCCTGAAGGCTGACGGCTCGGTGTGGGCCTGGGGCCTGGGCTCCAGCGGCCAGCTGGGCGAGGGCACCACCAACAGCTTTACCTTCCCGGTGCAGGTCAAGCGGGGCGAGCAGAAGGTCTACTACTACTGCCCGGGCTGCGGCCACCTGTACTCCGAGGACGACTTTGACGCCGACGGCAACCTGAACACCGCCGACCATACCTGCGTCACCGAGGATTGCGGGACCGTTCTGAACAAGGACTACATGGAGAGCACCGGCGAGTACCTGCACCACATCGTCTCGGTGTCCGCCGGGCAGAACTACACCCTGGCCCTGGATATGTGGGGCAACGTGTGGGCTTGGGGTACCCAGGCCAACGTGGTGCCCACGGTGACCAACGGCGATTACACACCCAAGCTCATCGACTTCTCCAACTCCCACTATGACGACGACCACAGCTATGTCACCGCCGCTGTGGACGGTGAGAGCGATCCCGTCAGCAATGGCCGGGATGTGGTCATTGTGGCCATCGACGCCGGTTATGACCACGCCGTGGCTCTGGATTCCAACGGCGAGGTCTGGGCCTGGGGCAACAACGGCTTCGGCCAGCTGGGCAATGACGCCGCCACCTACGGCGCCAGCACCAGCAAGTGGGACTGGACCGTGAGCACCTGGTACAACAGAGGCAACTATGTGGAAGGCTATCAGTACTTCCTGAACCTGGAGAACAGCGACGCTGCGACTTTGTCCGCCCGGGACAGCAGCACCGTTCAGGTGCCTGTGGAGCAGGCCGACGGCAGCACCAAGCTGGTCAATACCATCGTGCCCGTCCATGTTGACCGGGGCGACGCCGCCACCAGCAGCTACCGCTACCTCGACCACGTGGTGGCCGTGTCGGCGGGCAGCTACTTCACCATGGCCCTGCGCTCCGACGGTACTGTGTACGCCTGGGGCCGGAACAACCACTATCAGCTGGGCCAGAAGTCCATCATCGCGGGCAACGGCACCGACATGAGCGAGAACCGGACCGGCCAGGTGTACTCCGGTATTACGGCGCGGACCTATACCGACTATGTGGGTCAGGCCGACATTCTGGACCGCTATGTGCCCACCCAGGTCAAGGGCGTGGACGGTGAGGGCGTCCTGTCCGGCATCACCGCCATCTCCGCCGGTAAGGACCACGCGCTGGCTCTGGGCTCCGACGGTACCACCTATACGTGGGGCCGCTATGTCCGCAGCACCGGCGTTTACTGGTACAACGGCTATTATTTCGACCGCTACATGGCGCCCACTGTGGTGACCAAGACGGGCACCGACGGGGAGAAGCTGGTGCTCAAGGGCATTTCCGCCGGTTACGACAGCGACGTGGGCGTTGCTGCCGACGGGTCTGTGTGGACCTGGGGCAACAACCAGTACGGCGAGCTGGCCCAGGACAACATCACCATGACTGACCAGATGTCCCCCATTGCCGCCAATGCCTTCCAGGCCATGGCGGGCGAGGGTCCGTCCACTATCTCCGGCCAGTCGGCCACCAAGACCGAGGAGGGCGTGACCACCACCGGCTATCTGACCAACATCATCGCCGTGGCGGCGGGCAGCAGCACCGCGCTGGCCCTGTCCCGGGACGGCTACATCTACGGCTGGGGCTACAACGGCTCCGGCGAGGTGGGCAATGTCTCCCTGGGCGATACCTCGGGCAACGATAACGTCACCACCACCACCAACAACGTGAAGCTGCCCATGCTGGTGGGCGCCCGGGCGGCCAACCTGCTCCAGATCACCACGGTCAAGGTGGAAAAGACCGTATTCAACAAGGAAGAATTCCCCAACGACAATCTGAACAGCCAGGCCACGGTGGACAGCTCCAACGCCGCGTCCAACGACAGCCGCGGCCAGGCGGTCTACTATGCCCCCAATGCCATTGAGGGCCTGGATGGTTATACCTATCAGGGCGAGGAGATGCCCGTCAACCTCCAGCTCACCCACGGCCAGGTGGCCCTGGTGGACACCGAGAGCATCGTGGAGGAGATGTACAAGGGCTATAACCTCCACTGGGAGGTCACCCGCCGCACCGCTGAGAACGCCCTGAGCGACGAGGGCATTGCCAAGGCGGATTACGCCGATCGGTTCTATGCCTTCTCCAGCGACGAGAGCATTATCAAGGTGGAGCGGAACATTCCCGAGGGCTCTACCAAGTCCAACGGCATCAAGCTGTGGCACACCGGCGACCGCTACGGCACCGCCACGGTGGTCATCGTGGATAAGGTCAACGGCTTCTGGGGCAGCTTCACGGTCACCGTGTTCCCCGAGGGCCTGAACGACGATAGCGCCCCCATCGTGACCAACGCCATGGTCTTCAGCGGCTACGCCACCTCCTACGCGGTGAAGCGCAACGGCACGGTGTGGGCCTGGGGCGATAACCTCAACGAGAACCTGGCCCTCAACGGTGAGAGCGTGGAGTATGACGAGAGCGATACCGCCACCCTGGCCGAGAACTTCATCTGGAAGTACTACCGGGCGGAGAGCGAGGGCGACACCTACCTCCAGACCCTCATCAAGGACAACACCGACAAGGCCAACGGCTATAATGACGACATCAGCAAGGCCGAGAGCAACTACTCCAGCGCCAAGACCAACATGGACAACCTGAAGTGGGCGGACGCGCGAGAGAGCTTCCTGGCCGCTGTGGACGAGCTGCGCGACCAGACCGTGGCCGCCCAGAATACGGTGGACGGCGCTGTCAATACCCTGGTGAGCTACAAGAGCAGCACTGCGGACAGCGCGGCCGGTGTGGCTGCCATCCAGAACATGATCGACGCGCTGAATACCTTCTCCACTGCCCTGGGGAGCCGGAGCAGCAGCCTGGACGAGCTCTATGACCAGGTCAACAGCATGGTCGGGGCGGGGCTGACCGCTCAGGCCTTCAGCGAGATGAACACCACGATCACCAGCTATGTCAGCGACAAGGGCATCCGCAATGCCGCGCTGACTGCCGCGTGGAACGATCTGAAGAAGAACGCGGACACCACTGCCGGTACGACCCGTGACGTGTTTGAGGAGTTTATCCTCAACGACGACGGAACGGTGAACACCTTCTTCAACTCCGCCATTGACGAGCTGACGACGGTGGACGAGCTGATGCTGGCCACCTCGCCGCTCCAGCTGGCCCTGGCCGCGGCGGAGGCCAATGAGATCAGCGCCACTGCCGGCTATCAGGGCGCCCAGGATACGCTGGAGCAGGCGGAGAGCGCCCTGAACACCCTGGTGACCGCCCAGGCGCCCTTCCTGGCCGACGCGGCCTTCTATACCGCCATCAAGACCGCCATTGAGAACGACGGCAAGCCCTATCCCGGTCTGCCCGTCATCATCGGCATCAAGAACGGCGCCCTTACCGACGACGAGATCGTGCTGCCCAGCGTGCTGGCGCAGAGCTCCTATAACA
>JAMPEH010000357.1 GCA_023665245.1 Muribaculaceae bacterium
TACGGTTCAGACAGAAAATATCATCACATTTACAAAGGCATAAACTCACGTCTTGACGAAATTCAAGCTGCGGTTCTTGATGTTAAGTTGAAATATCTTGATAAAGATAATGCAAGACGCAGAGAAATTGCAAAATACTATAGAGAAAATATTAAAAATTCAAAAATTATTTTGCCTGAAACCTATAATGAACAAGCTGCCGTTTGGCATGTTTTTGTCGTAAGAACACAAAATCGCGATGAATTTCAAAAGTATTTGAATGACAACGGGATTCAAACAATCATTCATTATCCTACGCCTCCTCACAAGCAAGGTGCGTACAAGGAATGGAATGATTTATCTTTCCCGATTACGGAAGAAATTCACAAAACTATTATCAGTCTTCCGATTTCTCCAGTTATGACAAATGACGAAGTCAAAAAAGTTACTGAGGTTGTTAATGAGTGGAAATAAAAAATATGATTTTGTATTTGGAATAGGAGAAGCCTGTTCTTGCACACAAGTTCTAAGAGCTTGCAATCTTCAATTAGCATCGTATCCTTTTGACTGGCTTTTTGGTTCAGATTTTATAGGAAGATGTAATATTCTTGCAAATGGTTTTGATAAATTTTTAGAAAAAGATGAGTTAGAATTTAGTTATGAAGAAAGAAATATTAGTTGTGTTGCATATAGAAACAAATACAATGATATTACTTTTAATCATGATTTTAATAAAGATACACCATTTGATGCAATGTATAATGAAGTTAAAAATAAATATGATAGAAGAATTAAAAGGTTATTAGAAAATATAAATCATGCAAACACTGTCTTAATAGTTTATATAGAAGTTCCTACAAACAATCATCCCCGTGTTTTAAATGATGAAATTATCAACGGATATAATATAATAAAATCAAAATATAACAATAAAAATATTGATTTGATTTACATTAAAAACCATAGTACAAAATATGAAACAGAAAAATTGACAAATAATATAACTATTATTACAAAAGATTATAAAAATAAAGATACTAATATTGATTATGAAGTTGATAAGAAAAAATTAATGCCAATTTTTAAACAACATAAACTAACTAACAGTTTTAAAATAATTTTCAAAAAAAAGATGTTGAAATTATTTATAAATTTATTGCCTCATAAAATTACAAGACAAAAATTACGAAAAAAATATCATGTTTAGGAATATCATTTATGAAAAATTTAAAAGAAAATTATTTAATATCTGTTCTTATTCCTGCGTACAATCACGAACAATATGTTCAAGAAACAATAAATTCAATTATTAATCAAACATATCAAAACATTGAACTAATCATTCTTGATGACGGTTCAAAAGATTTAACCTGGGAAAAAATTCAGGAACTTAAAGATAAATGTGAAAAAAGATTTGCAAGAATTCATTTTGAAACAAAAGAAAACGAAGGAACCTGCAAGACTTTAAACAAACTTATCTCTCTTTCAGAGGGCGAATTTATTTATCTTATAGCTTCTGATGATGTTGCAAAACCCAATGCTATTGAATTGGAATTAGATTTTTTAAGAAATAATCAAAATTATGCTTTATGCGTTGGCGATAATGAGTATATTGATATAAATTCAAATTCTTGCATTAAAGACGGCTCTAAAACTTTTGCGGAATCTTATCAAAAAATTAAAGGCTTTAAACTTACCGATGAGAAATTCGGCACATATAATACTATTTATACGGGTAACTACATTCCAAACGGATATTTAATAAGAAAATCAATTTTCAAAAAAATTGACTTATTCACTCCAGAAGCACCTTTGGAAGATTATTATTTAATGATGCAGATTGCAAAATACTCTAAGATGAAATTTATTAATAAAGTTTTATTTTCTTATAGAATTCATCAAACTAATACCATGAAAAATCTTGAAAAAGTTCATTTTATGAATCAAAAAACATTAGAGTATGAAAATAAATTACTTGAAAATATTAATTTTTCAGGTTTAAATAAAGATGTTTATGAAACCTTTATTAAAGGCGGATTATATAAGCATATAAAAATTCCTTTTATGTACGAATATATTAAGTACAAAAAATTTAATAAAGAAACCAAAAAACTTGAAAGTAAGGTAAACGTAAAAATTTTCGGAATTACAATTTATAAAAAATGATTTTATATTTAAAAATATATAAAATCTAAAAATAAACGATTTTTAAAAAATTTAGTTTGAAAATTTCAGGATAAGCATGTGAAAAAAAATTGCAAAGTGATGCGGTGTATATTCCGCTGCTGTTCTTTATTGCGGATATTATACACATTTTTATTAAATAAAAAAATCCTTTTATTCTCCCATGAATTAACAAATACCGGGGCTCCAAGGGCTCTTTTGAACCTTGCCTGCATATTTAAAGAATTCGGGTATTCCGTTATTGTCATAAGTTTTTTAGACGGCGATTTGAAAAAAACTTTTGAAGATAAGGGCATTCCCGTTTGGATTACAAAAAGAAAATCTGTTTTACATATTCTGCCTTTTCTTTTTATATTTAACATAATATTGTGCAACACTGTCGTTACTTATGAAACCGTTAATTTATTGCAAAAATTTTACGGCAAAAAATTATACTGGTGGATTCATGAAGCGGAATTTTTTAACACTTTTTTAAATGATTTAAGAGAGAAAAAAAGAAAAATCTGTAAAAAAGCTATCAAAAAACAAGAAAACATTTATTGTGTAAGCGAATATTCAAAATCGTTTTTTGAAAAATATAATAAAAATATCAAAATTTTAAATTTATTTGTTGAAGATGAATATGAAAAATATAATACAAAGCATAATAATGATAAGATTGTAATCTCATATTTCGGCGAAATAACCCCGCTTAAAGGGCAGGATATATTTATCGATTATTTTAACAAACTTCCTGAAAATATTATTGAAAAATTTGAGATAAAATTTATAGGCAAAATTGTTGATACGAAATTTTATGAAGATTTAAAAAATAAAATTCCTGAAAAAATTGATGTGCGTTTCTTTGGCAGGCTTACTCACTCTGAAGCTTTAAATGAATTGGCTTCATCCGATGTATTTATTTTATTATCAAGAGGGGATTCTTTTTCCATATCCGCAGCTGAAGCTATTATGCTTAATAAACCCGTTATAATATCTGAAAATGTCGGAATTAAAGACATTATAAAGAAAGAAAACTGCGGGTTTATTGTAAAAAATTCAAAAAATTTTATAAATATTTTTCTTAATAATGATTTCAGTAATATAAAATCCCCGAGAGAAGCCTATTTAAATAATTTTTCCAAAGATTGTTACAAGAAAAATATTGAAAATATGTTCAATAAAATATAACTTATTGTATAATTGGTTATTGAGTGAAATTTTAAGCAGAGGGAATATTATGCCTTTTGAATTTATAAAACAGGAAATTGAAGATGTAATTCTTGTAAAGCCA
>JAMPEH010000358.1 GCA_023665245.1 Muribaculaceae bacterium
AATACTTAAACGCATATATGCCGTTCGAATAGGTTTTCCGTCTGAATTTTCACTAAAAATATAAACACAATTACCAAAACCTTGGTCAACTGTAACTTCAATTTTTGGTTTGGTAAATCTGTAATGAAGAAAGCAAGTAATTACGGCAGCAAAAGCTGAAATCATTGCGCTTATTGAAGCAATTAAACTTATTATTTCGGCAGTATTCAAACTTTGTTAACCTCTCAAATTCATTAGTAAAAGTGGGTTTGGGGCAAAGGCTTTACCCCCTTATGTAAGATTTTTTGTGGTAAAAAAATTTTAGCACATAGCGGGGGGTAAAGTCAATAAAAATAAAATTTACGCGCCCGCAAGCGCGAGAAAAAGGAGAAAGTATGGCATATTACGGAAATAACAGAGGCAGGCAGCAGCCGGAAGGCGTTAACGTGTGGAAGATATTATCGCTTGTTATGGCGTTGATAATCTTTGCGGCGGCGGTTTTGGGCGTATTCGGCAGTATGAAGGACGGCAAATTTTTTGCCGAGGGCGATATAACGAAGTGGTTTAATAACTGGGGCAAAGGCGAAGAGCCGGGCACGGGGAACACCACTTCCGAAACAACCGGCGAAAACGGAATGCTTTTGACGACGAACAGCAACGATTTAATGAGCGTTGGCGCGGCGAGAATTGCGGCGTTGTCGGAAGTTGGTTTGGACGAAAACGAGTATGAAAAAGCCTACACGCTAACGGCGTCGGTATATCCGAAAATGGCAGAACACACAGATTACGTATGGGCTATAAACTGGGTAAATGCCGAAAGCGAATGGGCGGCAGAAAAAACGGTAACGGATTACGTTGAGCTTTTGTCGCAGTCCGAGGACGGCAAAGTAATAGTCGGTTGCAAGCAGCCGTTTAAAGAGCAGATAACGATAACCGTAACTACCACTACGAGCAACGATAAAGAATTAAATGTAAGTTGTACGGTGGACTACAAGCAGAAGTTCACTAAGATACAGGAATGTTTTTATTATCGTAACAGTACTACATTAGGTTTTCAAGACGTAGACGGCGGCGATGAAATTTTAAACTTTAATATACCGAGCGCAAGCGCGAAGAATTTACAATCGGTAGCCGGTACAATGAGTAATCGTTATTTTGCGCCTGTAAAGACTATCGGCACAATTGCAACAGATGTTAAAGAGATAAAATATTCGCTCAGACCGTCGGAAGCTTTTAGCGCAAAGTTTGAGCATTATTACTCTTCGTATAACCCCGGTAATTTTGACGCATTTGCAAACGGGCTTACAGGTGAATCGTACACCGATATTAAAAAGATGTCCGAAGCGTATAAGGTTGAGAGATATTTTGACGTTACCCGAGAGAGCGCCCGCTTTGTATTAAATTTTGTAAGCGATTTTTATTGTGATATGACTAACCCCCGTATTACAAATTGCGATTTATTTTGCTATTTAGGTACGGTTTTCCCCTCGATACTTTGTTCTCAGGCAGAATGCACAGATACTGCTAAATGCGGACTTAAATCAAATTACGTATTATATCAGTTTGCGGGCTTTTTTGCGGACGAAAGCATACCCACCGAGGATAAATATAATTTTATCCGAAAGATTGAAGTAACCGCCGACGACGGCACGGTATACACGTTTGAGCGTAAGCTTTTGGTAAATTATACGATACCGGCAAACAGCTTAAATTTAAGCAAGGACAGCATAACGTTTTAAGGCGGCTTGAAATGACAAAGGCGCGTTTTAAAAAGCTTACAGTAACTATTGCGGTTTTATTGTTTTTCACCGTGATAGCGCATATATTTTTCACCTCCGGCGGCGGGAGTTATGCTTCCGCCGCTTCGGTGAGCACCGAAACGGTGAGCACTAACGCAATAGAGGATTTATCGAAGGACGGCACTTTCGGCGCGGGATTTTACCCGGAAATCAAAGGCAGCGGCAAACTTAGCGTAATGCAGGTAGCCGAGAACAGCAAAGGCGGGCTATTTATTTACGTGTACCAACCGGGCGGACAAGCGGAAAACTTGCGGGCGACAACTATCCGCCTGTCGCGCACGAAAGGCGGCAGCTGGGACGATTATCCGTTAACCTACATAAACTCGGACGGCGTTTTCTTTAAGTACGAAGTAAAAGATTTTAAAGTAATCACCGCCGACACGGAACGCTATTACGATATAACAGCCATACACCGTAAGTATGACAAGAAATATGACGGAGAGAGCGCAGCCGGCACGACGACGGACGAAAAAGCGTTCGAGGTTGCGCAGTGTTGGAAAGCGACGACGAACGCAGACGGCAGCGTTAGTTACGAAATGGAACAAACTGACGTTGCTATTATCCGTTCGGGTGAGATGAATCCGGGGTTCAGAAGGATAGCGAACGGCGGCGTTAACTGGGCAAAATACGAGAAATGCGACGCGCATTTTGTTGCGTTCAACTGCGATAAGAAAATAGACGAGCTTTTCGAGGCGGATATAACGTTTGTTACGCAAGATTACAGGGAAACGCTTACGAGCTCTAATTATTACGAGCCCGTGCCGCAGTCCAAAACGATTAAGGCAGACCAAACCGCCTACAACAAGCCTTACGGCGCGTTCGGACAGCAATATAAATGGGAACGCATACAAAAGATAGACGACTTTTTAAAAGACAGTATAAGCAGCTTTTCGGACGAGGAGAGATCAGAGCTAAAAAAATATACTTGGGTACTCAACTTTTACGAAACGGAATACTCGGGCTTTAACGGTGTAACGGCAGCAGGCGTTGCAATGACTTCGGCGGGGCTTTGGTGGGCTTCGATACCGTTGCTGTTAGGCACGAACGTAGAAGGCACGTTTGTTTCAGAGGTTTCGATATTACGGCTTAACTTCCAAACGGCGGGTAAAGTTTATAATCTGGGCGTCGTTTCGGATAAAGTAACGGGCCCGCGAGAGCCGATAGGCGGCGAGCCGTCTTACGATTTTTGGGACTGGCTGGCGGACTTCCTCGGCGTTTCGAGGTTAGCGGCAAAGCTTATATTCTCGGCGGTTGTGATAGTGGCGATATTAATCGTTTTGGGCATTTTATGCGCAATCTTTCCGCCGCTTAAAATTCCCGTCCGAATAATTTTAGCAATAGCCTTTTTGCCGTTTACTATACTCTACTATTTGTTGCGGGAATTATTCCGAAGCCGCGAGCGCAAGCGAATAAAGAAAAAGCAGGCGGCCCGCGAGCAGAAAGACGCGGAGAAAGCGCGCAAGCAAGCGGAACGCGAGGCGGCAAAGCAGCTTAAAAAAGCCGCAAGGAGAAAGAAATGAAAAAGTTAATCGTAACGTTCACGGTATTATTTTTAATCTTGCTGTTTGCCCGCATTCTGTTCGGGTACTACGTCGAGGCAGTGCCCGTATTCAGTGCACTGTTAACGCCCTTAACGTGGTTAAGCGTAGCGGCGG
>JAMPEH010000359.1 GCA_023665245.1 Muribaculaceae bacterium
GTTGTGGCTACAGGACATTCAGGTAATAATTCAGCCTTTGTTTTCATGGGAAACCACCAATACTTCAAAATTGACTGTTACAGTCAAATTATAATGTAAGGATCGTAGGATCTCAAGGAATAATATAATGTGGATTATTATTGCTTTCCAAAATCGCATAATTCCGTAAAAGTTACAAAAAAGTGCGTACCTAATAAAAAGGTGCGTACTTTTTTTCTGTTTCCCATGGAATTAGAATAAAATTACGGATAGGAAGATGTCCGACAATACATATTTAGGAGGTAAGGGATTATGGCACTTTCAAATTTGACAGGATGGAATAGCAATGAGGAGACTGCATCTGCGGCAGCTTGTGGAGCAGGAGATAAGCCTGAGGAAAAACCAGCAGCATGTGGAACAGCTTGTGGAGCAGGAGATAAGCCTGAGGAAAAACCAGCAGCATGTGGAACAGCTTGTGGAGCGGGAGATAAGCCTGAGGAAGCACCTACGGCATGTGGTTCAGCCTGTGGAGCAGGGGATAAGTAATCAGAAAGCCTAAATGGGGACGGTGCTGTTAAATTGACAGGATATGGTTTATAAGATGAAACGGTATCATAGATAGTCTATTTGACAGCACCAATGTAAAATATTTTATTTAATATGAAAGAAAGATGAGCAAAAGCATTATTTCCAAAGTCTGGTTGTACAATATCGTAAGCAAGATATTGATAAGTTATTGTATAACGGATGTTTGTAAAAGCGGCTTTTGCTCATCTCTGCATAAATAGAAGCGAGGTCAAGATATGAAACAGCATATTACAAAGCAATATTTTTCGTTCCAATGGCACATTACCGATATGTGTGACCAAAGATGTAAGCATTGTTACATATTTTCTGAAAATAACTGTAAGAAGCCCGATGCCATGAGCTGGGAGCAAATACAGGAAACATTTTATAATTGCCTTGATTTTTGTGAGCTATACCATAGGCTGCCCTATTTTTACATTACAGGTGGTGACCCTATTTTGCATCCGAATTTTTGGGAGCTGCTTGGACTTTTGAAGTCACACGAAATTCCTTTTACCATTCTTGGAAACCCATTTCATTTAAATGATGAGGTATACCAAAGGCTGAAAGAATATGGATGTGAAAAATATCAGCTTTCTATTGACGGCACAAGGGAAACCCATGACTGGTTCCGTAAGGCAGGCAGCTTTGATATTACGCTTGAGAAAATTGCCTGTATCAAACGGGCAGGTATACGAAGCGTAATAATGACAACTGTTTCAGGTACAAATATTGATGAGATACCTGATATTATTGATACTGTGGTTGCGTATGGTGCTGATGTATTTGCGTTTGCAAGATATTGTCCTACGGCTGAGGATAAGGATGTAGATATTGAACCGCTGCGTTACCGTAAGCTGCTGGCAGATTGCGATAAAAAGTTTCAGGAATACGAGGCGGCAGGCTGTAAGACATATTTTAATAAAAAGGATCATCTGTGGACGTTGTATGAATATGAAACAGGCACATTTAAGCTTCCACAAAATGCAGAGGCAGGCATGATTTACGGAGGATGCAATTGTGGAAACTGCCACTTGACCATTCTTCCTACAGGAGATATTTATGCGTGCCGGCGGGTGCAAAACAGCAAGGTCGGTAATGTATTTGAAGATAGAATTGCTGATGTGTGGATATGCCAAATGGAAAGCTACCGTGAATACACAAAATTTGAAAAATGTGCGAAGTGTGAGCTGCTGGCATGGTGCAGAGGTTGTCCTGCCGTTGCAAGTGGGAAAAATGGAAATTTTTATGTGGCGGACCCGCAGTGTTGGAAGGAGGTAGGCTGATGCAGGCAGTTATTTTAACCAAGCCGACAAAAGCTGAAACTGTAACACTGACGGATGCTGCCATGCCACAGGTTCGTGCAGGGTGGGTGCTTGTAAAGATAAAAGCCTTTGGGATGAACCATTCAGAGCAGATATTAAGACTGTCGGAAATCAAGGCGGATTACATTTCAAAGCCTGTTATTCCAGGGATTGAATGTGTAGGTGAAATCGTACATCCGTCTGATAGTGATTTTAAAAAGGGACAACGTGTGGTCGCATTGATGGGTGGTATGGGACGCAGCTTTAACGGAAGCTATGCAGAATTTACACTGTTGCCTGCACATCATGTTTTTGCAATAAATGATAGGATATATTCGGAGCTTAATTTGTCGTGGGCAGAGCTTGCCGCCATACCTGAAACTTATTTTACGGCATGGGGTTCCCTGTTTGAATGTCTGGACTTAAAAAGAGAAGATACCCTTTTTGTCCGTGGAGGCACATGTGCACTAGGTTATGCGGCAATTACACTTGCAAAGGCTTTGGGCTGCAGGGTTATCGCAAGCACCCATAAGGAAAGTAAAATGGAGCTTTTACAGGAGGCAGATGATGTTGTGCTTGATAGGGGACATTTGGCAGAAACATTAAGTGGTGTGAACAAGGTTTTGGAGCTTGTAGGCGTGAAGACGCTCTCTGACAGCTTACGGTGTGTAAATAAGGGTGGCATTGTATGTAATACGGGAGTGCTTGGAGGTGTGTTTGCCCTAAGTAGCTTTGACCCGATAAAATTCATTCCAAATGGTGTATATCTCACGGGCTTCTACAGTAATAATCCGACACAACAGGCGTTTGATGATATATTCTCATTTATTGCGGAACATCGGATAAAACCATGTGTGGGGAAGCAGTTTGATTTTTCAGAAATCAGGGATGCCTATATCGCCTTGGATAGTGGAAGCGTGAATGGAAAGATTGTGGTAAAAGTTGAAGGGGAGTAATATTTTATCGGGAAAAGGGATTTCAGATATCAGAGGCATGTATCGGCTGTGGAACATGCCAAAAAAAGCTGTCCTCAAAAATGTATTGAAAGTTGAAAGCCGTTTTATATTCAGCAGGAGCATTGCCTGCATTGTGGAAGCTGTTATGAAAAGTGCCCTGTTGGGGCAGTACAAACGCGTTGTTAAATGTCGGTATCAGCAGTCGGGTTTTCATTGATAGGCGGGAGCTTTTCTGTTATAATTCGATAAAGGCTGTCAAATTGTTACAGAAACAGACATTCTGATGGGGGAAACGGTTTTGGATAGGAATGTAAATATCATCACGGACTTAAATGGAAATAAGATTGTACTGATTAATGATATTATATTCAAAGGGAAACGGTCAGTGAAATGGGATGATGTAAAGAATTACCTTGAAATTTATGTGGGCGAATTTTACGAAATCGCTGACACAAAGGACATTGTGTATATTGGGAAGGAACTGCCGGACGAATATACAGGTTCACGGTATACATATTCGCTGAAAG
>JAMPEH010000035.1 GCA_023665245.1 Muribaculaceae bacterium
TAATAGCAAGGTGTCCTTTGAGTAACTCGAAATGTTTTCAGTTACTCGAAAGGAAGGATGTTCGCCCGAACACGGCAAGGTGTGTATCGAGTTACTCGATACCTTTTGAGTAACTCAAAACCTTGCCCTGCGGGGCGGAATCATCCATCCGAAGTCGGGCGATTGACAACGCGATTATTCGGCAATCTTCCTCTACTAAAGCTCGTAACAAAAACAACTTTTTTGTATATACTTCTCCAATTTGAAATAACAAAGTTTTGATTCAAGGTCTTTCTGGCTTGCAAGAAAAAATAGTTTTGTAGAAATTTGCACCGAATTTTTACATGAGTGCTGTCCAATGTGAAAATTATTTTCTACTTTTGCCTTGTCGGGAAACTGGCAGACATATTTAGAAAGTGTTTTCGCACTGTCCTGAGTGGAAAATGTGGAAGTTTTCAATAACAACGGGACGACGGACAACACTCATTTCTTGTATAGATATATGATCCGGGCATCGTCTTTGCCTGAAGATGTGATATCTATCCAAGTGTGGGGTAATTGTATCGTTTATTGTTGTTATTGGTCATTCCACAACCATCCACTCGATAAACGAAATCGGCTCCACACTTTCTCGTTTTTACATACAACCCCACCGTATGGGAGCCGGACGGTAAGATTGAATTTAAGTTCAACTAGATATCGATTTTACCATGGGAAAATCATCATCTCCTTTTACCCGCTTTTTGTTAAGCGTTCTATGGCTTTGGGTGTCTCTCTGCACCGGATGCGCGAGTAGCGATTCTGCGATTGAAGAAGAACCCTTCGGAGGTATTGCGGGCAGCGTCTCCGACAGCACGACGGGCGAACCCGTCGCCACCGTCAACGTAACGCTATCGCCCGGCGGCAAGTCGACCGTTACGGGCAGCGACGGCAGTTTTTCGTTCGTCGATCTGGAACCGGGGTCCTATACGATCGAAATTCGCAAAGAAGGGTACAACCCCAACAGCAATACGGTGGTGGTGTCCGTCGGTCGGCAGACATCCGCACACTTGCTTATCGAACGTATCCCTGCGATCGTAACGGCCGACCGGACAGAACTCGATTTCGGAGAAAATACGAGTTTGAATACGCTTTCTTTCGGTATCGTCAACTCGAGTTACGAGGACTTGAGTTGGCAAATCGAACATGATTGCAAATGGATCAAGGAAATTAAACCCGCAAGCGGCATATTGAAATTGGGGAAGACCGAAACGATTGTAGTGATTATCGACCGTGAACTACTTGCGGCCGGCAATAACGAAACCGTCATCGTCGTCCGCTCGACGAACGGTCGTGCTGAGGTGAAAATCAAGGCAATAGGGACAGGGCGCCATGTTCCCAAATTGAATACGCTGGCTACTACGGATATTACGTCCACGACAGGAACGCTTCACGGTGAAATTCTCGATGCTGGACTACCGGCCTATACCGAACGGGGATTCATCTATTCGCTAAACTCGCTGCCGACGTTCGAGAACATGCTCGCCAAACTGACCGCTCCGGTTACGGAAGATGACAAATATTCGTATAATTTGAAAGGTCTGGCGTTGGGCGAAACCTACTATGTTCGTGCATATGCGACCAACAGCGTCGGTACGGCCTACAGTTCCAATGAAATCAATTTTACGACCGTTTCTTCGCAACCGAAAGTCCGTATCGAAGGAGTTTCCGATATAAATATAACAAAAAGAACGGCGACTTTCCGAGGAACGGTAGAGGAAACGGGAGACCCGGCGTATTTCGAACGAGGTTTCGTTTACGGGACGATCCATAACCCCACTTTGTCGGAAACCAAAGCAATCGTCAACGGAACGGGACACGGAGAATACAGAGCAGACATAACCGGCCTGCAATTAGACATGAAATATTATGTAAGAGCCTTTGCAATCAGCAAAATAGGAGAAACCGAACAGGTCGTTTACAGCGATGACGAAATAACGTTTTCTTTGTCCACATCCGCCCCCATCGTTAGCACGCAGGAAGTTTCGGACCTGAACATTTCGGCAGGTTCCGCCTCGTTCAACGGCACGGTCGACAGCGTAGGAGATCCGGCCTATACCGAACGGGGATTCGTCTATGATTCAACAAGCAATCCGACCGTAGACGATACCAAAATCATCGTGAACGGTACGGGCGCCGGAGAATTCAGCGTCGGCGTCAATGGCTTGCAGCTGAATCAAAGATATTACGTCCGCGCTTATGCCACCAATGCAACTCAAACAGCCTATAGTGCGGATAACGTAACATTTATTTTGGCGACCATCACACCGGAAGTCTCGGTACAGAATGCATCCAACTTAAATGTATCAGCTGGCTCCATAACGCTTAACGGGACAGTGGTCGATGCGGGTACTCCCGCTTATACTGAACGAGGGTTCGTCTACGGCTCATCGAGCAACCCGACTGTCGATGATACGAAAGTAGTGGTCGGCGGTACGGGCACCGGAATTTTCAGCACTGTTATCCGAGATTTGCAGCTGGATCAAAAGTACTACGTTCGCACCTATGCTATCTATGAAATCGGAAACGAACCCCGAATTGCATACAGTAATGAACAAGTGAATTTTACCTATACGGCAACTTATCCGAGGATTTCCGTACAGCCGATCAGTAATTTGAGCGTTGGAGGAAATACCGTTACGCTTAACGGTACAATAGAAAGTATCGGTGATCCCGCCTATACAGAACGCGGATTTGTCTACGGGCTTCAAAGTAATCCGACTGTAAATGATGCGAAAGTATCTGTCAGTGGAGCAGGAACCTCAGGAACTTATTCTGCGATGATTTGCGATCTACAGTTGAATCAAAAATACTACGTCCGCGCTTACACTAATAGTAAAATAGGAGATAATATCAAAACCACATACAGTAACGAACAAGTGAGCTTCACGTATGCCGCGACCAAACCACAAGTGTCAATACAGGCAGCGGAAGATGTTGATGTCGAAACCGGAGAAGCCTTGCTGTATGGGTCGATCGTTTCAGTCGGTGATCCGGCATATACCGAATGCGGATTCGTCTATGCACTGTGGAACAATCCCACATTGGACGACAGCGAAAAAACAATCGTAACAAAAAGCGGGACCGGAGTATTTCGTGCCCACATTACGGGGATACCGCTCGAAAAAATATATTACGTACGTGCTTATGCCACCAATTTGGCAGGAACTATCTATAGCGAAGAAATAAATGTTTCAACAAAGGCGCGGTTACCGCAGATCGAGACGTTGGAAGCTGCGGATGTCGATATAAGCTCCGGAACGGCTACCCTTCGGGGAAATATCGTCGATGCCGGTGCTCCGGCATATTCCGAATGCGGCTTTGTTTACAGTACGATTACCTCTGAACCGACCATCAACGATAACAAAATTGTCGGAAACGCTTCCGGAATGACCGGCTCGTTCAGTATCTATACCACTGAATTACCTGCCAACAAAACGATTTATATTCGAACGTATGCGACCAACCGAGGCGGAATAACTTATGGTGAGACTGTTGCATTGAGTGATCAATGGATTAATTTGATTGCCTTTGGAATTTCCGTTCAAATAGAAGATGTCGGACAAGGAGATTTAATTTCGGTTCGTAGCATGTGTGAAAATTCCGCACTGGGAGGATATACCGATTGGCGACTTCCGACCCAAGATGAGTTGATGGCACTCTATAACGAAAAAGAAAACATTGGAGGTTTTATTAATTATTACTATTGGAGTTCCAGCTATTGGAGCACTTCTGCAAACTCTTATCATTACTATATTGATTTTTCTACAGGAAACCAATCTCGAACGAGTAACAGTTATAATAAATATTATGCTCGTTGCGTCCGCTCGCTTAAATAGTCAAACCTTTTTGTTCAACCCAATAAAATTCAAATGTCATGAAAACCTTATCTGTTTTGGCAACGATGGTTGCAACCCTGCTTTGCGTATCTTGCGGCACGACGAAACCCGCGACGGTAGCGAGCAACACGCGTCCGGGCAGTCCGTTCGGCGATGTCTATGAAGTACCTGCCGCGGAGCACGATACCGACGACTATTTCGGTGCGACGGGTATCGCCACCGGCCCCAAAGCCCGCATGGATGTGCTGCAGATGTCGGCGTTGACCAATGCCCAAAATATCGTGCGCCAGAAAATGCAACATGCCTACAAAGGCGCTATCGACGATTACAGCAGCTACATCGGCAACAACGCAGGATCGGATGCGGTGAACAAGGTGGAGCGTGCCGGAACGCAAATCATCGACGCGATCGTCAACGATACGCAGGCGACCAAAGGCCCGATGTTCTCGGCCGTCGATGAGAAAGGCAACGTAATCTGCTATGTCGGCATCCGCGTATCGAAGAAAGTCATCGCCGAGAAGATCGCCGATTATGTTTCCGAAGAGGAAGAGCTGAAAATCCGGTTCAAGGAGGAGCAGTTCCGCCAGAAGATGGAAGAAAACTTCAAGAAATTCAAGGAGAACTAAACGACCATGAAACATTTTCTGATAGTTATGGTCTGCGTACTGTTCCCGTCGCTGACGATGGGACAGTACGCTTCCCCGAAAGAGTGCCCCACATGGGTTAAGAAATCGTTTTTCGCAGACCGGCCGAACTCCTACATCGAGGTGAGTTCTGGAACTGGATACTCGGAAGATGATGCAAGAATCAAAGCCGCAAGGATAATCGTAGAACGACGCAGCCTTGCAACCGGACAGAGGATGAATATTCGGATTGAAAACAATCGTATCATAATCAACGGGAACGATGAACTTACGGTTAAATCCCGCATTATTGCCGAATACAACGAACGAATGGCGCCGGGGGAATATCGGAGCCACCTGCTGGTACAGACGGCCAAGAATCCCGAACTGACAGTCGAATCGGTTGACATCAACGGAGACTATCCGTTTTCGGCCCGAGTGTTCGTGCCGGGTATGGCCCAGCTACACAAAGGCAGTACGACGAAAGGCATATTGTTCATCGTGGGCGAAGTGGCGGCGATCGGCGGCATTGTGGCGTTCGAGGGTCTGCGCGCATCCAACCAATCGAAGATCAACAGCACCCACAATGCGACGGAGCGGCAACGCTACATTGACAAGGCCGACAGAATGCAGAACGTCCGCAACGGATTCATCGCCGGAGCCGTGGCGATCTACGCCTGGAACGTGATCGACGGTATCGTAGCCAAAGGCAAAGAACACGTAGTCATAGGCCGTGCGGAGATGAACTTCACGCCCTATGCGTCGCTCGAATCGTCAGGTGTAATGATGAACATGAAATTTTAATTTCGACTGAAGATGAAAAAATATTTCTGGTTTTGCATAGTTGCTTTGTGCGCATTGACAACGGCCTGTTCCAAGACTGAATACAACAATTTCGCAACTCTTTACGGTATGGTCAGCGACAGTGCAACCGGCAATCCGATCGCGAATGCTACCGTCATGCTGAGCCCCGGCGGCGCTACGAAAATGACAGGAAACGACGGACGGTTTGAGTTCTTCGATCTCGAACCGCAGCAATATACCATTACGGTACAAAAGTCCGGCTATCAGACCAATCGCAAAAGCGCGACGGCAGTCGTCGGCGAACGGATCGAGGTGAATGTAACTTTATCCCCACGCTAATTGAAATCGTATCGATATGAAAAATATTTTGTTGGCGATTTTAATCACTTTTTGCTTTTGTGGATGTTCGGAGGAAGAACCCATCGAGTCCTCGGTCGCTACCGGCGATATTTACGGAGTTGTTACAGTCAAAAGTACGGCCGAACCGATGCGGGCTACAGGCGTAGAATTATACTATGATAACGCCTTATTGCTGAAAACCGTAACCTACGACGACGGACACTACGAATTTTACGATCTGAAAATCGGCGCGTATGAATTACGGGTCGTTGCCGAAGGATATGCCGATGTGGGGTTCCGCGTCATCGTAGAAAATGGACGCACAGCCCGGGCAGATATGCAGCTAACCGAAATTGAGACTCATATGACTGTTCGGACTTTGGATATAACGGATATTCAAGGCGACAAAGTCACATTGAACGGCACCTATACTTATCGAGGCAACAATGCACCCCAAGAAGTCGGATTCTTTTATGCTACGCATATTACCCCGATCATCAGAGGAACGAAAATTAAAGCCGCTGCAGAAGAACAGTTTTCTGCGGCAATAAGCGACCTTGCAAAAGGGACGTATTACGTACAGGCATATGCAAAAAATTCCTGGGGAATCTCTTACGGAGAGCAACGTACGTTCAAAATTTCAGGCGATCCGATTGTCAGTACATTTGCCGTAACCAATATTACCGAAGGTTACGCTACTCTGAATGGAAAAATCGAATATGCTGGCGATCCGACCTATACCGAAAGAGGATTCGTTTATTCCGAAAAGATACAAAACCCTACACTGGATAATTATTTGGATTGCTACAACAAAATCGTTAGCGGCGATAGTCCCGATTTCAGTGCTGTTATTACCTGGTCAACCTGGGGACACCAACCTACGACATATTACATACGGGCTTATGCAAAGAATAAAGAAGCCACCGTATATGGAGAATCGGTAAATTTCACTACAAAATGATCGTATTTTCCTCGTAAGTTCAAAATAGAAGAGGCGTTTCATGGATTGGTCGGCCTTGCAACGATCGTATCCCGTGTTTTTACGATTATTGGAGTAATGAAAGCATTACATTGGTCGTCGAAATACAGCCCGTCATGAAAGAGATCTACCGACAGCAAGATACAATCTTGAAGTTACGACGGGACACGATCAAACTTCTCGTCCATGACACGATTACGATTGTTCGCAGAGATACCGTCCGTGTTATATCCTCCGCAGCCAAAGCCTGATAACGCGTTCGATCCGTGGAACAGAGCAGGGCAGGTGGAAGATGATTTCAGACGTCGCCCCCCCCCGAAATATTCGACTAATAAGAATACACGCATGAAACAGTTTGTTGTCATCATCTTTTTTCTGTCGTTATTCGGATCGGTTTCGGCCCAAACATTCGACGACTACCGCAGGCAGGCATCAGATAAGTTCAACACCTACAAGGCCGAGGAAATCCGCAAGTTCCAGGAGTATCGCGACCGGGTGAATGCTGAATTCGCCGACTACATGCGTCGGGCGTGGCCGGAGTATAAAGCGAAGCCTGCCGAACCGGTGCCGCCGCGTCCCGAACCGCCGAAACCGGTGGTGAAAGACCCCGACATCAAACCGTCGAACGATCCGGTTCCGTTCGATAACATCTTGCCGACTCCGGCACCCGTTCTGCCGCCGCAGCCCGTCGTGCCGCTTCCGGTGCCGGACAAGCCGATAAAACCTTCGTTCGCCTTCACGTTCTACGGCACCCCTTGCACGATCGGACTGGAGGAACGGCATCGCTTCGCATTGGCCGGAGTCAGCGAAAACAACGTGGCCGATGCGTGGAAGCAGTTGTCGTCCGATGCCTATCTTTCCATTGTCTCCGAATGCCTCGCGTGGCGCGACAAGTTGCAGCTTTGCGACTGGGGTTATGTCCGCTTTTTGGAACGGATGACGACGGCATTCTTCCCGGCCAACAAGCTCAACGAAGCCCGTCTGTTGCAAATGTATATCCTCACCCAATCGGGATACAAGGTGCGCATTGCCCGAACGGATAACCGCCTCGTTCTGTTGCTGCCGTCGAAAGACAACATCTACGCATATTCCTATTTGAATATCGGCGGTTGCAAATACTATGTGGTCGACCCAACCTTGCGGCAGCAGTCATTCTGCGTTTTCGATCGGGAGTTCCCCAAAGAACAGTTCTTTTCGCTGCAAATTCCACATGAACCGTTACTCTCCATGCGAGCATCCGATCCTCGTCGGCTGGCCGCCAAACACTATTCCCAAGTATCGGCGATCGTATCGACCAACCGCAACTTGATAGACTTTTACAACGACTATCCATTGAGCGACATGTGGAATATTCATGCACAGGCGTCATTGAGCAGTTCCGTCAAAAAACAATTGTATCCCGTTTTGCAAAAGGCCATTTCCGGCAAAGACAAAGCCACTGCGGCAAACATCCTCATCGACTGGGTACAGACGGCTTTCGACTACAAGACCGACGGCGAACAGTTCGGACAGGAACGGCCGCTCTTCGCCGATGAAACGCTCTACTATCCTTACAGCGACTGCGAAGACCGGGCGATTCTCTACTCCGTACTGGTTCGTGACCTGTTAGGGTTGGATGTCGTATTGCTCCATTATCCTGAGCATCTGGCTACGGCCGTCCGTTTCAACGACGACACGTCCGGCGATTATATGAAGATCGACGGCCACCGCTACATTGTCTGCGACCCGACCTACATCGGTGCAACCATCGGCCAAGCTATGCCTCAATACAAACAAGCAATGGCGGAAATCGTGAAAATAAGGTGATTTTTTGCTTATATAGGCTGCTGGTAAAAACGCGGGACAAAAACTGTCCCGCGTTTTTCGTGCAGTTCGACGCCAAACGGTATTATTCCGACATCACAAGCTATCAACGTCTCCCAACTCGATAGAACCTTGCAGAATCCGGTTTACCTTGCGACTGAAACCTTAAAATAGTTGATTATGAAACAAGGCACAAACCGGATTCGGGATACATGAAAATAGATTATGCTACCGAATTTGAATTTATGAACCTGAAAAATTATGACCATGAATCATCTCTTAATCGAAGAACGTGCTTGGATGAATTTGCAAGCCCACGCCCGACAATTGGCTGACACGATACAACGTCTCGTCCAGCATTTCAATCCCGCTGCCGAGAGCGGCTGAATAGACAATGCCGAAGTCTGCCGGATGCTTCATATCTCGAAACGAACATTGCAATATTTACGCACCAGCGGGACGCTTCCTTACTCGACAATCGGCAACAAATGTTATTACAAACCCGAAGATGTCAAAGCATTGCTCGATAAGAACCGAATAACTAAACATAACGGCAATGGAGAATAAAACGATTATCGACAATAGCAATGCTATCACTCGCGATACCGTCGAATACAAGGAACTGGTCGAAGCTATGCGTTTCGCTATGCAGACAATCGAGAAATTGATTGCAGAAATCAAACCGACCTTATTTGGCGAATGCTACCTGACCACCGAGCAAGTCATGACATATCTCCACATATCTCGTCGCACTTTGCAGAACTATCGGGACAGAGGAATCATTCCTTATACTGCCATCGGCGGAACACTCCTTTACTCCGAATCCAAGATAAACGAGGTGCTGGAACAGAATTACTACAAGCCGGCTATGTAAATCAATCAAGAGCCGCATTTGCGGCTCTTGATTATATAGGTTATATTTTTTCGGGTTATTATTTCTCTTGCATTTTAGGAAAGTGAAATGCCATTATTTCAAGATATACAGTTGTTTCAGAATCTGTTGGCAAGTGGAATATGTAACTAAAAGACGATTTGCCTCTATTGCCTTGTGTGCTTACGTAATATTTATGCTTCTTAGCTTCCTCTGTTATAGTATTCAATACGCCAGAAAAATCGTTCCCTGATACAAAAAACATCAATGCTACTTTGGTATCTCGTATTGTTAGGTATCTGTCGAATAGTTGATCCAACGCATCGTGAAAAGCCTTGGCCCCATGCCAGAATTTACATTCAGCAATAAACAAGTTGGCTCCCGAAGTCGCGTCTTTTAAACATATATCTGTCTTGCCTCCATGATTGAACGTTTCGCCGGTTGCCGTTACATTGTCATATCGACTTTCAAGTTTGAATAAAAACTGATCGCGTAAAGATTCTTCATCCTTACCTTGATACAAAGATGGCTTTCGCTCTAAAGCTTGACCGCTTTTATAGCATTCTGCAAGTATGTCTTCGTACATTTCATTCGACATAGAAGGATATGTCTCATACTTCTTTTTACCGACTTGAGGCATAGGCACTCTTTTCTTTTCGATTGTCGGCACAGTAATTTTTAAGGGCGTATCTTGTTTGGGAGTAACATTGATGGCTTTAAAAAAGACGTTCTCCTCTAAATACTCCTTTCTTCTACGTTCCAATTCTACGAGAGCGGTTTGTCTTATTTTGGAATTAAAAACTTCGACTTCTGGATTTATTGTTAAGTATTGAGATACTTTATTCTCGAATGCGCGTATTTTGTCTTGCTGGAAACGTTCTGCATTTTGTTCCCACACTTCAAAAATCAAATATATTTTGTTGTTTATACAGTCAATTTGAAGCTCGACAGATGGGGCTCCACTCATTATAAAACAATTGGGATAAACAAAGAATAAATCAGCGTCTCCCGTAAACTGGTAGCTGACTTTAATTCTATAACCTTTGTATATTACTTTTCGTCCATATATACCATAGCGGAAACTGTCATAGGGATTTTCAACTTCTTTTTGTATATGTTCTGGTTCATGGACGATTTCACTATCTTGTATGACATTAATAGGTTCCAAGGAGTATTTATCATACAGATAATCCAAATATTTGTTTTGTTCAAGGTTCAAAACTTCATCTTTTGAAAGTTGGCTGATGTCTGCTTTTAATGATGTAAAACGAGCGTCAAAAAAATCACTTCTGCTATTATATCTTTTGGGTTCTCCGTAAGCCATTCGTTTTATTAGATTAATATGCGAATTTACGAAAATTTCATGACTTCTAATATCTATTTTGAATTAATCGTTCACTCATAGCCGCCTGATTTTGTTTAAGCGAATTTGGTATTTCTCAAATTTCATAATTCAATGTAGGGACATTGCTTGCAATATTATCGAGCTAAAACATTCGGTAATTACCGAAATGCCATAGATTTTTTAAAATTTATTTGTATATTTGTATTGTATTGAAAAGCCGAGACAACGGCAAGCAAACCGACGTTTTTGGCGCATGACCAAAGTGTGGTACAACGGATAGGTTCTTTTGCAATGCGATTGATATACAGCGACTTCGAAATGCGGATACGGCATCGTTTTCCGCTCTTGGGGCCTGGGAGAAATCAGGCAACGGAGAGCAAAAAGCCTTATGTATCAGTGATACGTAAGGCTTTTTTGTTTTCGGCGGGTGCACTCCGACGCATCGGGACGCAGGTTTTTCAGGACTTGTTCATGACCTCTTCCGCTCTACTTTGTAATTGGTCATGATTTGCCGGTATCGCGTTGTTTTTCATCGTTTTGCACTGCAATATCCCTATGCTGCATACGTTTAATCTTTAAACTCTCGCAGCCATGTACAGACGTACTACTTTCTCCGTTGTTTTCTTTTGCAAGAAAACCAAAGTCAACAAAAAGGGCAAGGCTCCCATCTACGCCCGCATTACTACTTCCGGACATATCACTGAGGTTTATACGCGGTGTCAGATCGAGTCGGAGCATTGGAGCCAGCGGTTGGAGCGTTGCACGGCGCACGATTCGGTGTCGGTGCAAATCAACGAAATCATCGCTTCCTATCGCGCCAATATCCTCGCTGCTTACGACAGCATCATCAAAACGGGTAAGGAGCCGGATTGTTTCGCTATCAAGCAGCGGTTGGAGAGCGGAGGTTCCGGGCATAGGATGTTTCTCGCCGAGTTGGAGAAATATTGCAACAAGCGACAAAAGGAGGTCGGTATTCGGATTACCCAGTTGACAGCGAACAAGTATCATCGGTTGTTTCGTTATTTGGTCGAATATATAAAAACGGACTATAAACAGGATGATGTATCGTTGGATGCCGTTACCTATGAGTTTATCGACGGTTTTAATACGTTTTTGCAAACGGCCCATAGCTGTAAGAATAACGGCGCGGTCAATCTGTTGTGTTGTTTGAAAAACTTTGTTCTCTACGCGATCCGCAACGAGTGGCTCGAAAAGAATCCGTTCAGGTATTATAAGTTGAAGATCGACAAGACCAACGTAAAGGTGCCGTTGACCAAGCAGGAACTCGATACGCTCATTCGGAAACGAATGCCCAACAACCGGCTCGACAGAATCCGCGATGTCTTTGCATTTTGTTGTCTGACTGGTCTGGCTTTCACCGATGCCGATAACTTACGGAACGAGCATATCACAACAGATGAGCAGGGAGTTGTGTGGATTCACAAACCACGCGAGAAAACGGCGATCATGAGCCGAATCCCCTTGCTGCCTTATCCGACGACATTACTGAAAAAATACGAGCAGGATGCGGAACTACGAACAAATGGGAAGTTGTTGCCCGTTCCCAGCAATCAGAAGATGAATGCCTATCTGAAAGAGATTGCCGATATCTGCAATATCCCGAAAAACTTAACTACACATGTCGCCCGCCACACGTTCGCCTGTCTGGCTGTGGAATACGGAATGCCCATCGACGTGTTGGCGAAGATTCTCGGACACTCGAATACCAACATGACACGACGTTACGCCAAAATATCCGAGTCCAATATTGGTCGCGAGATGAAGAAGTTCCACATCGCAATGGGCGGCTAACGGTTGTCGTATCGAGTTCAGCCCCGCCCGGTCAAGTTATCGTCTCCTTGCCGGGCGGGGCTGAACATATAGTTGCTATTCAGTTTGGGGCTACTGGTTTTTCGGCGGATAATTTATCGGTGCAAAAAAGTCCGAAAGCGAAATATTATAGAATTCGCATATTTTGAGTATCGACATGAGTGTCGGGATTTTAGCCCCTGTTTCATAGCTGTTGATACTCAAATGCACTTTTTCAATAAGATATTCTTGTGTGTGATTATGCTCCGTGCGCAATTCTTTGATTCGTCGAGCGATTTGCTCTACAAACTTGGGATTGACGTAATATCGTGTTCTCTTAACCACGATTGCAAAAGAATAATCAAATCATTATTTTTATACATACTCGCGAATACTTGTTTGGGTTTATTTTTATATATTTGCAGAGTAAATGAAATTTCAAAAGCAGAAATTATGCTAACTTTGCCAATGCAAGCGGCCTTGCCGCCGCAATATATTTAAGGTTAGGACAAACCTTTATGCCTTTCCGGTAAACTCGCGACTGTTAGTTGATAACAGGTTTATAGATCGGTGTAAATTTTGTCTGAAACCCTTGTCATGCCCCTGCATCTGTGTGCAGGTGGCTGGCTTGGGCGTAGGGGCAGTTTACCGATCTAAGGCTCGCGAGGCCGACCGGAAAGGACTGTACCTGCGCCCCTTTTTCTTTTTTCCGTTTTTTTCTGACGGACATTTTTCAAAGTTATTTCATGGTTCCTACTTATACTGTCGGGTTGTTGGGCGGTTACGCCGATGTCGATGCTGCGGTGGATTATTTCGCCGTCGCATTGCCTTATTACCGCGGTTCGGCAGCTCCATTGCGGTTATTGGTTGCGGCGGCTGCACTTCACGATTTGGAGTTTTGTCTTGCTTTGTCGGCTTTGCAGACAACGATTCCGGGACTTCGGTTGAACGTAGTCATCGTCGATTCGCGTTGTCGCGGTCAGGATGCCTCTGCTCTCCGTGAGGCATTGAAGAAAACGGTCGATCGCATCGTCGAGTTGCCGACTTCCGGCAGGTACGATGCCTGCGCTTATTTCGTCGAGCGGTGCGATTTCATTGTTTTCAACAGACACTCGGTCGGCAGTTCGATCGCACGACGGTTCGAGCAGGTCGTCTCCGGCATTCCCATTCCGGTGCAGCACGAATTGTGCAGCCCGGAGTTTTTCGTCTCTTGTTCCAAATATCCCGTCGATCGCGGGGATTACTGGAATCCCGATAGTCGGTTCTTCGATCCGTATGCGGAGTTGTGGGCAAGCGTCGAATATGTCCGGCATCGTAAGTTCCGGGTCGGTACCAATAGATTGCCGCAGGTGTTCTTGCGGCAATGGTCGACACCACCTCCCGGCAAGGCTTATCTGCTTTTTCGGGAATCGGGGGATTTGCACGAACTCTACAACCTCAAAGATACGGCGCAGTGTAATTATATCGCTGCCAAAATCTTCGCTTACGCCCTTACCGTGAAGAATAACTGTTGGATGCTCGATACGGAGCGGCCCGACGGTGAAATCCTCGTGCAGCAGTTCCAGCAGTTTCGGCGTCTGTTGGATTTGGAGATTTACCGGCGCGAAGCGAATCTTGCGGCAGAGTCGGTCGATCTGTTCCGGCCGGAAGCCTACCGGTTCGGAATCGAGGAGGTCGAACCGTATTAAACCGTTCGGCAGCTACGGCGCGGAAGACTTCCCGAATTTGATTGTCGGATTCGGCGCATTCCTGCAATAAGCATCGGTTGCAGCCCTGCCGTATTCAGTTGTTGGTAATTCCCGCGTTGCAACATGACGGTATTGCAACGTTGCAATGTTTATTGATTGCAAGGTTTCGGGATTCGGGTATTGTATTGAACTTTCGTTTTGCATTTCGGTATATCTGTCATCTTATGACATGGTAAGTCTGCGCCTACTATCAGGCGCATCGGGGTGATTCCGTTATTTTTGTCGGCGGATTTTTTGTGAATACACGTTCACGGCAAGTTGTGTTTTGTGCAGCGCGAAATATTTTCGGCTGCACAAAACTCGTAATGTATTTCCTCCGAAGTCGGAATATGAATTTTTCTCGGCTTCGCCTTTCGTCCGCCGGGAATTTAACTTCTCCGACGCGACCGTGCGCATTCGGGCCTGCGGTTTCAGACGGAAAATCGTTGTACTCGATTTTTCGTCTGAAAAACGCTCCGGTGCGTCGGAGAAGTTGCCGGCATGTCCGGGACGAAAGCGAGCGAAGCCGACCGAGGACGCATGTACGGTCATCAAGATTCAAATCGGAGGTTCTGTCCAAGTATCGGGAATCATTCGGAAATCTGTAAGCCCCCTCTTTTTTGCCCGATAAGGTCAGTCGGGACTTCGACGGCTCGCCTCTCAAGTCCGCATGACAACTCGGCGCTATTTAGGCTTAGTTCACCCTTGTTTTTATCTTCGAAAGGTGGCGCGACTTGGGAGCGCCGCATCTGTCCCGCAGGGCGAGCACCTTTGTCGGACAAAACGCAGTTTGTCGGACAAAGGTACAGCTTGCTACCGTCGGGCGGTGGTGTGGAACGGCATTCTGAGTACTCTTTTTATTAATATGATGGCTTTTTGTAATAGAATGCGGCTCTTTAATAAAGGATTTTGATGTGTAACCAGCTGTCTTAATATTTGTGTATGAGCTTTTGAAATGAATAATATATTGCCTAATTTATGTCTACTAATCAGATGTTTAAATAGTAATAAAAGGGATAATAATTATAAAATATCGCTATATTTGCAATAAAATGCAACTTTTTACTATGAAACGGCAGTTTATTCTCGACAAGGAGATAGTCCTAAATGATCAAACCGATCTTTTGAAAACGGCGGCATATGCTAAAAATTTGACTGAGATAATCCAAAATGCTCCTAATGGAGGTGTATTCACTATTGGTCTTTTTGGAAGTTGGGGATCGGGAAAATCGTCTATTATCGAAACGACAAAAAATAATTTAGTAACAAATAAAGGATCAAAAGTTAAATTCATAACTTATGATGCGTGGAAGTATGTGAATGATTCTTTTAGAAGAATGTTTTTATTTGAAATCCAAAAAGGATTTGGTTTTCAAAGAACCTCTCTTATGGAGAAATTCTATCAGAATAATAGCCAAGATATAGATATTAAAAATAAAATTTCACCTCTGAACATATTTGGAGTAATAGCTGCATTGATAATTGTAGTTATTTTGGTGCAATGTTTTGCTGAAAGTGTGGATACTAAGGTTTCTATATATTCTATCATAGCTCTTGTCGGGATATTGACGGGAATATTAACCGGCGCATTCAATCAACTTAAAGTATCTGTTCTGAAACCTCATATTTTTGCGCCAGAACAGTTTGAAGAGTGTTTTAAGGAAATGATAGAAGAAATGTTGAGACCGAAAGGATTACGGCGTGTACTACATTTTATTCATCCGAATGCTAATCGTCAAAGGAAAAATCAGATAATCATAGTAATTGACAATATTGATAGATGTAATAATGAGCAGGCCTATAATCTATTAACAGATATCAAGACATTTTTAAGTAGAGAACCTTATAATATCATTTTTATCATTCCGGTAGATGATGAGGCTTTAAGAAAGCATATCCTGAGTTTCGCTAAAAATACGGAAGATGATTGCGCGAAAGAGAAAGAGGAATTTTTGCGGAAGTTTTTTAATGTTACCATAAGAATAAAACCTCATCAGACTACCGAAATGTATGAATTCGCGAAGAGTTTAAATGATAAATATAATTTAGGATTTTCGAATGTAACAATAAATGTTGCTTCTAAAGAGTATGCGAGAAATCCTCGTCGCGTCATACAGTTGTTTAATAATTTATCTGCCGAACTGAATAATTTTGATGCTGATTTTGCGATAAAATACGAAACGTTGATTTGTAAAATGCTGATAATACGAGAAGAATACAACGCGTATTATCAAGCTATTTTGCAAGATTATTCACTTTTCGAGAAAGGGATTGCGCCACAACAATTAGAACAAAATATCGAACTTAAACGATTGCTGGACGATACGAGAAGTTATACGTCTAATTGCAATAGTTTTGTCGTGTCGAAAATATTGACCAATACAAATAACTTATTTGCTGATATTCCCTTAAAGATACGGGAAATTATAGATTCGCATAATGTTGCTGAAGCGATAAAGGAGCTGCCGATATGGCTTACGGATGATACCTCTAAATTAGATAGATTGGTGAGTTATTGCATATATAATATCGAAAGAACGATCAAACACCAGCTATGGAATACCGAATTCAAAGCATATTTCGAATTTATCGCAACTATCAATCCGACTGTAAAGTTCTTGTATAATGATAATATTCGATTTGAAGAAAAATTTAAAATATCATTAAAGCAGGTGATTCCTGTTTTGAAAAATGCTGAACAAATCGTGATTTACGCTCGTTACTTACAGGATCAAAATTTAAAATATTTGACGGATTCTATCATATCATTCTTGACAAAAAATGACCGTTCGGTAGATGTGTGGAATGATTATTTTCAAGGATGTATGAAATATTATGACGACGCTGTTACATTGAAATCTTTAAATGGATTATTTACAAAGGTCTATGAAACCGATCATTTTTCGTTAAACGAATTAGATGCATTTAAACTAAAATATGTAGTCACCGAAGATTTGCTGTCCCATGCCATTGAGCAATGGCCCGATTTAGATGAGGAAAATATTTATATCCGGGACGTAATATTTGCATCTCAGAATTTGACGTTCTCGAAAGATATTGTAACGAAAATTTACGAAAAAATACTCTCTATTTTGGGAGATTTAAGAGGTGAGTCTCATGATGGCATTTTGAATTCATTAAAAGTGATTAATGCCATCACGGAGAATTTATCATTGAACAATGATCTTTCTTTGATTCAGAATTTAATCAATATAATTATAAGCGCAAGGAAGATTCCGCACTCTTCGTATCCTTCACATCGGAGTTATGATCGATTTGTTAGTTTTGTAAATGAATGTCAGGATGAGAATGAGATTGAAACAGTTGTTAAATTTGGTGTTATCGCATACAAAGTATCCAGTGGTCGAATTTCAATAACTGATATTTTAGATTTATTCTTTGATAAAGCGCCCGATTTAGTTTTGAAGCAGATATTATGGTTAAAAGATAAATGGAACTTTAATTTATATCCGTTAGCTGCCTATATGCTTAAATTTGAGACATATGGTAATAGTAATTTAATGGAGATTTTTGCTAGACATTTTACTTCGAAACATAATAATAAATATGTCCTTTCAGAGGAATCAATACGGACAAAATTGGATGCAATGTTGGATTTTGCTGTCCAATCTTCAAATACTTCAATATTTGATTGGTTAAATACGATGTCTTTGAAAAATGAGAGAATAAAGGCTATGTTAATCTCTATTATTTCTGAGAAAACTATTGCAGATATACAAGCTCTGCCGAAAGATTTAATGAATTTGGCTATAAATAGTATTAATAAAGCGAATATTGAAAGCTATAAGAAATATCCAGCTTTTTTAGCTTATTTGGCAGAACATGGAAGCGCGCAACAGAAGAGCTATTTGGTGGGGATGTTTTCTGATATGCTGGAAAAAAGAGACGATATGAATAGCGTATTGGATATCATATTGTCTTTTAAATCTTTAAAACAGTCAGATTGTAATCTTCTTATTACTCAAGTTCAGCGCATAACGGAAGAACAAGGCGACTTGGTGGACGATAATAAATATTCAACAGTAATCAATCATTTGAGTTCGTTGCCTCAATCTCCCTCTCGAAAAAATCCGCATAGTATTAAGAAAATCGCATAGGATTATTGCTTTTATAAGCGGTTTAAATTCTAATTTGCGTATTTCTTAAATAAATTGTATCTTTGTTCTGTAGCATAGAGATGTATTGCGGCGCAAGATGGACACTACGCGTTAGTGACCTGAAAAACGGAAATTCGCCGGAACATATTGATACATAACGGAAAGAAACGAAAGGTTCAGTTTTCGTTTTCCGCTCAGAAACAGGAGGATCGAGCAATCGATCCTTTTTTCTTTTGTCGGTCAGCGAGTTGCGGTGTTGTCGCCTTTTAGCGTGTTAACGATCTGTTAACCGATCTTTTGCACAGCTTTGCTGTAAATCTTCGTCTTGATAAAGAACTCTGTATGCAAATATACGGATTTTCTCGCAGTATCGGAAATCATTCGATTCTGCGTCTCGGTCGGTTTATTCGTGCCGACAACGCCTCTTTCAGCTCGTCGAGGTAAGGCTGCGAGTAAGTTGTCAATGCAATACCGGAGAACTCACAAACAGTGGGTTCTCCGGTATCGGGGAGGTTAACGGCGATGTTGCGGAGAATCGTCGGTTTTGCCGGGTTCTTCGGGTGTCGAAGAATCCGATTCGTTAGGGGATGCGCCCGTCGATTTGTCGAACTCTTCGACGATTTGCGTTCCGCAGGAGCAGAAACATGGTTTGGGCGCGAACAGCGACGCCCAAAAACCTTTCTTCTCTTTCTTTTCTTCCATAAGACGATGATTTATAATAATATGTTGAACAGATAGCCTGCAATGACGGCCGTCAGGAAAATGACGAGCACGATGACAGCGACTAACTTTCGGCGGAAAATACTTGCCAGCAGCGACATTTCGGGAATGGCCAT
>JAMPEH010000360.1 GCA_023665245.1 Muribaculaceae bacterium
CTGCCAAGCGGAAGCTCTGGCTCTGTCGGTAATGTCAGGTCGGGAATAAGGTAGTCCCCCTGTTTCGTGTAAGTGATTTCGCTCATTGTCGTTGCTCCTTTCGGGTTGTGTTCTGCCTGTATCATAGCGGCTTTTCACCGAAGTTGCAAAGGTGCGGCTTTGGTCTTTTTCCGCCCTTTGCACATTTCGGATGGTCTGGGAGATTTCCCTGAGTGCCATTTCGGAAATGTCGCTTGTGGCGATGCCGATGGCGTTGATGGTCGCAGGGGTGTTGAAATTCACGATGTCCCCAAAGTCCTCCCGCTCAAAATATTCCGCCGTATCCAGACCGCAGCGGGTAAGCAGCATGAAAGCGACGCTGTTCGCCGCAAGCCGCTTATAGATGACCTCCACATTGAAATCGTCAAGCTCTTCCAAGAAGCTGCCCTCGGTGCAGGTCTTTAGCTGTGCAAGATAGTCTGGCAGGTTGTCCTCCACGGCGTTCCCTGCCGTTTCCATTAAGACAGAAGCAAGGTCGCCGCCCTCGGTTTCCCCAAACCTGTCGGCAAGCCTTTCCGCTACAGCCTGCTCGTACCGTCCATCCATCTGCCATATCGGGACGGGGCGGCTGCCATAGTAGCCCTCGTGGGTATCGGACACATCAAAATAGTATTTGAGGGTGTTCCTGCGCCCTTTCAGGTCAAACACCGCAATGCCCCTGCTGTCCTTGTTGACCCAACGCCTGAACTCCCTGTTCCAAGTCTCAAGCTCGGCTACGGCGGTAGCATCGGGGCGTTGGGCGAAAATCAGGAGCTGCTCGTCAAAGCGGCATTTATAGTTGCGGCAGGCTGACGCCAAAAAATTCTGCCACGCCTGCGGGTTCCTCGCAACGCTTACGCCTGTGCGCTGGTACAGCTCTGTAATGAACTGGTATTTTGCAGCCATTCGGGTTACACCTCCTTATCGTTCATAGTCTCGGTTTCTGTGTTTTCTGTCGTATTCGCCGCACCTCTCGGCAATCTCCGAATACATCTTCTCACGCATATCACGCTCAAAGGCTCGGTACTCCTTTGCCTTTTCGGTGGGCTTGTACCAGACGGTCTTTTTGTCCGCTTCGTCCATCTGCCCATAGCGGTCGTCTATCTGGTCGCTGTACCGCTTGTAGATGGCACGGGCTTCGGGAGCGTCCTTTGCGTAGCGGTAGCGTTCAAGGCTCCTGTGCGTCCCCCGAAGCTCGGCGTATTCGTAGAGCATACGGATAATCTCACGGTCAAGCCCTGCCTGCCCCTCGTCAGAATAGATTTCGGAAAGGCTGTCGCACCTCCATGAGTGGAACGGCATATCGTCGTTGTTGCTGTGGGACGAGAGGTACACGCCGTCTTTCTTTACGGTGATGCGGTTGATAAGCTCGGTACTCATTCCGCACCACCGCCCAGAAAGGAAATGACCCTGTTCCCCTTGATGCTCTTTTGCAGGTCGTTGATAAGCCCGATGTCGGCTACCGTGATTCCCTGCATGGAGAGAATATCGTCCATCGTCATGGCGGCGATGGTTTTCTCATCGGTGAAGCCCGCTTCAAAGACCCTGTTCAAGACCTTGACTGCTTTCTGGTTTACTGCCATATCGAAAATCCTCCTTATCGTTCATAATCCTTATTTCTGTGTGCTTTGTCATATCCGCTGCATTGTTCGGCAAGCCCGCCGTACAGCTTATCCCGCATCCCACGCTCAAAAGCCCGAAACTCGGATGGGCTTTTGCCGCTTTTTTCAAAGGCATCAATCTCATCAAAGCATTTCCTGTGCAACGCCTTGGCTTCGGGAAGTCTGGAAACATAGTGATACCGTGCGGTGCTTTTGTTGGGGGTTCCCAGATTTGCATATTCATAAAGGATGCGGAACATCTCGCGGTCAAGCCCTTTTTGTCCCTCATTCTGGTATGCCTCTGTCAATTCATCACACCGCCAAGTACGGTATGAGCCTGCATCTTCGGGCAGGTGCGTTGACAGGTACACGCCGTCCTTTTTTATCTCAATGCGGTCAATCCGCTCTGCGCCCATCTTAGCCCTCCTTATCGTTCATAATCCTTGTGCTTCGGTGCTTTCCTTGCCTGCGGCTCTTGGGGCTTCGGCTCATAGCTGTGTCCGTTCATTTTCATTTTCTCCGCAAACTCGCAGATGTGGTAAAGGCTGTTTCCTATCTCCGTGTGGTACTCGTCAATGAAACGGCAGGTCTTTTCCGCCTTTTCTCCGCCTGCGTAATGGATAATGATTTTGCCGCCGTCTGAGATTCGGAATTTCTCATTGTAATTGGGGTCGATAAAACGGATGCCCTGCTCGGCTTTCTGAATATGCCTGTCAAGCCAGTCCTTTACATAGCAGTAGCAGTAAAAGTTATAGTCGCCCTTTGTGGGGTTGCAGCGGAGCAGGAAAGCGTGTTTTCCCGTATCCGCACGGAAGCCGTATTCGGTGCAGTAGTTTCCCGTAAAAGCGGCATCGGGGGCGTTCCTTGCAAACGCCGACATATCACGGCGGCTGTGCAGAAGCCCCTTGTCCTCTCGGAGCGTATTGACAACTCCGTCAAGCTCCGCCTTAAATTCGTCCGTTTTCCACTTGTCCCAATGGTCATCCCAAGTGGTGTAAAATTCATTGCCGCCAGAGCCGAAATCTCCACGCAGATGCCCGATGCAGCCTGTCTGTCCCTCAATCTGCATACTCTGGGAGTAGGTGTATTTCTGTTCGGCGGGTGTTAAAGGTCGTATCTCCATCATCGCTCCTCCCGTTCTCTATTCTTTTTTTCCTTTTCCTGCGCCCTGATTCTGGCAAGGGCTTCCTTTGCCCAATCGGGCATCCGTTCGGGCTTGATTTCCCCAAGGACATCGTACCGTTCCCATCTGGCGTGGCTTCCGTCTGCAAGGCAGATACCAAATACAGCCTGACCTCTGCCGCCCGTTGCACCGTGTCCTCCGTCCACCAGTACAAGCTGATAGGCAGAGTGGCGGTACTCATAACGGTTGACCTCGGCATTGATGGCGACAACCTTTCCCACAATGCTGCCGTTCCTGTCGTCTGGGATACAGTCATCTATGGTAAACGGCTTCATGTCAAATTTGAACTGTTCCTGCTCGGCTCTCACAAGTCCCATCTGTTCCTGCACACGGTCAACGAATATCTGCATGGCTTCCAGATAATCATCAGAGCCGATGGCATCCGTTACCCATGCCGCACCCATAGGGTTGTCGTAGGTGCAGTAGCAGACTAAAAATGGGTATTCTTCTTTTTCGTCCACGCCGAACACGATTTCCTTTTTACCGATGTGGATGCTCTGTGTGACCTCGTAAGAGCTAATCATCCGTTTTTCCTCGTTCTCCATCGGGATTCTCCTTTCTTCGTTTTTTCTCGTTCTGCTCGTCTAAAATCTTTCGGATACAGACATCGCAGAAAATAATGTGCCTGT
>JAMPEH010000361.1 GCA_023665245.1 Muribaculaceae bacterium
TTTATTCCCATCATTTCAAGGGCATGTAAATTGCTTGATATTCCATATTTATCATGGCTTTGCGACTGCCCATGCTATTCCTTATAGTCTAATACATTTGGGGACCCCAATAATCATACATTTTTCTTTGACAAGCTACATGCGGAAAGATTTAGATATATATCCACAGGCAAATATTTACTATCTTCCAGGGGCATGTGACCCTGTACGTTTTGCAAACGATGTTATGTTGGATGAGGATTATGAAACATATGGCTGTGATGTTTCATTTGTGGGTTCGCTTTATTCTGAAAAAGGCACACATCAGAAAATAAGCGATACCTTGCCGCCGTACCTCATGGGGTATGTTGACGGAATTATTCATGCCCAGCTAAACGTATATGGCTACAACTTTATGGAGGAGTCGCTGGATGAGCAATTCATAGAGGAATTTAAAAAGCACATGGAGTGGCAGGTGCCGCCTGATTATCTGGATGATGCACGAAGTGTAATCGCAGACTATTACTTTGGTTACAGGAGTACGATGCTTGACCGTATTGCAACATTGGATGCGGTAAGCAGACAGTTTAACACGGATTTGTATACCACAAGTGATACGTCAATGCTGCCACATATTAATAATCGTGGCATTGCAGACTCAAACACCATGCTTCCGAAAATATATAGGTGCAGTAAGGTGAATTTGGAGATTGCAAGCAAAACCTTCAAATCAGGCATGACCCTACGACTCTTTGAAATTATGTGTGCAGGTGGCTTTTTGATAGCAAATTATCAGATGGAGATACCGGAATACTTTACGGTTGATAAGGAGCTTGTTGTATATGAAAGCATCCCTGATTTGTTGAATAAGATAGATTATTATCTCACGCACGATGAGGAACGGATGGAGATTGCGGCAAACGGACAAAAAAAGTGCTTGGGCAGCATACATATGATGTCCGTGTCAGGCAGATGCTTAATATGGTTTTCAATGATTTTTTCACAAAAAAGTGAAAATCTATATTAGAGAGGATATGGCGTAAGTTGTCATTGGAAGTTGGAAACAGTCAAAAGACCTGTTTATTAGTTTCTCGTTTTGATTTGTACCTCGAAAATTTAACACGAACAGGTTTTGTTTTAAAAAATGTACTTGTTAATTGTTACGGATTGTGATATTATGTGATACACGCATATATCGGAAGATACATGTATTGCCACCCATACATGACATGCGGTTGTAAATAAGATTTCATTTTATTACCACCCATAAGATGAAGTACGTTGTCGATAATCGGAAGAAGGTGAGATGATGACTGACAGTGAAAAGCTTGATTTGATTTTGACGGGAGTAATTGACTTAAATACAAGAATGTACAGGGTTGAGGAAGATTTAAAAGAAGTCAAGGAAGAGGTAAAGCTTTTAAAAGACAGAATGGATAATGTTGAGAGGGAGCTTAAAGAAGTCAAGGAAGAAGTATCAATACTGAAGGAAGACTTAAAAGAGGTCAAAGAAGAAGTATCAATACTGAAGGAAGACTTAAAAGAAGTCAAGGAAGAAGTCACAAAAACCAGCCTCATAATTGAAAATGAACTTCGTGTCAACATTCAAAGAATAGCAGAAGGACATCTTGATTTGTCAAGGAACATGCATGATGTTATTAGACCAAATAATGAGGTGGAGGTGCTTGTAGTAAGAGTCGGGGTTTTAGAAACAGAGGTAAACTATATAAAAAAGAATTTACATATGAATGTTGTAAAGTGATTTTCGGTTGCTTATGTACTTAAATTTGGGCTGTTATGCTAAAAACTGACCGTAGGTGTGCTATATGCGGTCGGTTCTTAGTGCGACAGCCCAAACTCATTTCAATCTTTTCAAAACTTATTCCAGCTTCATTTTTTTGAGTTCCCACAAAATAAAAGCGTGTTGAATGATATAATATAAAGTATATAAAAATCGAAATTCTATATGAATATATGTTTCAATCACAAGTACATATAAATAGTACATGAATGGGAGTTTGCTTCTTGGAATGAGTGAAACTGCGAATGTCTGCATGGTATGCCATTGCTATAGGAAATCTGATACAGTCATACGTATCAGATCAGCTGGAAAGGCAACTAAAAAGGAGGTAGAGTGGTATGTTAGAGGAATATGATATTGACAAACTGAACCCAAGACCAAATCTGTATGCGAAGGAGCTGACGAAACAGGTCGATATAAAAATTTCACCTTCGGTTATTGAGTACTTCAAGTCACAGGCAGCTAAATTGGGCATGTCTTATCAGACGCTTATTAATTTGTATTTGTTAGATTGTGCGAACAATAAAAGAGAATTGCAGATGATGTGAAAATAAGAAAAACGGCAGAATTATAACATAAAATTACAAAATAGTAACGAAAAGGCAAAACAATCTATAAAGAAGGTTTTACACTTTTGGCATTGGTTACTATAATAAACATAATACAAGTCAATCATTGCATTTGGAAAGTGGGTGATTACATGCCGAGTGGTATTGACGTAATAAAACAAGTACTTGATGATTTTCAAAAAATACAAGAGTATATGGTATTGGCCAAAAAAGAAAATGCTGTTGAAACATATGCAAAGCTGAAAAAAGAATATTCAACATTAAAAGCATTATTAAATGTATCAGGTGTCAATCTTACTGACATTGACGAAATCAAAGAATAGCAGTGATATAACTAGCAGTTACAAGGTGTAAAGTCTTTATTAAGGTTTTACACTTTTTTTGTGTAACATCTAAGTTTTAAGTAAAAGTTTGGCAGATGCTTGATATGGTTATGCCGTCCATGGTTTGATTTCCCTGTTGGTTGCAGGCAATAATTTTTTGCCTTTATAGATGGGTTGTGTGGCAGTAAACTTTTTGTTCGGCTTGGAAAGGCAGAATGAAATTCTATTAGAATTAAAATATTTCATTATGTAGAATTTTGATTCAGGATATAATGATGATAAAGGAAGTGATTGTGTATGAGATACACTGTTAATGAAATAAAGGATAGAACAGTTCCCATTGCAAAAGCATATAAAATTGGAAAAATGAGTTTGTTTGGGTCTCATGCCAGAGGCGAAGCAAAGTTTGGAAAACTACTACATTAAAGTATTGCTGTGGCATGAAGTGAATGAAAGTTAAAGCCTGGTGAATGAAAATAGAACATTTGCCAGGCTTTTGACTTTTTAACATCTAAATGGTATAAAAATCCATGTGATAATACGATAGGGGAAAATACGTGATGGAAGAATACTAAACTGGTACAATGTTCTTAGTGCTAGTACAATGAGCTTAATGACTTTTTGGAAAATGTCTAGTATAATCGATTTATAGGTTAATTTGCTAGATGGTTGAGTGTGGAGATGTCGTGCATTAAATATTAGTTTGATACAAAATTATTTGGTGAGATTTAGAATGAATGGATAATTTGTAGTTATC
>JAMPEH010000362.1 GCA_023665245.1 Muribaculaceae bacterium
TTATTCCTGAAAGTGTTCTTTTTTTGGTTGGGGACTTTTTTCACAGCCCCTTTTTCTTTGCGCAAATTTAGAGGAAAGGAGGACACAGGGTGAAGGTCATTAAGATTTTTTCCAAAGACCAGATCATACTTCTGCGGAATATCAATCCATTACTGGGGCGGTACAGACTGCCTAAAAGGATTTTAAAGAAAATGGATTATATTCTGGAGGAAGAAACTTTAGGTAAACAGGGATTTCTGATTGCCATTGTAAATCCTGTCAGGGATGATATTCGGGAGATAGAGGATGCCGTCGGCATATATCCGCTCAAGGCTGACTTTATCAACGAGACGGAACGGCAGGAAACACAGGACGCTGACAGCGGCAGTGAGGAAAAGGGTAGAGAATGGTTTCTGAGAAAGCTTCACGTTCAGGAGACGGACAGCTATATCTATGTACTGTACTTTATCCTGAGAAAGCATCTGTACAAGACGCTTTCGTGATACCACAGCAATCATGTCAACGGTGTTTGGGGCGGTGTAGCGGCGTACACCGCCCCAACACTATCTACTCTGGAAGGAGGGAAATTTCATGGAGACAGTAAAACAGAATGTGATATTGGAACGGACAGGGATATTCAGCCAGACAGTGGATAAGAGGTTTGAGTACACCATGGAACGCAAGGAGACAGAGGGAAAGAAGATTTTAGTCATCTGTACCAATCCCGCATCCGACAATCTGCTGGTGGTGGATATGACGACAAATTATCTGATGAACAACCTTTTTGCAATGGGCTATGGCACGATCACGCTGTGCAACCTGTTTGCGGAGGTCACAGAGAAACTACAGCCCGTGAAAGCGGGAGATAATGCCGACAACATAGAGTACATTAATGAGGTGCTGAAAAGAGGCTTTGACGAGATACTTCTGGGGTTTGGCAACGGCTTTGTGGGCAACAAGAGGGTCAGGGAGGAAAAGGAGAAGCTGTACAAAGCCCTGAAGCCGTATGCAAAAAAGCTGGTGGAGCTGGTGGACTCGGACGAGAAGTATGCGGCACTGAAAACAATCCACCCTCTGTTTGCGGGGCAGAGATTTTCAGGGAAATGGGCGTTCCGTAAGTTTGCGCTTCCCAAGGCATAGGGGAAGTGCGGTTCAGGATTTTCAGGTTAAGAGAGGAAAGGGACATCAATATGAATTATTTATTAGGAATAGGTATTGGGATTGTGCTTATCAACGTAATCTATATCAACGTATCTATGTGGGAAGGAGCGTACTAAAATGGGCGATATTATCTTAGGCATAACACTGGTAGTAAGCATTTTAAAAATTGTTGTTCAGTATAAGGGAAAGCAGGGAAAGTAATATGCACAAAATCATACCGAATGCGGACGCATTGAAGCAGTTTCAGGAAGAAACAGAAAATACATTACCTCTGTGGAAGAACGCACAGGCTATTGAGCGCCTGAAAGTGATGGCGGAACAGACAGACCTTTATTATGGGGCGGACAGGGATATTGCTGCGGACATGGGCGGGTACATGATTATCCTTTATGGGGATGCCAGCGAGGTAGAAAAGGAGTTTAAAGGGGTCTTACAACGTTACTGCATGGAAAAAGATATGTGCGAGTTTGAGGACGAATACCGAAACGGACAGGACATAACGGTGGTACGGCTGTATATCTGCTCCAGTGATTATGCGGTGGTTATTGTGACGGTTCAGTAATGTCAGGATGTAATTTTTGATATGCCGTTTGTCTGAGGTCTGGCATTCAGGCTTCTTGTAGGATAAAGCGGCATATCAAAAATTAATCCCGCCATTTTTATTTTTCTGAGCAAATTTTTTTTAAAATGAATAAAAGTGTATCATTTTAAAAATTGAAAGCATAGACTAAGGAGGAGGGAGGGGATTGTACATGCACCAGAAAGGAGATATATATGAGTTTTGATGCATCAATCAAAAAAACAGATGATAAAAATGAGCATTATGTGATTAACGGGAAGTATGATATCCAAAATGGGCAGTATGGCGTATGGGAAATGAAGAAGGAGCCAAAGTTGTTTGTTCCCAAGGGCTCTGCCGTGTTTGTGAGAAAAATCATAACCCGCATAGATACAAAAGAGAAACAGTTGGAGTTATATTTTAAAGACGCACAGGGAGACGAAATAACAATACCATTCCCGCGAAAAGAACTGACAGAGCAAGGAATCATGGCATTGTTGGGGTATGGTGTACAGGTTTTAAAGCAGGACGCAAGGGCGTTGATTGCGAGTATCTTCAATCAGGAGCCGGAAAGCCCCTGTATTTTACAGCATGAGAAACTGGGATTTACCGAATATGATGAGCATACCGTCTTTTTGGGTGATAGGGCTGTCGGCGCAGAGTCAAAATACTGTGGTAAACTGCAAATTGGTGAAAAAGGAAAATACAAAACATGGAAGAAGTTAGTGAAGGAAGAAGTGCTTGGGAACACCCCTTTGGAATTTATTCTGGCAGTCGCCGGAAGCGGAATTTTTGTGGACTATTTCAGGGAGAAGGTGCAGGTTGAAAATATAATCGTCAGCCTGGTGGGGGAGAGTTCCTCCGGAAAAACTTCAGCAGGACTTTTCATGGTAAGCTGTGGCGCAAAACCCAGCTTTCAGGGGGACAGTCTGGTGCTGAATTTTTCCGATACACAGAATGCCTTACTAGCCACAATTCCATCAAGCTATCCTGTACTCATTGATGAGGGTTCTCTATGTACTTATAATCCGACGAAGCTGTTATACAGCCTGTCTATGGGAAAGGAGAAGAAAAGGCTCACAAAAGATTTGGAAAAGGCTGAAACAGGATGCTTCAGCACTGCCATAGCCATTACCAGCGAAAAGAGCATGATTGGCATTGCGGATGAAAACACGGGTTTATTGGTGCGTGTGTTGGAAATTGAAAATGAGGTATGGACAAAAAGTGCGGAATCCGCAGACCGAATTAAGAATACCGTTTCAGACAATTATGGGTGGCTGATCCCCAAACTTGCTGAATATATTCTGGATTTGGAACAGGCGTATGGGCAGGAAGAAATAGTCTCTGTATATTGGGAGTGGCATAAAATCTTGATAGAACGCGCAAAAACTCAAGGCTTCTATAATTCCCTTACAGAAAGAGCCTGCAAGCAATACGCACTGATTTTGACAAGTGCTTCACTCATTGAGAGTGTAATGGATATTGAGCTAAATACGGATGAAATCATTTACTTTATAGAGACACACAGCCCTGTCAGAGAAGCAAACTGTGCGGATATTGGTGCAAGAGCTTTGATATATCTTATGCAGTACGTCACGAAATATTACAATCAGTTTGTGAGGGAAGGAGATGGGGATTTTGTACCCCAAAAGTATCTGGGACGTATCAAGAATTTAAACTGTAACGATTGAAATTAGGTATGCCATAACAAATCTACTGACCAGAT
>JAMPEH010000363.1 GCA_023665245.1 Muribaculaceae bacterium
TTAAAGAAAAAAGCCGCATAAAGGAGGAAACGGCAAATGTTAAAGCTCAATGTCAATTCGCCCGACAACGGGCATCAGGCGCAATTCAATTACGAAACGGCGTTCGCGCGGAAAATTCACCTCGCTATCGGCTTCCCGAACTATGGAAAAATAGAGAAGTGGGCGCAGGAGGGCATAAACGCGCATACGGGTTGCGGGTACACCGCGATTCGGGCGGGCGTTTATATGAACAAAGTAATCGAAATGACTGACGACGAATTCGTCAAATGGGCGAGATACCTCGACTATTACGAAACCCCGAACGGACTTTACTTACTCAAAGACTGGCACGACAGCAAAGAGTATTTCCAAAAAGCGAGGGCGGCGGCGCAACGCCTTATGCGCGAGCTTGTATTCGACCGCTTTCCTAACGGAACGACCGCCGAAGATGCGTTCGGGCTTCCCTACACCTCTACCTCGGCGATTGCGGCGATATGGAACTGCAATTCGCGGGCGCATAAGAAGGGAAGCAGGGCATACCTCGCGGGAATTGCGATTAACGCAGACGGCGCGCCCGTTGCCTTTTACAAAGTAATGAACGAGAACGGGGACGAAATCGGAGACTTATTCGAGGAGGTGGCGATATAACCATGGCGACGCTTATAAGCATAAACAAACCGCATACGGATAATATTTTCGTTAAGCGCACGAAAGAAATCGAGTACAGGAAGCACCCGCTCCCGCTCGGAAAGCATTACTGCTACGAAACAAAGCGGAAAGGCGGTTGTGGAAAAGTAATAGGCGAATTTGAGGTGTACGATTACAGGGAATACAAGCTGATTTCCGACATACCGCCCATCATAAGGAAGCTCGGAGCGGTTGACGCCTCTTCCCTCGAAGAGTACGCCGCAGGCAAGCCCATATACGCGAACTTTATTCGCAATGTTGTTCTCTATGAAACGCCGAAAAAGTTGGGGAATTTCAGTAAGCCTTGCAGTTCTGCGCCGACAGCGAAGTGTTATCCAGAAAACTGCGAGCGTTGCCCTTGGAACGTTGTTACGCGCCCGCCGCAGTCATATTGCAGGGTTGAGGAGGTTACAATATGAGTTGCCACGAAGATAATTACCTCAACAGCCTTTGCGGGAAGCGCGTTGAAATTACGCTTTTCGACGGAAGCGGTTACAAAGGAACGTTCCGCCGAGACACCGAAGCTACGAGATATTTCGAGGGACTTGACGACAAACGTTGCGTAGGATACTACCTCGAAGAAGAAAGACTACATTTCCGGAAATCACATATCAAAAAAATACGGGAGGTAAAACCGTGAAAGAGATTTACGAAGCGTACAGAGCAAAGGAAGCCGAAGCGCAGGCGCAAACCGACGCGATAGACGCAAAGATTAACGCAAAGAGGCAGAAGCTCGAACGACTCGAAAAAAGCATTGAAAAGCTCCGTGAGCAGAGGGAGCGCATCCCTTCGGTGAGCTGGTACGACGGAATAGTTGTTCCGCTTGCAGAGAGGCTCGCGGCGGCGACAGGGTTAGAATACGTCATATACGGTCCTTTCGGAATGGACTGCGAAACCTCAATTTACCTCGTTAAAGACAAGAAAGTGAGCATAACCAAACAGCCGACAAAAGGGTTGACGTTACGCCCGCGTTTCCGCGAGGACGATTCCCCTTATTTGGCGTATTGGGCGGGAGACGAAACGCAGAACTACGCAAAAGGAACATTCGGAGACCTTATGGGGCTTAATCTTGTATTCGTTCCGTTACCCGAAGCATTCGACGAGGTTTTACAGTTGTTGCGTACAACGGGGGCAAGCGAATGAAACGGACAGCAGGAGAAGAAATACTCATAGCGGCAATTAAGAAGCAGAAGCAGAGCATAAAGCTGTTGCGGAAATTGCAAAAGCTCGGCTGGACGCCGAAAGACAAGCCCCTGCGAATGTACATATTCACGGAGGAAAGCAAACAGCGCGAATACGAGTTGAAACTCAAAGAGATTAGGAGAAGCAAACAATGAAGAACAAAAAGAACCTGCGCGTATGCGCGAATTACGGGAAGCCTTGCCCGCTGGCGAACAAGTGCGACAACTGCCGCAACCGTTTAATGAAATTCGTTTTTGTTGACGGCGTAAAGCAGACCATCATCAAGTGCAAGAAGGGCAACGATACCGAAGGCGAAAAGAGTAAGTGCTTTGACTGCGCCTCGGAGGGCTACCGTTGCAAGACGGAATAAAAACGGGAGGAAAACGCCGTGGGAGAAAACGTACAACAGGGACGGACGCGCGTCTATTTATCGAGCGAAAGAGCGTGCATTGATTTTGCAAAAATGTACCTCGAAGAAGGCTTCGCTGTTCGCGTCGGTAAGGAAAGGGACGCAAACCGTAACCGCAACCGATTTTTCTTTGAGTATTGGAAGGAAGCATAGACATTCCGGACGATACGCGGGGACAAAAAACATTATGGATAGGCACGGCAATATCGCTGTTGCCTATTCGGCATATTAAAGTTCACCGCAAATAGGCAGAGGTCGAACACAATGACGGACAAGGAGAAACGAAAGGTACTGAACGCGCTTTACAGTTACTACACCTACAAATCACTTTCAAAGAACGTCGCCACAGGCGGCGGTATAGCGATTTACAACGATAAAGGCGGTACGGACTACCTAACGAAGCGCGACCTCGAAAAAGCGGTAGAGATAGCGGAGGGGACGCAGACATATTTCGAGCTTCAAGACGAAGCAAAAGCGCAGTTCGTCAAAAAATTCTTTTTCGAGCGGGAAGGTTGGATAAGCCTAACGCACGAAATAGGCATAGCATACGGCACCGTGCAGAATTGGCGGTCGGAGGTTATTCAAATTGCCTCGAAAATCGCCCGTAGAAACGGTTTTATTTAATACATAGAGAGTTAATCGGCAAACCGAAAGAAACGCGCCACAGCGCCTAATTTCGGGCTTAAATCGAGCAGAATACACAAAAATTGTATAAGAGTACAAGTTTTCTGAATTAGAGTACAGAAATCTTGTGCTTTTTTATTTTCTTTTTCGGATACAATGCAAATCGTAATCGCCGTGTGGGCGACGGCGGTTGCCATAAATTCCTCCTTATTTTTTTGGCGGCGCGTTTTCGGACGTGCCGCCCCCGAAAGGGGAGGGAGCAAAGCCCGAAGGAGGACAGCGTGGAAGAAAATAAGAGCTTCGCGGTAGAACAACGCGACATACACTCGATTACGCCATACGAAAACAACCCGCGAATAAATGATCGCGCAGTTGAGGCGGTGGCGGCGAGCATCAAAGAATTTGGCTGGCAACAGCCCATAGTGGTAGATAAAAACGGCGTCATTATTGCAGGACATACCCGCTACAAAGCCGCCCTCGCGCTTGGAATGGAAATCGTACCCGTTACGGTAGCAGACCTTACGGAAGAGCAGGCGACGGC
>JAMPEH010000364.1 GCA_023665245.1 Muribaculaceae bacterium
GCCGAAATTTTCCGCCGGTCCTACCATTTCCAGGCCGGGGCCGATGTTGTTGATGGTGGCGGCGACCGCCGTGAACCCGGTCACCAGATCCGTGTCGTCGAAGGAGATCAGGAATACCGAGAGGACGAAAAGAACCATGAACGTGATGATGTACACGTTGACGGTGCGGATGATCTCATGTTCTATGGGCTTGTCGTCCATTTTTACTTTTTTGATGCTCTTAGGGTGGATGTAGGAGGCAAACTCCTTTTTCACGGTCTTAAAAAGGATCACGAAGCGGGACACCTTGATACCGCCGCCCGTGCTGCCCGCGCAGGCGCCGACGAACATCAGCAGAACCAGAATGATCTTGGAGGTGCTTGCCCACTGGTTGAAATCGGTGGTGGAGAATCCGGTGGTCGTGATGATAGAGGCGACCTGGAAGGCCGACTGCGTCAGCGCGTCGAGGACGCCGGAGCAAATGTCCAGAATATTGAAAAAGATAATCGCCACGGCGGCCAGTATCGTCAGGAAGTAGAAGCGCAGCTCCTCCATCTGCAGCGCTTTTTTCATTTTGCCGAAAAGAATCAGATAGTAGGCGTTAAAATTGACGCCAAACAAAATCATGAAGACCGTGACAACCCACTGTATGTAAGTTGAATAACCGGCAATGCTGTCATTTTTAATGCCGAATCCGCCTGTCCCGGCCGTGCCGAAGCTGGTGCAGACGGCGTCAAAAAGGGGCATTCTGCCCAATAGCAGCAGGATTGTCTCCAACACGGTCATGCCAAAATAGATCAGATAGAGGATGCGCGCCGTGTATTTTACCTTGGGAACCAGCTTGCCGACGGAGGGACCGGGGCTCTCCGCGCGCATCAGATTGATGTTGGAACCGCCGCTGAGTGGCACGATCGCAAGCAGGAACACGAGAACGCCCATGCCGCCGATCCAGTGCGTGAAGCTGCGCCAGAACAGGGAACAGTGGGAGAGCGCCTCCACGTCGTCAAGAATGCTGGCGCCGGTAGTCGTGAAGCCGGATATGGTCTCGAACAGCGCGTCCGTGAAGGACGGAATCTCCCCCGTCAGGCAGAAGGGGAGGCAGCCGAAGAAGCTTAAGAGTATCCAGCTGAGCGCGGTGGCAATGCATCCCTCCTTCAGGTAAAAGACGGAGTTTTCGGGCTTCCGCCTCGTCATCAGGAGTCCGAGAAGCAGGCAGACCGCCGCCACAGGCAGATACCATAAGCCCTCGGGCTCGGCATAGATGAGCGCAATCAGAGAGGGAAGCAAAAGCAGCGCGGCTTCCGTCTTCAACACATGACCTAATATAAATCGAATGATCGAGCTGTTCATTTCTGTTGTCCTTTTATCGATATAATAGCACAGGGTAAGTGCGCGGCAGTGGCGGGCAGCCGGTATTCCGGCTGTTTATGACACGTATGTCACAAAAGCGTTCAGCGCAGGATATCCTGGATCGAGTTGAATCCTGTGTGTGTGGTGACGATCATGACCGTGTCGCCGACCTTGATGGAATCCTGGCCGTTTGGTATGATGATCGAGCCGTTCCGGTTGATGAAGGAAATCAACAGCCCCTTTTTGAGGGAAAGCTCGGCCAGGGGCGTGTTCGTCACCTTGGATTCGTTTTCCACACGAAATTCGATCGCCTCCACGCGGGAATCAAACATGTGGTAAAGTGTCTCGATGTTACTGTTCATAGAGTCCTTCTTGGCGCGCACATAAGCGATGATCGCCTCGGCGGCGATAAACTTCGGATAGATCACGCTGCCCAGGTCCAGGCTGCTTATGACGTCGTTGAACGAGATGCGGTTGATTTTCGTGATTACCTTGGCGGAGGAGACATGCTTGGCGTGCATTGTCAGCATGATATTTTCCTCGTCGATTCCGGTCAGCGGGACGAAGGACTCGGCGTATTCGATGCCCTCCTCCCGAAGCAGTTCCTCGTCGGTGCCGTCCCCGTTGATGATGACCGCTTTGGGCAGCAGGATGCTCAGCTCCTCGCAGCGCTGCACATTGTTCTCGATGATCTTAACGGCGATTCCCATGTGGAGCAGCTGGGAGGCGAGGTAATATGCGGACTTGCCGCCGCCGATAATCATGGTATTCTTTACGGCGTGGGTCTTGAAGCCGATTTTTTTGAGGAAGGCTTTTGCGCTGGGACGCGAAGCGACAAAGGAGATCCGGTCGCCCTCCAGTATCTGAAAATTGCCAGAGGGGATATGAATGTCGCGGTCGCGCTCCACGGCGCAGATCAGGACGTTGTCCGCAATGTTTTTGCCCAGCGTCCGTCCCAGGTCAACAATCGTTATGCCGTCCAGCAGATTGCCTTCCGGCACTTTGAGCTTAATCATCTCCGCCTGGCCGTGGGCGAAGGTGCTCACTTCCAGCGCGGTGGGCAGAAAGAGGATGCGGGCCGCCTCCCGCGCCGCCTCGAGCTCCGGGTTGATGATCATGGCGAGTCCCAGCTTCTCCCGCAGGTATCCCGCTTCCTGACTGTAGTCCGGTGTGCGGACTCTAGCGATGGCGGAGCAGTCGCCGACCCGCTTGGCAACGGTACAGCACAGAAGATTCAACTCGTCGGAATTGGTCACGGCGATGATGAGATCGGTATCCTCGATCCCTGCCTCCATCTGGACGCTGTAGCTGGCGCCGTTGCCGACGATTCCCATCACGTCATAGAGGCCCGTCAGATCCTGTATTTTCTGCGGGTTGGTGTCGATCAGGGCAATATCATGCCCTTCTTTGATTAGCTGCGCGATCAGCGTTCTGCCGACCTTGCCGCAGCCGACGATAATGATTTTCAGGCCTTGTTCGGCGTTCTTTTGTTTCAACATAGCAGTCTCCATTCCACACGCACGGCGGCGTATGCACCTATAATATAGCACCATAGAAGAAAAAAAGCAATCAATGCAAAACAGTGCGGGATATGTTATAATATGCGGCAAAGAGACGAAAGGAACAGATGACGGGTATGTTGCAATTTCTATCAAGTTTAGACGATAACATTCTGCTGTTTTTTCAGGATACTGTCAGGAATCCCGTGCTGACGCCAGCATTCCGGCTGATCACGACGCTGGGAAACGGTGGCGCCATTTGGATTGTGCTGGCGCTCATCCTGCTGATTCTTCCGAAAACGAGGAAGACTGGATACATGACAGCTGTGTCACTTTTGGGCACGCTGCTGGTGAATAATATGCTGCTCAAGAATCTGGTCGCGCGGACCCGGCCCTATGAGGTGATCGAGGGGCTGACCTATCTCGTGCGGACCCCGTCGGACTACTCTTTTCCGTCGGGACACGCGGGCTGCTCCTTTGCGGTGGCGTGCGTCATGTACCGCAGACTGCCTAAGAGGTACGGCCTCCCGGCGCTGGTCCTGGCGGTGCTGATCTCCATCTCGCGGCTGTACG
>JAMPEH010000365.1 GCA_023665245.1 Muribaculaceae bacterium
CCGAGGGCGTCATGCTGCTGACCCCCTTCAATGCCGACGCCGAGGACGAGAAGACCCAGAACTTTGTCAAGACCTATCAGGAGAAGCACGGCGAGGTCCCCAACCAGTTCGCCGCTGACGCTTACGACTGCGTCTACGCTATCTACCAGGCCATGATCGCTGCCCAGATCACCAGCGACATGAGTGCCGCCGACATCAGCGCTAAGCTGGTGGAGCAGTTCACCTCCATGAGCTTCGACGGCCTGACCGGCGAGGGCATGACTTGGGGCACCGACGGTGCCGTCACCAAGTCCCCCAAGGGCATGGTCATCGAGGATGGCGGCTACGTGGGTATGGACTAACGTGACAACCCCACGCCCCGATCCGAGGCGTGACAGCCCCGCACAAAACCCGCAGACCCAACGGAGGGCCGCCAGGCGGCGGCCCTCCTTTCTTTACTTTTCACCCTGTTTCGTGCAAGAGAGAATGTGAGGTGTAGTTTATCCATGGTGACATTCCTGACCCACCTGATCAACGGCGTCGGCCTGGGCAGTGTGTACGCCATCATCGCCCTGGGCTACACCATGGTCTACGGCATCGCCAAGATGCTGAACTTCGCCCATGGCGATGTGATCATGGTGGGCGCCTATGTGTGCTACTTCGCCGTGCAGACTTACCATCTGCCGCCGCTGGTGGGTGTGGTGCTGGCTATGGCGGTGTGTACCATTTTAGGCATCGTCATCGAGCGGCTGGCCTATAAGCCCCTGCGGCAGGCCACCTCTTTGGCGGTGCTCATCACCGCCATCGGCGTGAGCTATTTCCTGCAAAACGGCGCCCAGCTTTTGTGGGGCACCAACAACAAGATGTTCCCTACCTTCCTGGGGGGAGACGCCATCTCCCTGCTGGGCGGGCGGCTGCGCGTTTCGATCACCACCATCGTCAACGTGGTGGCTTGCGTGGTCATCATGCTGGCGCTGACCTGGTTCACCGGCAGGACGAAGATCGGCAAGGCCATGCGGGCCTGCTCGGAGGACAAGGGGGCGGCCCAGCTCATGGGCATCAACGTGGACACCACCATCTCCATCACCTTTGCCATCGGCTCTGCCCTGGCGGCTATCGCGGGGGTGCTGTATATGTCCAGCTATCCCATCCTGGTACCCACCACCGGCTCCATGCCCGGCATCAAGGCCTTCACCGCCGCTGTCTTTGGCGGGATCGGCTCTATCCCTGGCGCGCTGCTGGGTGGTGTGCTGCTGGGCGTGATCGAGATCTTCGCGGGGGCCTATATCTCCACCCAGTTGGCCAACGCCATCGTCTTCGCGGTGTTGATCGTGGTGCTGCTGGTCAAGCCCTCCGGCCTGCTGGGTAAGCAGGTCCGGGAGAAAGTGTAAGGGGGTGGCGAGATGAAGAAGCAAAAGACCATGTCCTCCGCCACCCGGACCAACATGCTGACCTATCTGGGCGTGATCATTGCCTTTGTGGTGCTTCAGCTTAGCCAGGGTGCCATGTCCACCACGCTGAAAGGCCAGCTGGTCCCCGTGTGCGCCTATGTGGTCATGGCGCTGTCTTTGAACCTGACGGTGGGCGTGATGGGAGAACTCTCTCTGGGCCATGCGGGCTTTATGAGTGTGGGTGCCTTCTCCGGCGCTGTGGCTGCCGCGGCCCTACGGGATACGATTCCATCCGCACCGGTCCGGTTGGTGCTTGCCATGGTCATTGGCGCGGTCCTGGCCGGGGTGGTAGGTACCCTTATCAGCGTGCCGGTCCTCCGGCTCAACGGAGACTATCTGGCCATCGTCACCCTGGCCTTTGGCCAGATCATCAAGTCCCTGGTGGACAATCTTTACGTGGGCGTGGACGCTCGGGGCCTTCACTTCAACTTTATGAACCCCATTACCGACCTGGAAAAGGGCGGGCGGATGATTCTAAGCGGCCCCATGGGAATCAACATCACCAAGATATCCACCTTCCTGGCGGGCTTTGTGCTGATCCTTATCACCCTGGCGGTCATCTTCAATCTGGTGAACTCCCGGGCGGGCCGGGCCATCATGGCCATTCGGGATAACCGCATCGCCGCCGAGAGCGTGGGTCTGAACATCACCAAGTATAAGATGATGGCCTTTGTGATCTCAGCTGCTCTGGCTGGTGCCGCCGGTGCCCTGTTCGCCCTGGGCCAGAACAAGATCGTGGCCTCTAAGTTCGACTTTAATACCTCTATTCTGATCCTGGTCTATGTGGTGCTGGGCGGTCTGGGCAACATGTGGGGGTCCATCATCGCCGCAGCGTTCCTCACCGTCCTGCCGGAGACCGCCGCCATGCGGGACCTGCAGGATTACCGCATGCTCATCTACGCCATCATCCTTATCGTGGTGATGATCGCCACCAACAACGCCACCGTCATGCGGCTTTTGTCCAGCTTTGGCGATAAGGTCAAGGGCCTGTTTCGCAAAAAGCCCGCCGCGGCCCAGGAAGGAGGTGCCCAGCAATGAGTGAGCGCGTCAAGCGTGAACCTACCAAGCTGGTGCCGGTACCCAGCGTGAACAAGATCCCGGAGCGGGATATCAATAAGGCTCCTATTCTGGAATGTCAGCACCTGGGTATTGACTTCGGTGGCCTCACCGCCGTCAACGAGTTCAACATGGCCATCGGCCGCACCGAGATCGCCGGACTCATCGGGCCCAACGGCGCGGGCAAGACCACGGTGTTCAACCTGCTGACCAAGGTCTATCAGCCCACCCGGGGCACCATTCTGCTGGACGGGGTGGACACCCACTCCATGACCACCGCCCAGGTGAACAAGGCGGGCATCGCCCGGACCTTCCAGAACATCCGGCTCTTTGGCAACCTGAGCGTGGAGGACAACGTAAAAGTGGGCCTTCACAACCACACCAAGTACGGCATGTTCCAGGGCATCTTCCGCATGCCCGGCTACTGGCAGGAGGAAAAGCGGGCCCACGAGAGCGCCATGGAGTTGTTGCACATTTTCGACATGGAGGATATGGCCGACCACCAGGCCGGCAGCCTTCCCTACGGTGCGCAGCGCCGGCTGGAGATCGTGCGGGCCCTGGCCACCAATCCCTCCCTTCTGCTGTTGGATGAGCCGGCGGCAGGCATGAACCCCTCTGAGACTGCCGAGCTCATGGACAACATCGTGAAGATCCGGGATACCTTCCACATCGCGGTGCTGCTCATTGAGCACGACATGTCCCTGGTCATGGGTATCTGCGAAGGCATCTGCGTGCTGAACTTCGGCGAGATCATCGCCAAGGGCACCCCGGACGAGATCCGCAACGATCCCCAGGTCATCGAAGCCTACCTGGGCAAGAAACGGGAGGTGTGAGCGGTGCTGCTGAAAGTTGAGGACATCAATGTTTACTACGGTGCCATCCACGCCATCAAGGGGGTCTCCTTTGAGGTCAAT
>JAMPEH010000366.1 GCA_023665245.1 Muribaculaceae bacterium
GCGGCGTTTTTCATTCTGATCTGAGTCGCTTGCACAGCAGCGACATGGAGGTTAGTATGAATGAAGTGGTTTTTGAGATTTTGCCGGAGATGGAGGATGCGCGCATTGACAAATGTATCAGCAGTTACATGGAGGATTTGTCGCGAAGCTATGTCCAGAAGATCATAAAGGACGGCAATGTATATGTCAATGATGCGGCGGTCAAGGCGAATTACAAGGTAAAGGCTGACGACAGGGTCAGGTTTGTCATACCAGATTCCATAGAACCGGATATCCCGGCGCAGGATATTCCGCTTGACATTTTATATGAAGATGCAGATATTCTGATCATCAATAAGCCCAAAAACATGGTCATGCACCCGGCGCCCGGGCATTACGAGGGGACGCTCGTCAATGCCGTCATGTACCACTGCAAGGGGGAACTCTCCGGCATCAACGGGGTTATGCGCCCCGGGATCGTCCACCGGATCGACAAGGACACGACGGGATCCGTCATTGTCTGCAAAAATGACGAGACGCACAGCGCGATCGCGCAGTTGCTCCAGACACACGATATCACCCGGAAATACCGGGCAATTGTGTACGGAGACATGAAGGATGAGCAGGGGATCATCGATGCGCCAATCGGGAGGCATCCGCACGACCGCAAAAAGATGGCGGTCAGCGAAAAAAATGGCAAACGCGCCGTGACACACTACAAGGTATTGGAACATTTCAGACAGTATACATACATTGAGTGTCAGTTGGAGACTGGCAGAACCCATCAGATCAGGGTTCACATGGCGAATATCGGACACCCGCTGCTGGGGGATACGGTGTATTCGAGCCGGAAAGCGCCCTTTCACATGGAGGGACAGGCGCTCCACGCTATGACGATCGGCTTTGTCCATCCGCGAAGCGGCAAGTATGTCGAGTTCGAAGCCCCGCTGCCGGAATATTTTGAGAGACTGCTGAAAGTACTGAGGAACACGCACTGATATAGCGTTCGCGTTGAGATGCATTAATCCATCGCGAAGCGATTTTGTATGGATTAATGCGTAACAGTTCAGCAAGGCTGAACTGTTACGATAAAAATACAAAAAAGTGAGAAAAGTACTTGCTTTTTAAGGAAAAATGTTGTATGATTTAATAGTTGTCAGCGATATAGGGAAGAAAGTAATAAGTACATGACGGTTGTGGCTCGTTGGTCAAGCGGTTAAGACGTCGCCCTCTCACGGCGAAAACAGGGGTTCGATTCCCCTACGAGCTGTTGAATAGTTTTATATTTGATTTCGTATTTATACTGTGGCTCGTTGGTCAAGCGGTTAAGACGTCGCCCTCTCACGGCGAAAACAGGGGTTCGATTCCCCTACGAGCTGTTGACTGTTTAAAACAGCCCAACCCGGTCAGAACACTATATGTACCGTATATGCGGTATTATAGTGTTTTTATTATAGGAAAATTTCCATTTTACAGCAATAAAAAAAGCTTCTTCCGGCAGCTAAGTTTTGGGAGGATACTGTCATGAAAAAGCTTTCTTCAAAGGATTACTATATTGAAAAAGAGTTAAGTGAAAACATTCGCGACCAAATTATCACGAATCTATAGATAATATACTAAATTGTCAGACAATTGTCAATAGAATTTGTAAATTTTCTCAATTTATTATTTTGTTGGTTTTTCCTTGACATTAATATACATTTTCTATATAATAATTGTTGTTTGGTCATGCATATGAATATCGGGGTGTGGCTCAGTTTGGCTAGAGCGCCACCTTAGGGAGGTGGAGGCCGCAAGTTCGAATCTTGTCACTCCGAGTCATCCACATATTTGGTATTTTTTATGCCAAATATGTTGTAGTGAAAAATACCGCAGAATTAGAGGGTTCTGCGGTATTTTTGTGTTACAATAATCTAGGAGAAAGAAGATTTGTGTGGTTTACTGGAAGACATCATGGGACGGATTCGAGAGTCCTAGTACAGCATAAATTAAGTTTCTGATACATTCGTTTCAATAAAAAGCCTGATTTATCAATGTTTGCAGAGGTGATACAAAATCAGATACTTATTATTCGATCTACTAGGAAGAGATTCTGGTAGAATTGGATGATCTGGAAGACATGGTTGAAGAAACCAGCGGGATAGGATTCCATTAATTCGGTAAAAAATCCACGTTTAACTTGTACTTTTTCTTGATATAGTACCACCCAGCATCATGATCTTGATTCATCTGTTAATGCAATACGGAGGTCCAGACGGAGAGCTTTCGGCGTCCATGCGCTATCTGGCACAAAGATACACTATGCCATACAACACTGTGACAGGTGTGCTGACCGATATCGGTACGGAGGAGCTTGCACATTTTGAGTTGATCTGTGCGATTGTCTATCAGTTGACCAAAAACCTTACACCGGAGGAAATCAAGGAATCAGGATTTGATAAGTACTATGTGGATCATACCCTTGCACTGTGGCCGCAGGCGGCGGGCGGTATTCCGTTCAATGCTTGCGAGTTCCAGTCGAAAGGTGATGTGATCACGGATCTGATGGAGGATATGGCGGCAGAACAGAAAGCGCGCACCACATACGACAATATTCTCCGCCTAGTCAAAGACCCCGAGGTCTGTGAACCCATCAAATTCCTGAGGGCGCGCGAGGTTGTGCATTTCCAGCGCTTCGGCGAAGCGCTCCGCATCGCGCAGGAGAATCTCGATTCACGCAATTTCTATGCGTTCAACCCGGAGTTCGACAAGTAGCGGACACCAACAAATACCGACAAAGGAAACTCCCACGTCCACATGCGGCTGATACCACTGCCGCACGCGATATGGGAGTTTTTGTTAAAAATCTGTAAAATAGATTGGTAATAATTACATTTTATGGTAAAATAGCTTTGCCTGTCAAGGCAGTGACAGGACAAACGTAAAAGGAGACAGGTCAAATGGAAAAGGTTACAGAAGACATTATAAATATTGGAGTCAACGACAGGGAAATCACGCTTTTTGAGGGACAGTACCGGGTGAAAAACGGTATGGCATACAATTCCTATGTCATACTGGACGAGCAGGTCGTCGTGATGGACACTGTCGATCCGCGCGCCACGGAGGAGTGGCTCAGAAATCTGGAGGAAGCGCTGGGAAGCAGAAAAGTGGATTATCTGGTCATCCAGCATATGGAGCCGGATCACAGCGGCAGTATAATGCGGCTGATGGAGCGCTTCCCGGATGTGAAGCTCGTCGGAAACGCAAAGACCTTTCAGATGTTTCAGCAGTTTTTTGATGCCAGTGTGGATGACAGGGCAGTTACAGTGAAGGAGGGGGATACGCTTTCTGTCGGAAAGCACACGCTGCAGTTCTTCATGGCGCCGATGGTTCACTGGCCCGAGGTGATGGTCACATATGACCAGTCCGAAAAGATCCTG
>JAMPEH010000367.1 GCA_023665245.1 Muribaculaceae bacterium
CTCCGCTGACAGCAGCGCCTGGACCACCGTTTACACCTTCTCCGGCACCCGCGTGTCCGCCTCCGCCAACGGCGAAACGGTCACCCTGGCCACCCCCGCCGAAAATGTCCGCTATGTCCGGCTCCAGGCTTCCGCGGACGCCAACGGCACCGCCGGTTGGGCCAACGTCAACCTCTGGGAAATTGAGATTTACGGCGAGCTCGACCTCACTCCCATTGACACCCCCATCAGCACCCCCAACCGCAACCTTTGCCGCCCCATCGACAATGTGCGCGTCACCGCCACCGCCAGCAGCGTGGAAGCCAACACCTCCTTCACCGCTGATAAGGCCATCGACGGCGACACCACCGAAAAGGCAAACCGCTGGTCCAGCGCCAACGAAAGCGCCGCCCAGTGGCTCCAAATTGACCTGGGCACCACCCGTTCTGTCTCCCTGGTCAAGCTCTATTGGGAGCGCGCCAACGTCACCGCGTACACCCTTCAAGTCTCCGCCGACGGCACCACCTGGACCACCGTCCACGAAGCCACCTCCCGCATTACCCAAACCAATGAAGTGATCCCCTTCCCCTCCCGCAACATCCGCTTCATTAAGGTCAACTGCACCGGCCATGATGACTATGGCGCTTCCTCCTACCGGAACATCGCCCTCTACGAGGTCGAAGCCTTCCGTGATTTCGACGCCATCCCGGTTGCCCCCTCCGTCATCCTTGCCCAAGTCACCGCTATCAACGACGGCGTGGATGGTACTCCCTTCCAAATCATCACCGACAACAATAACAAACCCGTCCGTCTCGCCTTGACGGACGCCGCCCAAGCCGTCATGGACGGTTACAGCGACGCCACCCTCACCTTCTCCGCCAACCTGGAGCAGGTGGTGGGCGAAAACGGCGTGATCTACACCCCCGTGTGCGATAAGGAGGTCGCCCTGGACGTCACCGTCACCGACTCCGTGGGCGATTCCGCCTCCACCCCCGCCAACGACCCCATCTACGTCACCATCCCCGGCGCCCGCACCACCACTCCCAACGACGGCAACCCCAAGCCCGCCGTCATCCCCGAAATTATGGAGTGGTTCTCCCCCAACGACAGCGCCAGCCAGACCGCCTCCTACACCGGGTACTACGGCAAGTCCTATGAACTCCCCACCGATGGCTCCAAGGTCCGCATCGTCCACCGCTACGGCTTCGATTCCGTCGCCACCGAGCTGGCCGCCGACCTGAAGGACCTCTTCGGCGTGGAATCCACCATGGTCCACCTCCGTGACGATGAATACGCCACCCTCCAGACCGGCGGCCTCCTTCAGGACGGCGACATCGTCCTCTACGACGTCAACCCCAACAGCGCCACCGAGGACAACCGGGGCCGTGTCCAGGGCTATGACGAGGAGACCTACGGCATGGAGATTTACGGCGGCAAGGTCTACATCTTCGCCACCAACGCCACCGGCGCCTACTGGGGCACCCGCACCCTCCTCCAGGGCCTCAAGCTGGCCCAGGCCGAGAGCGGCACCCCCACCTTCCCCAACGGCCAACTCCGGGACTACCCCGAATACCGTGTCCGCGGCCTGATGATGGACGTGGGCCGCAGAGCCATGTCCATGGACATGCTGAAGGAGTTCGTCAAGAACATGTCCTGGTATAAGCTCAACGACTTCCACCTCCATTTGAGCGATAACCTCATCTGGATCGAGGAGTACGGCTACACCAACAACAACTGCACCCAGGCCCAGTATAACGAGGGCAACAAGGCTTACGCCGCCCTCCGCCTGGAAAGCAACGTCAAAGAGGAAGACGGCGCCAACGCCCTGGCCGCCAAGGATTATCACTACTCCAAGGAAGAATTTAAGGAGTTCACCGAGGAAAGCGCCGCTCTGGGCGTCACCATCGTCCCCGAGATCGACGTCCCCGCCCACGCCAAGGCCATCACCGACGCCTTCCCCTCCCTCCGCAACCCCGCGCAGTACCAGAGTCACGCCCTCAACGACCATTTAGATTTGACCAACAAGTATGATGAGAGCTTGGCCGTTGTCAAGGAGATCTACGGCGAGTATCTGGCTGACGGCACCTTCGGCGGAACCGTCCACTTCGGCGCGGACGAGTTCTACCCCAACTTCGATGCCCTGAAGCGGTTCACCAAGGACATGATCCTTTACCTGAAGGAACAGGGCGTCACCCCCCGTGTCTGGGGCAGCTTGGGCAACACTCCCGGCGTGGTGGCCGGTGTGGACGAAAACGGCGAGAAGATCGCCTCCGGCGTCCAACTGAACCTCTGGGCCGCTGGCAACGGCATGGCCTACGCCAATCCCCAGGTCATGTATGACACTGGCTTCGACATCATCAACATCGAAGGCGGCAGCGTGTATATCGTGCCCGACGGCGACCGCGACCGGGGCGGCTACGGCGACTTCCTGAACCTTTCCGCCCTTTACAACAACTGGAAGCCCAACAACGTCGCTGGTACCTGGCTTCCCGCCTCCTCCAGCCAAATGCTGGGCGGCTCCATGGCCATCTGGCAGGACAACATCGACACCCACGCCTCCGGCCTGGACGAGCTGGACACCTTCACCCGCTTCTTCGACGCCCTGCCCGTTTTGGCTACCAAGGCTTGGGGCGTGGGCAGCGACGGCCCTGAGCGCACTCTGGATGAGCTCCAGGAGGACATCGCCGTCCTGGGCTACGCCCCCAATTCCAACCCCACCAACCAGATCAGCCTGGCGGAGGACGCCACCCAATACGCCGCTTACGACTTCTCCTCCGCCGCCGACCAGTCCGGCAACGGCCGTGACCTGACCCTCAAGGGCTCCGCCGCCGTTCAAAGCGGCGTCCTGGCCCTCAAGGGCAACGCCGCCTACGCCGAGACGGGCCTGGACCGCCTCCCCTGGGGCACCACCCTCACCTTCAAGGCCATGAAGCTCTCCGGCGGCGGCTCGGAACAAATTCTCTTCGAGAACGACCCCATGTATTTCACCGATACCTTCGCCATCACCGCCCTTCCCGTGGCTGGCGACACCACCAAGTGGAAGCTGGGCTTCTCCCGTGAGCTCTACGACTATGAGTTCGACGTGGAGCTCCCCGTGGGTGAGTGGGTCACCCTCGCCCTCACCACCGCCCAGCAGTCCACCACCCTCTCCGTGGACGGCGCCGCCCCCGTGGCCGCCGTGGGCAAGTTCGTGTCCAAGGCCAACTCCAACACCCAGTTCAAGGGCAAGACCGGCATCACCAATTCCTCCTTCGCCGTCCCCGTCTCCCGCATCGGCAGCAAGACCAACGCCTTCCAGGGCTATATCGATGACGTCACCATCGGCGGCGCCCCCATCAGCAGCTTCGTGGCCGCTACCGCCCCCAGCTACAACGGCGACGGCCAGCCGGAATACGCCGTTGATGGCGACCC
>JAMPEH010000368.1 GCA_023665245.1 Muribaculaceae bacterium
CTCCTGGAGGAGCTGCTCCGGGAGCGGACGCCCCGGTTTGCCGTGGACGACGCCCTGGCGCGCCGGGAATTTGAGCATTTGCCCTCCGGCGGGCTGGAGGGGCGCACCCGCGCCATGCTGAAGGTGGAGGACGGGTGCGTCAACTTCTGCTCGTACTGCATCATTCCCTACGCCCGCGGGCCGGTGCGGTCCCTGCCGCTCGACCGGGCGGCGGAGCAGGCGAAAAGCCTTGCCGAGCAGGGGTTTCGGGAGATCGTGCTCACGGGCATCGAGCTCTCATCCTGGGGACGGGATCTGCCCGGACGGCCGCCGCTCCTGGTGCTTTTGGAGGCGGTGTCCGCCGCCGCGCCCGGACTGCGGCTGCGGCTGGGCAGTCTGGAGCCCAGGACGGTGACGGAGGAATTCTGCGCCGGACTCGTCCGGCTCCCCGACCTGTGCCCCCACTTCCACCTGTCCCTCCAGTCGGGCTGTGAGGCGACTCTTCGACGGATGAACCGAAAATACGACCCCGCCCGGTATTATGAGAGCGTGAAATTGCTCCGGGACCACTTTGACGCCCCCGGCCTGACCACCGACCTGATCGTGGGCTTTCCGGGGGAGACGGAGGAGGAATTCCGGGCGAGCCTGGACTTCGTGGAAAAGTGCAGGTTCTCCGCCCTCCATGTGTTCCCCTATTCCCCCCGCCCCGGCACACCGGCGGCGGAGATGGCCGGCCAGGTCCCCCAGGAGGAGAAAAAGCGCCGGGTCCACCGGGCCACGCGGCTGGCGCAGGACCTGCGGGCGGCATATTTGAAGGGGCTGGCGGGGCGGACGGTCCCGGTGCTCTTCGAGGAGGAGAAGGACGGCCTGTGGCACGGCCACGCGCCCAACTACACCGACGTGTACGCCGCCGGGAGGGACCTCCACAACAAGGTGGTTCCGGTGGCGCTGACAGGGCCCTGCAGGGACGGAATGACAGGGGAGATTGTTCAATAAGGAGCGGGCTCGTGACCGAAGGGTCACGGGCCCGCTCTTTTCGTTTTGGCAAGACAGAGGGACGGTCCCTTTGTCAGACGTCTGACCAAGGGACCGTCCCTACTGTCTTGCTTATTGTGCTGCCTTTTACCTCGCGAAGCTCACTTCATGAGGCCAATGAACCTGTCGATCATGACCGCGACCTCGGCGCGGGTGACATTCGCCGTCGGGTCGAGGACGTCGTTGTCCTTGCCCTGGAGGATGCCCGCCTTCACGCACCAGGCCACGCCGTCGGTTGCCCAGGAGTGGGTGTTCGCGCCGTCCACAAAGGCGTTCAGCGCGTCCGCGCTTGCGGACGTGTCCACGCCCAACAGCTTCGCGTAACGCATCAGCATCAGCGCCAGCTGCTCGCGGGTGATGGTCAGCTCCGGACGGAATTCCTCGGCGCTGAAGCCTTCCACCACGCCGACCTTGGCGGCCCAGGCCACGCCCTCGGTGTAGTACTTGCCGTCGGCCACGTCCTCGAAGGTGACGTCTGCCCCGGTAGGCTTGCTGGAGAGCCGATGGAGGACGGTGGTCAGCGCGCCGCGGGTCATGTCAGAGGTCATGTCGTAGCGATTATTCCCAACGCCCTCGACCACGCCCAGGGCCGCGATGGTGTTGATGGACTCGGCCGCCCAATGCTGGTCGGGCACGTCCACGAACTTGGTCTCCGGCTCAGGAATGACCGCCGGGATGACGATCTCAACAATAGTTTCCCCCTTGGGGTCAGTTGCCACGATGCTCACGCCCTCTTCGGGGTCTATGACCTTTTCAACCTTGGCGCCATCGGGCTTCACGGTGGTCTCGGTGACCGCGCCGGTCTCGTTGTTGGTGACCGTCGTGGTCGTTGACCCGTCGTCGTTCACCGTGGTCTCGGTGGTCACGGCGGGCTGGGTCGTGGGGGCGCTGGGGGCGGAGCCGCCGTTGCCGCCGGTGGCCGCCGTAACGGTCACCGCGCAGGTCTTGATCACCCGCTGGTCCAGCGCGGTGTCGGTGGAGGCGACGGTGATGGTGGCGGTGCCCTCGGCCACGCCGGTGACCTTGCCGTTCTGGTCCACGGTGGCAATGGCCTCGTTGTCGGAGGTCCAGAGCAGGGTGGGGGCCGTGGCGTCGTCGGGGGTGACGGTGGCGGAGATGGTGACGCTCTTACCCGCGGCCACGGTGACGTCCTCCGGGTCGAGGAGGATGTCGGTCACATACACGAAGGGCGCGTCGGCGGCCTGGATGACGGCGGTGGGCTCGCAGGTGAGGGTGCCGCTGTAGCTCCCGGTGCCCGTGACGGTGACCTTGATGGTCTTGCCCTCGGCGGTGGGGGGAATGACGTAGGTCTCGCCGGTGGCGCCCTCGATGAGGGTCTCGGTGCCGTCCTCATCCACCAGGAACCACTGGTACTCCACCGTGGCCAGGGCGGGAACGGTGTTGACGTCCAGAGTGCGGCCTACGCGGGCGGGGCCCACCAGGACCACGGCCTGGAGGGCGATGCTCTGGGCCGCGCCCTGGGCGGTGACGACCACATTCCCGGTCACGCCGGGGACGGTGAGCGCGCCGGTCTCGGCGTCGTAGGTGAAGTCCCCGGCGGCCAGGTCCGCGCCGTTCACGCTGACGCTCACCTCGTCGGGGAGCGCATAGCCGCGGGCGGCGGAGAGGGTGACGGAGAGGTCACTGCCGTGCCGGACGGTCTGGGGGGCGCTGGAAACGGTCAGGCCGTTGGTGAGCTGGTAGACTACGGTGTAATTCTTCAGCGTGGCGGTGCCGGTGATGGTGATGTTGCACGTCACGCCGTTGGTGAAGGTCATCACGCGGGCTTCGGGGTCCTGGGCGTCCACCTCGTAGGTGTAGGCGGTGAAGCGTCGGCCGGTGTCCGTTTCGATGACGGCGTTGGAATTGGAGGCCAGGGTGCGGGGCAGCTCATAACCCTCGTCGGGGGTGAAGGTGACGGAGAAGGGCTGGCGGTAGGTGGCGGTATGGCTGGCCTCGTCGCCCAGGTCACAGCTGATATGGGTCAGGTTATGGGTGATGGTGTAGGTGATGGGCACCAGGACGGCGGTCACGTCCACGTCGGAGGCGGGCATGGTGAAGGTGTACTCCCAGCCGTCCGCCGTCAGCGCGCCCTTGTCCGGGGTCAGGGTCACGGTCTCGTTGGCATCCCAATCGTAGTAGCGAACGGTGACCTCACTGATCTCGTAGCCCGTGTCGGGCTTGATCCACACAACGGCGGTGCTTCCGGCGGCGACCTCGGTGTCCTTGGCGTACATCCGGCCGCCCAGCAGACGGATGTCCACGCTCAGGGTGAAGGCTTCCACCTCATAGCCCAGGATGGTGAGCGGCTGGCAGGGCTCGCCCGGCTCGCGGGTGTCGGTGCCCACATGGCGCAGGCGGTAGCTGC
>JAMPEH010000369.1 GCA_023665245.1 Muribaculaceae bacterium
CCACTCGAAACTATCCTCAAATAAAATTAAAAATTAAAGTGACCACATACTTATTCAGTTTTAATACAACTTTTATACCAATCATAATGAAACAGCATTTACTAACCAGTATCGCCGCTGCTGCCGTTTTGGCCGGTTTCGGACTTGAAGCAGAAGCGGCACCCAGGCTCCAGCGCGACCAGTCGGAGCCATGGAGCAGAATGCGGAAAGCCACCCCGGCTCATCAATGGTCGATGCCAACAGACAACAAGGGAGCCCTAAGACGAGTTGCACCCGACCACACGCTTCCGCAGAGCGACACATTCCAGTATCTCTATGGTCCAGACGGGTCGGAATGGTACGCAACATGTGATTATGACATAGAAACAGTGGAACTCGAAGGGAGGGTTCGCGACGCAGGATCTTCTGAAAGGATTCACGTTTACGATCTATGACAGCCAGTTTAAACAAATCGGCACCATCCACGATGAAATCGAATTTCAAGGAGATGAAAACCGTTGCGCACAGGTAATGCTTGACGTGAACATAACGAAGAAATTCTTCAACTATGACGACAAATATGAGGCAATGATCACCCTATGGATGAACAAGCCAGACTACACGATGAACGTGCGCACCAACATCTATTCCATCGGAGGCCAAAAGACCGACGGGAAAGACACGGCAGTGGACGTGTTTGCGGGTTATCCGGCCGATGCAGTGAATCTTGCCACCCAATCCTGGGACGAATATTTCTATATCACATTCCTTACCGAAGAAAGCGGAAATCCAGATGACTATGACAACTATCTGGATTATCTTGCCAGCCACAAGCAGAATCTCACCACCTACACCAAGGCTACCCTGAGCAGCGGAGGGAAGGCATCGGCACTCTTCGAGCACCAGATACCTCTAATGAACCTCCCCGGCGACCAGATGTCGTGCCCAATGATGCTGATGAAGAACGTAGATGGGAAACTCACCCTCATCTATCAGCAATATGAGAAATCATTCTTCATCGATCCATCGGGAATGGGAGGAAACGAAGACATCACGCCAGACAACAATCTCGTGATAGACGTATATCAGCTTCCCGATTTCTACTCCAAGGAACTTGACCATGTATGCACCACAAAGATAGCATCAACTCCGGTAGACAAAGAAGGCACACTCTATACCTTCTACGGCATTGGCAATCTTCTCTATGATGGAGACGTAGACTTCCACAATTATTCAGAAGACGGAAGTCCATGCTTCATAGTGAGCGTGGACGAATATCTGATTTCCGATGATGACAACTACAACTCATCCTATTACGTCTACGATGCCAACGGCAACCGGATAAAGACTTTAGCAGAGGACACCTACAATTATGTGCTTATGTCGGACCTGCCGGGCTTCGAACCTCAGGCAGCCTTCATCCACACCGGCGACGAATGGACATTTGAGTTTGTAGACCTCTATTCGGCAAAGACTGTGACCACAGTAGACCAGGGTTACCGGGGAATGGGACTATCAGCCTACATCGACCGAGTGGCTACAAAAGACAGCTACCTCTATGCAGTGGCCACCACCAACGGCATCGTGGAAGGCGAGGCTGGAGCTGAAGATGTGTACGCCCCGGTGATCTGGCTTGACAACGAAGGGGAGTTTGTACGCATGGATAAAATTCCGGTAGGCGATGGAGTTGAGATGGTGCGCTTCTACATAGCATCAGAGGCATTGTCGCCCTATCTCTACAACACCGATCCCGAGATAGAATACATGCTTCTCGTGAAGCGTCGCACCGCAGACGGAAGTTCACTTCAGGAGGAATTCATAGTGGCCACCGCCGAGAAAGGCGCCATCTACACATTCCTGCCTGATGCGGAAAAGGGTATAATCAATTCGGTGTATCTGATAACCGGGAAGAATCCCCAGCTGATTATCTCCTATGCGGACTATTACAAATATACCTCTGACTCCTACTCACTTCCATTTACTAAATTTGCGGGAGGCACAGGAACTGCAGGAGATCCCTATCTTGTGGCCACTGCAGGCGACTTCATGCAGATTGGAAGCGCATCGGCAGCGCACTACAAGCTTACCTCCGACATAGATTGCGCGGGAGTGACTTTGACCCCGATAGATGAGTTTTCAGGGAGCATAGACGGCGACGGACACACGGTCGCCAACATACGTCTCTACGGAACTGACAAAGTTGCCTTATTCAGGGACTTGGACAATGCAACACTGAAAGATCTCAATTTCTACGACTGCAAGCTTAATCTTTCAGGCGAAGGGGAATCATCAAAGATTGCCAGTATGTCGCTGGGAAGCACATTCGACAATATTCATATTCGTAGACTTAACGTAGCTGGAAATTCTTTCAACGGATCTTTTGCTCCGATAGCAAACCGAGCATGGACAGGCACGAAGATAACGGAGTGCGAGGTGAGCGGAGCGGAAATCAATCTTCCGCAAGCGAGCGGAGTGGCCGGTATCGCAGGAGACCTGCGAACTGGTTCCTCGATTACGGCAACCGCTTTCACCGGCACCATCACGGCAGCCAACACTGTGGGTGGCATCGCAGCCTCCACCACCACCGGCGATGAGACCATCACCAACTGCCACGTAGACGCCGACCTTAAAGCAGAACACACCATAGGAGGCGTGATTGCCTTCCTTGACCGATCGAAAGTGACGGGCTGTCATGTGGAGGGAACACTTGAGGCGACCGCTCCATCGAAGTGGACCAAGGCGCTTTCTGTAGGCGGCATCGCCGGTGAACTTGAAGGAGACTGGGAAGGTACGGCTAATGTGCCTGTTGTGAACAACCTCATCGGCATTTCCGCCATCAAGGTTCCGGACATGAGCGGAGTGACAGAAGATTATCCTCATCAGCTTGCCACAGTGCACCGCGTAGTGGGCAGGACCAACTACAATGCGCAGCTTGACGAGGACGAGGCAAAGGATGGTCCGATATATGAGTCCGGTGTCATCAACAATCTTGTTCTCTCCGATCTGGAAGTGATTGACGCGGATTTTGCGGAGAAGACCATCGAGGGCACATCGATCGACAAATATGAAGTGACCACAGAGATGCTTGAGTCTCAATTGGGATTTGCATTCGGCACAGCGGCTGATGCTCCCTGGAATGTCCAGTCATGGTATGCCTACGATCAGTCGCTTTATTTTGAGAATTCCCTCTTCATTCCGGAGGCTCAAATGGAAGTGGAGGAAGGAAGCGTATTTGATATAGAGATTGCACTTCTATGGAGAGAGGCTCTAACAGTGGATGATGTATTGGGCAACTTCATGTGTGACTACAGCGAGGATTTGCTTGAGATGACAGGTGGTGTGGACTTTGACGGCAAGAGCATGAAGATTGAGTTCAAGGCTCTGAAGGAAGGACA
>JAMPEH010000036.1 GCA_023665245.1 Muribaculaceae bacterium
ACAATCTGCATGCATGCCCCCGTACCTCACCAGGATAGAGGGTCCGCCTCCTAAGAAAGAGGTCGATGTCCCACTTTTGGGCAAAAAGCGGCACATGAAAAGTTAATAAAAACAATAAGCGGCTGTAGCTCAGTTGGATAGAGCGATCGCCTCCTAAGCGATAGGTCGGGGGTTCAAATCCCTTCAGCCGTGCCATGAAAAAGCCTTGGTTTTCAAGGCTTTTTCGTATTTCAGCCGTCTTTCTTAGCTGTTTTTGCTAAGATAAATCGTCCCCCTGCTAAGAGATTTTCTTGCGATTTCGACCTAAATCTCGGAGTCGGAAAGTCAAACTCCCACCTTTACCCTGCTAAGATTTCTTAGCAGGATTTTTTGATTTTTGCTAAGAAATTCTCGATTCTGCTAAGACGACCAAAAGTTAATCTCTAAATCCTGCTAAGAGTGTAAGGCGGGAATTATGCTGTTCTCCCGATACAGGTCGAACCACAAACCTTCCACTTGTTTGGTGCCAGTTCGCAGATTTGATGTATATCTTCCTACTATTATAATAGGAATCAAGGAGGGCGACAATATGGACACTTCTAAATTTTATGTTAATTTGGATTATACTGAACGAAATTTGCTTTTGGATAGTCTGAACGAACTACGAAACGAGCTTATTTCAAAAAGTAAGTTTACAGACGCCGTTGATGACCTGATTGAAAAGGTCGTAAAGGCAAAACGAAGAAGATTCATCGTCAATATGTAGGTATTCCCCACTCAAAATCCTGTTCCAGTGATGGAGCAGGATTTTTTATTTTTTCAACATACCTGAAAAATACCCATCCCCAGTCGGAACAAGTGAGAGGGTTCTTCTCACCTGTATGGAAACCCTTTCAAGTTCCTTGAAAACTGAATACCAAACACTGAGGACATTTAGTTCTGACAATAGCCCGAGGGTAGGTACGCCACGATCTCTATTTGGGAGCGAGAACCCCTGACCCAAAATTCGACTTGTGACCGAAGCGGCGATGACAGTCGGAATGATAATGATACTTCCCTACGGGGCTGGCGGAGAACCCGGCAGAGGTGAAATTCCTATGATGTGGCGACACACGCCGCAACCTTAGTGTTTCCCATAGGCTACCGAGCCATGCAGGGGCGTCGAGGACAAATACTGCATTTCCTTTCCAACCGCAATCGGTAATGCTTTCAGCACTTTGCGGGCGGAGTACATAGCTGAGAAAACAGCTATGAATCTAAGGAAAGGAGGTAGCCAAGATGAGCAACTGCAAGACAATCGCCATTTGCAACCAAAAAGGCGGCGTTGGTAAAACGACTACTACTGTCAATTTGGGTATAGGACTTGCCATGCAGAGCAAAAAGGTGCTTCTGGTAGATGCAGACCCACAGGGCGATCTTACCACCTGCCTTGGCTGGCAGGACACTGACTCGCTCCCTGTGACACTTGCGACCAAGCTGTCGGAAGTAATGCGGGACGACCTAAAAGACCCCATGAACGGTATCCTGCACCACCAGGAGGGCGTAGACCTTGTTCCGGCAAACCTTGACCTCTCTGCTCTGGAAATGAGCCTTGTGACGGTTATGAGCCGTGAGACCACATTGAAGTCCTATTTGGAGCAGGTCAAAGACAACTACGACTATGTTCTAATCGACTGTATGCCTTCGCTCGGCATGATAACGCTCAATGCCCTTGCTGCGGCGGACAGCGTGATTATTCCTGTTCAAGCGCAGTATCTACCAGCTAAAGGTATGACCCAGCTTTTGCAGACTGTCTCTAAGGTCAAGAAGCATATCAATCCCGACCTGAAGATAGACGGTATCCTGCTGACGCTGGTGGACGGTCGAACCAATCTCGCCAGAAGCACTGTGGATGCGCTCAGAGTGAACTTCGGAAGCGTGATGAGGATTTACAAGTCCTCTATTCCCATTGGCGTAAAAGCCGCCGAGGTCAGTTCCAAGGGCAAGAGCATTTATGCCTATGAGCCGAGCAGTTCTGTCTCCAAGGCTTATACCGACTTCACGAGGGAGGTGTTAGCCAGTGGCAGGACGAAAGAGCGACTTCACGCTGCCTACGCTCGATGAACTGTTCTCTTCTGAGGAAGAGAGACAGGAGCAGAAGCTGGCGAAAATCCGAGACATTCCCCTTGAGCTGATTGATGATTTCCCCGACCACCCCTTTAAGGTGCGTGATGACGAGGACATGACACAGCTTGTGGAGAGTATCAAGGATCGAGGGGTCATTACCCCTGCTACGGTGCGCCCCAAGGAAGATGGACGGTATGAGCTTGTCTCAGGACACCGGCGAAAACGAGCCTGTGAGCTTGCCGATATGGAAACTTTGCGCTGTGAGGTCGTGGAGCTTACACGAGATGAAGCCACGATCCTGATGGTGGAGAGCAACTTCCAGCGGTCTCAAATCCTGCCCAGCGAAAAAGCCTTTGCCTATAAGATGCGGCTGGAGGCTGTGAACAGACAAGCAGGCAGACCGAAGAAAGAAAATCTGACACCAGTGGTGTCAGATTTCCCGAAAATCCGTAGCAATGAGCAGCTTGGAGAGCAGGTCGGTGAAAGTCGAGAGCAAATCCGCCGCTATGTACGCCTGACGAACCTTGTCCCTGAGCTTCTGGAGTATGTGGACGAGGGCAGAATCAAGATGCGCCCTGCGGTGGAGCTTTCCTATCTGGACGAGGATTGTCAGCGGGACATCGTGGAGGAAATCGACATGAGTGATGCCACACCGTCCCACGACCAGACCATCCGTATGCGGAAGTTCTATGAAGAGGGCAAGCTCACCACAGAGGCAATCCAAGCCATTATGAGCGAGGAAAAGCCCAATCAGAGGGAGAAGATCGTCCTTCGTGGGGACAGGGTGCGACAGCTCATTCCCAAGTCGGTTCCCCTGAACCAGACTGAGGAGTATGTTTGTAAAGCTCTGGAGCATTATGCGGCATACCAGCGCAAAAGGGCTGAGCGTGATGCCCGTTAGTCTTTCCCCCATCTCACACTCTTACCCCCTTTAACTACCAGACTTACCGAGAAGAAATAATAAATATCTCTCTAAGTCAATCTATCTCCCTGAGTATTTCTATCTCAGGCAATCGCATAATTCCCGAGCCAGCCAAAAGGCTGGTATGATGAAAGATTTGCCTTGCTTTCGCTATGCGTTTGTGAGGCTCTTTTTCGGAAAAGTGAAGAAACACAGGGCAGAGTTTTACCGCAGTTCACAGGACTGCGGTTTTTTCATGCCAAAAATCAATTCTTTTGGAGGATTACGACTATATGAACAAAAGCGTAAAGACCCACGGGAAGCGCATGACAGCCATGATGCTGGCGCTTGTGCTTGTCGTTTCCCTGTTCTCCACCACGGCATTTGCCGCTCAGGAGGACAACTACCACGACCCTGCCGAGCATTGGCTCACCGCCAGCAGCCGTACCAATGAGCTTGATGCCAATGCTGTCGTGACCCACGAGACCTTCCACTGTGCGGTTTGTCAGAAGCCCACTTCCTTTACCGCATGGAGAACTCCTGAGTACACCCGTGACGGTGTTACCGCTCTGAGCCGCAATGTTCTTTATTCGGACGGTACACTTGTGGGTGGTGAAGGTACAGGCCGCATTCTGGACGGCACTCCCGGCGTGGATGCCTATTATACCGGCTACCACTGGACAAAAGCCATGTGCGACACCTGCGGCACGATGAACAGCAATGGCGGTCTCACGGGCTACAGCTTCAACAAGAATGTCTACAACCTGTATGACTGTGCCGCAGAGTTCATGGAGAAGCTGCCGGAGAATGTCACCTATGACATGGCGGATAGCACCTACCACACCAAAACCGTCAAGGGCGGCGAATACTGCTGCTTCTGTTTCGGTACTCGCTACAAGGATACCAGCACTCTGGAGCGCCACACCATCAAAAAGACTGTTATCCCGCAGATCAGCAACGGGCGCTTTGCCATTGTGGAGAACTGCGAGAAGTGCAGCTATGAGAAAATCTCCTATGTTGCCGCCAAGAGCGTGGTTGCCGACTACTACGGCGTGGTAGACGGACAGCCCCATACGCTGACGGTCTCTGACCTGTCCGATGCCGGCGTATCCACTCAGATTCGCTACGGCAACTCTGCTGAGAGCTGCACCTTGGCCTCCGCTCCCAACTACACCACAGAGGGACAGTACACCGTGTACTATCAGGTGAGCTACACCTACGGCGGTGAGAGCATGACAGAAAACGGCGTTGCCTATGTCTGGCTTCGTAATGAAGCCTCCGATAAAGGCTGTGCTTGTGGCTGCGGCGACCCCGACTGCGACTGTACCGGCAAGAACTGTGACGGTTCCTGCAACAAGGGCTGCGGTGGGGATAACGGCAGCGGCGGTCAGCATAACTTCACCCTGCTGGATACCGTGAACCCCACCTGCAAGACCCTGGGCTATACCCGCTACCTTTGCGTAGGCTGTGGTGTCATTGAGAAGCGTGACTATGTGAACAACCTCGACCATGCGTGGCAGTCCATCGTGATCCGTGAAGCCAACTGCGAGGCTGGCGGCAAGGTTCTGAACATCTGCAAAAACTGCGGTGAGGTTCAGGAAAAGACCACGCTCAAGGGTGAGCATGAGTATTTCACATTTACCGTGGAAGCCACTTGCACCAATCCCGGCTACACCGTCAAGGAGTGTGAGATTTGCGGCGACCGCCATATCAACGATATGACCTCCGCACTGCCCCACAACTATGAGGCTCATGTCATCCCCGCAACCTGCGATAACGGCGGCAAAACCGTCCATCTCTGCGAGGGCTGCGGCAGCTCTTTTGTGACGGACTACACCACCGCCCTGGGGCATAAGTTCGACAATGGTACCACTGTTACCACCCCGTCCTGCAATGGCGAAGGAGTGACCGAGTTCCGCTGTGAGCGCTGCGGCTATCACTATCTGGAGGGCAACAGCGCCACGGGACACACTCCTGACCATGAAGCCACCTGCACCGAGCCTTCCACCTGCACTTCCTGCGGCGCTGTCCTGAAGCCTGCTATCGGGCATAAGGCAAGCGACTGGATCATCGACCAGCAGCCCACTACCGAAAAGGAAGGCGCACAGCACAAGGAGTGCGTGAACTGCGGGAAGGTGTTGGAGACCGGCAAGCTCGACAAAATCTATATGTCTGCCACCACGGATTCCCATGGTGAAGCCATTGTCGGCGGTTATCTGGTTATCGTCACCGATACCGATACGAAGAACCCTGTTTCCAATGCCGCTGTTGTGCTGAATGAGAACGGCAGCATTGCCATTCGTCTGCCCAACAACCGCCTGATCGACTATGCTGACCAGACCACGGTTCAGGTAAAGCTGGTGAAGGACGATTCCCCGGTCAGCAATCTGGTGATTGCCGTGACCGACAAGAACAGCAACTACGCCGCCGGCGTGACCGATAAGGCTGGACAGATCACAGTCCCCGGCACTTCCGGCAAGACCAACGGCGACGGAAACGCCACCGTGGGCTATGAGGATGAGGATGGCAACCGTTTCACCATCACCGTTAAGGTGGAGGACTATGAGACTGGCAGACCTATTGAGGATGCCACCGTTACCATTGGCAAGACCGGCAACATCACAGTCGTCCTGCCTGACGGAACGGAAATGGACAAGGATAACCGTATCACCATCACGGTCACGGATAACCGCAAGAAGCCTCTGGAGGACGAGAATGTCATTGTTAAGGGCGACCTTGGGCAGAAAGCTGAGGGCAAGACTGACGAGGACGGAAAGCTGACGGTTCCCGCTGTTGTCCAGACTGAGCGCCATACTGCGTATATCGTGGGCTTCCCCGATGGGACTTTCGGCCCTGAGAAGAACATGACACGCTCTGAGGCAGCGGCTATCTTTGCCCGTTTGCTTGCCGCCAAGAACGGCGAGGCGCTTCAGGAGTACGGCAGCTACAAGACCAAGTTTTCCGATGTTCCCGCCACTGCATGGTACGCCAGCAGCGTAAAGTATCTGACCTACTATGGCGTTGTTTTTGGATGCGGCGATGACATCTTCGCCCCGGAGCGTCCTATTACCCGTGCGGAGTTCACCGTCATGGCGGTTCGCTTCTTCGATGTCTACGGCGGTGGCGCTGAGGAGATCATGGAAAAGTACACTGAGTTCACCGATGTTTCCGATGGCTATTGGGCGGCTGAGTATATCAAGGATGCCGCTATCCACGGCTGGGTGTTCGGCTATGGTGATGGAACCTTTGGCGCTGAGAAGTCCATTACCCGTGCCGAGGTTGTTTCCCTTGTAAACCGTCTGCTCGGCTGGGAGGCTGACAAGAACTTCGTGAACAAGAACCTGCGTAAGCTCAACACCTTCTCCGACATGACGGACAAGAAGCATTGGGCGTATTACGCCGTGATGGAAGCCGCTAACACGCACACCGCCACCTTTGATGACGATGAGAGCTGGAGCAAGTAAGATTGTTCCGACGACCTGCTTTTGCAGGTCGTTACATACGCCGCTGTTCTGGACGCAGGACTGTGGCGTATTTCTATATAACTCCCCGAAAAAGGACGGTGATTTTCATGTAGGACTGAAAAGGGCGCAAAAAAGCTCCGCCCATGACGATGGACGGAGCCTCTATGCGCTCACTGTTTATTTAATCCAGAGGGAAGCTATCTGGAAGTTGCTCTGCTGATACCCCTCGAAACCGTAGGCCGTGCCGAGATTGTACTGACCGTAGGAAAAGTACATGGTCACGGTGTAGCCGGGGTTCATGCTCTGCGCTTCTGCGGCAAGCTGTTCAGCACCGTTTGTAATTTCCTCTGCGCTGAGGGACTTCCACCACGATTTGAACTCATTGGTGCTGAGAGAGCCGTTGTAAGTAGCGGTAAAAATCTTCTCAGAGCCATAGTTGGTGACAGGCTTCTCCTTGACCGTCCACACGGACGAGAAGCTGTCGGCGACGGTTGGAGTGCCGGACACTTTAGCCGGATTTGTAACAGAGGCGGTGTTGCTTTTTGCATCATAGCCGACATCAAGACCGTAAGCCTCCGCCAAAGCCCTCAGTGGTGCGTAGGTGGTGCCGTTGTAGGTGAACACCATGACCTTGTTCCCATTGGCATCCGTTGGCTGAAAGACCTCTCCGTCTACCAGAATGTTGATTGGATAGACCTTGAGGGACAGAGCGCCATCGGACGCCAGTGCGGATACAGGCAGGGCGACCAGCGTGAGCATGACGAGCGCACCTGCGAGGAACGAAAAGAACTTGTTTTTCATTTTGATGACCTCCAAATATGTAGTTTTGTCTTTCGACATCGTAAGCATACCGCTTTGGAGGTTTTACAGCAATTATGCGACCGTGAGGTTCGCACATTTGAAATCTCGGAAAGGGGTGAGAACTTGAACACCAAGACCATCATTGGAATTGCACTGGTTGTCTTTATCTTGGGCGGCTTTGTGTTCCTGCAACTCAGAAATCGTAAAAAGTAGCAAACGCTTGTGGGACGGAGACATCTCCCTCCCTTATTCTTTTCAGGAGGATATGAATTATGAATCAGACAAAGACGGTGGAAAACCGTGTTCTTGAGGTATTGAGGGATTGCCCCTGCGCCAGATATGACGACATGGTGCTGATCCTGCACTACTACAACCGTTACAGCTTTCTGCGTGTGGGCGACCTCCCCTTGGAGGATATTGCCTTTAACTATAAGCTGTATGGCTTGCCCTGCTTTGAGACCATCCGCAGAGCAAGGCAGCGTGTGCAGGCGCTCTTCCCCGAGTTGTCTCGCACACCGACCCAGCAGGAGAACCGTGACATCCTGATTACACTGAAGATTGGAGGTTAAAGCTATGCCGAAAGCAACAAACACAGCCCAGCAGACCTTTCAGCAGAAAATCAAGGTGCTGACAAAGCTCTACGAGGGTGGGTGCAGAACAGAAAAGGACTTGCAGACACTGGAGCTTGCGGAAATGCTGAAAATCCCCAATATCACAGTGCCGGAGCTTACCATCATCACAGAGCTGCAAAAGGGTGTGAAAGCACACTCCCTTTATTCCTATCTTGGAGGTGGTGCGAGTGAGCGGACTGAGCAGCAGAACGATTGACCGTCATGTGGTATGGGGCGACATTGACCTCGACATCGACGATTGGCGTGGAGACCTCGAGGCCGAATATCCCGGCATAACCGAGGATGGTATGTACCTCAAAATGCACGAGATCAATCAGGAATACCTCAACGACGAGCGTGCTAACTTGAATATCCAGCTTTCCCAGCCCATTATCGTCATTGGCGACCTCGGGCGTTGGAACGGTAGAGTGATGGGCTACAAGATGATTAACTCCGGCAACATCAAGGACTGTCTCTATTCTGACACCGATATGACCGAGTGGTATGTAGACCGCTGGGGCGATCTCCGTGCCGACGCCATCCACCACGATGGGACAAGCCATTACCTCTACCGTGTGTTCAAGGACGGTGTAACGGAAGATCAGATTTCAAGGCTTCAGGATAGAATCTATGACGGCAAGGCTACCCGTGCGGACATCACCCGAGTGACCAAACGCCTCGGCGATGAAATCGGGAAAGTCTACGGTTGGGACTTCCCGAAACAGAGAACAGCCACAGAAAGGAGCGAGCGCTGATGTACTTTACCATCAGACCCATGCGCTATGAAGAGCGCAAGTATGCCTACGACCAGAGTTCCCAGCTCGCATCACAGACTGGCTGTATCGGTCATCTGCGTGGGGACTTTGGCTCCAGTGGCAATGGTTTTTACACCACTTGGGAAGATCACAACAGGGAGCTGAACACGGATGAGTTCAGCTCTGCGTTTGATGATGTCATCAATGCACTCCGCTCTGACGAGTACGGGCTTCTCAAAGACAGGCGGAGCATGGCTGAGTGCGGTCGAGCCTCCAAGGGAAGCGCTATGAAAGGCAACTACACGACCGAATACGGCTTCCGTGTGGACACTCAGGGCTACGCCTGCCTTATTCGTTGCAATCCTCAGCAGGGCGACTACAACTTCTATGTCTACTGCTACAAGGCGGAGTGGCTTGACCGACACATGGAAAGAGCCGCTCAGGACATCCGCTTCATCGACAGCAACTATAACGACCTGTTCAGTCTGCCGGACGGTGAGCAAATCACCATCACCCACGCTGACGGAGCAAAGTCCGACTATACCTGTCGTTTCATCGACGAAGCTCATGTGGAGGTGGGGTACAATCTGTACCACATCTGCGAGTTTGCCGAGAAGATGGAGCGCAGCGGTGCTTCCTATGCGCCGAAAGAGACTCCCTTGCCCAAAAGGTGCTTCTCCACGCTCCCCTCTAATGGAGAGGTCATTATCCTCACGAGGTATGTGGACGGTTATGTTCCTCTTCAAAGGAAGCTGGACACCCCGGAGGAAAAGGCTGCTTATGTGGAAAGAGGCAACAAGAACCTCAAGGTGACGAAAGCGCAGGAAGCAGCTATGCTCGCCGGTTCCATGTTCGGCTGGGACACTCCCGCCGCAAAACCTAAGAACTACGATGAAAACGGAAAAGCCAAGAAGCCAAAGGACAGAGAGCGCTAAAGGAGGTGTTTGCCTATGGCTCGAAAGTACGACCTGATTACTGAGGTATATGAGCGCACAATTAAGACCGTCTCGGACAGCCCTGCAAGTTGGCAAGGCTTTCTGCGCTCCGCCTGCTTCAATTTCAAGCTCCGCTTTGATGAGCAGCTTTTGATCTACGCTCAACGCCCGGACGCCACCGCAGTTTTGGAAATTGAGAGGTGGAACGACAGTTTTGGGCGGTGGGTAAACAAAGGCGCAAGGGGCATAGCGGTCTTTGAGGACGCTGACCGAAACAGACAAAGGCTCAAGCACTACTTTGACATTTCCGATACCCATGAGAGCCGCTACTCCAGACCTGTCCCCATCTGGAATATGAAGCCGGAGTATGAGGCTGAGGTTATCGAGACCCTTGAAAACACCTTTGGAGACCTGCAGTACAAGGGAACTTTGGATGAGGCTATCGTCTGTGCAGCGGAGAACGCCGTAGAGGACAATCTCTATTCTTACACCGAGGATTTGATTGCCTGTAAGGAAGGCAGCTTGCTGGAGGAACTGGATGACCTGTCTATCCAAGTCAGGTTGCACCAGCTTGTCACAGACAGTGTTGCCTTTATGATTATGGCAAGGCTCGGACTGGAGCCAACAGACTACTTTGGCAATGAGGACTTCACAGAGCTGTGGGAGTTCAACACGCCGGAGGTGCTGAACGCTGTCGGGCTTGCCACCTCCGACATTGCGGAGATGGCGCTGACAGAGGTGTCCCTCACCATCCATGCGCTGGACAGGCAAAATCGCATAATTGCGGAAAACAGAGTGCCACAGTACAATGAGCCTGAAATCAAAACCGAAAGGAGTTCTGACCATGAACGAGATCAGCTACACGATGCAGGGCGACTATCAGCTTCCGAACCTGAAGCTGCCGGAGCAGCCAGAGGTGACTCTGGGCAAGTACGCTCAGATGAGGCGCAGGTATCTGAGGGAGGAACACAGAGTCCTGTATCTCAATCTGCTGACAAAAGGACACCTCACGACACATCTGGCGGAGGTCGAACAGAGAGCAACCTCGATGGAGGAAGAGCTGGTGCGCCAGATGGCGGAGAAAGAGGGCTTGACGGAGAGCCTGAAGCAGACGGACATGATGGCGTGGGTTCGCAGGATGAACAATCTGAGGAACTCGGCACAGGAGATCGTGCAGACGGAAGTGATTTTCGCCTAAGCTGGTATGACCGTGAGCATGAGGACAAGAGCCTCCCTCATCTTGGCGGCGATGATGTTGTAAACGGCATTCTGCTTGCAACACCCCATCTGAAATGCTCCAAGGAAGAAATCCGTGCGTTTCTGGAGACCATGCCTGACGATAAAGCTCTGACCGAGTTCATCAAGGGCATTTTCAACAACGACTACACTGAGGTTATACTTCCCGATGGTCGTCGCATGGGCTACAAGACCTATGAGAATGTTCTGCATTTGTGGGAAGGCAGCTACCTCTCCCGCACTAAACAGGGTTTCTACGATTGGGGCGTTATCGCCGCACACTTTGAGGGCTTGCGCCTGTTAGGTGAACTGAAAGACGAGATAAAACCGCTTCCATCTATGGAGGGACAGCAGAGCCTTCTTGAGGGGACAGATGAGAAATCCTCTGTCTTTTCCTTTTCTCAGGAAATCATCGACACAGTGCTTACCCGTGGGAGTGGTGTCTCTGAGGGCAAGATGCGTATTTACGACCAATTCCAGAAGAGTCTTTCCGCAAAGGAAAACGCAGACTTCCTCAAGAATGAGTATGGCTGGGGTGGAAGTTATCCCACTATTACCGGCACGGGAATCAGCGAGCAGCATGACGGAAAAGGTATCCATCTTACAAAAGGAAGCCTTGTAAGTCCTGACAGCGAAATCACACTCTCATGGACACAAGTGGAAAAGCGCATTGCCGAGTTAATCCGACTGGACAGATACCTGAACCCCAAAGAACAAGCATACTATCCTGAGTGGCTGGAAAAGCAGGAAGAACGCCGCCGTGAAGCAGAAGAACGCAGAGCGAATCATGAAATTCTTTCTGCCGCACCGCCCGAAAAAGAGGCAGAGTCGGAAGTTCCTGCCCACTACGAGTACCACCTTGGGGATACTGTCTATCTCGGCGCACAGGAGTTTGAAATCCTGTCTTTCGATGAGCAGCGGGTCATGCTCTACGATGTGGCATTCCCGTTGTTCCAGCGTGAGGAGAGCCGTGAGAACTTTGACCGTATGGTGGCTGAGAACCCCATGAACGACCACCTGAAAGTGGAGGCATCAACCGATGATGCCTCTGTCCGCTTTGACTCCGACGAGTTTGAAAAACTGATTCCTTATAGTATGCGGTTTAAGTCGGTGGATGTTGTCAACAGAAATGAGATCTACTGGGTCACTCAGGGGATTTTTACAGAAGCTGAGTTGGCAGACTTCCAAAACGCTGTGCGTGAGTACGATGGGAGCGTTAAGAAGTTCTATGTGACATCCCGTGATCTTAGCCCTTCCTACACCTTTGAAGATGACCTGAAAGAAAAGGTGTTGGCAGTCGTCACACCCGACAGCATTTTCAGTGACGATTATATCTCTGCCATAAAAGAAGCGGGGCTTGCTGAGTATCTGAGCCGAGAGGAAGACGACGAAAGCTTAGTTGATAGACCTCAGTCCATCGCATTGTACCAAGTCGGGGACTTTTACGAGATGTACGGCAAAGATGCCGAGCTTGCAAGCGAGGCATTGGAGCTGGTGCTTACCTCAAGAACTGTAAACGGTAAGCGAGTACCGATGTGTGGCATACCAGCTCATCGCCTCTCCGTCTATACGAACCTGCTCAATGACCGTGGCTATGATGTCATCGTCCACGATGACGGGCGGGAGCCACTCAATATCGTTTCTCTCCACAAGGAAGCGCCTGTTGAGAGCAGACCTATCGGTCGTATCGACTACCTTGGCAGCAACGGCGAGGTCGGTGAAAGTATCGAATACACCGACCCCGAGCAATTCTTAAAGGACATCAAGGAAGAGAACCACTATGGTGTCCCGATGAGCATTGTTCTGTATAAGGACAAGGACGGAAATACCGTACCGCAGGGCTTTGTGTGGGAGCTTGACCCTCTGCCACAGGGCTTCAAGACAGAGGAGTTTATCCCACCGCTGGAAAAGGCAAAGAACCTTATCAACGCTTTTTACCGTGATGAGTACCAGCAGGATGAAGGGGCAGACTTCTCCGATCTAACCACAGTCGGGATTGCCTACACCACCACCGAGGACGACAAGCATGAAATCCAGGTGGCGGTCGATCTGGTGGAGTTCAAAATCAATACCTTTGTTGATAACCGGCTTGTGGGCAGCGAGGAATATGTGACCCTTGATAACCTGATACGCAACGGACTGACCGATATGAGCTTTGATGAGCTGGTATCTCTGACCGATGAGCAGCTTGCACCGTTCTATCAGGACGAGGAAAGGGACGACTTCTCAGACATTGACCCTGCCGCAATCAGAGAGGCACTTGCCGAAAGAGGAATTGAAAACGGCAAGGTCGTTGACCCTGAAAAGCTGGAGAGCGACCCGTTTATTCGTCAGGTGATGGCGGATGTAGAGGAAGCTGCACAGCAGGAAGAACCGATTAAACCCGCATGGGAGCAGAAGAAGCGTAGCAAAGTTCAGACATTTGACCTGCACCCGGATATTCCTATGGCTGACCGCCTTACCTTTGACCTTGCTTCCCATGAGGTCGAAGAAGTCGGCAAGAAAGACCGTTTCTATCGCAACCTGTATGCCATCCAGATATTGCAGAAATGCCAGGAACAGAACCGCTTTGCTACACCCGAAGAACAGGTTGCGTTGTCGAAATATGTAGGTTGGGGCGGGTTGCCGGAAGCCTTTGACGAGACCAACAGTGCATGGGAAACGCAGTACCTTGAGCTGAAAACCGTCCTCACGCCGGAGGAATACGCTTCCGCCCGTGAAAGCACTCTGACAGCCTTTTACACTCCTCCCGTAGTAATCCAGAGCATATATAAGGCGATGGAGCGCATGGGATTTAAGGATGGGAATATTCTGGAACCGTCCTGTGGTATCGGCAATTTCATCGGTATGCTGCCGCAGTCCATGCAGGAGGCCAAGGTCTACGGCGTGGAGATGGACAAGATCTCTGCCGGTATTGCCCAGCAACTCTACCAGCGCTCTTCCATCGCTGCACAGCCCTTTGAGGAAGCACAAATCCCCGACAGCTTCTTCGATGCCGTGGTGGGTAATGTCCCCTTTGGAGACTTCAGCGTTGCCGACAAGAGGTATGACAAGCACCACTTCCTGATCCACGACTATTTCTTTGCTAAGAGCCTTGATAAGCTCCGACCCGGCGGTGTGATGGTTCTCATCACCAGCAAGGGTACGATGGATAAGGAAAACAGCGCCGTGCGAAAGTATATCGCACAGAGGGCCGACCTGCTGGGTGCAATCCGTTTGCCGAACATCACCTTTAAGGGTAATGCCGGTACGGAGGTCGTTTCAGACATTCTAATCCTGCAAAAGCGGGACAGGCTCATGGACTTGGAGCCGGATTGGGTTCATCTCGACACCGATGAAAACGGGATAAAGATGAACTCCTACTTTGTCCAACATCCCGAAATGGTGTTGGGCGAGGTTAAGATGGTATCCGGCAGATTCGGTGAGGAAATGACCGTTGCACCTTATGAGGGAGCCGACCTTGGGAGCCAGCTTGAAGAGGCCATTGCCAACATCAACGGTGAAATCACGGCTTCGGAGCTGGACGATGAGCTGGAGGACGAGGACAACTCTATCCCCGCTGACCCCACGGTACGCAATTTCTCCTATACCATTCTGGACGACAAAATCTACTACCGTGAGAACTCCCGCATGGCTCCTGTGGAAGTATCCGCAACTGCGGAAAAACGAATCAAGGGCATGATCCAGATAAGGGACACGGTAAGGAATCTGCTTGAAATCCAGACGGAGGGATTCCCGGACGACCAGATACAGGAAGCACAAAAGAAGCTGAACGAGCTGTACGACCGCTTTACGGCAAAGTATGGTCTTATCAATTCCCGTGCCAATGTATCTGCTTTTTCGCAGGACAGCTCTTTCTCTCTGCTCTCCGCTCTGGAAATTTTGGATGATGACGGAGCGTTAAAACAGAAGGCGGACATCTTCACCAAGCGCACCATCAAGCCCCATGTGGCTGTCACTTCCGTTGAGACTGCCAGTGAAGCTCTTGCGGTCTCGATGGCAGAGAAAGCCCGGATAGATATGGGCTATATGTGTTCTCTATCCGGCAAGACCGAAAAGGAACTCTATGAAGAGCTAAAGAGCGTTATCTTCCTGAACCCGAAGTACAGCGACCTGATGAACGAACCCAAGTACCTGATGGCAGATGAGTACCTCTCCGGCAATGTCAGGGAGAAGCTTGCCTTTGCCAAGAAGTGCAACGAGGTGTTCAGTGGGGACTACGATGTGAACATCGAGGCTCTGGAAAAGGTGCAGCCGAAAGACCTGACCGCCAGCGAAATCTTTGTGCGGTTGGGTGCGACCTGGCTCCCGCCAGAAATTGTCCAGCAGTTCATCTATGAGTTTCTTGACACCCCGAGGTACGCTCAGTGGAATATCAAAGTCCACTATTCGCAGTTCACCAGCGAGTGGAACATTGAGGGCAAGAGCTATGATCGGGGCAACATCAAAGCCAACTCCACCTACGGTACTCAGCGCATCAACGCCTACAAGATCATTGAGGAAACGCTGAACCTGAAAGATGTGCGTATCTTTGACTATGTGGAGGACGAGAACGGGAAAAAGAAGCCTGTCCTCAACGCCAAGGAAACCGCTATTGCACAGGCAAAGCAGGAACAGATTAAGCAGGGCTTTCAGGATTGGGTGTGGGCTGACCCGAAAAGGCGTGAGCTGCTGTGTAAGATTTACAATGAGAAGTTCAATTCCACCCGTCCCCGTGAGTATGACGGAAGTCACATTACTTTTGCCGGGATGAACCCAGAAATTGAGCTGAGAGAACATCAGAAGAACGCTGTCGCTCACATTCTCTACGGTGGTAACACCCTGCTTGCCCATGCGGTAGGTGCGGGCAAAACCTACGAGATGGCAGCAGCGGCAATGGAATCCAAGCGACTTGGTTTGTGTACCAAGCCGCTTTTTGTTGTCCCGAACCACCTGACCGAGCAGTGGGCGGCAGAGTTCTTACAGCTCTACCCTGCGGCGAATATCCTCGTCGCAACAAAAAAGGACTTCGAGACTAAGAACCGCAAACGCTTCTGTGCGAGGATTGCCACCGGCGACTATGATGCGGTCATCATCGGTCACAGTCAGTTCGAGAAGATACCCATGAGCATTGAACGCCAGATTGCACTTTTGGAGCAGGAGCGTGATGAGATAGTAGAGGGTATCCGTGAGTTGAAAGAAAACCGAGGTGAGAAGTTCTCCATCAAGCAGCTTGAAAAGAGCAAAAAGTCTATTGAAGCAAAGCTGAAAAAGCTCAACGACCAGAGCCGCAAGGACGATGTGGTCACATTCGAGGAGCTTGGCGTTGACCGTCTGTTTGTGGACGAAGCGCATTATTACAAGAACCTCTACCTCTACACCAAGATGAGGAATGTGGGCGGCATCGCTCAGACCGAGGCGCAGAAGTCCTCTGACCTCTATATGAAGTGCCGCTATCTGGACGAGTTGACAGGTGGACGAGGAACGATCTTTGCCACTGGCACACCCATCTCCAACAGCATGGTGGAGCTTTACACGCTCCAGCGATATTTACAGTACAACACCCTTGTACAGCATGGTTTGCAACACTTTGATAGCTGGGCTTCCAGCTTCGGAGAGACTGTCACCGCTGTGGAGCTGAAGCCGGAAGGCACGGGGTACAGAACCAAGACCCGCTTTGCCAAGTTCTATAACCTGCCCGAGCTGATGGCGATGTTCAAGGAGGTTGCAGACATCAAAACGGCAGATATGCTTGACCTGCCTGTGCCGAAAGTAAACTTCCACAACATCGCAGTGAAGCCCTCCGAAATGCAAAAGGAAATGGTGGCGGCGTTGGGAGAACGAGCCGAAAGGATAAGGCAAGGCGGAGTCGATCCCAGTGTGGACAATATGCTCCGCATCACCAACGACGGAAGAAAACTGGCACTGGATCAGCGACTGCTGAACCCCATGCTAACCGACTTTGAGGGCAGCAAGCTGAACGCCTGCGTGGACACCATGTTCAAAAAATGGGAAGCCGGAAAGGAAGATAAACTCACGCAGCTCTTCTTTTGCGACCTTTCCACACCGAAAAATGACGGGAGCTTCAATGTGTACGATGACATCCGAAAGAAGCTCATAGAGCGTGGTGTCCCTGCCAATGAAGTCCGCTTTATCCATGAGGCAGATACCGAAGTGAAGAAGCAGGAGATGTTCCGAAAAGTCCGCAGTGGAGAAATCCGTATCCTGATGGGCAGCACGCAGAGAATGGGTGCAGGGACAAATGTGCAGGACAGGCTCAAAGCATCAAGTGACCTTGACTGCCCTTGGCGACCGAGTGATTTGGAGCAGAGGCTTGGGCGCATAGCCCGACAGGGAAACCAGAACGCCGAAGTCGATGTTTACCGCTTTGTCACAGAGGGGACTTTCGATGCCTACCTCTACCAGCTCATTGAGGGCAAGCAAAAATTTGTGAGCCAAATCATGACCAGCAAGTCGCCTGTGAGATCCGCCGAGGACATCGACGAAACAGCGCTGAGCTATGCCGAAATAAAGATGTTGGCAACGGGCAATCCGCACATCAAGGAGAAGATGGACTTGGACAATCAGGTCTCGAAGCTGAAGCTCCTGAAGTCCAGTTTCCTCTCCGAGAAATATGCGCTGGAGGATAAAATCATTAAGCATTTCCCGCAGAAAATCGCCCAAATCAAAGGCAGAATTGCGGGACTGGAGGCTGATGTGCAGATCGTTGCCGACCACCCAAAGCCTACCGATGACCGCTTCGTGGGCATGGAAATTGGCGGTGTGAGCTTCACCGAAAGAGCGGAAGCTGGCAAGGCGATTATAGCAGCCTGCCAGAAGATGAACAGTCCCGAGCCGGTGCCTCTTGGTAAGTACCGAGGCTTTGAGCTGGAGCTACAGTTCAATACGACCGAGCGCTACTACGAGGTTGTGGCAAAGGGAAAGAGCCGCCACACAGTCGCCTTGGGCGATGATGCAGGCGGCAACATTACCCGTATTGATAATCTCTTGGAACGCTTCGAGGTCTATCTGGAGGACAACAGGCGTGAGCTGGAAGAGGTCGAGCATCAGTTTGAAACAGCAAAAGTTGAGGTCGAAAAGCCTTTCTCCCGTGAGGAAGAGTTAAAGGAAAAGACCATTCGGCTGGACGAGCTGAATATCCTTTTGAACCTTGACAAGCGAGAGAATGAGTTTGTTGAGGACGAACCCAGCGAGGACGAAGTTGAGCCGGAACGCAAGGTCGTGGGCTTGGAGCGATGACCATTTGCGGCGGAGGATTTTCCTCTGCCGCATTTACATAGCCGCTTGGTTTCCATGAAATCAGGTGGCTATGACTTTTGTTTAAGGAGGTGTCGAAATGACCGAAAGAAACTACAACTCTGAGCTGCGAGCAAAGATGACCGCCGAACAGAAGAAGTATCGTGACTGGCTGCTTGCCCAGCCGCCCGACGAGATACTCCGTCATTCCCACGAATACACGGTGCGTGAGGACATCTTATGCGAGATGAACTGTACAGACCTTTCCCCCAAAAGGGCGAGGGTTCTATTCAGTTCTCCGTGTCCGTTGGCGGATGTGTTCAAGGACTATGAGAAGCTGGAAACGAGCT
>JAMPEH010000370.1 GCA_023665245.1 Muribaculaceae bacterium
TCCCCAGAATCTGCACACCCACACCGTTTTTGGAGACGGAAAGCATACGCCTGAGGAGATGGTGCGCGGAGCCATCGCGTCCGGGTGCGCCTCCCTGGGCTTTTCGGAACACAGCCCTATGCCGGCGGAGGCGGACCCTGACGGCTGGACTATGGAGGCCGAACGGGAAGCAGAATACCGGACGGAGGTCCTGCGGCTGAAAGAGGCCTACAAGGGCAAACTGGAGATTTTCCTGGGTCTGGAACTGGACGCGGATTCACCTTTGCCCAAGGACCCCTATGAGTATACCATCGGCTCATCCCACGGGGTTTGGAAGGATGGGTGCTACCTGCCCGCCGATGCAAGCCCGGAATCCTTTATCCGCGGAGTTCGAGAACACTTTGACGGGGATTATTATGCCTTTGCCGCCGCCTGCTTCCAGCGGGAAGCGGAATTTGCTGTGAAAAGCGGGTGTCAGATCGTGGGACACTTTGATCTGGTGACCAAGTTCAACGAGGGCGTTAAGCTCTTTGATGAGAGTGATCCCCGCTATGTGAAAGCCGCTCTGGAGGCGCTGGAAACAGCCATGACCCGGGACGTGATTTTTGAAATTAACACCGGGGCCATTTCCCGGAATTGGCGGACGGTCCCCTACCCTGCTCCTTTTCTGCTGAAAGCCATTCGGGAAAGATGCGGCAGGATTTGCATCACCAGCGACAGCCACCATAAAGACACCATTACCTGTGCTTTCCGGCAGGCGGCGGAGCTCGCTGGAAGCTGCGGCTTTCGGGAGACATGGGTATTAACAAAAAATGGTTTCCAACCCATAGGGTTGGAAGCCTATCAGATTTAATCATTTGACGGGCCCCCATAGGGGGCCCGTCATCCTTTTCTCTTTTCTATACACTGTACACAGCAGCACTCAGTATCCATACATTTTGCGGTTTTTTGCCAAAAGCAGTAAAGTAACTGCCAGTGCGGCGGCCTCCGCTACGGAAATAGACAGCCAGATCCCGTCTACTTTCAGAAAAATGGGCAGGAACAATACGCTGGCACATTGAAATACCAGCGTTCGCAGAAAAGAAATCACCGCCGAGGCCAGCCCGTTGTTCAGCGCGGTGAAAAAGGAAGAACCGAAAATATTGAAACCGCACAACAAATACGAAACCGCATACAGCTGGAACCCCCTGACAGTCAGTGAATACAGCCCCTGGTCATACCCTACAAATATCTTTGCAAGCGGTGCCGACACTGCTACGCCCGTTACCGCCATGGCAACACCTCCCAGGACCATCAGAACCGCGCTCTTGTAAAGCAGGCTGTGCAGCTCCTCCCTGTCCTCCGCACCGTAGTGGTAACTGATCACCGGGGCGCTGCCGATGGCGTAGCCAATGAAGATCGCCGCGAATATAAAAGACACATACATGATGGCCCCATAGGCCGCTATGCCATCCTCCCCCGCCAGACGCATCAGCTGGAAATTGTACAGGATGTTCACCACGGAGCCGGAGATATTGCTCATCAGCTCAGAAGAGCCGTTGGAGCAGGTCCTGATCAGCACCCTGCCGTTGAACTGAGGCCGGGTCAGCTGCAAAAGGCTGTCGTTCTCCCGGAGGAAGTACAGCACCGGGACCAATCCGCCTACCACTTGACTGATGGCCGTGGCGGCAGCAGCGCCCGCCAGCCCCAGACGGAGCGCTCCTACCAGCAGCGCGTCCAGTACGATGTTGGTCAGCCCTGCGCCCACAGAGACATAGAGGCCCAGTTTAGGTTTCTCTGCCATGATGAAGAATGCCTGAAATACATTTTGCAGAATAAAGAAGGGATTTGCCGCCAGGATGATGCGGGCATATAGCACACAGCTGTCCAGCATTTCCCCCTCCGCCCCCAGGGCAGCGGAGACAGGCCGGATAAGCGGCTGCCCCAGCAGGGCAATCACCACACCGCCTATCCCCGCGGCGCAGACCAGCAGGGAGAAATACCGGTTAGCCAGTTCAGGTTTACCCTGACCTTCCGTTTTCGCCACGATGGCAGTGCCTCCGGTGCCCACCATGAAGCCCAGGGAACCCAACATCATCAGGACCGGGTAGATCAGGTTTACGGCAGCAAAAGGGATTTTTCCCACAAAGTTGGACACAAACAGGCCGTCCACTACGCCATAGACGGAGGTGAAGATCATCATGACAATGGGCGGGAAGGTGAAGCGCAGCAGCTTCGAGTAGGTGAAATGCTCAGATAATTGTATCCTCATACAGAACTGTTTTCCTTTTTCTCCGACAGATTCTCATCAATGGCTGCCCGAAAGCAGGCAAAGAAAAATTCGGCGGCTTCTACAAACTCCGCGCCGTACCGCTCCACCGCCCGGGCCATGGCGGCATTCTCAGCGGCGTAGAGTTCCTCCAGCGCTTCCCTGGCATAAGCCCGGCCCACTCCGGTAAGGCACAGCTGCTGCTGCCGGGGATGATCCGGCAAAGGCTGTAAAGTGATATACCCTGCCGCCTGGCACGCTTTTACTGTGGTGTTGACGGTGGTTTTCGGCATCCCCCACTCCTCACAGATCTGCTTCTGGGACAGGGGCTGTCCGCCATCCAGAGCATAGAGCAGATCCAGGGTGCTCCAGGTGACGTTGGATCGCTTGGCCCAGCGGTAATATGCGCCGTCAGCGGCGCTGGAGGCGGCGATCAGCCGCCGGTTCAGCGTGTGCAGGTTCTCCATTTGTGCACTCCTCCTTAGTACGGTTTCGTACTGAAGAGGCATTATAGTACGGTTTCGGACTGATGTCAAGGGAAAGATTTCACAGCCGCAATAAAAATGGTCAGCCTCCGCAGAATTGATTTCTTATTTATGGCTTATTTATGCACAGAAGACTCTTGTCTGGCCTCAACAACTATGGTAAAATTGTATAGAACACCGGCAAATTTTATAATCTGAGGGGGCAAACATGCTGAATACCACCAAATGGAAACGCGCGCTGCTCCTGGCTGGGAAAATCGCCCTGGGAAGCAGTCTGGCTATCTACACAGCGGAGCTTCTGCACCTGCAATATGCCGCGTCAGCGGGGATCGTCACCCTGCTGACCGTGGTCACTACTCAGAAGGAAACCCTGCGGCTCTCCGTTGCCAGGATCGCAACCTTCCTCATCGCTGCGCTCATCGCCATGGCAACCTTCCTGCCCATCCGGAGCGAGTGGCTGGCCTTCGGACTCTATGTGTTCCTGGTGACCCTGATCAGCGAACTGCTGGGGTGGCGGGCCACCGTCTCCACCAACGCGGTCATCGGCACCCATTTCCTCATGAATCTGGATTTTTCCCCGACGTTTTTCCTCAATGAATTCCAGCTGGTGCTCATCGGCATCATGTACGCCTTCGTGCTCAACCTGTTTCAGGACAAC
>JAMPEH010000371.1 GCA_023665245.1 Muribaculaceae bacterium
CTCACGGCAAACGGAATATACGCCGCAAAAGCGGTGTTACGGCAATTAAGCCAAAAGGAGGGAGGAACGACTTAATGGAGCAAGCAAAGCCTATGAGAAAACTCAAAGCGCGTCGAAAACTGTTGGGATACACGCAGGACGACCTCGCGCGGATGGTTGGGCTTAAAAAGGCTGCTATATGCAAGTACGAGAAGGGCGAGCGCGTCCCAAACATTGAGATGATTAGCAAGCTCACAAAGGCACTCGGCTGTCGCGTATCCGATATTAACGAATACGCCGACGCGCCCATAAATACCGTCAGCAAGCCGCCGAAGGCTTAATACGGAGAATTTACCACAGCAAAGCTCAGCGCGGCTTGAAGCGTCGGAAAACGCGCCTTAAATCGGCGCAAAATCAAAAAATATTTTTTTCGGAGGAATTTTTATGATGGACTTAAACCCCTACGGCTATGACACCCTCGAAGCTCACGAGTTCGACAGGAATATGGCAAAGCGCAACCTTGAAATGATTGCGGAAGCAACGGCAAAGAGAGTTGTCGAAGCGGTAAACAGAGACGTGCCGCCCGAAGAACTCCATAAGACCGTAATCGAAGCAAGCGAAGCGGTATGCGCGGCATCCATAAAACTGCGTTACGAAGAGAACGCGCTCAAACGTAAAAAAGAAGCGGAGGGCGAATAATGGCAAATCTTTATCAGCTTGCAACGGAATATAACGACCTTTTCAATGCCCTTATGGACTCGGCAGACGTCGAGACGGGCGAGGTTGACGTTGACATTTCAGCCGCGCTCGAAAAAGTGCAGGGAACATTTGCGGAAAAGGCAGTAGCTACGGCGACCGTGTTTAGGATGCTCGGAGGCGAGAGCGAGAAAATCAAAGCGGAAATAGACCGCCTCACGAAGCTCAAAACTCACATAGACAAGGAGCAGGAACGCGTAAAGAGTTACCTCGTCCAAGCGTGCGAGATGACGGGAACGGAGAGCTTACGTGGCATATACGCGAGCATATCTTTCCGGACGTCGAAGCAGACCATAATCGACAATGCGGACATATTGCCCGCCGAGTTCGTAAAAGTAGAGACGACCTACAAGCCCGATAAGAAAGCCATAAAAGCGGCGATCGACGCAGGGCGCGACGTAACGGGCGCACACATTGAAACCGTGCGTAATATTCAAATCAAATAAATTGCCGAAGGAGGAATAAATACAATGGCATTTAGAAAAGCAGAAAGAAAGCAGGTTAAACTCAAAATCGGAATTTCCGCGCCTTCCGGTGCAGGAAAAACGTACAGCGCATTACTTATCGCGAAGGGTATTTGCGGCGATTTGGAAAAGGTTGCGGTAATCGACACGGAGAACGGTAGTGCGGAGCTTTACAGCAACCTCGGAGAGTATTCCGTATGCCCTATCGCCCCGCCCTTCACGCCGAGCAAGTACATTGAAGCGATACACGAAGCGGAGCAGGCGGGATTCAGCGTCCTTATTATAGACAGCCTTTCCCACGCTTGGACGGGCGAAGGCGGCTTACTCGATATGCAGGATAAAGCAGTCAAAGCAAGCAAGAGTGGAAACAGCTATACGGCGTGGCGCGAGATTACGCCCGAACATAACCGCCTCGTGGACGCGATTTTACAAAGCCCTATGGATATTATCGTTACGACGCGTGCAAAAGCGGAATACGCGGTAACGGACGATAACGGAAAGAAGGGCTACAAGAAAATCGGGCTGGCGCCCATATTCAGAGATGGGCTCGAATACGAACTTACGGTATTCTTCGATATGACGCAGGAACACGTCGCAACGGCAAGTAAGGACAGAACCAAGCTGTTTGACGGAAAGAGCTTCGTGCCTTCGGAGGATACGGGAAAGATGCTCGACGAATGGCGCAAAAGCGGCGCGGAATGCAAATGCGCGATTTGCGGTAAGCCTATGGAATTTTCGCTTTACGGAAAGACCATACGGGCATACGGCGCGGCGATTTGCTCGAAAGAGTGCAAAGAGGACTATATGCTCGAACCCGACAAATACGGAGGGAATACCGATAAGCCGTTCTAAGGCAAACACGCCGCCCGCAGGATGCGGCGGCACAGGCAGGAAACAATGGTTAAGGACGAAAACTATTACACCGTTTTCGGCTGGATGAGAAACCGCCTACACCTCAAAGGGAATGACCTCATTGTGTACGCGCTCATATATTCGTTTTCGCAGGACGGGGAAAGCGAGTTCAAAGGAAGCCTATCCTACATAACCGACTTTACGGGAGCGTCGCGCAGGACGATTATTTCGACGCTTGCAAGCCTCGAAGAGCGCGGGCTAATAACGAAGGACGATAAGAACAGCACCACAGGCAGACCTAACACCTACAAAGCAGTTCCGCTCGACGAAATAGAGGTGTGCAAAAATAGCACTCCCCCCGCGCAAATTTCGCACTCCCCCGTAGGCAAAAATAGCACTCCCCCCGCGCAAATTTCGCACCCAATAATTATAAGTGATAATAACAGTTCTACATTAACAGTTATAGAAGAAAGAAAGAAAGAAAGTAGGAAGGAAGGTAGTAATAAACAGAGAAGAAGCTACAACGACGTTCTCGACACTTTCGGCATTAAGGAAGGAACGGAGCGCAGGGCGATATTTGAGTTTATTCGCCATTGTCAGCTAAACGGGAAAACGCTCACGGACGACGCGCTAATCCGCACCCTCGACAACCTTCATACTTACGGGACAGAGGCGGCGCGCATCGGCGCGATTCACTCGGCAATAGACAAAGGCGAATACACGATAGCGCCGAAGCCCGAACTACATTACGATATCTTTGGTTCAAAAAGCTGTTATGACGGAAAGAGTTATCAAGAGGTTATAGACTCGCGCCTATTTGGGTTCGACGACCGCGTTAAATCCGCTATATGGGACTTTATACGGCATTGTCAAGCGAACGGGCAGAAGATGACGAACGACAGGCTCGCTAACCTTTGCAGTAAGCTCAAAAAGCTATACAGGTCAACCGAAGTGTCGGAAATGGTCGAAGCCCTTAATACGGCAATAAACAGAGGCTATTACGACATAAAGGACGGCGAAGGTTGGATAGCGCAGATAGCGCGATTCGACAGGGAGAGCGGTATAGACCGCTTCGGGGGCGACGCAGAATGAAGGAAAATTATTTCGTAATCGAAGCGCAGTTACCCTCGCTTAACGAATACCAAAACGCTTGCAGGACTCACGCGCAAAGCGGCGCGCGATTCAAGAAGAAGGTTGAGGAAATCATAACGTGGGCGATACTCAAAGGCAAAAACGGCGGGACATTGCGGAAAGTTACCGACTACCCCGCACAGCTCGAAATCGAATGGCACGAAAAGGACAAGCGGCG
>JAMPEH010000372.1 GCA_023665245.1 Muribaculaceae bacterium
TCTTTTTTTCTGCCTAAAATCACAATAAGCCCTTACATGAAGGAAAGAAAATAAAACAACCTTTTGTAAGGGCTTTTACTTTGGTAAGGAGTTGAAAAGAAATGAGAGAAACGATTTGCACGACCAGCGGTATTGTTGGCGGTGGCATAGCCGCACTATTCGGCGGCTTTGACATGGCCTTAGTCACCCTGCTCATCTTCATGGCTGCCGATTACATTACCGGCTTAATCGTTGCTGGTGTTTTTCACACCAGTGACAAAACAGAAAACGGTGCCTTGGCCAGCAATGAAGGGTGGAAAGGCTTATGTAGAAAAGGGGTAACGCTCTTAATAGTGCTGGTAGCCTGCCGCTTGGATTTGATGATAGATTCCAATTTTATTAGAGATGCCGTTGTGATAGCCTTTGTGGTCAATGAAACCATCTCTATTATTGAAAATGCGGGGTTAATGGGGGTGCCGATACCCACTGTAGTGACGGAAGCTATAGAAGTGTTACGCAAAAAAGCCGGTGATAAGAAATGAAATATGATGAAATTATTAAAGACCATTTACCCGCCAGCAGCATAAAACGGCTTCACCGTAAAATGGTACCGCAATACTTAACGGTGCATAACACCGGTAATCCCAAAAGCACGGCAAGAAATGAAAGAGATTATTTAACGAATCCCACGAACAAAACGACAACAGCTTATCATATCGTTGTTGATGCGAAACAAGCGATAGAATGTATACCGCTGGATGAAATGGCGTATCATGCGGGAGACGGGAAAAGCGGAACCGGTAACAGTAAAAGTATCGGGATAGAGATATGTGAGAGTGGGGACTATGGCGCTAATGAACGAGCGGCGATAGAGTTGATAGCGGATTTGCTGATTCAGTATGGTTGGGATGTGGATAGAGTAAAACCACATAAGCATTGGTCGAGGAAGAATTGCCCGCGATTGATACTACCGTATTGGGATGAGTTTGTAGAGAGGATAGCAAAAGAGATGGAGTTGATGAAGATGGCAGAAGTACAGGATTGGCAATTAACAGCAATCAGAGAGGTATGCGACCGTTATAAACTGGATAAAGATTATTGGTTAGCTAAGGCAGGACAAGCGCTGACAGTTGGAGAGTTGTTTGGCATTCTGAATAAAGTAGCAAGATAGAAAAAGACGCAAGAGCATATCAACGGCTCTTGCGTCTTTTTTTGTTAAAAATATCAAAAAATACAAAAAATATCTTGACGAATATTACTATTGATAGTATAATAAGAGTATATAGAAAGGAGGTGAGTAAAGTGGTCAAGAAAATAAAAGAGTTCGGCAAAGTGATTGAGGCACTTACCGAACTAATGTTAAAGACAAGCACCTTAATCGCTATCATAAAAATGATAATCGATAGTTTGTCTTAACAGAAAAGGGGGAAGGGAAACCTTCCTCCGAATAAAAATATAACATATTGACCACTAAAAATCAATGGAAATGTTAAAAGCAATATTGGAATTAGCGTATAAATTCGCATGGTTGATTATTGTAGTAGTAGGTTCATTTATATTATTATTTTAAGGGCGTGAGTAAGTGGAAGAAGGTAAAAACAAACAGACGGAAGCCAATAAAAAGTGGCAGGAAAAGAACAGAGAAAAGACACGATATTTGCGTGACCGTTCAACTGCCAGAGGATTTATCAAAAACCGTGCGACGCTGGAAGATTTGGACGAATTAGAAGAAATGATTGCACAACGCCGTAACGAAATGAGTGAGTAAGCAACAGCCGGTTACCCGATGATGATGGGTAGCCGGCTTCTTTTTATTTGGAGATTGAAAAAGTGGCGGTGATTTTGTTATAATTAGCGTGTTGATATTGATGATAAAAATATATATATCTGCTTAATGTTATTTCATTAACCATAAACAGATGTATGCAAATAACAAAAAACTATTCAAGTTGGTCAAGCATGACAATCTCTAAACGAAAATCATCATTTTTTTGATGCGGATATTTGTAATAAACAATTTTGCGAACGACAGAACGCAAGAGATTATTTTGTTCTTCCGGTGATTGGCTGCCCTTGTATAGTTCCAGCATGGTTTTAAATCTAGGGTACATGATTTCAATGAAATGCGCTTTTTTATTCTCTTTATCGACTTCATTTTTGAGGTCGTTTTTTTGTTTTTCTAAAGCAGCAATTTTATCTGCGATGATTTGCGAACGCTCCAAAAAAGTATCAATATCGTAAACGCCACGCTCTAATAAATCATGAAGATTGTTTTTTTGCTTTGCAACTTCTTTTAATTCATCTTCTATAGCAGCAAGGCGCTTTTCTGTAACGCTTGGGTTACGCTTAGTCGGTTTTTTCTTCTTGAGCTGCTCAATTTGGTGCTCATACTCAACAAGTTGCTTCTCTAATCCCTCTACAACCTTTCTTTCTAAATCATCAAATCTGGCTGATTTGCAGTTGCATAAATCAGGGCGATTGCCGCAAATGATACGGGTTGCGCCTTTAGCCATTGGGCGGCGAATCATATTTTTCCCGCAATGACCACAAATCAAAAGACCTGCAAATTGATTCGCTACGCCATTTGTATGCTTAAATGGCAAATGATAACGACCTTCCATCTTAGCAACTGCGGCTTTATAAATTTCCACATCTACAATAGGCTTATGTTTCCCATCGGCAACAATCCATTCTTCTTTAGGATTTAATTTTGTATCACGCCGCTTGTTAGGCTCATTGGACTTTTGGTAAGATTTCTTTTTCCATGTGACTTTGCCGTTATAAACAGGGTTTTTGATGATATTGACAATCATATTTGCGGACCAATCTTTTCCGGTATAAGAGCGAATGCCAAGATTATTAAGATGCTGCGCAATGACTCTGGAGCCGTTATTGGCAGTGCTATCAGCATACATACTAAAAATTAACCGCACAATTTCAGCCTGCTCTTTATTTTCTACCAAATACCTGCCGGTGTTATCTTTTCTAATGCTATACCCATATGGCGGTCTGGTACCGATGTAATTGCCTTCTTTGACGCTGGCAACTCTACCGCGCTGCATACGGCGCGTAATGTGTTTCAATTCTTTTCGTGCCATAAATGCTTCAAATTCGCTATATTCCTCATCGAATTCGTCAGATAAATCATAGATTTTGCGAGGTGTAATAATCTTAGTGCGGCTGTTTTTGAAGGTATCTAATATCAAGCCTTGGTCTTGCATATTTCCCCGTCCTAAACGGTCAATATCCATGACTAATACAGCGTCATATTGTTGTGCTTCAACATCTTGCAGCAGTTTTAACATTTCCGGTCGATGAATGATTGTTTCGCCCGATACGATTTCTTCATAAATGTGTACAAGGTGGTAATCTCTGGCTTCT
>JAMPEH010000373.1 GCA_023665245.1 Muribaculaceae bacterium
TATAAAACCCTCATTAAAATTCTTCTTCTATTATACCATATATACCTCTGAAAATAAAACGATTTAACCGTTGAATACGAAAGAGCCGAAAGTTTTATACTCTCGGCTCTTTGCGGTTAAATTATGTTCTCTTTCATTATTCTTGTGCTGGCAAGCATTATGTACTGCATTTGACTTTCCGTAGCCATTTCGCTTGCGGCGGCGGCTTTGGCTTGAACTACGCTGTCGTCGATTTTGTTGTCGCCCTTGACTTCGATTATCTGAATTGTGCCGTCGTCGAGCGTCGTTATGAAGTCGGGATAGTAAGAACGGATTGCGTTCGTTTCCGGATCTATGTACTGAATGGCAAGACCGTTGTACTTGCTTGTGAACATACCCGTAAAGAATACTTCTTTAACTCGGTCGCTGAATATGTACTGCAAGAAACATTCACGTTCCGACTTGCTGTCGAAACAGTATTTATCGGTGTGGAAACTCTTGTTGCGGTAAGGCTTGCCGTGCGCGTCGGTTTTGGCGAATTGTGCCTCGTCCTCGACTGCAACCAATTCGGGCAGAGCAAGAAATTCGTAAGCGTCCTTGCCTTCGGGCATTTGAAGTAAGTCAACCGTCTTTTCTTCCGAAACCGTTTCGCAGGTTACTTCATACAGCGTATTGAAAATTTTGGGAATAACCACGTCGTAAAGGAAGTCGTTGTACTTTGTAACGGTGGAAGTTATAAGGTCTATTCCGTCAACGCTTTCGGTTAAAATCTGCTCAATAAGTATGCACGACAGATTAAGATACTTTGCTATTTCCGCAGTCAGCATATACGCCGAGTATTCTCTGTTACCGCCGAGATCGACGGCTGTTTTCTTAACTACGCGTTGGTCGGTAAGACTTTCTTTTTCGTAAACGTGAGCCTCGTACTTGTCGAAGTCGAACGCCGCTATACCAAAGTCAATCGGTGCGGTATAGCCCTTGTCTTTCAAGCCGTACTTGTGCGAAATACGTTTGAGCGTCAACTTCTTCGGCTTTAAGAGTTTTACTTTGTACAGTTCTTTGTGCTTGCCGTCGCCACTATTTGAAATATCGTCGATAGAAACGCGGAAGTTCTTTGTGAGTTCGGCGTTCAGAATATCCATATTTTCTTTGGATAAACGGACGATAGCCTTTTGTTGATTTTCGGTAATCTGACGTAAGCAACGCATTGTCGCCTGTAAGACGAATATCGTTGACTTCGGAGAACGGAATAGAGCGACGCCGAACAGCGAGCGACAGTTCCAGCCTTCACGACCTTTGTTGCAAAGAAGAATAAACTGCTTTTGAGAGCCGAGAGTTCCCACAACGTCCAAGTCGTTAAAGGCTTTTATGTCGTTGTCTTTCGTAACCGTAGTGTCGCCAGTGTTTACCAAAATCTTATCGAGCGGAATACCGAGTTCGGCTAAAACCTTTTCTACGGCAGGACGGATTTCGTTCACAACTTCTTCTATCGTTGCGCCGAATATCGCTAACTTCGGCTGCAAGCCCTCGTAAGTCTTTCCGCCGTAAGTAGTCCAAAAGTCCTCGATAACCGTCTTTAAGAATGTTTCGCTCTTTACGTTGTCGTAGCCTTTAATATCAACGTCTTTCAAATACTTGTTGGCGATTGCTTCTTTCAAGCCGTAACTGTAAACGACTTCGGGCAATACGGTGTTTTCCAAGTACGGCGTTCCCGTGTAGTTATAGCAAGCGACGACTCTCGTTCCGCTATCTTTTAACGCCGCAGATAAGTCGTTTATCGTTGTGCGAAGGCTTGTCATTGACTTTTGCAAATCGCCGCCGAACAGGTGGTGAGCCTCGTCAACGTAAATGCCGAGTTGCTCTAAACGGGTGAGTTTTTCAAAGCGCTGGTTAGAAAGCAATTCGCCCTCGTCGCGTGTATTTTCTTCGGTGTAAACCGAGCCGAGAATAGACGAGATTATATCGGTCGGCGTATCTTCGGGTTGCGGTGCGTTAGACATTTCGAGCAACTTCTCAATCGGCGTCTTTTCTCTATGCACGCGCTTTTTGATAATCTTCTGCGTGTTTGAAATTATGATATTGAAGTCGGAATTGTCGAGCGTGTTGAGCGTGATGCCCGTATCGTCAAGGAAGTGGAACTTTATGTTTTGGTCGAGAACTCTGCAATATTCGGGCGGCACGACCTTTTCTTTATCCATAGTAACGATTTCACGCAACGACTCCAAGACAGTCTTATCGGGCGCAAACACAAGGGCGTTGTGGCAATACCGAGTGTCTTTCGGGTATTTGTTGGCAAGCAGGAACTCATAGAAAATACACGTCGCCATAAGAACGGTTTTACCAAGCCCCATAGTGAGAGCGTAAATGTAATTCGGATAGGACGTTGCGACTTTACGCATAGAGTCGAAAACCGCTTTGTAGTTCACTTCCGCCAAGTAGTCATACAACGAAATCTGTCCAGAATTGCCTTTAACAACAGTATAAACCGTTTCTGCGGCAAAATCGCCTTCGCGCTTATACCACTTGTCAAACAAATCGTAGATTTGCGGATTGTTGCAGAACTCTTTTAGGAACACATAGATTTCCAATGCCTCGAACTGCGGCTCACGCAAATAGGCGGTGGGCGTTTTAGACTTATCGTTGTAGTCCAAGAACTTCTTTGTCAAATCTTTGTAGCGGTTTCTTATGCGACCTCTGTTTTGCGTGTAGAACTGACGCAGAAAGTCGAAGAACGCAAAAGAACTTTGCTCGGTCTTTTGTTTAGCCATTCTGCACCTCGATTTCCAAAGACTCCGAGAGTACGTCGGTTATCTTTATGCGTATTCTGCCGGCGTCGTGCGGTATCTTATATCTGCCCGTAACCATTCCGTTCTTTTCGGGTATGTCAATGACGGTCGGCTGCATAACCGCGCCGTCGAAGTTAAAGTCTATCATAACCGATTCGACAAGTTGACGCCATTCGTCAACCGTTTCTTTGTCGAGCGACAACTTTTGCATAAGGTTAAGGGGATAGAAGTTTTTGATAACGAGTTCGCCGTTCTCTACTTTAACGCTCGCTTCGGCGTCCCGTTTGAACTGTAAATCGGCTCTGTCGTGAAGAATATCCACAACGTCAATATCTACTTTGTATGCGTTAAGTTCCTGTTTGAGTGCCGCCGCCAAATCCGACTCGTGTCCCATACAAACAAGGGTAAGTTTAAGAACGACTGCGTTTGGATCTTCTTCCTTTTTCTTTTCAAACGACTTGTACGGAAGATTTGCAATTAAACCCTGTAAGTCCGCTTTCGTGGCTATGCGGTTGACGGGCATAACTTTAATCATTCTGCCGTCCTTTTCGCCGTCATAGACGTTGCTCGTTTCAAAGGGCTGTACTTCCAA
>JAMPEH010000374.1 GCA_023665245.1 Muribaculaceae bacterium
CGATATAACAGATCAAACTTATAATCAATACGATGCACGCCAGCCCTAAATACATACCGGCAAACGCCATAATGCCATTGCTGTTGCCAAATGCCATGATCAAAACCCTCTTTCCTCTAATGCCCGGAACCCCGTTTTTACAGGCTCACCGGTCGCTGTGCAGCATGCCGAAGAACCCGCGCCGCTTCGCTTTGCGTTCCCGGTCCTCGCGGTCCCACTGCTCCAGCCTGCTGACAAACTCGTCGCGCTCCGCGCACTCAAGGCCCCTGAATATAATCTGCGCGACATCCTCATGGTCGAACAGGAACATGTGCCTCGCGCCCAGGTGACCCTCCGGCCACAGGACGCCGACATAGTCATAGTCCCGGTTATGGTCCAACTGGAGCACGCCGGTTATCATAATTTTATGCTCCCCCTCGGACAAAATTACCACGCTGCCCAGCGGCAGCAGGTCTTTCACATTCGACATAGATAAAACAAAACCTCGATTCTTTTTATTTCTTCCCGGACCGGCCGACAAGATAGCCGACTACAGCGCCAATTAAAAACGCGGCCAGGAGCGCAATCACGGCCGTCTTGCCATATAGATAAAACCGCAGGACCATAATTCAAGCATCCCCCAGTCCCGAAAATTTCTCCGCCGGCGCCGTGACCAGCCGGTACGCATTCATGCCGTGCGGGACCAGCGCCGTCCTGTACGGCGCGCCCGCCATGGCCTTATCTTCAACGATAATGCACTTCTCCATGCCATTATAGACGGCCGCCCTGCCCCTGACAGGATAATCCGGGTCTTCAGACTCCAGCCACTCAGACAGGTCAAAATACGGCCGCGCCGGGCTCTTCGCGTAACTGTCCATCACCGCAGCCGCGCCGGCTGCATCCATATGCTGCAATCTCTCTAAATTCGTCATATTACGCCTCCAAAATTTACTCATGCGGACACTGCCCATATTCTAACATATGGGCCGCCAATTTGCAATAGCTTTATTGCAGGAACAACAATCCTGTATATAATTATATCAGGCCGCCTGGCAGGGCGCCGCACCGGAAATCATAACACAACCCGTGCCGGCCCACGCCTGTATGCATGGGCGCCCGGGGGGCACGAAAAGCGGCAGGCCGTGAAGCCCGCCGCTTTTCCTGGATCCCGGCATGTCTCATTCCGAGACGCCGATGAAATACCGGCCCGCGTCTTTGTTGGCCCCGATGTAAGAGACCCGGAACGCGCCCCCCTTTAAAATATTCCGCACCTGCTCCGGCGGGATGTCCAGCTTTCCCCGCGGCGAGACGATCACAGCCCCCCAGCCCTCATGCCAATGCGCCTCCAAAAACTCGTTGGCGTATTTCAGCACGTCCGCCGCGCCGCAGGTGAACACCCGCATGGGGTCCCTCGTGAACGGGTCAGAAATATCAGAATAAGGCTTATTCTTCTCCACTGCCATCACCTCCGCTCCCCTCTTCCAAAATCCGGCCCAGCTTATTATACGCCAATGACATGCCAAGGCAGACCAGGCCTGCCAGTAACAGACCGCCAGCCGCGCCGAGGGCCGTCCCATTTGAGATATCGAACAGGCCCAATTTCACGGACCATAAGATTGCCCCAGCCAGGCCGCCCAGCCTGAGCCTCTTTAATTTCAGCCTGAAGCCGCCGTAAAGGCACGCCGCCGCCAGCAGGATGCCCAGCACGGACAGCGCCGCGCCCTGCCCCAGCCCCCACAGGCCGAACAGCCAGAGCAGCCCGAAATTGGCCAGGGCGCACGCCCATACCCCGGCATTTTTGTCAATGGAGAGCGCCAATAAATAAATATTGAACGCAATTGAGATTAAAATGCCAATCGTTATCGTGATTTTTGCCGGTATAGGCACAAAGCCCGTGCTCATGGCCGCCACGCCGTACCCGAGCATCGTGCTGAACGCGGCAATGCGCAGCGCCCGCCATGCACAGTCAAGTTTAATATCCGTCTCCTGCCCCGCCATCTCGTTGTTGAAATATAAATACAGCCCCGCCAGGCTGATTAAAACAGGCGCCGGCCGCGGCAGGACCGAGACCTGGAGCGGCACGATGAAGCAGTCCGCCAGCGGCTCCAGGCACATCCCGGGCAGCATGTACAGGAATAATTTATCCCACTTCTCGATGAACCAGCATTTTTTAATATCGCATACCTGCCAGTACAGGACGACCGCGCAGAGCAGCGTCAGGACAAACACAACAGCGAACACAGGCCCCACGTCGTACCGGCCGCGTATTAAAAACAGGCACGCCGCCCAGAACGCGGCCGCCCCGGCCCTGGGCCTCTTATCGCCCAGGGACAGAGACAGCCCCAGCGCCGCGATGCCGAGCATGGGGCCTATTAAATACGGCCACGGCGACCAGCTGAAGCACTCGGACATCGTTTCAGAAATATATTCAACGGCAATGTAAGCTGGCGCCGCCATGCCGGCGTAGTACCAGCCACCCGCGCCAAGGCACAGCGCGCATAAGACAAGCAGCCCAAACGCGTGCCCCGCGCCGTCCCCGGCCCAGCCGGACAGGAAATTTAACAGCAGGCTCCCCTGCGCCGTATATACCAAAAGCTGGAAAATATATTTTGTGTCCATCCGGCGGCGGGACGACATCCAGAGGCCGGCAGCGCACAGGGCGCCTGCGCAGAACCCGGCCCAGGCATTATAATCCCTGTCATGCTGCGGGAAATACAGGCACAGCGCCGCGATGCAAAGATATGCCGTTGCGATCCAGGCCCTGTGGTTTTTGCCGGCCCGCAGCGCCAGCATATGCCCGGCCGCCCCGACGGCGAGGCCCAGCGCCATGCACATGCCCGATGTGGCAGGATCATCCCCGCCCATGGCGCCGGCCAGCAAAATTGCCATGCATGCGCCAATATACGCTATGATATTATAAACCATCGCCCCAGACGCAGGCCCGAACCTGCGGCCCAGCCAAAACGCCATGCCGCACCAGGCCAGGACCAGAATAAGCGACAGCGTGCCGCCGTACAGGCCGAACAGCATGGCGCCGATTGTAATATCCAGGAACAGGACGCCAGACCCCAGGGCCGACACGCCCAGCCAGAACGGCCGCATGGATTTGTCCCTGGCTTTCCGGGCCCCGGCCGCCTCAAGCCCTGACCCGATGCCGAACAGAATAAAATATTTCACGAAATCCGGCACGGCCGGCCAGAGCAGCGCCAGGAACACGCACGCCGCGCCTAAAATCAAGACGCTCGCCAGCACGGTCAGCAAATACTTCCCGATGTTGGCCTCTGTAAATTTACGCCGCTTTACAGATACGTCCCGGCAAGGCGGCGCGCCCGCCCCGCCCGGCGTCCGGCAGTTGCCGCAGACAGGGCCGCCCC
>JAMPEH010000375.1 GCA_023665245.1 Muribaculaceae bacterium
GCCTCCCGACGGCACATATTCGCTTATGTCAAGCAGATAGACGAATCCTCCCGACGAGAAGTCAATGTGGTTGTTGCTCCTTAGAAAGGCATCGCCTGTGGCACCAAACTCCATGGGAATTCTCGACTCAATTTGCTCCCAGTCAATTCAGCGGTCGCGGAAATAGTCGTAGGCAACGGCGTGGTCGAGACACTCCTTCTCTATTCTGTCAATATCGTTGACCGTCTTGGAGCGATAGAGTCGCCTTATGGTCTTAAGCTCCGGAGCATCTTCGGGCACCTTTATAAACAGCCCTCTCACCACCGGCGACTGCAGCTTGTATCGTTGCTTGTTAGCCTCATAGAACACCTTCAGCGAGTCGTCGGAAACAGACTTCTCGGCTCGTTGATCGCCCATTCGCCGGCGATATTCATAGGCAATAAGCTCGTTGCGGTAATCCTCGACCTGACGGTCGATCTCGCTTAAATCTCCAATGTTGCGTGCGGCAATCTCGCTTATCAGCCGGCTGTCAATCCACGAGCGTATACAAGCCCTGGAAATACGCAGGCTGTCGAGTTCGTCGCTGCCGGGAGGAATCAGCCCCCGCAAATCGTCACGGGTAAAAACGTCATTTCCAACCCTGACAAGAACATCTCCGCCACCGTCTCGCAAATTAGTGCTGCAAGCTGTGAAAAAGGCAGCGAGAACAGTGGCAGAGATGTATTTTATCATATAACGCATAGCAACTTTATTAGGTTGACAAATGTACAAAATAATATAATATAAGGCAAGTCCGGCTTTGCCGGAAGGCAAGATAGGCTAAATCCGGCGGAGCCGGAAGGCTATGAAGGCAAGAGAGGCTAATCTGAGGCTTTTACCGCGGTAGCGGTTACACTTTGTCTAACCCCGCGATTTTTCGTGGGGACGGCGGAAACATCCTGCAAATACAACTGCGAAGCTGTTGCATCTTGAGGCGGTAGAATAGCAAAAGAGGCAAGGAGCTTGTGTTGCCTCTCTTGCCTCTTTAACCTTATTAGCCTTTACTTAGCCTTCGGCTTTGCCGGGCTTGCCTTAAAATCTTTAGTCTTGTTCACTGTCCCACCAAACGGGTACGGTCCATATCTCCGGAGCATATTGCCAACTGCCGGCATAGGACACGTTGGCACCGGGAACCTTCGATGCAATAGCGTTGACCATATCGAGATTGTATGTGGTCTCGGCAGCGTTGATTTGCATACGGCGCGGATATTTGCCCATCGGAATCTTAGTCTGTTGGCTATTATAGTTGGTCATGTATTCGCCCGGTTTGTCGTAGTTGAAGAAAATCTCGGGATCGAAGTCGTAACGACGCATGTCGTTCCATGTTTCAAGAGTACAGAACATTGTGATGTGTTTCTGAGTCATGATTTTGCCGAGTGAGAGAGAGTTGGCATCTCCAAGTCCGTTGAGTATGAAATTGTCGATTTCCTGTTGGGTCATCGGTTGGAACGAGGGACATCCGTTGGTGGCAGCGGGGTTGTCGTTTACCCATACGTTTAGCGCACGATTCATGAGGTCCATATGGGCTTTGACTGCATTGGTGTAGGCGGTATGTGCACCGGATTTGTCACCTTTGCGGAATAGAACTTCGGCCTTCAAGAAGCATGCTTCATGATATGAACTGAAGAATCCAGGGGTGATAGCACGGAAGAAGAATGAGCTTGATGTTGCCGAGTTGTCGTTGCCTTTTATTGTGCGGGCAAGCAGGTCGGGGTTACCGCTGTAACCCTTGCTGCTGGCGCGTACAATAACATAGATAGTGTCGCCTTGACGGGCTTCGGAAGCATTTTTGCAAATCCAGCGATTTTCAGTTGCATCAAATGTAGAACTGTAGGGAGCGCCTGCTGAGCGGATTGTAGACTGCAGATCAAGTCCTTTAGCACGACGCCACTTGCCGTCTTCGCTCCACTTGATATCGGCGGGAGTGGTGGCTGTCTTCACTGAACGAACCCAGGGAAGTATACGGTCGGCACGGGGGTCTTCAACACCGCTGTTGGCAAAATTGGTGAGGTTGTCTTCAGCCATTTTGGAGAAATAGCTGTTGTTGTTCATACCGGTATTGGAGAACATGGTGTTGAAGTCGAGACGCTCGTTGATGCCAAGCTGATCTTTGCTGCCGGTGTCATTGAGGTCGGTGTGGTTTATAATGAGCGCATCGTCGTTGCTTTGCGGAGCTTTCTCTAGGCAGCGAAGAATTTCGTCGGCATCATATTTAAGATCGGCGGCGTTTCCGGCACCTTTTTTAAGGAGCTTGTTGAGCATGCGTGCTTTAAACAGGTATCCGAATTTAATCCATTTCTGCACGTCACCGTTGCCGATATAGTCGTTTACGGCAAGAGAAACCGCGCCGACTGCTTGTTCTTTTTGGAGATATTCAATACCGAGATCGATGTGTTCAATAATCTGCTGAAACATTTCTTTACCGGTGTCGTATCTTGGTGTGAAACTTGAACTGCCGGCATCGGACATGGGTGATTCACCGAGGAAGTCGTTGATTACTGAAAATCCGTAGGCATAAAGAAGATGACCTACACCGACATAGTGATTAGCACCGGCAGCCTCAGCTGTTTCGAAGTAGACTTTGAAGTTAGGAACGGCACCGTTGTACCACGACTGTGCTACCGTCTGCGAGCGGCTGTTGCTCATGTTCCATGCGCTGAAACCTCCTCGGGCATGAGTCAGAGAATTGTGCCCATAGTTTCCGGAGATATAGTTTGCAATTTCGGCAGATGTTTGGTAGCATTGGTTGGAATAATATTCTATCCACGACAGTCGCTGGTAGTAAGGAGCTGACATGTCGGTAGGAGTGTTGACGTTTATGTCGAGCCAATCACTGCAGGAGGTTAAAGAGAAGACCCCGGCAATTCCAATTAATATTGATTTATATAGTTTCATTGTGATATCGAATTAGAACGTAAGATTAACACCAAATGAGAAGCTTGCCGTAGCGGGAACGCCACAGTAGTCGAAGCCTACCGATGACGAACCTCCGCGACCGGCACCCGCTGCTGCAACTTCCGGATCACCGTCGTAGTTGGTAAACAACAACAGGTTGGAAGCGCTTGCTGTGATGGTTGCACGTTTGATAGCCTTGGTCTTGGCAAGGAACGAGCGGGGCACGTCGTAGCTCAGTGATACGGAGCGCATACGCAGAGCATTAACCTTGGTAATATAATGAGATGCTTCGTTGGCATAAGCACCGGTGTAGTATTCCTTGATAATCAAGTCACCGCTCTTGACGCTTTCGCCCCATTTGTAGGTTTTGCCCGGTTCGAAGGTGTTGTCAACTTCCTGATATATGGGGTGGGCGTCTGTTCCGCTATT
>JAMPEH010000376.1 GCA_023665245.1 Muribaculaceae bacterium
TTTCCGGGAGGAATACGATCTGGAGCTGGGGATCATCGGGACCGGCAATATCCTCGACTTTTTCCTGGGGACGCTGGGCGACAGAATCTATAACAAGGCGCTGGACGACGCGAAGAGCTTTTACGGAAAGTATGCGGACAACATGGAGACCGATTACTACGCGCTGTATCGGGATGTGCGGTGAGGAGAAAACGCCGGCAGATGGGGGAATTATCGAACAGTATTGGCGAAAGAGGGAACGCGTATGTACAAGAATTGTATCAAGAGATGCCTGGATTTTCTGCTGGCGCTGTGCGGAATCATCGTCATCAGCCCGGTGCTGCTCATTCTGTGGATTCTGGTGCGGGTGAAGCTGGGCAGCCCGGTGCTGTTTCGCCAGGAGCGCCCGGGCAGAAACGGGGAAATCTTCACGCTCTGCAAGTTCCGCACCATGACGGACCGCCGGGACGAAAAGGGAGAGCTTCTTCCCGACGAGCAGCGGCTCACGCGCTTTGGGAAAATACTGCGCTCCACCAGCCTGGACGAGCTGCCGGAGCTGTTCAATATCCTGAAGGGCGACATGAGCCTGATCGGGCCGCGGCCCCTGCTGGTGCGGTATCTGCCCTGGTACACGGAGGAGGAGCGGCATCGCCACGACGTGCGGCCGGGACTCACGGGGCTGGCGCAGGTAAACGGCAGGAACGCCCTCGGATGGGAAGGGCGGTTTTCCTATGATTTGGAGTATGTGCAAAACTGCAGTTTCCTTTTGGATGTGAAGATCATCGGCATGACGGTGGGCAAGGTGCTCAGGCGTTCCGGGACGTTGTCGGGGGCGGAGCAGACCGTGGAGGACTTCGACGTGTACCGCAGGAGGCAGGCGGAAGGAAAGTGACGGCAAGCCCGCAGGCGGGCAACAATGACAGATGTGTCATAATAACATGTGTGAGGAAATTTTCATGAGAAAGATACCCGTATTTGAGCGCGAGCTGGAGCCGACTTGCATCCAGCCGCTGTCGGACAGTTACGGTAACAACTGTTTTTTTATAAAGAGGGACGACTGCATCCCGTTCAGCTTCGGCGGCAACAAGGCGAGAAAAGCGGCCGAGTTCTACCGGGCTATCCAGGGCACGGACACGGATGTGGTGATGACTTACGGCAGCAACAGCTCCAACCACTGCCGCATCATCGCCAACATGGCGGCAGGCATGGGGATTTCCTGTCATATCATTTCCCCGGAGGAGAACCGGGAGCTGCTCAACAACACCAAACTGGTGCAGGACTTCGGCGCGGTGATCGAGACCTGTCCCGTCACCCAGGTGGCGCAGACGATCGAGAACCGGAAACGCATCTACCGCGAACAAGGAAAACACCCGTATTTTATTGCGGGAGGCGGTCACGGCAGCCACGGGACGGAGGCTTACGTGAAGGCCTACCGGGAGATCGAGGAGTACGAGAATAATAACGATTGTTATTTTGATTATATTTTCCACGCATCCGGCACGGGAACCACGCAGGCGGGACTCGTATGCGGCAGCCTGTTGTCTGGCGCTGTCGACAGAAAGATCGTGGGCATCAGCATCGCCCGCGAGGCGCAGCGGGGCAGGCAGGTCGTGAAGGACAGTATTCGGGAATATCTCGGGGAGCGCTTTGAGGAGCTGTACCGCGAGGAGAGTCTCGTGTTCGTGGATGCCTACCGGTGCGGCGGATACGGCCTCTATACGGAGCAGGTCATCGACACGATCGAGACCGTGATGAGGCGGGACGGCGTCGCGATGGATACGACCTACGTGGGCAAGGCCTTTTGTGGGATGCTGGCTTATCTGGAAGAGAACGGGATCCGGGACAAGAGGATTCTCTTCCTCCACACAGGCGGCGGCCCGCTCTTCTTCGACGGGCTCACCGGCGGGGCGCTGTTTGCGGGCAAAAGCTGAGGAGGACAGGCGCATGAATATACTGATTTTGAGCGCGGGGACGCGGAATAAAATCGTGCAGTATTTTAAGAAGGAAGTGGGAAAAGAGGGCCGGGTGATCGCCACCGACTGCAGCAATCTGGCGCCTGCAGTCTACGATGCGGACGGCTTCTATCTTGTGCCCAGAATCACGGCGCCGGGTTACCTGGATGGGATTCTCGACATCTGCAAAAAAGAAAAAATAACAGGCGTTTTTTCTTTGATCGACCCGGAACTGAGCATGTTGGCGAAGGAGCGGGAGCGGTTTCTGGAGATCGGCACGGTCCCGATTATCTCGCCCTATGAGCTGGTAGAGACGTGTTTTGACAAATACAGGATGTATCAGATGCTCGAGCGGATGCAGATTCCGACGGGAAGGTGCTTCATGGAGAAAGAGGCTTTTTACCGCGCCGTGGAGCGGGGGGAGATCGAGTACCCGGTGTTCGTCAAACCTGTCCGGGGAAGCGCGAGCATCGACATCAACAAGGTGCAGAGCAGGGCGCAGATCGACCTGTTGTTTGACATGTACGACGACTTGATGATTCAGGAGTATATGGACGGACAGGAGTACGGCGCCGACGTTTACGTGGACATGCTGTCGGGGAAGTGCACGTCCATTTTCGTAAAAAAGAAGATCAAGATGCGGGCGGGCGAGACGGACAAGTCCGTGTCTTTCAAAGACGACAGGCTGTTTGCGATGCTGCGTGATTTCGTTGAAGAATGCGGTTTCCGGGGCATGATCGACATCGATCTTTTCGACGTCGGCGGCACCTACTATCTCTCGGAGGTCAATCCCCGCTTCGGCGGCGGCTACCCGCACGCGTACGCCTGCGGCGTGAACATGCCGAGGCAGGTGCTCAACAATCTGGCGGGGCGGGAGAATACGCCGGCCATCGGGGAATATCCGGAGTCCGTCTGCATGATGAAATACAATGAGATCACCGTCAGGGATATGAGCGGCGTCACCATACAGCCGTGAGTGGAAGAGGAAGAAACGCATGGGCAGAGTATTGATTCTGATCAATTCATCCGGCGGGTTATACGATTTCCGGAATGAATTTGTACAAGCGCTTTTGGAAAAAAACGAGGTTTACGTCAGCGTGCCGGACGACGTGAAGACGAAGGAGCTGGCGGAGGAGGGGTGCCGGATCATCACCACACCGATCAACCGCAGGGGGCTCAATCCCCTGGAGGACCTGAAGCTGTACCGCACCTACAGGCGCCTGATGAGGGAGTTGAAGCCGGATCTGGTCGCCACCTACACGATTAAGCCCAATATCTACGGCGGACTTGCGGCGGCAGGGCAAAAGATTCCCTATATCGCCACGATCACCGGGCTGGGCGGCGCCTTTGACAGGACGGGCCTTCTCCTTCGGCTGATCGTCGCGATGTACCGGGCGGGGCTTAAGAACG
>JAMPEH010000377.1 GCA_023665245.1 Muribaculaceae bacterium
AGGAGGACACGCGGGAGCTGCTGGAGCAGGGCCGGCGGGCGGCAGAACAGGCGGTATCCTGTTGATTTTGCTGTTCTCTGTGGCGATGGTCTATCTGTCGGGCGGATTCGTTCCGTTCATTTTCCTGCCGGAGGCCATGTGTGCGGTGGGCGAAAAGCTGCCGACGGCCTATATGATTCGAGCCTGTGGCGGCCTGTTCGCGGGGTACGGCGCAGGGGAGTTTCGAAAATGTGCCGTGGTGCTGTGCAGTTATGCGGCGGCTTGCGGCGCGGCGGCATACGCGGTGCGGAAGCGAAGCATGTCTTGACGGCGCACGCCGCAAGAGCGCTCCGGAATGGAGATTCAGGGCGCCGGGAACCTGTGGAATCCGTGGACAGCGTGGAGGCGGGGATTATGAAGACAGCGGGCGACAAGAACAATCAAACAAAGAGGTATCTGGTGCTGCTGATGCTTCTCGCCAGGCGTTTCTGGAAACAACCGGTCTATCGGGTGCTGCTTGTCCTGATTCCGATTCTGGGCGGCGCGGTCAGCCTGATGGAGCGGGACGACGCCAGAGGCGCGGCGGTGGCGGTCTGCGTGGAGGAAGGCACGTGGCAGGAACCGATCGCGGAGGGGCTGCGGCAGCTGTCGGCGGACAGTGTGCTACGGTTTGTATTCTGTGACGACGAGGCGTCTGTGGAGCGCTGTGTCGCGGTGGCGGAGGCGGACTGCGGGTTTGTGGTGGGGGCGGATATCGCGGAGCGGGTCATGAGCGGGGAATGGAGCAAGACCATCACGGTGTATGAGACGTCAGCCAGCAGCGTCACGGGGGCGGCGAAGGAGAGGATTGCCGCTGTGATTTTCCGGATTTACTCCGAGCAGTGTTACGGGGATTACATGCGGGACATATCGGAGGAGTTTGGGGAGTTTGCGCGCGAGGCCTATGAGCGCCGCCTGGCGGACGGCAGTACCTTTGCTTTCCGCTATAGGGACGATAACCAGATCAGTCAATACAGCTATGACACGAATGTTATAAACGACACGGTTGTCTTTCCCGTAAAAGGCGCATTTGGCGTGATTATTTTCATAAGCGGCATGTGCGGTATGCTGGAATATGACAGGGATAGACAGGAAAAACGCTTCGCGAGAGTGATGCCAAATGCATTGACTTATATAGTCGATATATGGCTGCCAACGTTTTTCGTCTCCGCCGCCGCGCTGTTGTGCCTGTGGCTGGCGGACGGAGTGCGCGCCGATGGCGGGACGGCAGGCGCATGGCTTGCGGTGTGGAGTCCCGGGATGTGGCGGCTGCAGATCGGACAGCTTATCGCCTATCAGTTGATTGTCGTGGCGTACTGCGGAATCTTGGGACTCTTTTTGAAAAGGCAGGAGACGATCGCGGCGGCGATACCGGTGCTTTCGCTGGGCAGCCTCGTCTGTGCCCCGGTGTTTGTCAGGCTGGCGGCGTACCTGCCGGTCTTTGCGGTGCTGGAAAAGCTGTTTCCGGTGAGTTACTATCTGCTGATGTAGGCGCCGGTATCGTTTTGCACAGTTTCCGGCCAATGCCCGGCGCTGGGTTTCGTGCGGTCTGTCCGGATTAGAAAAATACGATAAGGAGAACGAGGCAATATGACTGCGACAGAAGAAAAAAACATCATGGAGTATGAGACGGTGGCGTTGGATGATGAGAACAGCGCGCTGGTGATCCTGGATCAGACGAAGCTGCCGGGAAAAGCGGAACTGATCAGCCTGCATACCGGGCAGGAGATCTGGGACGCGATCTATCTTTTGAAAGTGCGCGGCGCTCCTGCCATCGGCGTGGCGGCGGCGTTCGGAATTTATCTGCTCGCAAAAGGAATCGACACGCAGGACTATGACACTTTTTATCAGGAATTCTGCCGCCAGAAAGAGTATCTTAACTCGGCGAGGCCTACGGCGGTCAACTTATCCTGGGCATTGAAGCGGATGGAGCGGGTGTGCCGGGAAAACAGCGGCCTGCCCGTGCCGGAGATCAAGCGGAAGCTCAAGGAAGAGTCCGTCGCCATAAAGGAGGAGGACATCCGGGTGTGCCGGGCGATCGGCGAGCACGGTTTGACGTTAGTTAAGCCGGGTGACGGGATACTGACTCACTGCAATGCGGGCCAGCTTGCGACGTGCAGGTATGGGACGGCGACGGCGCCGATCTATCTGGGACAGGAGCGGGGATATCATTTCCGGGTGTTCGCGGACGAGACGCGGCCGCTTCTGCAGGGGGCGAGGCTGACTGCCTATGAACTGTATGCATCCGGGGTGGATGTGACGCTGATCTGCGACAACATGTCCGCGACCGTCATGCGAAACGGCTGGGTCAACGCGGTGTTTGTGGGCTGTGACCGGGTGGCGGCGAACGGCGATACCGCCAACAAGATCGGCACCTCCGTGGTGGCGGCGGTGGCGAAACGGTACGGCATTCCGGTGTATATCTGCGCGCCCACATCGACGATCGACCTGGATACGCCTACGGGTGCGGATATCACAATCGAGCAGCGTCCAGCCCACGAGGTGACGGACATGTGGTACGAAAAGCCGATGGCGCCCGCCGGGGTCAAGGTATATAATCCGGCGTTTGACGTGACGGATCATGACCTGATCGCGGCTATCGTGACGGAGTACGGCATCGCCAGGGAACCATATACGGAGTCTCTCAAGGAGATTTTTGCAAAAAAGGCGGGACGGAGAGAGCAGAGATGAGTTATATCACGGAAAAACAGGCAAAAAAGGCAATCATCGACATCGGACAGCGCATGTATGTACGCAATTTCGTCGCCGCAAACGACGGCAATATCTCCGTGAAGACGGCGGACGACGAGGTGTGGGCGACGCCCACGGGGGTCTCCAAAGGCTACATGAAGAAAAAAATGTTGGTCAAGGTGGATCTGGACGGAAACTTGCTGGAGGGCACTTACAAACCTTCCTCAGAGCTGAAAATGCATCTGCGCGCCTACCGGGAGAACCCGGACATCAGGGCGGTGTGCCACGCCCATCCGCCGATCTGTACCTGCTTCGCCATAGCGGGCATCCCGCTGGACGCCCCGGTGCTGGCGGAGGCGGTCATCATGCTGGGGGACGTGCCCGTCGCACCCTACGCGGAGCTGGGGAGCAGCCAGGTTCCGGAGGCGGTGGCTCCCTACTGCCATACCCACAACGGGGTCCTGCTGGCGAACCACGGCGCGGTGACCTGGGCGGAGGAGCCTTACGCCGCGTATTACCGCCTGGAATCCATGGAGTACTATGCGAAGATCCTTTTGATCACGGAAAAAATACTTGGCAGGCAGAACCAGCTCACCGGGGAACAGATCGGCGCGCTGCTCGCGATGCGGG
>JAMPEH010000378.1 GCA_023665245.1 Muribaculaceae bacterium
GATGGTCGAGGCCGTGTAGTGGCGGAAGGGGAACTTCTCGCGGCGAGCGGAAAGCATCCTATGATCAATAATCTGATAAGGCAGCTGGTGAAGACTGTGGTGGGGCGCTACCGCAGCATAGCGTCGGAAGAAGGGCGCTATACGGACCCGATATCTGTCAGGAACAGTCTTGGCGAGCTTGACAGCCGCCTGCTGGAGGAGTTTCTTATATCGGGTACGGCAGTGCAGCGGATAGTGAGGGAGGAGCGTTTCGGGTCGGATGGCGTGTGGGTTGACAATGTGGATATGCCGCTTTTTTTTGTGAACCGGTTTAAGGATCCCCGAGGATGGGATATCAATCTTGTGGGTCAGTTGCATGACTTGAGTTTTCCGGAGGTTGTGCGTCGGTTCGGCGGCGGCTCCGGAGTACGGGCCGAATATCTGCGGCGTCTTTTTTCGGAGATCGACAGCGGAGGTTCGTTTGCGGCAGAAACTCTCGGAGAGCCCGGTGGCGATGTTTCTTTCTTCACTCCGTCGTCGGCCGGTTTTTGCCGTGTTGCGGAGGTGTGGACTCTTGATGGCCATCTTCAGGAAAGGACACAGGATGATAGCGTGGGAGTTGAGATGGGTTGGCGCTGCCGATGGTTTGCCCCTGATGGGACGCTTCTTGATTCGTACGACAGTCCTTATGGTCATGGCAGCCATCCATATGTTGTGAAGTTTTATCCTCTTACAGATGGCGAGGTGCATTCGTTTGTAGAGGATGTGATAGAGCAGCAGCGGTCGATCAATCGCCTGATAGTGCTGATAGATAAGATAATGGCTACGTCGGCGAAGGGTGTGCTGCTGTTTCCGGCCGATCAGATGGTGGAAGGTATGGGTTGGGAGGAGATAACGCAGCGATGGGCCCAGGCAGATGGTGTGATACCGATTACTGGACGGGGAGAGCATCTGCCGCAGCAGGTGATGACTAACCCGGGCGCTTCGGGAGCGTATCAGTTCTTGCAGTTGCAGATGAAGCTTTTTGACGATATCGCCGGTGTGGGCGATGCTTTGCTCGGGCGGACTGTGCAGACTGCGAGGGGTGTGGAGATGCTTGACCGCCAGATAAGCAATGCTACGATAGCTCTTGCTGATATCTATGAGAGTTTCGGCAGTTTTGTCCGCTCGAGGGATGATAAGGTGTCGGGTAGTGTGGGTTGATGGATGTTGTGTTAAATTTTATAAAAATTAATTACGGGATGTTGGAATTGCATATAATTCGGCTTATCTTTGCGGTACAAACAGAGAGAAAGATTAGTTCTTGCACAATTACCGTAATGCAACAATAGCAAACAACCCAAATTTATAAGTGAATCATAGGTTAGGATGCAATTGCCCGTGAAGGGTGGTTGCATTTGTTTTTATATATATGGAGGGGGTGAACAAATCGTGTGAGGGGGGCGTTTGTTTGGGAGAGGCACGCGCTTCGCGGTGATGGCCTTTTGGCACGACGCGGAGCGTCGCGCTCCTAAGGGTGCTGAGGGGAGGATGTCATGAAGCGTATCTCCGAAACCACCGGACTGAAGTCCGGCGTTATCCATGAGGCGTTGCCTCCGGCAACTTGGCGATGCTGCACTTTTGGCACGACGCGGAGCGTCGCGCTCCTAACGATGCTGAGGGGTGAAAATGCGGAGCATTTTCTTCCTAGGTTACTTGAGGATTGATTATTAATAAATTAAGTTATTGAGATATGTCTGAATTTTGGTTAAATATAATAGGTTATGGCGCGAGTATTTGTATGGTGCTCGGTTATCTGCCGCAGGCTATAGCTACTATTCGTACTCGGTCTACTGATGGTATTGCAATGCCTACTTTCTGTATGCTTGGGCTTGGTAGTATCCTTTTTGTCTTGCAGGGGGTTGCCTTGAATAACTGGCCTCTTGTGATAACGAATGTGATAACGACGATTTGCTCGGTGATAATCTTCGGTATCAAGGTGCATAATGATTATTTCAAGAGGAAGTAGTACTTGGCACGAGGCGGAGCGGTGCGCTCCTAACGGTGCTGTGGGAGGCACGCGCTTCGCGGTGCTTTTTTTCTTGATAGAGTGTGGCCGCCTATGTCGCTACGCTCCATAGGCGGTTAACCGAGGAGTCTCCGCTTTGCGGAGGCGTTGCTGTGCTTTTGGCACGACGCGGAGCGTCGCGCTCTTATTGGTGCTCGCGGATTTTTTGTTCGAGGGTGTCGGCTTGCTGTAGTCCGACTGTGCGCCATACGGGTTCTCCTGCTTTGAAGAGGATGAGGGTGGGGACTGAGCGGACGTTGTATTGAGCAGCTACGGTTTGGTTCTGGTCGATGTCGACTTTGATGATGTTGGCGGTGTCGCCAACGCGTTTCTTCACTTCTTCGAGTATAGGACCTTGCATACGGCAGGGTCCGCACCATGTGGCGAAGAAGTCGACGAGTGTTGGTTTTGTGTCGTTGATGATCTGGTTGAAGTCGTTCATTGCGTTATGTTTTTTAGTTATTGTCGTTCGAAAATATATAACGCCTCCGGAGTGGAGTTTGTTTCAGAATGACAGCAACTGTTTTCGTTCGCAGCGTAGTGTGCGTCCTGGGAATGTACGTGTGAATGCGATGTTGTGGGTTGCGACTACGACTGCGGTTCCCTGCGCGGCGATGTCGTGGAGGTGTGCCATGATCTGTGTGCCTGTGTCGGGGTCGAGGTTGCCTGTTGGTTCGTCGGCGAGGATGAGTCCGGGGCTGTTGAGTAGCGCTCTTGCGATGGCTATCCTCTGCTGTTCTCCGCCGGAGAGCTGATGAGGCATTTTGTGAGCTTTGGTCTGCATACCGACTTGGCGCAGTACTTCGTCGATGCGTTGTTCTTTTTCGTTTTTATCGGTCCATCCGGTAGCAGACAGGACGAAATCGAGGTTTGCCCATGCTGTGCGGTCGAAGAGTAGGCGGAAGTCCTGGAATACGATACCGATGCGTCGACGGAGGTATGGAATGTCGCGCCTGGATATTGCGGAGAGGTCGTAGTCGAATACGCGTGCAGCACCTTTTGCAATTGGCACTTCGGCGTAGACTGTCTTGAGGAGGGATGTCTTGCCCGAGCCGACTCGTCCGATAAGGTATGTGAGCTCTCCAGCGTTGACTTTCCAGTCGACGTCTTTGAGGGTAACGTGCTCGTTGCGGAGAATTTCGACTCCGCGGTATTCGATTAATGGCGAGGACATTGAGGATTGCCAGATTTATTTCGGCTGTTTGCCGAATGTGTCGCGCAGGGTGTCGACTACGTTTATGATGTAGTCGCCAGTCCGCTCGAGGTCGCCGATAATGTCCATGTAGTATATACCGGCCTGGTACTCGTA
>JAMPEH010000379.1 GCA_023665245.1 Muribaculaceae bacterium
AGGAATAATTGGCAAAATAAAGTCAAAAAATTTTGCTCTTTCCTCATCAGTATTGAATATATCACTCTTGACTGCATACAAGAACGTGACCTTTTGTTTGACGGTTAAACTATTATTTATAATTGTATTTAATTCCCTCAACTTGACAAATATTTCCGTAGAGGGAGTTCTATCTAGATCCTCGAAAATAACTAGATCGACACCCGTACATTCAAAATAGTATAATATTTCATCGATAAACTTATTTATGAGGTTTTGAGGCAAAACGTGTTTATCTTCTTTTGTATAAACATCCATTTCAAAGTTCTTGAATTTTATGCGAGTTAATTTCTTATAATAAATTAACAAAGAAACAATAATACACAACAATATTGCTGTAGTTGCAATTAAAATATATTTAACCCAAAATGGACCAAAAAGACTGGATACCGTACCATTATCTATAGATGCACTGTAGAGAGACAATTCAAAACTCATTAGAAATAGTGATAATATAAATAATGAAACCAACAAGACCATTCCAAAGATTTTGATCCTTGAAGATTTATTTGTGCGTTCTATTTTAGAATTTGGCAATTCATCTCTTTTTCTACTATATAATAATTGTTGAAGTATTGAACGCTCTATCGCAGAATTATCATATTGCTCTGAATTAAAAATTGCCAATGAAATTTTTGAGACATTTTCAAATGTTTTACAATGTCCCATACCATTATTACATTTAACAATTTTGGGCTTTCGATATGTTTCCAAATACGTCTCTATTACACTGCTTTTACCTGCGCCATATTTTGCCACAACCGCAATATTTTTAACTTCGTCCTTATTAATTTGTGTGTCAAGTATTTTTGACTCCTCACGATATTCTTGAAAACTGTGGGGCGCATTGTCCTTTAATAAGTCAATGTACTATAATTCATTGCTATCTTTTTGAGATTTCGTCATTCGTTTTTCTCCTTTTTATTAACATGTAAATTTTACATCAATACATCAAACATGTCAATATATAAGTCACAACGACATAATAATTACATAGTAATATCACAATATAGAGAGTAAAATGAATTTATTTTAGTATTTAGTTTGTAACTTTTCTTTCTTTGTATGAAATATAATCATCAATTTTTTCAAAACCCAATTTTTGCATTTCTTTTAATGCTTGGATAAGCAAACCTGACATATTTTGCTGTGACACCTCTCCTAAATCCATTATTCCCCTCGCGTTATCTCCATAAGTCGATGCTATCGTGCTTGCAGCCCTTACCTTTGCGCTGAAATCCAAGTGTGAATACACGTCGGCGGTTGTACTGAAATTACTATGTCCCAACCACTCTTGAATCTCTTTCATCGACACTCCGCTTGCGAGCATATTACTTGCGCAACTATGTCGTAAATCGTGCAGTCTAATATGTTTCAACCCATTGTCTTTCAACAGTTTTGCAAACATCTTCGTCATATGATCAGGGTAAACGATTTGACCGTTTTCTTCCACGCATATATATTCCAAATATCTTGTGTCGTAAGTATTACCGTAAAACGTTTTGTTCTCCTCAATTTTTTTCTTATGTTTCAACAACAGTTCTTCTATTACCGGAATAAGCGGCAACGTTCTATTACTTGTATTGGTTTTCAATTCATCTGAGAAATACATCTCCTTTTCCAAAACAATAAGTTTATGATTTACCGTAATCAACTTATGCTCAAAATCTACTGCACTCCACCTTAAACCCAAAACTTCGCTTCTGCGGAATCCGTAATAAGCGGCAAGCATAAACGGTACTTCCAACGAATGCCCTTTAATTACCTCAAACAACTTTTTCATTTCGTTTTTGTCATAATAACTCATCGCGACTTTTTCCTTTTTAAGCGGTTTAAGATAGTCAAAAGGATTATCCGGAATTAATTTTTCCAAAAACGCTTTACGCAATGCAGGACGTAATACGTTGTTATAATGTCGCAGCGACGCAACTTTAACGCCGTTTGCAAGTCTATCGTCATAGAACTCTTGAATTTCCTTTTCAGTAATGTCTATTAGGCGCAAATGGCGTTTATCAAAGTAATCTTTGAATAACTTTATATAATGCTGCTTGTAATTGTAAAACACGCTTGGAGACACAACGTCTTTCAACGTGTCAACATACAAATCGCACCATTTAGAAAACGGCATTCCCGCTTTGGTTTTGTCCGCATCGTCTCCTTTACTCCGTCTCTCGAGTTTTTTCAAAGAAAGCATTTGTTGTTCTTCAAACGCTTTCATTTCCTTTTCCAATATCTTCTGCGCTTCCTTTTTGTTTCCACGTTCGGGCAAGCCTGTCGCAATCCATTTTTGTTTACTTTGACCGAATTCGTCATTGTAACAAATTACTCCGTATAACAGCCCACGTTTTACTTGAATACTGCCCTTCATAATTCCTCGCTTATGTATTTAATAACATTTGTTTTGGGGATCTTGTATTCCCGTCCAATTTTTTTAGATTTTATTTCTCCGCTTTTAACCAAGCGGTATGCTAAAACATGTCCTATTTGCAACATTTCCTTAAGTTGCTCAACAGTAACCACATCGGGATAATCTGCAAACAATGTATTTACATTTAATTCCTTTTCCACTTCCATTTCCTTCCTTATAGTCTTAAGACGAAACGGGCGGTCGGCATAATAACCAACACCCGTTCGTCATTATGCCGTTTGGCTTTGTATATATAAATTAGTAGCGAGGGCCATAAGCCCTCGCTACCGTTCCGTTATTCTTTTTTCGGGCCGTACTTACTTTGCAAGGCTTTGTACCCTGCGTAAATCAGTTCGACCTTCTTTATATTATTTTGTTCGAGGAACAAGTCAATTTCATTTGCTAATGCCCTGTCGATGCTTGTTCCCCATACCTTAGATTTTGCTAACCTTTCCTCTCTGTGCCGTTCCTCGTAATTGCGGCGTACAATCCGTCTCGGCGTGTCCTCTTTTCTCGGCATAGTCTTACCTCTCCGTTATTGCGCAGATTATTGCGCCTATGCAGTTCATTACAAATACCGCAACCGCTACTGTTCCAATAGCAATTCCCTTGAACATTCCCTTTACTATCCTCATACTTACCTCTCTAAACGTACACTATCTCGTTTAAGATTTCTTCTTCTATGAGACGCTGCATTTCGCTTTGCCTACGCAAGTCTTCAAGGAAGTTGCCCGTTCTTTTGTACTGCTCGTTCTTAGACAGTTTAGCGTACATTGTTTCGTACAATTCTTCCGCTTGCTTGTCTACGTTATGCAAGTAAGTAGGAATATCTGCAATAAGCCAGTCCGTTCCCGTTTCTTCGAGATACTTCTTCTTTA
>JAMPEH010000037.1 GCA_023665245.1 Muribaculaceae bacterium
GCGGATCTATATAAATAACGTCAATCTTTCCCTTATGCGTTTTTTCAAGAAGATATAGGCTATGTAAATTATCGCCTTCAAGCAAAAAATTGTACGGTTTTTCGGGTGCGGCAGAAATCTCCCGTTCTTTCACTTCCGTAAAAACAGGTATATGTGTCCGCATTTGCACGTCCACTTTTTCCTCATGCTCTTCCCACACAAGACCGTACTTTTTGGAATTAAGCTCGTTTTCAATCTCACCCAACGCAATAAGCATTTCGTCATCGTTCTTGTGTTCTTCTTTTATTTTATCCAAAAACTCAAGCATCCGCTTACGTTTCATTTGTGAAAGATTAGGCATTAGTATTATCCCCCGTAATTTCAATCATACCCAATCCACCATTGTTATCAATAACAGATTGAAATATATGTTTGATTCCTGCACATTTCGCAGAATCAATCACTATACGTTTGTCGTTTTCGCTGATTTTCAGACCCAATATAATGCCGTAAGGAATCCATTCACGCATCACTGGTTCTTTCATTAAGCAAGGTAAAATCATTCTCCACTCGGCATCATACTCATGACATTTAGATTTTATAAGCGTAACTTTTTCTTTTTCCCATACACAGGGATTGAGTTGCGACAACACTTCTTCTGAAGTCAAATTAGGATAAACATGCCTTAAAAAATATTCATGCGCTAAATTGTAGGCATACTTTGTCGCATCATATCTCGTTTCGGAATAATACATAGGATATAATGGCGTTCCAAATTTGTTTATCCCACAATTTAGACATTTATCTTGTTTGCCGCATAAAAACTTTTCATCATCTTGCAAACTATATACCAAACAAAAACCTCTATATTGGTCGGCATATTTTAACCACATAGTTTCATTCAAGCCACTTTCGGAAAAGCACACAGACATTGAAGTGTTTCGTATTAGCGGTTGAATCTCACTCGTCATAAATGATACTAATACGTTAAAGAACTGTTCTGTTGAAGTTTGATTGATTTCCTTAATTTTACTTTCAATTATTTTACCATCCACGCCTTTTTGCACACAAATCTGCTTAAAAATTCCAACGGCAGCTTCCTTAGAATTCTCCGTGCTCATTAATTGTTGATAAATATTTTTATAGTCAATGTGTAAATAAGTATCAAAAGGGTCGTCATAGTAACTTGATCGTGAGAAATACAGCTTATTATTTTGCAACGCATCAATATTATTTACCGTAATAGCACGATAACGATAGATAAATGCAGGATACTTGATAGTTGCCTTTAGTTTATTAAAATCGGCTTCCGAATTTTGTCCATCAAGTGAACATAATGTATCCCAAAATAATTTTCTTTCTGTGTCAATCAATTTTATCCTCCACGATTTCCATAATATCGGATATATCGCATTCCAACGCTTTACAAATTTTAAGTAATACTTCTAAATTCACATTCTCGTTTCTTCCGAGCTTTGCCATAGCAGTGGTCGTAATTCCTGCCGCTTTGCGCAAATCCTCTTTTTTCATATCTTTATCAATCAGTAGTTTCCACAACTTTTTATAGCTCGCCGCCATAGTAAAATCTCCTACTTGTTAATTAGATATTTTTATTATAACACACTGTATACAATAGCGCAAGATTATCTCTAAATTTTAGAGAATAATTTCCGCAATGTAAAAACGACTCTACACATTCGTAAAGTCGTTTATGTTCAAGCTTGCTGTTTACTTAATTATTTATGTTGTTGCAATTATGTAACAAGAATATCTAACTTGTTTTTTTAAACACTAATTTGTTCACACAATTTTACTTCATTTTCGATAAAAATATATACATTCATATCTTTATTATCCGAGCCACCAACAATAACCATTATAGGCTCCGGGCATTTCAGTTTTTTATCTTTAGAATTAAGCTCTATTTGTCTTAAATCTTGGCAACTCGCAGTTGGGCTACAGTATGGATGTAAATGCCAATCGCCCAAATAATATTGACCGTCTTTCCACTTCTTTTCAAAATAATTTTTTGTTCCGAAAATACCTCTTAAAAAACTTGCTCTTCCAAAAACAGAATCTTTAGGCGGTTTACAAAATTCGGTTATAGTAGCATTTAATAAATTCTCAGAATAATAACCACATATCATTCCGCCAGTTTCGCAGCAATTGTTCCGTAAATGACTTTCCACATAGTTTAACAGGTCATTTTCTTCAAATTGTATGGCGATATTTTTGTACTTAAAAAGCTTCATCAATACTTATTTCAATAGCCCCATTTTCAGCCTGTTCAAATGCCTTAATTGCACACGCCTTGGGATTTTCTAAATCCTTAACAATTTCTTTTACAAAAATTGATGACCACAAATTAACGTCTGAATCCATTGCTGGGAACACTGGATGATAACACCCTATACCTTCCATTATCAAATTCTCTTCTTTAACGTCCTGAACGTATTTATCGTAAAATTCTTTTGTTCGCTTAAAAAACAAATCGGAATCAATGGTTTTTGCAAACTGTTTATAGAATAAAAAACCTTTAGCTCCATAAGTAAATGCGCCAATATAAAAATGTTTATCTGCTTTAAATTCATACTGTGATAACAGTTCAACAACTTCGTCTTCCGCGGTACAATCAATTATCACGTCACAGTCATCTAAAAAAGCAATATTATCATTATCTAAATACTTATCTTTTGCGACAACTCTAGTAGATGGGCTATTCTGCGCTAATCTATCAGCCATAGCCTTAGCTTTATTTTTACCTAAATCACTTAAAGTTAAAATGTGTCTTGATAAATTGCCAACTTGTAAAGTATCACCATCAATAATTTTTATATTTTGTATCCCTTGTCTTGAAAGCAATTCACATACGAATCCACCTAAAGCTCCAACACCTATAACAGCATAAGTCGATTTTCTAAGTTCTTTCTGCACTATACCTCTGGTTCTAATTATGCTATCATCCCAGTTATTAGTTTTACTCCAAGATATTTCTCCCCGAAGAGCACCTTTTAAATAGGATTTAAATCCATCCTTACTCTTACGAAAGCCGTTGCGCGGAAAGCATAGCGGTGGAATATTACACATTATCCAATAATAGCTTTTAAATTCCTCACCATGCTTTTCAGGTATTGGGCCACCTAACAATAAATAAAAATCATTGCGTCTATAATTACTGCCCTTCCATAAAAGCGAACAAACTATATCAAGTAGCTTTATATTTTGATTATTGCAAATCTTTAATAATTCTTCCCAAGTTATGGGATACTGCCAAGGTTTTTTGATAGGAAACTCATTACAAATTACCCAGATTGCCTTTTTATTGGTTGCTTTAAATTGTTTGCTAATATCACCCCAATTAGCTTCTCTGCAGTCAACTTCACTTTTATCATAGAACTTATCTAAAACATAAAAACCAGTGTTATCATTTTTCCATCTTTGTAAAGTGGCATATCCCGTCTTGTAATTGAAATTAGACCAATCTTCAATATTTGCTTCTTTATAAATTATCTTATCCCCAAAATACAAATTAGTCGGAACTTCATAAGGATCCCCCACTTTAAATAAGCTGTTTGTTGCCGCACACCTTAACCAATTCAGCATTCTTTCTAAATACCAGCTAAAGCGTGATTCGCTTTTATAAGGAAAGTAGCTTGCCTGAAGATTAAGAACATGTTCAGGTACGTCTAAACAAGGTTTACCACTTCTGAAATTACATTGTTCTAAATCGGTATTATAAGCCTGATGCGGAAATGTAACCGATACACTGTTTTCTTTTGCCGGATAAAAATCAATATCTTTCAAGCTTGAAAAAACAATATACCACTCGCTTACATTCGGAACAAATTCACTGCATTCACTAATGGTAATGCTAACCTTCATCAATATCTCATTATTTTCTAAATGGATATCTTCTATGATTTTGTATTGTGGATAATAGTCAATAACCGAACGTATTTCTCTTACTTCTTCTAATGTCATAATTAAGCATATCTCGAAGGTTTATCGGGCTTCGAATATTCTTTACGTCTGGTAAATTTAGGCTCGGCATCCGATGACGGTTTATTGTATAAAGGAAATTCTGGTCCAAATATTTCACGCCATTTTAATGAACTTTCATACAAATCTTGTTCCTCTAAAGCGTCTTTTGCTTTCACTGCTATATCTTTAATTGCCTTGATAAAGTTTTCATAATCTCCATCTTCAACGCGACTAAACACATTGTGCTGAGGAACACCACGGTCACGTAAAAACGGCTTTTGGGTTTCATCATATGATGACATTGTTTGTAAAGTATAAGTTATAGTAGCAGCCAAGTTATCATGTCCAACACTACAACAATCACCTATGAAATGCTCTAACGGATAGCTCTTTATTGTATCCGCGTTTTCGCAATAATTTTTCTTCCACCATTTTAATGCTCTCACCATACGTATATATTTGCCGTTAGTTCGTTCATTCATTTCACGAGTCCAAAGTATTTGTGCAATTGGATGGGTATCGTCCCATTTCCCTGCATCTTTATCAGGTATCTTCAATGGTTCATTTTTCCAATCTCCATCAATTTTTGCATATTTTTTTATAGCGTTTACTGTTGAATCAGCCCTAAAGAAAGCTTGCTCGTAAGCAGCATTATTGAAAGCTTCATTTAAAAATCTTTGTACTGTAATATTGGGCAATGCTGTAGGAACCAAATCAATACTACACTTCCCTAATTTAATACCAATTGAACGACCTTGAATCCTATATTTTCCTTTATAGTTTTCTTCCAAAAACGGAACGAACGCTGTCAATGCTTGCATAGGCGTCATTTGACGGTAATCAAATCTCGTAACCACGACCAAATCCACGTCAAGTTTATCGTCTTTGTTAATTGGTTTGACACCAGTGTCCCTAGCAAAACTTCCTTGCAAGAACATTGAAATTATTTCTTTTGAAATTGTATGCGAATTCAACTTAAACTTTAATTCTTTATAAGCCGTTCGCAATTCGTTTTCCATACTTTCCGTAAGGCTGATATTTGAAATAAAATCATTAAATCTTGCTACGCATTCCATCATTCTTCCTCCTTAATATGTAACACCTTTTACATAAGTTCTTTTTTGTATTTCACGCTCTTTAAAGCCATATTCATATATCGTGCATTGCCCAAAGTCGTTGGATTTTTGCCCCAATAAAAACATAATCTCCGCAGGTCCACGGTAAAATAAATTTAACGGTCCTACGCTAACTCTTGCTATTTCTTTTAATTTCTTAGTTATAGCATTCCCCAACGCATTGAATTGCCCCGAAGTCTGTATATCGTTATCATAGTGAATGGAAATAAGACTTTGATTTTCGCCGATAAATGAACGCACATCTTCATCAATATAGCTAGTAGTGCCTAATGTGATAGCCACGTTGATAGTTTCTCCGTCTTTTTTCTGTATTGATTTACAATGCAACTTAATTTTATCAGCTTGACCTATGCTCCACTTATTGTTTCTATTTATAAAAATCAAATTAGATGTTTTCTGAGAAAATACGGCACCTGTCAAAAATGCTAATGAATAATTACATGCAAGTTTAACTTTATAGATTGTATTATTATCTAATTGATTTTTAAACCGTTCTATTTTGTCTATAATTTCCTGCACATTACTAAAGTCACAAATATATTCGGTTAAATTCAAAAGATTATTTTCTGGAAACTCAATCAATTCACGAGTACGAGAGTCATTACTTTCACAAGCTAAAATACCAATAAAACAACACCTCTCAGATTCCTGCTTCTTAATGTACAAATTGGCATCTAAACTTGCCTGAACTGCCTGCACTTGTTTTGACAGAACTTTATGTTCCGTATCTTTAATCTCATAAGTTATCTGAGCTTTCAAAATAATTTCACGTATTCTATGAAAGAATGCAATAACAGCTTGTCTATCATCGCGCTGAAAGCCTTCCTTTTTATCAAGTAAGGAATTTATAAACTCATCAATATTGTACTCGGGACTATTAAGTGAATAATCAACTACCCTATCAAACAGATCATCCTCGCAAATACTATCTATTTTGTCATACAAGCCATTTTCCATATATTCACTGAATAAATTATCAGCTTCCGCAGTTATGTAGGCGATTTCATAGGACTGAATTTTAAATTTCTGCAATGCAGATTTAAAAAGTTCAAAACCTTTTTTAGCTATTTCTAAGAGCATAGATTTACTTTTCTCAAGTATATATTTTGATGACTGCACATACAATCCCCATTATAAAATATATAATATAATTTCGACAAATTTAAACAGTAAAATCAAAAAAGTCACATAAAAATATTTATTTCTTAAAATTAAACAAAAAATCAGTTATGTTTTCATAATAATATAAAAGCTCGGCATTGCACTGCCGAGCTTTTACTTTTATAATTCATTTTCGCTCTTATGTTAAGTTATAAAATTTTAACAGAAATCAGGTCGCTTTGAAGTTATTTTTTTATTCGTCCATTATTTTCCCTTGCGGTGGCGAGCATTAATTTTATGCGGTTTTCCTGATTGACTTTGGTTGCCGACGGGTCGTAGTCCACCGCCACGATATTTTCGTCTGCATACTGCGTTTTCAACGTGCGCACCACGCCCTTGCCCGCAATGTGATTGGGAAGGCACCCGAAGGGCTGTGCGCAGACTATGTTGCCGACGCCCGTTTCGGCGAGCGCCGCCATTTCCGCCGCGATAAGCCACCCCTCGCCCATTTTAACGCCCTGATTTAACACCTTGTCCGCGCACTTTCTTAAATGCTCGAAGTCGTGTATGGGCTCGAAATTGCCGTCCTTTTCGAAGTAAGAGATAATCTTTTTCTGCTTTTTATGCAGAATTTTGTACAAAAATTTATTGGCTTGCCAGAAAAAGCCCTTTCTGCCGTAAAAATAGCCGTCGTTTATGTTGTTGACAATGCAGTACAGCACGAAGTCCATAAGTGCCGGAACAACCGGCTCGCAGCCCTCGGAGAGCAGAAATTTTTCGAGATTGTTGTTGCCCAAATACGCATACTTGACGTAGATTTCGCCGACTATGCCCACCTTTACCTTTTTTTCGCTCTTGCGCTTTACCGCCGCAAACGCGGAAATAATTTCGCTGTTTATGCGCTTGAACTTTTTGTAACCGTTATTTTTAAACTTGTCCGTCACAAATTTCATTACAAAGTTGCGCACGTCGTCGGTTGCGCCCGCCGCCTCTTCGTACGGCTTTGTCTGGTTGTAGCACCACATAATGGTGTCACCGTAGAAAATGGCGTAAACGAGTTTGAGCATGAGCTTTAAGCTCATGGGGAAAGAGCTGTCCTTTTCGAGCCCCGAAAAGTTTACGGAGACTACGGGTACGTGCGGGAACTCCGCCTTTAACGCCCGCCTTATGAGCGGGATATAGTTCGACGCTCTGCACCCGCCGCCCGACTGCGTGATTAAGACCGCGGTGTGCTCCAAATCGTACCTGCCGCTCTTTAAAGCGTCGATATACTGCCCCACCACGCAAAGGCAGGGGTAACACGTGTCGTTGTGCACGTGCTTTAACCCCTCGTCGATTACGGTGCGGGAGTCGTTTTTGAGTATTTCGACGTCGTACCCCTCCTGCTTCAACAGCCCCTCGATTATCGCGAAGTGCCACGGGAGCATATCGGGAACGAGTATTTTATGCGTCTTTTTGTATTCGGCTTTCCATTTGGGATAGTCGTCGGTATAGTCGACCGTCTTTATCTCTTCCATAGTTAATTCTTATTTCCGCACTTGCCCTCTTCGATTGCCGCAAGCATGCTTCTTAATCGTATTTTAACAACGCCGAGGTTGTTTATTTCGTCAATCTTTATCTGAGTGTACAGTTTTCCGTTCTTTTCCATAATGGAACGCACCTCGTCGGTGGTTATCGCGTCGATTCCGCACCCGAACGATACGAGTTGCACGAGGTTTATATCGGGGTTATCCGAACAGTACTGCGCCGCGCGGTACAGCCTTGCATGGTACGTCCACTGGTTTAAAACATTGACTTTGACCATTTCCGCCCTGTCGAACACCGAGTCCTCGGACAATACTGCGAGGTTTAGCGAGGTTAGCAGCTTGTTTATGCCGTGGTTTATTTCGTTGTCGATGTGGTACGGTCTGCCCGCAAGCACTATTATCTGCTTGCCCTCTTGACGCGCTTTTTTGATTATGTAGTCGGCGCGGGCACGCACGTCGGCGTGGTATTTATCAAGCCTGTTGAACCCGACTTTCAAAGCCTTTGCAATCTGCTTTTTTGTAACGCCATACTTTGATAAAGTCGCGTGCAGCCTCGCGATTGCCGTCTTTTGCTCGTTTAAATCTATGTACGGCATCAAGAAATTTTCGTCGGTGAGGCGCTCGTTATTCGCCTTTAACAGCTCGGAATAGTACGCGACGACGGGGCAGTTGTAGTGGTTTACCGAACAGTGCTCGTCTAAATTATAGCTTTCGCAAGGCAGAAAAATGAAGTCGACGCCCTTATCAAGTAGGCTTTCGATATGCCCGTGCATGAGTTTTGCGGGGTAGCAGGCGGTGTCGCTTGCGACAGTGTGCTGACCCAAAAAGTAGAGCTTTCGCGACGACTTTTCGCTTAAAACCACCTCGAAGCCGAGCTCCTCGAAAAAGCCCGCCCAAAGGGGAAGCTGTTCATACATTACAAGCTGCAAAGGCAAGCCGACTTTGCCCTTTTTGCCCTTTACGCCCTCTATACTTCCGAGCAGCCTTTCCTGCTTAAAGGAGTAAATATCGAGGTCGTTCGAGGCGGGTTTGAGCCCCGCGCCCCTCTCGCACTTGTTGCCCGAAACGTATCGGCTGCCGTCGGTGAATGTTATGATATTTACGTTGCAGTTGGACGTACAGCCGTGGCAGTTGGTCGACTTTGACGTGTAGGAAAAGCCGCCGACAGCCTCTTCGCCTATCGTCGTGCTTTCGCCCTGCACGTTTTCCTTTGCGTACAGAGCCGCGCCGAACGCGCCCATAAGCCCCGCAATTCCGGGGCGGATAACCTGCTTTCCCGTCTCCTTTTCGAACGAGCGCAAAACCGCGTCGTTTAAAAAAGTGCCGCCCTGCACCACTATATTGTCGCCCAGCTCATCCGCACTCGCCGCGCGGATAACCTTGTATATGGCGTTTTTGACTATCGAGGAAGAGAGCCCCGCGGAGATATCCTCCACCGTCGCGCCTTCCTTCTGCGCCTGCTTTACCGCGCTGTTCATAAACACGGTACAGCGCGAGCCGAGCTCTACGGGGTGTTTTGCGTACAACCCGCACATAGAAAATTTATCTATTTCCATGCCCATTGCACGCGCGAACGTCTGAATGAACGAGCCGCAACCAGAGGAACAAGCTTCGTTCAGCATAATCGAGTCTATCGCGCCGTTTTTTATCTTAAAGCACTTGATATCCTGTCCGCCGATATCGATTATAAAGTCGACTTTGGGGTTGAAATGAAGCGCGGCTTTAAAGTGGGCAACCGTTTCGACAATGCCGAAATCGGCTTTTATGGCGGCTTTGATAAGGTCCTCGCCGTAGCCCGTGACGGCGCTGCCCAAAATCTTTATTCTACCCTGCGCTATCTTAAAAATTTCCTTTAATTTTTCGATAACTATGTCGAGGGGTTGTCCGTTGTTGGACTGGTAGTGAGAGTACAGTATGCGGCAATCGGGGGTGATTAGAATGAGTTTAGTCGTCGTCGAGCCGCTGTCTATGCCGAGGTACGCGCCCCCTTCGTAGCTCTGTATATCGCAGAATTCGAGGTCGGTTGCGCGGTGGCGAGCCACGAAAGCCGTGTACTCTTCCCTGTCGTTAAAAAGCGGTTCGCCCGTTATTATCTCCTCGCTACCCGAAGAATTTTCGATGGCGGAAATTATGTCTTTTAAGTCTTTCGACTGCACCGTCGCGGAGTGCAGAGCCGCGCCTATCGCCATAAAACAGGGCGCGTCATCGGGGAATACCGCGTGCTCGTCGTCGAGGTTCAGCGTCGTCTTAAACGCCTTTTTCAAGCCCTTTAAAAAGTGCAGCGGTCCGCCCAAAAAGAGCACTTTGCCCTTAATTCTGCGCCCTTGCGCAAGCCCCGAAACGGTTTGGTCGACGACCGCCTGAAAGATTGACGCCGAGATATCCGCCTTGTTCGCGCCCTGATTTAAAAGGGGCTGAATGTCGGATTTGGCAAACACGCCGCATCGCGAAGCTATCGGATACACTCGCTCGGCTTTGAGCGCAAGCTCGTCCATCTCGGGCACCGTCACATTCAAAAGGGTTGCCATCTGGTCGATAAACGCGCCCGTACCGCCCGCACAACTGCCGTTCATGCGCTGTTCGGTGCCGCCCGTTATGAAGATTATCTTAGCGTCCTCGCCGCCGAGCTCCACCGCCGCGTCCGCGTCGGGATAGTACTTGCGGATTGCCGTGAAAGCCGCCTGCACCTCCTGCACGAAGGCTATGCCCGAGCGTTGTGAAAGCCCCAGACCCGCACTGCCCGTAATGCACGCGCTGTATGCGGCGGGAGCTTTGTTTAAAACGTTTTCGAGCTCGGCAAGCACCGTCTCCTTTACCTTAGCAAAGTGACGCACGTAAGACTTGTATAAAATTTTACCGCTTTCGTCGATTGCTACCACCTTTACGGTAGTCGAGCCGACATCAATGCCCAATAAATTTGCCATACTTTACCCTATGCAATAATATACCGAATAAATTATATCATAACGCAAAGCAATTTTCAAATATTAAAGAGAGCGATAATATGTAATTTTTATGAAAAATTTTTCCTTGCCCGCTCGTACTTTGTGCGGGTTGCCAGCCCGCCGCGGATATGGCGTTCGGAAAGGTTTTTGTCGAGCACCTCCCTCACGCCCTCATAGAGTTTGCCGTCTATTTCGGACAGCCGCTCGGTCACGTCCTTATGTCGCTTCGTCCACTATCAGAACGCTTTCGGACAGACCGATACGGTCGTATAATTTCAAGTGAATATCCACGTTTCCTTCGTGGTCAACTTCGATACCGTCGATTATTTTTCTCAGTTGTCCGTTGGTCATTTCCTTAAAACTTAACAGGCTTTCTATATCACAAAAGGTCTTATTAAGAATACTGTCAAGCTGGTCATATTTGGTTATGTGCAGCTTTGCATTTTTAAGTTCTCTCTGCAACTCCTGTAAACGTTCTTTGGTGCCACCAATCTTTTCATTGAGTTGTTCTCTTGTAATAAGGTCGTCGGTATACATATTCATGTACTTCTCGCGGTGCGCTTCTATTCGTTCGATTTCTGTTTTTATCGACTGCTCTAACTGTACGTTTTCGTCGCGCGCCTTATAGGTCTTTTTGAATTTATCTACAAGGTATTCAATCACTTTATCTTTGCTTTGCAATATGTTTTTAAAGTAGGCTATGATATGCTCTTTTAATTCTTCTTCATCCAATATCGTTTTGTTGGGGCAGCTGTCTGCACCCCTGCCGTTTCTGCCGGAACACACCCAACGCGTGTATGTATTTTTGTACGTCCTCGTAATCTGACGGAAAGACCAGCCACAGTCCTTACATTTTATCAACGTAGAAAATAAATGTCTGTTGCTTGTCCGCTTTTCGGTAAGTTTATAAATCTCGCCGCGCTCCGCCATTACTTGCTGTGTCCGAGCAAACACTTCCTTATCGATAATAGCAAGCTCCGGCTTTTCCACGATTACCCAATCGCTCTCGTCTTTTTCCACTCTCGTTCCCGTGAGAAAGTCGGTTATCTCAAACCGGCCGTTTATAACCGTGCCCGTATAGAGTGGGTTCTGCAATATACGAACTACGGAGTTGGCGCACCACTTACAGCCTCGCTTGGTTTTAATGCCCTCGCTGTTTAAGAGAATGGAAATCTTCGCCGCGCCATAGCACTCCTCAGTATAGAGATTGAACATACGCCTGACAACTTCCGACTCCCGCGCATTGACGGAAAGGGTGAAATAATTGCCCTGTACTTTGTCGTAACCGTAGACCATATTGGGCACTCTGCCCTTTTCGGCGTTCAGCTTTTTACCGAACTTGATACGCTTTGAAATATTTGCGCTCTCCTCCTGCGCAAGTGCCGCAAAGATAGTTAACACAAATTCACTGTCACCCATGTTGTCCATATTGGCTGTGATGAACTGCGTGGGTATGCCTAATAGTTTCAGTCTTCTGATGCTCTGCAGGGTGTCCACGGTATTACGCGCAAAACGGGAAATATCCTTGACGATAATCTTATCGAACAGCCCCATCTCTGCATCGTCCATCATGCGTAGGAACTCTTTGCGCCTTTTCAGTTTAGTGCCTGAAATTCCCTCGTCGGCGTAAACGCACACGAGCTTATCGCCCGTGCGCTCTACATACTCCGCGAAAAACTGTTTTTGCGTTTCCAAACTGTTAAGCTGATCTTCCTTGTCTGTAGATACTCTGCAATATGCTGCAATTCTCGTCATTTTGTTATTCTCCTTTGTTTATACTGTTTTTTGCTATTATTTCGTTTTGATTTTCACTTTCCTCGAGTGCGATACTCACCTCTTCAGCAATTCTCTGCATATTCGCATCAAGTAAAATATCTAAAAATACCTTTAAGTACACATCTGCCTTATTCGGATTGTGAAAACGAAAGTTAAGTTTGGGCTTGTCCATACAATAACTTACGCCCTCGTTTCGACAAATAGCACTATCTTTCCTATTATTCCTACAAGTTATTTCACTTTGTTTTTCCACCTCTTAATTTACGACATTTTACGTTTCCTCATTTGTCTGATACTGTGAAAAAATTAATTTCCTGTGTGCTTCAACTATAAAATTTTCTAACCTCCCTGTCATTTTACCTCATAATTTTTATCTGTCAATAGCAGAATCAGTCTTACAGAACTTTTTTGAAAAAAGTTAAGAATTTTTTTGAATTTCCGCTGTAAGACTGATTTTAGCCCGAAAGGGCTTCTTCGATTTTGTCATAATTCACAATGTAAATAGCCACATCTCCGCCCAAATAACTGCGCACCAAATCGACCTGATGCGGTAAACAAATAACTGCGTGCTGTTTCGGATTTTCTTTTGCTACAAATCCGAAGCGACGAAGCCTCATAATATCACCGTCCAAAAAGGAAAGCCAATAAATTCCGTCCTCGTAAGAATTAAAAGCAAAGTAATTATGGCACTGCGACAATGCTTCCTTATCAAAAAGCAATTCAAGAATACGCTTATCCCAATCGGAATACTTCATCAACCGCAACTGTTTTACGCCATTTGAATCCAATGTAAAAAAATGCACTGTATCATAAGTCGTAATGCGATTCCTTACCCGTTTGTATCTATCAAAGAATTCGTTGTAGATCTTTAACATTGTCAGGGCTATTTCGTTTGATTTCCCAAATATTATCGCAGGGTACTTATAGTTAGAATTGCCATCTGCATTATAAGCCGCAACACTGGCAACATTTAATTGCGCCTTAATTTCTCCACCGCCTTCAAAACCCTTCATGAGTTCATCCCGAGCATTATAGACAACGTAGGCACGCTTATCGGCAAGAAGTGCGCCCGTCATTCTTGTGAAGCCTGTTTTCTTTACGTCGCTACCGTCAAAGGTTTTAATCAGTTATGCAGGGTAGAAGACGGGCGCCCTTCCAATGATACGCCTGCAGTTCTCGGCTTGTAATCGGGGAAGTTTATGCGGTCTGTATTCATAGCCTGCCGCCTGAAACATTGCAACGCTTTCCGCAAACCTTGTGCTTCTGATTGCGTGCTCGTTATTGCTGGAACGATGACTGCGCATATAGTTTTCGTAGTAGTAATCCTCAGCACCCAACCATTTGAGTATAGGTAAAGCTTCTTTTGTAAGTCTTATTTTTCTCCTACCGTTCATTCCCGATACAGTTAGCAGTGTGCAGTTCAACTCCTCGTTACCGTCCATTATTTTTTGCGGAGTAAGCATTTTTCTTATTGTATTTTCGTATGTTTGCGTACTCCCCAATATTCCAAGAGAAGCCAAAGGGAATTCGCCTGTTACAGATAAGAGATTGATTATGTTGTAGGCATGACTGCTCGGTTTGAAGTGAATCATAGTTTTGCTCCCATTTTTCGATTTCGGCAACTGAAAAATCTATTTGCCGAATTGAAGTTTTCAAACAATGCCTCTGCGTTGTTTGTTTTTTCGCTTTTTTATATAATTTGCGCTCGTATTTTGTCGCTTTATGGCATTTTTGTTTATTTACACGCTCTTATCGGTAGCGATTATCCGAACCAAAACATATAAGAAAATTTTTGACCGTTTTTTGCCACTTTTCTTATATGTTTTTGGGACTTTCGGGGAAGAGTTTTATGCCTTCATCGGGCATTTTCTTCTCCGCTTCAAGCCATTTTTCAAAATCGGTTTGGGGGACCACGTACACTTCACATCGGTTCTCATTTCCCTTTGCAGAACAATAATAATGCCTGCAAACAGACGGACCGTCATCGCTCAGCACGTACGTTGCAATAATATCCGTAACCATATTAATTTCGATATTATCGTGGTCTCGCATCTGCCGTTCGGGGAAACCATTATAATAAACGTGCCTGTAAATGAGTACGCAGTCTTTCTGAAACTCACGCACTTTCTCACTATAAAATTTTCTCATTTCATAATAAAGGCACTGTCGTATGTAGTTTACGGTTCCGTGTTCCTTTCTTGGAAGCAGTGAGAACATTTGGATGCTGAACCAGCCTTCTTCCGTATAACCGATTTTAATAGGAACAATCTTCTCCATCTCACTCCGCACTCTTTCTTCCGCATCACGTATTCCCAAATGACAAGGCATGTTGCGGGCAAGCAGTGCGAGCCTTTCCGCCTCTTCGTGGATACGAAGAGAATATGCATACGCAAATTCCGTATCCCATCCCTTCATTATCATCCTTGTGTTCTCAATTTCTTTGCCGAGTTTATTATAGTGTTTTTCCAAATTCATAAAAGTCTTTAAAAAATAATCGTTACAAGCCATATTTAAAATCCTCCTATTTCTTTATTATTTATTAAACTTGCTTTTTGTCTGAAAAGACTTCCCCTACGTAAAACCCGAATAAAAACGCATACTTCCACCTCCTTTTTACAAAGGTCAAAAAATAACGCCGTACCGGTTTTGGTAGGACGTTACGTCTTTGATTTATAATTTTTGACGATATCAGTATAACACATTATCATTTGCTTGTCATCGGCATTTTTCTGCCAACTTTGTGCCATTTTTGTGCCAAAAAATAGGCAAAACTTTTTCAGTGATTATTCCGTAAAACTGAAATTAATTTTTACACCCTCTGTAAGACTGAAACTGGAAGAGATGTCCCGCTTTTCTTTATGAAATGAGCCCCAAAAGTGTTTGACTTTTGGGGCTCATTTAAATTCTCCATTGCTTTCTTTATATGTTTGTAATATCTCTACCTCTTTTGTTTATTTTTCTAAATCATAAAGAAATACTTAACTCTTTTGCCTATGCCATAAAATTAACAATACAATAATACCTATATAATGAATTGGAAACACACTTGCTAAACACAGATGTAATGCCAAAGAAAATTTGTCGTGCTTTTTTGTAACTACTTTTGATACTTGAATATTTTGATTCGCTAAATCAACACTCAAATCAGTATCGTCTTTAACTTTAGTTAAGTAATCATTAGCGTCTGTAAATTTAGATATGTCCTCATAAAAATAGAGATTTCTCGTTTTCTTTTTTAGAGTTTTTCTATTTGGATAAAGCGCTGTAATCGACACAACAAAAGGTGCTAATAATAAAGCAGCAACTACACCTATCCATACTTGCAACCATATTATATTAAAATCTTTTAAGTCTATAATAATCCCTATAAGAGAAAAAATTGCGACGCCCAAAAAACCTATGAGTACCGCATGCTTAGCTTCGGCATACGACAACTGTTCATAAATACGATCATTTGCGTCTTTAAGATATTCTTCCAAGTCTTCTTTATCCATATTAAATCCTTATCGTTTGCTCATTTTTATATCCGTGCGGCAAACATTCTAATTCAAATTTGTGAGAAATGTCATAGCGTTTATATTCCTGAAACAAATAAAACGCATTAAACAAAACATTTTCTACACAGTTAGTTGTATTAATATATTCAGGTTTATGGGTACAAATTTTTCTAAATCCATATTCTTTTTCTTGATCTGACGGATAATGACAATGCTTTATATTATATGGCACCTTCCCCCAATCAATGCGCTTGCAAGAATCATAAACTTCAAGACCAACCACCTGAAAATCTTCTGGTATATTAGCAAAAATTGGCAACCCAAATTCATCATACTGTTCAGGGAGCAAATGAAGCTCTTCTATTAAGTATTTAGGCAATAGTATCCCTTGAATGAAAGATGTTGTTATGGTTCTTGTCGGAAGAGAAACCATTTTTAACAAGGGAAAATTGTCCTTTAATATACTGGGAATCGGTTTTAATGCCTCTAAATATTCTTTGCTGTTTTTTTACGGCTTTAGGCATCTGTGAGAAGAATGCTGAATCATAAGCCTGCGCCCTATGAATAATCAATTATTGCATCCCCACGGCTTTAGCCCTTGATTATTATGAGCGCGCATAGAATTTTGCTCTAAGGACTCTACTTGCTTCTTTTTTTGATATGCGCTTAAACGTGTTGTACTAATATAATATCTCTTATTATTTACTTCTCTACGCCAGAAGCATTCTTTTATATATTTACTATCATTGTTCTGCAATGCCACAAGATAATCATACATATCAGAAGTAATCGCTATTTCAGATTTAAAATGATTATAACCGACTCCTACACCAGCGACATCATCTTCGGCAGTATCAGCCTCTTTTACTATTTGCCCCATTGCAACATTAAACTTTTTTCCTCTCATTCCTATACGAGCCGCATACACTTCACCAATTGAACAACCTATACCAATATTAAGTTTATCCTCTCGCGTTTTATTGATTTCATCTAATTTATCAAACATTCGCATAGCACACAAAACCGCTCGCAAAACATAATCATCAGTTTCATCGCTATATTTATTAAAAATTGCAGACTCCCTATCTCCTTGAAACTGAACATGAACACCGTTTCTATTTCTAACTTCCTTATTCAACATCCCAAGAACACTTTGCGTAAGTTGCTTCATGTCGGAAAGGTTACTTTCGTCTACCTTTTTTGTAAACCCTCTAATATCTGCAAACAGCACAGATGCTTCCCTAACGTCTTTAGTATTTTTAATGGAGAGGCTATCAAAATTTAATTTGCTTTTTGCGTCTGATATTTCCATATCATTTAAGTTAAGATTATTTATAACGGCTGACGCATAATCCAAGCAATAATCTTTCCTTTTATTATACTTATCGCCTAAACGAGAACCTATATCGGTGACATCAGCTTCATAAGCTGAAAGGTCAGCGTATTTTCTTATTAATATCAATGTCGCTTCAGAATTACCGAAAAACAAGTCATTCATTGATTGGGGGAGCAAATCGTAAACCTCTTTAGATATCAGAACTTTACCGTCTGAGCATAATGATTGCAGTTTTGCTGCACGATTAGCTGGGGAGCCTATAGTTGTCATTTCTTCCAAGCCACTGTCCGGATCTTCAAAATTAAAATCCGTGTATTTCCCATAATCTGCCCCTGCGCCGATTTTAAAATCAATAAGTGCTTGATATTTACTATGCTTATTAATATGTTTTGTCAAAGCGTGCGCAAAAGCTATCAGCTCTAACATTTCATTTAACACGTCTTCACTATTGTTATCAATAGGTATATAAAAATGCAAACGTGACGTTGTAAATTTTTCAACTTCAACATCTTCAAATTCATCCGCATACTTCTCCATAGCTGCAGTAAATGTGTTTAGCGCATGAAACGTCCTACGCAAATCGTCGTGATTTCCTTCATCGTCTTTAATAATTCCATTTAAATTATTAATATTAATATAGAAATGAAGCCCGTTAAAAACTCTTTTCATAAATCCTTCTAAAAAATATGTGACTATTTCTTATACTATATAAACAGCCTAGTGATAAAATAAACTATTTATAGAAAAATTAATTAAGCAAAATACAATATATTGCGTTTTTTAATATGGATTATTTCTCAATATTCAAAATAGTCCATTACTTTTAAATTAAATTTAATTAAAATGATAACGACTAAAATCAAGTATATAATTTGCATTATGAGAAGTTTGCCGACGGAAGCATAAAATGCATAGAAGATGA
>JAMPEH010000380.1 GCA_023665245.1 Muribaculaceae bacterium
CCCAAAGGTCGAAGCCCATGCATCGAAGTGCAGCAGCCCGCGCTCCTGCAGGGTGTTATATTGCAAATACTTCTGCATGGTGTACATCTCGACCATCGTGTTCGAGATCGGCGTTCCCGTGGCGAAAACTACGCCGCGCCCGCCTGTCAGCTCATCCAGATAGCGGCACTTCATGTAAAGGTCGCTGGATTTCTGTGCCTCGGTCTGCGAGATGCCGCCCACGTTGCGCATCTTGGAAAACGCGGCGAGGTTTTTGTAATAGTGCGCCTCGTCCACAAACAGCCGGTCAATTCCAAGCTCCTCAAAGGTGACGACATCATCCTTGCGGCTCTGGTCGTTCAATGCCTCCAGTCTGGCCTCGATCTGCTTTCTGCTGCGCTCCATCTGCTTGATGGAAAAGCGCTCGCCGCGATTTTCTTTCAGTTCCCTGATCCCCGCCATGATCTCCAGCTTCTGCTGCTCCAGAATATGCCTCTGCCGCTCCAGACTGACCGGGATCTTCTCAAACTGGCTGTGCCCGATGATAACGGCGTCATAATCCCCGGTGGCGATGCGCCCGCAAAAGCGCTTGCGGTTCCTCGTTTCAAAATCCTTCCTTGTCGCAACAAGGATGTTGGCCGAGGGATACAGCTGCAGATACTCCGCCGCCCACTGCTGGGTCAGGTGGTTGGGGACGACGAACAGGCTCTTGTGGCTGAGGCCCAGCCGCTTGGACTCCTGTGCCGCCGCCACCATCTCAAAGGTTTTTCCCGCACCCACGACATGGCCCAGAAGCGTGTTCCCGCCATAGAGGATGTGCGCTATGGCATTGACCTGATGCTTCCGCAGGGTAATCTCCGGGTTCATGCCCGCAAACCGGATGTGGCTGCCGTCATATTCGCGCGGGCGTGTGGAATTGAATTTATCGTTGTAGAGCCTGCACAGTCGCTCCCGCCGCCGCGGGTCTTTCCAGATCCAGTCCGCGAACGCCTGTTTGATGAGTTCCTGCTTGCCCTGCGCGATGGCGGTTTCTGTCTTGTTCATCACAGCCGTCTTTTTGCCGCTGTCGTCATAGATATAGTCGAAGATGCGCACATCCCGCAGGTTCAGCGTTTCCTCCACGATCCTGTAGCCGTTGATACGCTTTGTGCCGTAGGTATTGCTGGCCCGGATATTGTCCTTGTCTCTGGATTTACCCTCCACATTCCATTCCCCGGTATGCGCGGAATAGTGGACATGGATGCTCCCGCGCCGGTACGGCAGCGTCCCGAACAGCTCAAATACAAACTGCTCAATATCCCCTGTCGGGATCCATGTTGCCCCCATCCGCACCGAGATCTCGCCCGCCGTCAGGTCTTTGGGCTGTACCTGCTCCAGCGCCCGCACATTGCTCTCAAAGAAAGAGTCGGACTCTGCCGCAAACCTCGCGATAGCCAGCTTTTGCCGTACATTGCCGGAGAGGTATTCATCCGCCGTCTGCCAGCCGTTGGCCCATGAGACGCCTGCGCCCTCAATGTCAAAGGGGCCGGAAGCGGGATCCTTGAAGATAACGCCTTTCAGATCCTCCACAATCTGCGGGATATGCCCGGAACCGCCCATCAGGCCGGCCATATAGCCGAGGTCCACACATGCCCTTTCAGCCAGCGATACGGCCAGCGCCCCGGATGCCGTATCCGCCGAGGTGATCTCCGCCTGCTGCCGGATGGTACGTTTTGAGAACATATCCGCCTTGCGGACAAAGTTCTGTTCATCGTTCAGCACCTCCAGCGAGGAAAGCAGGAAATATGCGCTGTCTGACACAAAGCAGGATTTGTTCGCGCGGTCGTTGATGCGGCCATAGCTTTTGGCGAAAGCGTCATAGAGGGCGTTGAGTTCCCGCTGTTTGGCCCGGATGACCTCATCGGAACGGTCCTCGGTCTGGTATTCGATCAGGGCGCGCACACACTCCCGCAGGCCGATCATGCCCTTGATACGATTGACTGCCGTGACGGACAGATCGACCGGGTTCATGCGGCTGTTTTCCCGGTAATAGACCTTCCCGTCCACAAGGGTAAAGCTGAAATTGCGGACGGTTGGGTCAGCCGGAATGGATCGGTCTTCCTCCCCGGTTTCGGGGTCGTCCAGCTCGTACTCAGTGATCGCTCCGTGGATATTCCGGATGGCAGCGGAAAGCTGCTCGCCCAAATCTAAATTCTCATGGGGCAGACAGGCGGTTTCCGGCCCGTACTGGCCGCTGACCTCCCGCATCTCTCCCAGCACCATCTCCGGGTGGCTGATGAAATACTGGTTCATTTTCAGCCCGGATTCGTCAGTATTGAGATGTACCCATTCGGGTTCCTCGCAGGACAGGGTATCCCGCTTTTGCAAAAACAGGATGTCGCTGGTGACTTCCGTTCCCGCCGCGTCCTTGAAGGTGTTGTTGGGCAGGCGGACGGCTCCCAGCAGGTCGGCCCGCTGCGCGATGTACCGGCGCACGGCGGGGTTTTCCTTATCCATTGTCCCTTTGCTGGTAACAAAGGCGATGATGCCGCCCGGCCTGACCTTATCCAGCGTTTTTGCGAAAAAGTAATCATGGACGAGGAAATTGTGCTTGTCGTACCGCTTATCCCGCAGCTTGAAGTTTCCGAACGGCACATTGCCGAGGGCGGCGTCAAAGAAGCTGTCCGGCAGCTCGGTCCGCTCAAAGCCCTGCACCGCGATGGAGGACCTTTGATAAAGCTGCCGGGCGATACGCCCGCTGATGCCGTCCAGCTCCACGCCGTACAGCCTGGATTTCGCCAGCGTTTCCGGGCGCGTCCCGATAAAGTTGCCGATGCCGCAGGAGGGCTCCAGAATATTGCCGGTCCTGAAGCCCATGCTTTCCAGCGCCTGATAGACCGCGCGGATCACAACGGGCGGGGTATAGAACGCGGTCAGGGTCGATTCCCGCGCGGCGGCGTATTCCTCATCTGTCAGCAGGGCCTTGAGTTCGGCGTATTTGCTGTGCCGCTCCTCGAAGCAGTCCGCAAGGCCGCCCCAGCCGACATACCGGGCAAGTACCTCCTGTTCCTCCGGCGCGGCAAGGCGGTCCTCGGCCTCCAGCTTTTTCAAAAGACGGATGGCGCGGATATTGTTGTTGAACCGCTCTCCCGGCGTTCCAATCCCGATGGCGTCGTCTGTGATCCGGTACTCATGACGGTCTGCGTCCGGGATCTCCGGGTGCAGGACAGCGGGAGCAGGTTTGTGTGCCTTTCGCGGCGCGGGCGGAGCCAGCGTTGGGGCCTGTTCCTCCTGCCCGCGCCCTTTTGCTGAACCTTCCGCGCCCTTTTCAGGGTGTTCCTCTTTTTCAGCCGGATTTTGCGGTG
>JAMPEH010000381.1 GCA_023665245.1 Muribaculaceae bacterium
GTAGCCTTTGCGGCGCAGCGCGTCAGGAAGAGAGTAACTTCCTGGGTTTCTTCGCCACGAATTACCACATCGCCGGAGGCTGCAGTGGGCGTTGTGTTGATGGTTTGCACTTGGAACATCTCGGTCAGCGGAATGTGTGATTTGCTGGCAGAGTTCGCTCTATAGTTAGAGAACAACGACTGCGTGGCGGTAGGGTTACTGCCGGGCATACCGACAGTCCAGTCGCGAATCTTGTTCCAATCTTCAGCCTTGATATCGGTTCCTTTGATAAGAAATTGGTCAAGGAAGGCACGAGCCGTTGCAAACTTGGGGTCGGGCGAAGGCAAGGAGTTCTCATTGGCTATCAAAACAACTGTTTTCATCTCGTTGCCTCGCACTTTAAAGTTCAAGTTGTCGTTGACCGGCACGCCTTGAGCATTGGTTGCCACCAAACGAGCAGCATCGACCTCATAGCGAAAACCCTGGTGTGAAGAGCTGCGGAGAATGATGACACGGATAGTCTCAATCTCCTCGTCTACTCCGTTGGGACCTTCAAAGCCATCGGGTTCGTTGCCCGCACGCGAAGCGGAGCCGAGACCGAGTTCGACGTTTATGTGGAGATTAATGTCGCCATCATCCTCTTCGGTGATAATCTCCGCCCCCGGGTCGGAAGAGCACGCTCCGAGAGTCATGGCTATAAGAGCCATGACTGCGAGGAGCGCTATGTGTGCTTTTACAAGTGTTTTCTTCATAATTCTGCGTTGTTGAGGCGCACGATCCAATCGTTGATGACGATTCGAGTGTCAATCCACCGTCCGTTGTCGAGAAAGAGAATCATGCGCCAGGTATCTTCACGATCGAGGAACTCTTGTGCGGGCATATTAGCGTAGGCAGGATTTTCACTTCGGAGAAGCAACAGATAGTTAACGAGCGGAATGCTGAGAACGGCTTCGCTGTTACGATTGTCCGTGATGATTAATCGCGGAGCGGTATTTGTTGTCAGTCGTGAGGTTGAGAACTGCGCAACGGCGAGCACTGCCTCTGTTGTTTCACCGTCGACCGTTCCTGCAGTAGCCTGCCCGGTGTACCAGGGCGAGTAGGTTATACCCTGCTGTGGCACGACGTCGTTATTACAGTTTAGAAGGGTGTTGTCGTCGGTGATGGCGAATGTGAAATCGCTGACGTTAACAGGGGTTCCGTCGACGTTCTGGAGCAGCACTCGGATGGTGTTGGTATCCTTCATCATGTAGACGGTAGCCTCAGTGTAGTCAAGTGCCTTTGGGTCGACGGTCGTTGAGAGCTTGCCGTAGAAGAGAGGGTGAAGTTCCTTACCCGGCTTTGCGTTAATACAATCGCTGTTCATGGCAACGCTCAACGCGTTGAATGAAGAGCCAATAGTTGGGTCAGTGACAAAGTGGAACGTCGATTTTGAGCATTCCATGCCTCCGTAGGCAACACAAGTGTAACTTCCGGCGGGCAAATCGATGACCATGCGCCAATTTTCGTCGGCTAGCACTGATGTTGTTTCCGTGCGCTCGGCAACAAGATTTCCGGCCGCATCATAAACGAACAGAGTCAGGCAATCAACCTGCGAGGGGAAAGCGTTTGCATACAACATGTTGTAGTCGAAGACAAAACGCAGTTTCAGCCCGGCGGGACAGGGCTCGAGGTCGTCGTTGATGGCTCCGCACGAAACCATTCCGGCCATGGCAGCCACAGCGAGTGTGGCTCCCATGATCGATTTGGCTATATTATGAAATAAATGTTTCATCGTAGTTGATTGGTTCTATGAAAACGGAGTTCCGTCAGATTTAGAATTCTATGCTGTTGATGCGCACAGCCCAGGGGGTAATCTGGAGTGTAACGTCGAGATAGATATCGGCACTCTCGTCAGGGGTGTCGGGAGTCGGCACGTTGGGGTCGTTGTCGGGTACGCGCGGGTGACCGAGACGATTGATTTTGTCAACAGAGAGTTTGTAGACGTTGTTACGAACGACATCGAACTCCATCGGACCCATAACTCCGTTTTGCATATTGTCGTTATGACGGTTCCAATATGTGTAGTAACAGTAGTATCCGGGGCCGAATTCGGGGTCAACGGCAGATTCATAAATAGCAATATCAGAAGCGGTGACAGCTTCACGCATAGCTTGAAGCAGAGCCGGAACCGGCTGTCCGGCAGGAGCACAGGGGCGACCTGCCTCATCCCACATCTCCCAAGCATAGTCGGCCGATGCCTTCCAAGCTTTATAGGCAGCGCTGTTGGGGTTGGAATCCCATTGTGGGTCGGTGAAGGCGTGAGATTCGGGAATACCGGTACCATAGATATAAACCGGACGACGAATAGTGCCGTCTTCGGCTGTGTAGCAAGGGATGGGACCATCGCCAAACACCGCGCGATAAAGTGAGTTGGAGCGGTTGATAGTCGTAATCTGACCGGTAGTTGCATCGTAGGTGCAAGCAGCCTGAATGGCAGCCTGACGGATATGTTCCCAAGTCATGTAGAGCTGACCGTCGAGATAGAACAGCAATGGGTCATCCTTAGGATTACCAACTACAGCCTTATGTTTCGTACGGCGAACCTCGAATGGTTGACCGTTAAGACATTTCGCAGTGTTATTGATGAGATCTTTTTCCCATGCAGCTTCGTGGGCGGAAAAGTCTCCATCGATAGCACGCTGGGTCCCATACATTTTGGTTTTAAACAAGATGCCGGTCGAAATACCGTTAACCTGCTTTGCCGGGCCGGCGGGAATAACGTTCTCGGTTATATAGCGCCAAACGTGATAAGTGCCTTTTTTGATTGCCCCGTCGGTCGACTCATAGTTATCCTGTGTGCCTTTGAGATCGTCGGCAATGCTATATGTGTCGTATACCAAGTTGTTGGCCATGTTGTTGGCAAACGTGCCATCGTCCTCAAAGAAGGGATAGTTGAAGTAATTGGAGAAATTATCTTCGGGGGCGTCTCCTCCGAATGTCCGCCAATAGGGGCCTACAACGTAGTTGCCGGTCAGATTTGCACCCCAGGGTTTTTCTGCACCGCAGATAGTGAAGCCTGCACCGGTGGCGAGACCATTGGCGCTGACGCGGGGAAGATAGTAGAACGCGTTGCTCATGTTTACCAACGCAATACGGAGAAGCTGAACTCCGTAGAGTGGCTCGTTTTCCTGCATGATGCCGTCGTGGTAGTGGAAAAGAACATCATACCTTTGGTCACCATTGGCCGAGCCGTCGCGGAAGTCGAGTCGAGCAACCGAGCGTTCAACCTTGACCGGACCGCGACCTGAGATGGAGTTGTCGGGCAGGTTGTCGTAGCCCGCAACGTTATTTACGTCAGAGAGAT
>JAMPEH010000382.1 GCA_023665245.1 Muribaculaceae bacterium
CACGACGAGGTAGTGAAGCCTGTCTCCACAAGCAGTGTCAACAAGTTGCTCTATGACCGTTGGGTTGAAAAGCGTGCTGCCGACGTTGACCGTTGGAGCAATGGACGACTCGGTTATGTGCATATCGAGTCAATGAACGATAAATCGTTCCGACCGATTTATGCCGACATTCTCGGGAAATACAACAACCGTGAGGGTATCGTTATCGACATCCGTTACAATGGAGGCGGTCGAATGCACGAAGATATCGAGGTTCTCTTCACCGGTAAGAAGTATCTCACTCAGGTAGTGCGCGGACAAGAAACCTGCGACATGCCGTCGCGTCGTTGGAACAAGCCGAGTATCATGGTTCAGTGTGAGGCTTGCTACAGCAATGCTCACGGAACCCCCTGGGTCTACAAGACAATGGGTATTGGAAAGCTTGTCGGTATGCCTGTTCCCGGAACAATGACTTCTGTCAATTGGGTGACAATGCAAGACCCGACTATGGTATTCGGTATACCGGTAGTTGGATACCGTACCGCCGAGGGATATTATCTTGAAAATCACCAACTCGAGCCCGATGTTAAAGTGTTGGCTAATCCTGCCGATGTAATCAACGGTGAGGATCTTCAGCTGAAGGCTGCCGTCGAGACCTTGCTTAAGGATATAGATTCCAAGAAATAAGACTATGGTAAAACATATCGTGACATTCAAGCTGACAGGCGAGCCGGAGGTTCGCCTGTCAGTTGCCAATGCGTTTAAGGAAGCATTGCTGAAACTTCCCGATGAAATTGATGTGCTGCGGTCTATAGAGGTGGGAATCAACGAGAATCCCGCCGAGTCGTGGGATGTTGTCCTGACAGCCGTTGTCGACACTATGGCCGACGTGGAAGTTTATGCACGTCATCCGGCTCACGTAGCCGCAGCGGCATTACTCAACGGACACAAGGAGGCTCGCGCATGTGTAGACTATAATATTTAAAGCAATATTTTAAACCATGAAACATTCACTGATTCTGACGCTTGCAATGGCTGCTGCCATTACCTGTCAGGCTAAAAATGACGGCGGTCTTTCTGCCGAGACGCTGCAGCAGTTGCGCGAAAGTTATGGCAACACGCCTGCTGACCGGGCTATCCATAATGCGATTGCCGGTGGCGATATCAATAAACTCGCTTACAATCTCGATAACCTGAACAACTTCGACAACCATTTCTCACACCGTGTTCCCAGCAAGGGAATCACCAATCAGCGGTCGTCGGGTCGATGCTGGCTCTTCACCGGATTGAACGTGCTGCGTTCGCAGGCCATGCGTCAGCACTCGCTCCCGAAGCTCGAACTGTCGCAGAGTTATAATTTCTTCTACGACCAACTTGAGAAGTCCAACCTGTTTCTCCAAGGTATAATCGACACCTCGTCGAAGCCGATGGACGACCGAATGGTGGAATGGCTTTTTGACAACACTCTCGGTGACGGCGGACAGTTCACCGGTGTGGCTGATAACCTGACCAAATATGGTGTGGTCCCCAAGGAGCTTATGAATGAGACCCACAGTACCGAGAACACCAAACTAATGAGGCAATTCCTTACATGGAAGCTGCGCGAGGATGCACTTGAGCTGCGTAAGCTTTGTGCCGAGGGAAAGAAAGCCGGTGACGTTCTGAAGCGCAAGAATGAAATGCTGGCTGAGGTCTACCGTATTCTCGCCTTGAATATCGGTGTGCCGCCCACTCAATTCACTTGGACACGCCGTGACAGCAAGGGTAATGCTATAGAGACAAAGACCTATACACCTCAGCAGTTCTATCAGGAATATTTCGGAAACGACCTAAAGAATGGCTACGTGATGTTCATGAATGACCCGACCCGCGAGTACTACAAAGTATATGAAATTGATTTCGACCGTCACTCCTACGATGGTGACAACTGGAAATACATAAACGTGCCCATGGACGAAATCAAAAAAATGGCGATTGAGTCGATAAAGGATTCTACTGCCATGTATTTCTCGTGTGATGTAGGCAAGTATGCCGACCGCGAGCGTGGTATCCTTGATATCAACAACTATGACTATGAGTCGCTGCTCGGCGTGAAATTCGGCATGGATAAGAAACAGCGTATCGAGACCGGTGTAAGCGGCTCGACTCACGCCATGACTCTTGCCGGGGTTGACCTCGATGAGAACGGCACTCCCAAGAAGTGGCTCATCGAGAACAGCTGGGGCACCAATCCCAACGACGGTTACATGATTGCTACCGACAAGTGGATGGATGAATTCCTGTTCCGATTGGTGGTTGAGAAGAGGTTTGTGCCCGAGAATCTATTGAAACTACTTGAGCAGAAACCTATAATGCTCCCTGCATGGGATCCGATGTATTAATCGAATTCTGAGACAGTATAAAATTGAGAGGAGGCTGCATCAACGTAGCCTCCTCTCAATTTTGATCGTTACCTATAAAAATTGTACCCGATTTTTATTTCTGTATGGTTGTGATGGTCTATGCTTCAAGGTCGACGATTACCTTCATTGTGGTGTCACGGTTGTCATCGATGTATTGATATGCTTCGGGATATTTCTCAAACGGGAAACGGTTGGAGATAAGCGGCTCAAGGTTGACAATTCCTCTATTGACGAAATCTACGGCTGTTTCGTAGTCTTCGACGCGATACATCAGTGAACCGATAAGACGCAATTCGTGTTCGCCGAGATAGAACATGCTGAGAGCCGGATCCTTGGAGAATACGGCAACAATCACAATGTCACTGCCTTTCTCTATTGTTTCCATTATCGAACGAATGCTCGACTCAACACCGGCAACCTCAAAACCAACCTGATAGCCTTCTTCACCGAAGAGTTCCTTGACGGCATCTTTAAGAGGAGTCTTCATTACGTTGACGGTGTATTCGATACCGCATTCGCGAGCCTTGGCAAGGCGCAGATCGCTGATGTCGGTAATTACCACTTTCTTGGCTCCGCGAGCTTTACAGAACTGGGCAATGAGGTTGCCGATTGTTCCGGCACCGCTGACAACCACATTCTTGCCGGCAACGTCGGTACGGGCTGAAGCGTGGGCACCTACCGCACAAGGTTCCATCATCGCACCGTCGTCAAGACTCATTTCCTCTGGGAGCAAAACTATGCGTTCGGCTTTCGTAACGAAATAGTCGCGAGCCACGCCGTCGGCCTGAAATCCTTCTACCTTTAGGTTCTCGCATACGTTATATTGTCCGCGGCGGCAAGGCGCACATTTGCCACATACTTCTTGAGGGCTTGCTGTTACTTTATCGCCTACTTTGCAGTTTGTCACGCCTGAACCTACGGCTGCGACCACAGC
>JAMPEH010000383.1 GCA_023665245.1 Muribaculaceae bacterium
CCTCCGGGTTGGAATTCCCCTGACGAATGATCCTGCCCTCGCGCTGCTGCAGGTCTGACGGACACATAATATCGCACCCCGCATTGTAGGGCGGGCAAACGCGCACAAAAAAGAGCGCCCGGCTTTGCGCCAAACGCTCTGAACCCGTACCGCTCCCGCGTTATGCCGTTTCTTTTTCCCTGCGCCGCTTCTCCGCCATCCGTTTCAGCATATCCCGGTAAACCGCGTCCTTGCACCCGGCAGAGCAATACACCTGACGCCCGCTTAATTGCGGCCAGAACGCCTTGCCGCACACCGGGCATATCTTTTCATTGAATGGATGGTCGCCCCGCTGTGCGGCCTTGTCGCGGGCGCGGGCGCGTTTCTTGCTTTCATTGCTGAAAAACTTTTGGCGCTTCTTTGCGCACTCCTTGCAGAAACGGGCCTTTGCGCCGTGCGGGACAAAGGTCTTGCCGCAAACCTCGCACTGCATGGGCGGGTAGTCCCACACCCGCCGCTCTACCTGATACTCGGTTGTTTCGATGCTGCCGATCATCCGGTAGAAAATTTCCACCTTTTGTGTGGTCCTGCCCTCCGCGTCCTTCTCCTGCTCATGCACCAGAATCCTGTCGATCAGCTCGGTGACTGCCGTTTGGGTCAGCTCCTGAATACCGTCATATCCGGCAAGCAGCTTTGTGAACGCGTCCGTCTGCTTTTTCCTGCTGTCCTGCTCCTCAATCAGGGCGCTGGCGGCGTCTATCCTGGCCTGTACCTCGTCCTGCTCCCGCAGATACCGCCCGGACAGCTTTTCGTAGCTGCCGAACGGGATACGCCCCAAAGCCTTGTCCTCATACAGGGCTGAAAAGAGATCGTCCAGCTCCGCAAGCCGCCGCTCAAGCTGCTTCTTTTCAGCCCGCGCCTTTGCAAGCTGCTCATTGCTTTTCGCACCTGCCATTTCCCGGATTTTCCGCAGAAAACCGGGGTCTTCAAGCGACTGCCTGGCAAGCTGGTTCACATCCGCCAGCACCAGGTCGCAGAGGGCTTTTGCATCTATCCTGTGCTGTGTGCAGGCGTCCTTTCCAAACGCGCTGTAATTGTTGCAGATGTAAACGCGGTTTTCCATAACATTCTCACGATTACCCCGGTGCGCATGGTTGAATGCAAGCACCTGCCCGCAATCCGCGCACTTCACGACCCCCGCGAACAGGTTGTCCGGGTTTCGGTACCCGCCGCCCTTGTAGCGTTCGTTCATCATCTCCTGCACCCGGTCAAAAACGGCCTGAGAAACAATGCCCTCATGCGTATCCGGCACGACCAGCCAATCCTGCGGCTTGCAGCCGGGGCGCTTCTTGCTTTTCATGCCAATACAGGGCCTTTTGTAGCCGCACAGATTGCCCGCGTAGGTCGCGCTCCGCAGAATGTTCCGCACCGCGTTGTCCGTCCAGCGGCAGCGCTTGCTCTCATCCTCCTGATGCCATTCGTAGCCGACAGCGCCATGCTCATGCGCATAGGCGGACGGGCGGGGGACGCCATGCTCTGTCAGGTAGTTGCGTATCCGGCGGACGCCGTTCCCGGCCAGCGCCAGATCATAGATCTTGCGGACGGTTTCCGCCGCTTCCTCGTCAATGATCAGGTGGTTGTGGTTGGCCGGGTCTTTTTTATAGCCAAAGGGAGCGTTCGCACCCCGGAAATCCCCGGCCAGAAACCGCGCGCGGCAGGCTGACTTCACTTTCATGGAAATATCGGCGGCATACATCTCGTTGAGGATATTGCGGAACGGGGTAATATCCATGCCCTTGCGTTCCGCAGTATCTACCGCGTCATTGATGGCGATATACCGTACCCCATGCTCCGGGAAAAACACCTCCTGATACAGCCCGCAATCGAGGTAATTGCGGCCAAGACGCGAGAGGTCCTTCGTGATCACGCAGTCAATTTTGCCCTTTTCAATATCCCCGATCATCCGCTTGAACGCCGGACGCTCAAAGTTTGTGCCCGTGTAACCGTCGTCCACATAGGTTTCCTCCAGAACCCATCCGCGCTGCTGTACAAAGCTGCTGATAATGGCTTTCTGGGTGCCAATGCTGGCACTCTCGCTTTCGCTGCCGTCGTCTTTGGAAAGACGGCAGTAAGCGGCCACATGGTAGATTTTCTTTTCTGTTGGCATTTCATATCACCTCGCTGTTGTTCATAGGGGGGAGAACGCGCACTTTCAGCCATTTTAGCCCCGCTGTTCTTCCATTGCCACGCTGTCGCCGCTGCCTGACACGGCCTGTGCCGCCCCGGTCTGGATACGGCGCAGCTCAGCCAGGATCAGCGGCCGCATGGCCTCCGGGACGGGCCTTGCCCCGACGAAGTGACGCTCCACAATATAGGTCTGATTGCCGGACGGACGATACCGCCGCTGTTTTTTCTGTTCCATCTCTGCCCTCCCTGTTATCGTTCCATGCTGCGTTCTGTATTGCGCTGCCGCTGCCTTTTCCGAAAATAGTCGTCCAGAATTTTCAGAATCATCATCTCCATCTGCCGGTCGGTAATGCCGCGGGGGAAGTACCTGTTGAGCCGGTCTTTCTGGATGCGCAGCACCTCTTTCTGGTTGCCCTTTTCCTCCTCCATTACGCCAAAGATGGCCTCGCTTGTCAGCCTGCCGTCCTTTTCCATCTCTTTCAGCCGCATGGCTTGTGAAAGCGAGGGTGTTGAGGCGGTTTCCTCGATTGCGTCCGCCACGATCTTCTGCTTTTCCGGCGGCAGGTATGAAAGCTGGACGGCAGGGGTCAGCGCGACCCGACCGCTGTCCACCATCTCGATCAGGGGCTTCTCCAGACTGTTCAGACGGATATACCGCCGCACCGTTTCGCGGCTCTCATTGTTCGCAAGACCTATCTGCTCATCGCTCCGCAGCTTCGACACATCGTGTGTCGAAGTGCGCTTTCCTTGATGCCGCAGCGCCTCCAGGCGCATCTGATACGCTTTTGCTTTCTCGCTGGGCAGCAGATGCTCCCGGTGCAGATTGCCGTCCACCAGCGCGATCACGGCGGCGTCCCTGTCCATTTCCCGCACCAGTACGGGTACGGTATCTATTCCGGCTTTCATGCAGGCAGCCCTCCTCCTGTGGCCGGATACGACCTCGTAATCGCCGCCCTCCAGCGGCCTTGCGAGGATGGGGTACAGCAGCCCGACCTCCCGGATGCTCTTGGTCAGGGCCTGCATTTCCGCGTCCTCACGCACCCCAAAGGGGTTGCCGGGGAATGGGTGCAGCTTCTCAAGGGGGATCTTCCTCAATTTGTCCATTTACCGCTCCTTCTGCTTTCGTGAGCGGCGCTGCCGCTCCT
>JAMPEH010000384.1 GCA_023665245.1 Muribaculaceae bacterium
GTCACGATGCCCGCATCGCTCCTTCCTCAACTTGCGAAAATCCCTCGCCCAAAATCGCCCCTAAGCCTTAAAAATTTTATGAAATGGGGTCTTATTGCAAAAAATAGCCGCTCAATTGAGCGGCTATTTTTTTTAACGGATATTGGCGATGCTTATGATATCGGCAAAGACTCCGGCGGCGGTGACTTCCGCACCGGCTCCGTAGCCCTTGATTTCCATAGGATATTTTTTATATCGCTCGGTCGTAAGGAGGATTACGTTGTTGCTCCCTTCAAGATTATAGAATGGATGAGTGCTGTCGATGCTCCGCAAACCCACGCTCACGCTGCCGTCGTCGAGTGAAGCGACAAACCTGAACTTACGCCCTTTTTCAGCCTCAGCTTTTCGCGAAGCCTCGAACTCGTCGTCCAACTTCTTAAGATTCTTGATGAAATCGGCAGCTTGTCCTTCAAACAGCATATCGGGTACAAACAGTTGTTTCTCCACATCGGATTGCTCCACAACATAACCAGCCTCGCGGGCAAGTATCACTATCTTTCTCACCACATCCATTCCTGATAAGTCGATGCGGGGATCCGGTTCGGCATAACCTGCCTCTCGGGCCATCTCGACTGCCTTGCTCAAGCGAATGTCGGCCGAAAGCACGTCGAAAATATAATTGAGCGTACCCGACACCACTGCTTCTATCTTCAATATCTTGTCGCCGGAATTAATCAGCGAGTTGATTGTGTTGATGATAGGAAGTCCGGCACCAACGTTTGTCTCGAATAGATATTTCACATCTTTTTCCCGAGCCGTCTCTTTGAGTTTCAGATAGGAGAAATACGATGAAGAGGCTGCTATCTTGTTGGCTGTTACTACGTTCACATTATGTTGCAACAATTCCTGATACAGGTTGGCGATATCCTCGGAGGCTGTGCAATCCACAAACACCGAGTTATAGAGGTTCATTTTCAACACCTCTTCCATTATCGTTTCAGGAGTGGCCACCACACTGCTCTCATCGAGCAATCTGCGATATTCGCCTACCTCCAGTCCATCTCTGTCAAACACTGCCTTGCGGCTCGATGCTATTCCCACAACATTGATACGCAGATTCTTCTCTAATTTCAGTTTTTCCTGTTGCTTGCCTATCTGGGAAAGCAGACTTCCACCGACATTACCCACTCCTACCAAGAAGACGTTGAGCACCTGGCTTTCAGAAAGGAAGAAGGAGTCGTGGATCACGTTGAGTGTCTTCGTCAGGCTCTTCTTGTCTATGACGAATGAAATGTTGGTCTGCGCTGCACCTTGTGCACAGGCGATGACATCGATACCGTTGCGTCCTACCGTATTGAAAAGTTTTCCGGCAACTCCGGTAGAATGCCTCATGTTCTCTCCCACTACCGCCACAGTGGCAAGATCGTGTTGCACAGTGACATCATTAAACATTCCATCGGCAAGTTCCACCGCAAATTCAGTCTTCAAGGTCTCTGCCGCAAGTTCGGCATCTGCATTTTTCACTGCTATTGTAGTGTTGTTCTCGCTGGCAGCCTGCGATACGAGGAAAACGCTGACACCTTTGCTTGTCAATGCATTGAAAATCCTTGAATTCACACCAATCACTCCCACCATGCAAAGGCTGCTGATTGTCACCAGGGCCGTGTCGTTGATCGAGGAAATTCCCTTTATCACCTTGTCGGTGGGTATTGTTTCATTACTGATCAAAGTGCCCGGTGCATCCGGATTGAATGTGTTCTTAACCTTGATTGGTATGTTTTTATGATAAACCGGATAGATTGTTGGAGGATAAATCACTTTGGCTCCGAAGTTGCATAGCTCCATGGCCTCGGTGAAGGTGAGTTGCGGTATCACGTAGGCATGGTCGATCACCCTGGGATCGGCCGTCATAAAACCGTCCACGTCAGTCCATATCTCAAGTATCTCTGCGTCAAGGGCTGCCGCAAGTATTGACGCGGTGTAGTCGCTGCCTCCTCGACCAAGGTTGGTGATTTCTCCCTGCGAGTCCTTGGCTATGAATCCTCCGCACACCGCTGTAGACCATTTGCCGTCGTTAAGTTCTTTGGTTATCAGTTCATTGGTGAGTTCCGAGTCAAGTATTTCCTCTGAGTGCGGCCCTTTTTTGGTCCTGATGAATTTTGTGGAGTCGAAATGCTGAGCGCCGTCTATGATTGAGGCCACAATCACGCTCGACATCCTTTCGCCGTAACTCACAATTATTTTCTGGGCTCGCGGCGACAGGTCATGCAGGAGCATTACTCCCTTGTAGATGTTCGAAAGTTGGTCGAGCATGGTGCGGATTAAGCCTTCCACATATTCTCTTTTTGATTCTGGAACCACCGTCTCTATCACCACCTTGTGGCGTTCGACGATGGTGGCATACTGTTCGAGATACCTCACGTCGTCTTCCTTCGCCAGACGTCCGGTGGAAAGAAGCAAATCTGTGATTCCGCCAAGGGCCGAAACCACCACTACCTTCTTTCCAGGCGTTGTCTCCACAATATGTTTCACATTTTCAAGACTCTCGGGTGTGGCCACCGAAGAACCGCCAAACTTAAGAACTTTCATACTGCTTTTGGTAAAAATTCTTGCAAAGTTACAAAAAATTAATGACTATTGAAAACGATATCCGAAAAATTAAAAATGTTAAAAAAAACTTGAGATTTCAAAAAACGTTTTTCGGCCTAAATTGTAAATACAATATAAGGTTTTGTTATAAAATTTAGAGACCACGTCTCACTAATAGGTTAAATTTTTCAGGTATAATGATTGCAACACTTCTTGTGATTTTCATTGTGGGCTATCTGCTGATTGCCTGTGAACACGTTCTTGGCGTGAATAAGGCCACTTTCGCCCTCATCATGTGCTCCCTGCTATGGGCTGTATATGCCATGGGTGGTCATGATCCATCGCTTTCCACCGACCTCATCGAGGCTCTTGGCGACACGTGCGAGATTGTGGTGTTCCTCATCGGCGCCATGACCATCGTCGAACTAATCGACCGCTATGGTGGCTTCCGTGTCATCACCAACCGAATCCACGCGGAAAACAAAAAGAAACTGATGTGGATTATGACGCTTTTCGCCTTCTTCCTTTCGGCGGTGCTCGACAATATGACCACCACCATCATCATGGTTATGATGTTAAGGCGAATGATCAAGGACCGCAACGAGCGCTGGATCTATGCCTGTGTCATTGTGCTGGCGGCAAATGCCGGAGGTGCATGGTCGCCCATCGGCGATATCACCACCATCATGCTCTGGATGAAGAATTATGTCTCTTCGGTAGATCTGATTGTGAATCTTCTCA
>JAMPEH010000385.1 GCA_023665245.1 Muribaculaceae bacterium
ACTTCACCGATGCCGACAAGATCGAGCATACCGAAGCCGCCGAAACCCTGGCCGCCCTTGGCGTCATGACTGGCTCCGCCCAGGCTGACGGCACCACGGTCTTTAACCCCGAGGGCAAGCTGGAGCGTTCCCAGATGGCCAAGATGATCGCCGTTATCATGCGTGGTAAGGACGACATCGCCACCATCGCCGGGACCACTCCCACCACCAGCTTCGCTGACGTGAAGTCCGGCTGGTACGTCCCCTACATCAACTACTGCGCCAACCTTGGCTACATCAAGGGCTACAACGACACCGCTTTCGGCCCCAATGACGAGGTCAAGGGCGTGGACGCCGCGCTGATGCTGCTGCGGGCCATGGGCTACGAGCTGGAAGGCAAGGGCGACTACAAGCTGGAGACCGCCATCCTGGCCGAGAGCGTTGGCCTGCTTACGGGTCTGGACGAGCTGCCTGTCAACGAGATCATCAACCGCGACAACGTTGCCCAGATGATCTACAACGCCATCAATGCCCCCATCAACAACGCCAAGACCACCACCGTGACCACCTATACGCTGACCGGCAAGGGTAAGGATGGTAAGGACGTGAAGTACGACTATTTTGAGTCCTCCACCGACGCTTATCTGTACGCCAGCATGAACGAGATGACTGAGGTAAAGGTCAAGAAGACCAGCACCGCTGTGCAGGAGACTCTGGCCAGCAAGAACATGAACACCAAGACCTCTCTCCCCACCACTGTTGAGGGCGTGACCTACACCGCCAGCAACAAGACCTACACTCTGGGCGAGTACACCACCAGCGTGGACCTGACCAAGTACATGGGCCAGAACGTCAAGTTCCTGTATAAGGACAACGCCAACAAGACTGTCCTGGGCGTGATCCCTGTCGGCACCGTCCTCTATACCGGCGTCTACGGTGACATCGCCAAGGATGACACCTCCAAGAAGATCCTGACCATCGACGGCACCCAGTACGGCTACACCAGCAACGCCATCAAGACCTGGAACAGCGCCGCTGCCGCCGAGCCCAATGATTGGGATGAGCTGATCGTCATCGACAACAATAACGACGGCAAGATCGACGCCATGATCTCCCGCCCCGTGACCGTCACCAAGGTCGGCAATGTGGGCAAGACCAGCATCGTGGCCGGCAAGACCTACACCTTCAAGGACAACACCATTGAGGACGGCCTGAAGCAGAACGATTGGGTCACCATCATCGACACTCTGGAGAAGGGCAGCACCATCGCCAAGATCGCCACTGTGGAGAATGTTCAGGCTACCGCTAAGAGCAAGGATGACGTCTACACCATCGGCGGCAGCGCCTATTGGTCCGCTACCGACGCTGACGAGCTGAGCGGCATCCAGCTGGGCAAGAGCTACAACCTGGTGGCCATCAACGGCGCCGTCTTCTTCGCTGATGAGTACAAGGACGGTTCCTCCACCACCGCCGGCATCGACAAGCTGGTTTACGCTCTGCGCGTGGCTGCGGCCAAGGGCGGCACGGACGATATGGGCAGACCCACCGAGAACTATACCCAGTCTGTGGAGCTGCTGTTCACCGACGGCAGCAAGCAGATCGTCACCGTGGACAAGGTAGGCGGCAAGGCCATCACCGCTCCCGAGGCTTCGGAGGGTGATGAGGATGAGGACGAGGCTGTCGCCGTCACCGATGGCGCCCTGTACACCTACGCCTATACCGAGAAGACCAAGACCTATCAGCTGACCGCCGCTCCCACCGATAATCTGGGCGAGCTGGCTGCCAACGCCTCTCTGAGCAACACCAAGCTGGCCGGCGGCAAGTTCGGCACCACCTATATCAACAGCGACGCCATCCTGTTTGTCCAGCTGACCAACAAGGACAGCGAAAAGGAAGTCAAGGTCCTGACCGGTGAAGAGGTGGCCAAGTGGACCACCGTGACCGACAATCTGGCCGGCGGCGTCCTGTACACCGAGAGCAAGAACGGCTTTGCCTACACTGTGGCCGGCATGATCATCCTGCCCAACGCCACCAAGTCCTGGCCCGGCAGCATCAGCGCCACCAAGTACGGCTATATCACCATCGAGGCCACCTCGGTTTACAACAGCGAGCTGAAGACGTCCATGGCTCAGCTGACCATCTGGAACGGCACCGAGAACAAGACTTACCAGTACGCTCTGGGCGAGGGTGAGACCCTGTCCGACTTTGCCGCCGGCACTCTGGTGAGCTACACCGAGGGCGACAAGGCTCTGGCTTCTCTGGAGGAGCTGTCCCTGACCTCTGACGCCGTGACCGGCTACGCCGGCGGCGAGGACATCATCTTCGAGACCGAGAAGACCGTGACCTCCCTGAAAGACGCCGTGATCATCTTCATCAACGACGCCAAGAAAGAGGGCGTTGCCAGCAGCGAGGCTTCCATCCAGCTGGCCGCTGAGCATACCGAGGTTGCCGATCTGCTGATCAAGAACGTTTACGTTGGCAAGGACGGCGACCAGGTGGTCCTGTTCGTTGACAGCGAGAACAAGATCAACGACCAGACCGAGGTCTACACTCTGACCTATGAACTCACCGGCGATGCCACCGTCACTATGAACCCCGCCAACGGCAAGGCCGCCAAGGGTGACAAGGTGGAGATCACCGTTGCTGCCGCTGAGGGCGCGACGGTCGAAGTGAAGAACGGCGATGCTGATGTGACGCTGACTAACGGCAAGGGTGAGGTAACTCTTGACAAGAACATCAAGCTCACCATTACCGTGACCGCCAAGGCTGCCGAGGGCGGCGAGGAAGAGACTAACAACTAATTTCTCACCGGACTCACAAGCAGCAAAACACAAAGGAGACCTCCCTGTTGGGAGGTCTCCTTTGCTTGCGGTCATACCAGGGCCAGATAGTAGTAGACCCGCCCGGAGAAGCCGGGCAGGACTGAGGTGGAATAGGCCACCGAAAAGCCGGTGTCGGTGAGCTTCACCACCGAGCCCTGTCTGTCCCGGACGGTCAGGGTGGCATAGGCGGCGTTGTCCCCGCCCCGGGCTCCGCCGGAGGCGAAGATCAGCAGGGCGCGGATGGGGCAGCCCACGTCCACCTCCAGATCCTGCCCGGTGGCGGTGTAGAAGCCGGTGATGGCCCGGACCGCCCCGGCGTCCAGGGCGGCGAAGTTTTCGTTGATCTCGGTGAGGTGGAACTCATCCTGGGGCGTCCAGGCATGCAGGGCGTAGTTGGGTGTTTTGTTAGTTGACATAATATTTCTCTCCTTTTTCATTTTATGACTGACTTTCTGGGCGACCATTCTTTGAGGCCAAAGAATGGCCTCCCAGACCCTCCAAGAAAGC
>JAMPEH010000386.1 GCA_023665245.1 Muribaculaceae bacterium
TATAGCAATCATACATAGTAATATTGTTGGCATCGGCAATCGCCTTGATAGTTTCAGTGGTCACGATAGTCTTGACGATATATTCCTTTCCGGTAAGACGCCCAAGTTCCGCATTTTTAGTCATTAGGTAGTAGAGCAGAATCATGACAATCTGGTTGCCATTGATAAGCACATACTCTCCCTTATTGTCGCGGAGTACGCAGCCGATACGGTCGGCATCGGGGTCCGACGCCATTACAAGGTCAGCTCCGACTTCCTTGGCTTTCGCTATAGCCATTGCCATTGCCGGCGGATTTTCAGGATTGGGAGATTCCACGGTGGGGAAGTTCCCGTCGGGGATATCCTGCTCCGGAACGTGGATTATATTGGTGAAACCGTAATTCTTCAACGACTCGGGGATGAGTTTCACACCTGTTCCATGGATAGGAGTGTAGACTATCTTCAGGTCTTTATGACGCCGGATTGCATCGGGGCTAAGCGACAAACCTTTTATGGCATCGAGGAAAGCCTTGTCGACCTCCGGACCGACGATGGTTATAAGGTCGGGGTTGCCTTGGAATTTAACGTCGGTCACACTCTTGATTTTATTAACATGGTCAATGATGTTGACGTCGTGGGGCGCGATAATCTGCGCACCGTCGCTCCAATAGGCTTTATAGCCGTTATATTCCTTGGGGTTGTGAGATGCCGTGATGTTAACACCGCTTTGGCAACCTAAATAGCGGATAGCAAACGACAACTCGGGAGTAGGACGGAAACTGTCGAAAAGATACACCTTGATTCCGTTGGCAGAGAACACATTGGCTACTATTTCGGCAAACTCGCGCGAATTATTGCGTACGTCGTGACCCACTGCCACGCTAATCTCCGGCAGGTCGGAAAATGCCTCCTTGAGATAGTTGGCAAGCCCCTGTGTTGCTGACCCCACGGTGTAACGGTTCATGCGGTTGCTTCCGGCTCCCATGATACCACGCAGACCACCGGTACCAAACTCGAGGTCCTTGTAGAACGACTCGATAAGCTCTGTCTTGTCATCGGCGTCAAGCATGCGCTTCACCTCTTTACGAGTGGCATCGTCATATCCATCACCGAGCCATACCTGAGCTTTCTCAGTCACACTCTTTATCAATTCATCATTTTTTTCCATAGAAATCGTATTTTATGTTATTTATTTTCTTCTAAAGGCAAAGATAAGTCAACAGCTCCACGTTTACAAATTTTATTTAAATTTATGAGCCATTTAAATATATCGTGGTAAACTTCTTTGCGTACCTTAGGCGATGACAGTACAAGGTCGTGTAATCCTCCGGTTATGCTTATCGGGGTTACATTATGCCCGAGTTTCACGCCGTAACGGACTATGTCGTTGACGTCGAGTACACCATCTGCCCGATTATGGGTCTCGTCCCAATCTTTTGTATTGACACTTTTGTCGGAGTGCATCAGCAACACCGGGACCTTTATAGGATATTTCATAGACCTCAGCTTATGTTGAGCCGAATTAATGGCATTTATCCACCCGGCATCCACATCGGGCGACTTACGCAGTTTCAACCCGGTATTGTAGTGCCATTCCCCGTGTTCACCGGCAAGCAGGCTTTCGGAATAGGCTGTGCCGCCACCCTGGCTTATCTTTATATTGGGGAATATACGACCGAGAAACGACACGACAGGCACCCCTATCTTCTCGTTGAACTTTGACAGATTCCAATCAAGAAAAGGACTGTTGAGTATCAATGCCTTGACAATAGTATCGGGATTCTCTGCCATATACAGCGAGGCAATAAGCCCACCCGTCGAATGCCCTATCAAAACCACATCGTCAATCCCGACTCTCTTCATAACTGCAAGAGCCGAATCTATATCGGGGAAATACTCGTTGAGATTGCGAACCTGAAAACGTTTCTGCCCCGGCAGAATCGAACGACCGTACTTTCTTAAATCAACGGCATAGAAATTGTAGCATGAGTCCACAAACTCATCACCCATCTCTTTCTGAAAGAAATAGTCATTGAAACCGTGTATATACAATATGCCTCTGTCGCCTCCACAAGACGACGATTTACGGACTATGGTAGATACTACTTTCCCTGAATAATCAGCGGGTTGGTCTACAGTCATGTCATAATATCCGTCACCTATTAGAGTGTCGGGCAACCATACCCCGGCAGTGCCATTCAAGGCGATAACCGAGAGCAGTATTGACAGTATTTTTCTTATCATATAACTTCCATGTCGGCGGCAAGACGTTGTCTGACTACCTCATACATTACAACACCGGCAGCGACTGAAACGTTCAGCGAACCGATGTGTCCAAACTGAGGTATGGCGACAAGCGTGTCGCAGACACGAAGCACGTCGGGAGATATCCCCGTATCCTCGGCTCCCATAACTATGGCAACCGGAGTGGTATAGTCGGCTTGAGTATAGTTAATAGCCGCCTTTTCAGAGGCAGCAACCACTTGGTAGCCGTTATCTTTCAAAAACTTAACCGCGCCAAGGATTGAATGGGTGCGACATACCGGCAAATAATTCAAGGCTCCTGCCGAAGTCTTCATAGCGTCGCCGTTGACTGTCACACTGTCATGGTCAGGAATAACAACTGCATCGGCGCCAACGCATTCACACGTACGGGCTATTGCACCGAAATTTCTAACATCGGTTATCCCGTCAAGCAGAACAATAAATGGCAACCGTCCCTCTTCATAGAGCATCGGCACGAGGTTATCGAGATCATGATAGGTCACCGCCGACAACAATGCCACTACGCCCTGATGATTCTTGCGGGTAAACTTGTTTATTCGCTCCACGGGTACCCGGCGCGAAACAATCTTGTGAGATTTGATAAGCTCCATTAATTCTGAAGCAAGTTCTCCCGAAAGGTCTTTTTTTATAAATACCCGATCGATATCCTTTCCCGCCTCAATAGCTTCGATGACGGCACGTATTCCAAAAATGTATTCGTTTCGTTCCATTGTTGTTCATTTTTTTTCTTCGAGCAGCGAACGTGCATTGGCTCGCGCCGCATCGTTAACAGCCGACCCGCTGAGCATGACGGCAATCTCATCGATACGGGCTTCACTGTCGAGTCGGCATATATGAGTATTGGTAGCAGTGTCACTATCCTGCTTGTAAACTTTGAAATGCGCGTTACCTTTTGCTGCCACCTGTGGCAAATGGGTAATGGCGATGACTTGTATATTGCCGGAAATCTGTTGCATCAGTTCGCCCATACGGTTTGCCACGTCGCCCGATACACCCGTATCCACCTCATCAAATATTATCGACGGAAGCT
>JAMPEH010000387.1 GCA_023665245.1 Muribaculaceae bacterium
CCATCGCACAGGGCCCGCATCCGTATGCCGAACAGCGCAGTTTCTCCGGCTCTGTCCGAACATGTGCTTAGTATACTATACTTTGCCCCAAAATGCAACCATACACGGCGGGGCCGGCCGGTATTTTTTGCCCGCCGCTGGAACCATGAGGGGGTCAATCCAGCGAAAAATCCTCCGGCGAGAAGCTGGGCAGCCGGGGCGGGCGGCGCGGGATGCGGCGCAGGGGGTCATAGTCAAACTTCCGGCAATGATAGTAGGGCGATACCACCCCGCGCTTTTCGCAGAGGATCATCTGCGGGTCAGACGCGCGGCGGCCAAACGAGCAGTATTCACAGGCGGGCTGGATGGTCGCGCCGAAGATCGGCTTGTGGAACATGCGCGTTTCCTCCCCTTTTCTGTCATGCGGTACAGTGTTTTTTATGCGGCCGCGGTTTCTGCCGGCCTGCAGGATATTATACAATACAAGGGGCGGGCTTGTCCAGTCCGCCCCTTGTATTGTCGCTCCTTTGGCATTTGCGCTCTATTTTTACATCGTGCCATCTGCCGGAATGTCATGCAAAAACTCCGTGTTCCAGATCGTATAGGCACGCAGAGGATACCCGCCAAAATCATATTCAAAATAGTTGCTTGTCCGCAGCAACCGGTAGGTCTTGCCGTTGTCACAGGTAAAACAGAAGACCATCCTGGCAAAGTCTTCCTCCATCCGCACCCCTGTGACTGCCGCGCCCTCTGCCAAAGAGCTTTTTGCGAACGCCTCCATCACCTTCGGCTTTTCAGCCTCAACTGTTTCAAAATAGGCAGGGTTCTCTGTGTCAAAACGTGATTCCGACGCAATCACAAAGCTGGCAATTGAGTTTGTTTCAAGCATCGTCATCTCGTCCTCACTCAAGGTATACTCTGCCCTGATCCATTCGCCGGTGGTCGCATCTATCACACCGGAAAATCTTTCCAACAGGCTGCCGCTGCCATCCGGCTGCATCAGGGTAGCGGTCCACACCATGCGTCCGTTGTAGTGATACATGACGGCTGCGGTCGGATCGGTCTGGCTGCAATTCAGGATCAGCTTTTGGTCAGAGAGCGAAATGCCGTATGTCTCCTCAATGAGCACCCCCGCCCTGTTGGCGGCCTCCTGCGGCGAAACCACCGGGTCAAGCGCCAGCTGCGCCTGCACCAGACCGACGATCTCCTGCACTTGTTCTTTCAGCAGTTCGCCGCTTTTGCACTTCTCATATTCCAGCCGCGCTTCATCTATTGAGAGATCAGAGATTTGCCGGAGGTACTCCTCATCGCCCTGCCCGATCGCCCTCTCCAGATCTGCCTGCCAGGCCCTGATCCGGGCCTCAAGGTGATTCGCTTCAATGATTACCCCGGCCAGCTCTTCAGGGTCACTGTCTGCCCACACATACGCATAGGTTTTGCCGTTGCCCACGTCCAGATTCAGCACGGCCTGCACCACCGAATTGGAGGTCAGGTCATCGTCGGTCACCACCGGCTGGCTCTCGCCGCCGGCGCACCCGACCAGAAGGCTCAGGGCAAGCGCCAGCACAATCATCGAGCCCAGCATGGCAAAATCGTTTTCTTTGCAGTACGCTGCCCAGCGTTTCATTGCTCGCATCATAATTTATCCTTTTCCTTTCGTTTTTTGCATCCCATAAGGCGGCAAAAATTATCCTAAATAATATATCGTATCCTTTTCAAAACCGTAGCCGCGCATCAGGTAACCGTCGTGGTCGTATTCCGGGTAGGCCTGCGTCTCGCGCACTGCAGAGAGATGACAGGTCTTTCCGTTGTCACAGGTCACCCGGAACTCAAGCACGTCCATCGGATGGCCTTCGGGGTATACAAGCTCGATCCCGGTCACCGCTGCCCCATCCACTAGCATACTGCCCGAAAGGGCTGCACGCGCCTGCTCCTGTATCCGGGCCACCGTCTGCTCAAAGGCCGGGTCATCGGTATGCCACTCTCCCAGCAAGCTCTCAGAGACCGGGCCATTGAGTGTAAAGCAGCTTACCGCAGGCGTGCTCCACGCCCGGTCCAGTTCCTCCTGCTGCGGGGAATAACTTGTCGAAAGCCATTCCCCGGTGGTTGCGTCCTGAAGGCAGTAAAAGAGGGTCGGGCCTTTGCGGTTTGTTGCCGTCCACAGCAGCCGGCCGGAAGCCTGGCCGGCTGCAAGATCATATTCCTCTGCGCAGCGCAGCTCGATCTCTGTCTGCGACATATCCAGCCCATAAAGTTCTTCGGCCAGCCAGCCTGCACGGTTCGCAGCCTCCTGCGGCGAGACCACCGGGTCAAGCTGCCGTTCCTTCTGCCATACCGCGATTTGTTCCAGAGTGCCCTGCTCGTATGCCTGGCGCCGGGCATCTGCCTGCTCCTGGGTAAGGACCCCCTGGGCCAAACGGGTCTGGAGACTTTCTTCATCATCCTGCCGCTTGGCCTCAGCTGCCGCCTCCGGGTCCTCCGCCGGCCAATAATAGGCGTAGGTCTTGCCGTTGCCCGCCTCAAGGCTGAGCGCAGCCTGCACGGCCGAATTGGGGGTCAGGTCGTCGTCGGTCACCACCGGCTGGCTCCCGCTGTCGGCGCATCCGGCCAGAAGGTTCAGGGCCAGTGTCCCGGCCAGCAATGCCGCCGCCCGGCGGGTCAACCGTACACATTCTGCTGCATGGTCTTTCATTCAAATGCAGCCTCCTTTCCTGGTAAGGGGCTTTTGCGGATGCCTGCATCCGGTTCCCCTCTGCCTGTGAACACAGTATCCCACCCGGTTCTCAGGAAATCTTCTCCGGGATATCATCAAGTTGTAAATGTTGTTTTTTCGTGCAATTTTCTGCAAATTTGCGTCACAGGGCTATTTTACAGCCAAAGGCAGCGGCTGGCGGCCCTGCCGGCCGCCTGCCCCTTTACGGAAAGCTCACGGTCGCGGCCGTGCCCTTGCCCGGCTCGGAAGCAAATTGGAGCTTGGCGCCGTGGCTTTGGGCAATCTGGAAACAGAGTGTCAGCCCCAGCCCGGCCCCGCCCTGGGCGCGGCTGCGGGCCTTGTCCGGGCGGAAGAACGGGTCGCCAAGACGGGCAAGGGTGTCCGCGTCCATGCCGCGGCCGTCGTCCCTTACCAGAAGGACAGCGCCGCGCCCGCCCGGCCCTTTGCGCACCGCCAGCATCACATGGCCGCCCGGGTCGCAGGCCTTGGCGGCATTGTCGGCCAGGTTGACCACAAGGCTTTCAAGCAGGGCCTCCTCCCCCATCACCGTGCAGGGCTCCGTAGCCGCGGCGCGCACGGTCACCCC
>JAMPEH010000388.1 GCA_023665245.1 Muribaculaceae bacterium
GACAGGCGGATCTGACGAACGTTACATCAGCAGCGGTATATGGCTGTGGCACGATCGGAATATTAGTGATCCAGTGGCTTGCCTCTATGGGAGTCAGAGATATATATGCGGTCGGCACGAGAAGGGAACAGCAGGAGCTGCTGCGCAGCGTGGCGGACTGCTTTTTTTGTAATTGTCGTGAACAGGAACCGGTTGGTTTTATCAGCCGGCACACTGATCGAGCGGGGGCGGACATTGTTTTTGAGTGTGTGGGTGTAGACGACAGTGTGAATCCCGCGGTCGCGTCTGCGAGGGCAGGCGGACAGATCGTGTTGGCGGGGAATCCGGCGGGCGATATGGAGATCGGAAAACAGATCTACTGGAAGATCCTGCGCCGACAGCTCACCTTATATGGCACTTGGAATTCTTCGTTTACGCGGGAGGAAGCGGACGACTGGCATGTGGCGCTTCGGGCGATACAGGAGGGAAAGCTGCGACCGTCAGCACAGATTACGCACAGATTCTCTTTTGAAAATCTGAAAGAGGGGCTAAGGGTTATGCAGGATAAAACAGTCTTTACGAATAAGGTGATGCTTGCGCGATAATATACATCTTCCCCAAAATGTATCCCTCCCATTCTTACACGAGCGGTTGTCAAAAAAATGTCAAAGTGTTATAATTTTCCTCGAACAGTGTAGGGAGGCGCTTGTACGATGGATAAAGAATTAAATACGAAAAAGAACGGTAATCAGGCGATGGTGAGGATATGCGGTTTCATTGTGGATAAGAGAAACCTCTTTTTTCTCATCTTCGGCATCCTGATTATTTTTTCTGCCATTTCACGCAACTGGGTCGAGGTGGAGAACTCCATGGCGCATTATCTGCCGGGCACCACGGAGACGAAACAGGGTCTGGATCTGATGGAAGAGGAGTTTATTACATACGGCACCTGCAATGTGATGCTGGCGAATGTGTCTTACGAGCAGGCGGAGCGGATCTGCGGACGTCTGGAACAGTCGCCGGGCGTGTTTTCCGTGGACTTCGACGACACGGAGGAGCATTACACGAACGGTTCCGCTTACTATAACGTTACGTTCGACTATGACGAGAACGATGACGCCTGTCTGACGGCGCTGGACGAGCTGAAGAACAGGCTGGAAGGCTATGACTACTATCTGACCACGGGGCTGGGCGATACGCAGTCGGAGCTGATCGGGGAGGAGATGAATACGATCACCGTCCTTGTCGCGATTATCGTCGTGTCGGTGCTGCTGCTGACCACGCAGGCTTACGCGGAGATTCCCGTGCTGCTGATCACCTTCCTGTCGGCGGCGATTCTCAATATGGGCACCAATTTCCTGTTAGGTACGATCTCTTTCGTGTCCGATTCCGTCACGATCGTATTGCAGCTTGCCCTCTCGGTAGACTATGCGGTCATTCTCCTGAACAGATATAAAGAAGAACACGCCTCCCTGCCAGCCAGAGAAGCGATCATCATTGCGCTCAGTAAGGCGATCCCGGAGATCGCGGGCAGCTCCCTGACGACCATCGGCGGTCTGATTGCCATGACGTTCATGCAGTACAAGATGGGACCGGATATGGGCGTCGTGCTGATCAAGGCGATCCTCTTAAGCTTATGCGCGGTATTCCTGTTGATGCCGGGCGTCATTATGTTGTTTTCAAATCTGATGGAAAAGACGAAACACAAGAATTTTATCCCGGAGATTCCGATTGTCGGCAAATTTGCATATGTGTCAAGATATATTGTGGCGCCGCTTTTTCTGGTTGCGATCATAGCGGCTTACAAGATTTCGGGCAGCTGCCCGTATGTGTTCGGCTACAGTACGGTGACGCCGCCGCTGCAGAACAGTGTGCAGAAAGCGGAGGAGATGCAGGAGACGAACTTCGGCGCGTCCAATATGGTGGCGTTGATCGTACCGGCGGGCAGTTATGAGAATGAGAAGGCGCTGCTGCGGGACTTGGACGCCTGCCCGGAGGTGGATTACACCATGGGGCTTGCGAATATCGAGGCGATGGACGGCTATAACCTGACGGACAAGCTGACGCCCAGACAGTTCTCGGAGCTGATCGACTTAGATTACGAGGTGGCGGAGCTGATCTATGCGGCATACGCCGTCAATGATGAGGACTATGCCAAGGTGGTCAACGGGCTCTCGGACTATCAGGTGCCGTTGATCGAGATGTTCATGTTCGTTTACGACGAGGTGGAAGAGGGCTACGTCACGCTGGAAGACGACCTGCAGGAAACCTTGGACGATGCTTACAAGCAGATGAACTTCGCGAAGAACCAGCTGCAGGGCGAGAATTACAGCCGTATGCTGGTGTATCTGACGCTGCCGGAGGAGAGCGACGAGACATTTGCTTTTCTGGACGAAATGCATGAGATCGCCGGTAAATATTACAGCGGCACGGTACTGGTCTGCGGCGAGTCGGTCAGCCAGTATGATTTGCAGAAAACTTTTTCCAGAGACAATATCGTGGTGAGCGTGGTGTCGATCCTTGTGGTGCTGGTGGTACTGCTGTTTACCTTTAAGTCGGCGGGTATGCCGGTGCTTCTGATCGCGGTTATTCAAGGCAGTATCTGGATCAACTTCTCGGTGCCCGCGCTGCAGCACGATAATCTGTTTTTCATGGGCTACCTGATCGTCAGCTCCATACAGATGGGCGCGAATATCGAGTACGCCATCGTCATTGCCAGCCGTTACACGGAGCTGCGTAAGGAGATGGGCAGGAAGCAGTCCATCATAGACACCATGAACCAGTCCTTCCCGACCATCGTAACTTCGGGTACGATGCTGGCGATTTCGGGTATTCTGATCGGTAAGATGACGTCGGACGTGGCGATCTTCGGCATCGGCAAATGTCTGGGGCGCGGTACGCTGATCTCGATCTTTATTACGATGTTCGTGCTGCCGCAGATCCTGCTGGTGGGCGATAAGATCATCGAGAAGACGGCATTCGTCATGAATATGCCGATCCGCACGAAGAACGCCACCGGTCTGGTGAAGGTGGACGGTCTGGTGCGAGGCAGGATCGAGGGTACGGTAACCGGTACGATGAAAGCCATCGTCAGAGGTAACGTGAGCGCCTATGTGGAGGCGGGAGACGTGACGGAGCTGACGGAAGAGGAATACAGGGATCTGACCAGAACAGTGGCGGACGAGATCGAGAGCAGGGAGGTGAAGGAAAATGCGTAAGGAAATCCGTTTATCATCTCTGACTGCTGCATTACGATTCAGTCGGAAAGAGAGTTGGGATAGCAGAAGCATACGTAG
>JAMPEH010000389.1 GCA_023665245.1 Muribaculaceae bacterium
GCCTTTATCTCCCTAACGGTCGATTGGAGGTCAAACATCGTGCGTCCGCATCCGGGACACGATATAAACTCTGTTTTCGTAAAGCGTCGTCGTGAGGCCTGAAGTATGCCAAAAGCGATGTCGACTCTCTCGTTGGGAGACAGACGGTTGGCATTCAGGACTATCCCGTCGCAAAAACCGTTGAGCAAAAGTGTGCCGAAATCGGCTGCTGCCGAAATTACTACTTGCTCTTTGTCGAGATTGTCATAGGTTAACTCCACAATTATCGGTCGCTCTATGCCGGTGTCCATAAGTCGGTGGAGAAATGCCTGAATCTCGCCGGTGACGTTAATGTGGTTCGACTTTACGACTATCGGTGAGGCGTCATCGCGAAGAGACTCCACGTCAACGATATCTCCGGCATTAATGCGAAGCCATGAAGGGGACAGAGCCATGTCGGGACGGCGACTGCCTTCGTAATCGGCATTAAGCTCGTGGGCTTCAACTATTACGGCAACAGGCATGCTGCCGCCTATATTGGAATGACTGACAGTGGGCATCCGTTCGGGTACTGTAGGGTTATATCGGGCTGCGTAACTGCCATGAATCAACGGGGCTTCGGTACGTTTTTCAAAGTGATTTACGAGATATCGTGCTACAGGAATCTCAGCCTCCGGTGCTTCGCTGAGTGAGACTCTTACCGTGTCACCGATACCCTCGGCAAGCAGTGTGCCAATTCCGACTGCCGATTTTATGCGACCGTCCTCACCGTCGCCGGCTTCGGTTACACCTAAATGGAGTGGAAATGACATTTCCTCGTGATTCATGGCTTCGACTAGACGGCGTACCGATTCGACCATCACAACCGTGTTGGAGGCTTTCATTGACACCACAACATTCTTGAAATCGTGCTTTACAAAGACTCGCAGAAACTCCATTGCACTTTCGACCATTCCCGACGGAGTGTCGCCATATCGGCTCATGATACGGTCGGAAAGCGACCCGTGATTCACTCCTATTCTTACAGCGGTTCTGTTTCGGCGACAAAGCTCTATAAATGGCAGCAATTCGCGCTCGATGCGCTCGAGTTCCAAGCGGTATTCTTCGTCGGTAAACTCGAGCTTCTTGAATGTGCGCCCGGGATCCACAAAATTTCCGGGATTGATTCGGACTTTTTCAACGGTCTCGGCAGCTGCAAAGGCAGCCTTGGGGTTGAAATGGATGTCGGCAACAAGAGGCACGTTTACACCCGATGTCAACATCGCTTTCTTGATTTCGGCAAGGTTGACGGCTTCTCTGACTCCCTGCGCGGTGAGCCTGACATACTCGCCACCGGCTTCGGCAATGAGACAAGCTTGGCGAGCCGAGCCCTCGGTGTCCATGGTAGAGGTAGAAGTCATTGACTGTATGCGCACGGGGTTATCGCCACCGAGCGGTGTATTCCCAATCTCCACTACCGACGACCGGCGTCGTTGATAATCAAACACGCCCATAGGGTCTTAGTTGACTTTGAACTTATATTTTACTTCAGCCAACTCTTTGTTGGCTTTCACAATCTTGGCAGAAAGCTTGCTGCGGTAATCGGCAAAACGGGATGCGATTCCGGGGTCCGACAGCGAAAGAATCTGGGTGGCAAGCACGGCGGCATTCATGGCACCGTTGATTCCTACTGTGGCTACAGCGATACCCGGGGGCATCTGCACGATAGAGAGCAGTGCATCGCGACCTTCGAGAGTCGAGTCAATAGGAACGCCAATCACAGGCAGTGGTGTCATTGCGGCAATTACGCCCGGCAATGCGGCTGCCATGCCTGCGGCTGCGATAATAACCTTCAGTCCGCGCGACTCGGCTTCTGTAGCAAATTTTTCCACTTCGGCGGGAGTGCGATGTGCCGACAATGCGTTCATTTCAAACGGTATCTCCATCGAGTCGAGGAAGTCGGCGGTTTTTTTTAAGATAGGAAGATCGGAAGTGCTTCCCATTATGATACTTACGAGCGGTTTCATATCTTGTCTAATGTGATGGTAAATTGTTCAACAGGTTAGGAAAATCGAAGCAGATACGCATATCACGCCGTTGGCTATCCCGGCAAGCACCTGAGTGAGCGTGTGGCGCTCGAGGACAAGTCGTGTGGTGCCTACGATTCCGGCAATGGCGATTGCTGCAAAAAACAGTAGATTCATATTTAGTATGTTGACCTGTATGTACATTATTGAGAAAATGAATGCAACCAACCCTCCTGCCGCAGCTCCGTGGGCACTGATTTTCCACTTCAGGTTTATAATAGCCGAAGCTACCGTAGCGATTCCGCCACCTACAACAAACATGTAGAGCCACGCCGGCGAATGGATTGACCGCAGGTAATAAGCCAAGGCGAAATAGCATAAAGCGGTGACGCCGTAGGGTATCAACCGTTCGTTCTGCTTGTTAAGTCCGGAATCGCTGACGATTTTCAGTTTATACAGTATAAAAATCACGATTAACGGAACAAGGCATGTCACAACAAATGTTGTAGACAGAACCCCGATTTTCGTACTTGTGGAGACCACAAACAGTATTGTTGTCCATAGGGCAACAGCCATTGCATAAGTGGGTATGAGCAGCGGGCTGAATATTGCTGATATTATTCTTGATATTTTCTCCATAGTCATAGTGTGTAACTTACAGTTCTTTTCTGAGACGGGCCACGGGTATTCCGAGTCGTTCGCGATATTTCGCAACCGTACGGCGTGCCAATGAATAGCCCTCGTTGTTGAGCAGAGATGTTATGACCTCGTCGCTCAGCGGCTTGTGTTTGTCTTCTTTTTCTATAATCTCGCGCATAGCGACTAATATCTTGTGCGACGAAGTGTCGTCATCGGTCTTCGTATGCTCGTTGAAAAACATTTTTATTGGATAGACTCCTCGAGAGGTGGCGACATATTTCGACGCCGTTGCACGCGATATGACCGAGAGGTCGTCGCCGGTAACGGCAGCCACATCCTTTAGAATCATAGGTCTTATCTTGCCCATGTCTTCAGTCAGGAAGAAATCGCGCTGAAGCCCGACTATCGCTTGCATAACCCTGAAAAGCGTTGCCTGACGCGTTTTCAATACTTTGATGAAATCGCGGGCTTCATCGCGTTGTTGGCGCATGAACGAAACGACTTCGCGTTTGTTGCGCGACGCCTCTCCGGCACGCGCTATAGAGTCGTCGGAAAAGCTCTGCTCTATTTGCAGCTCGGGGATGTCGTTGAGGAGGATTAGGTTGATTCTGGTGCCGTCGGTCTCCACTGCGAAATCGGGTACTATGTGTC
>JAMPEH010000038.1 GCA_023665245.1 Muribaculaceae bacterium
ATACTCACCCTTGGTGCCAGTGGTGCCCTGGAGGAGCTTGTAGAGGTAGAGGATGCCGTCTCTGGGCGCGCCGGTGTCGTCGCCGCCAACGCTGTGGCCCTGGATATCCGCCACCATACCGCCGCTCATGCCGTGGCTATACAACTCAGGCTCCAGCGTGGTGAGGATGTCGTACGGACGGTTGAACTCCTCCTGCTCAGGCAGGAGTTCGCCCTTGCCAATGCGCTCGGCCCGCTCGTCAATGAGGGCCTGGGTAGCGGCCTTGCGGTCCTCCACCACCTGGCCGGTGACAACCAGCTTGCCGGTCTTCTCGTCCAACTTCAGCGTGGCGCCGTCGGCGGAAACGTACTTGGCACGGCGCTTGTTGGCAGTAATGCTACTCAGGCGCAAGTCATTGTCACGGTGGTTGAGGATGAGGGTGTACCGGGCGGGGGTCAGGTCGGCACCGTTGGCCAGGTTGGCCACCTGGATGCCGTAGGCCACAGACTCGTTGTAGATCTGGTTGTAGACACCCACCAGGCCATTGTCCTCGGTGGCCTCCACGTACTCGCCGTCATCGTTCAGGGCATACTTACCTTGGCCATTGCCCTCGCTATCAGTGCCCACATAGACGTAGTCCACCATGGGGAAGTCAACGGTGATGTCATAGCGCTCGAAGGGACCGTTGCCCTTGCCGACGTAGGTATAGGTATAGGAGGTACCGACGGCAGTTCTGGTGTAACTGCCCTTCAGCTCGGTATCGTCGTCCATGCTGACGCGGACGTAGCTACTGCCCATGCTGCCACGGACCTGCTTGATGCGGCGGAAGTGTCCAATCTGGCCTTCAGCAACCTGATAGTAGGTTTCAGTAGCCTCGTCGTACTCATAAGCGCCGGAGATCTCGTTGCCCGACTCATCCAAGCCGGTGGGCACGTAGAATTCCATGGGTTCGCTCTTGAAGTTGCCGAATTCATCCAACTCGTAGAGGCTCACCCAAGCGCTGGACTCAGACGGCGTGATGGTGAGGGCCACCTGTTCGCTGGCGGCGGCCACGTCGCCCTCCACGATACGGGTGCGGTTGACCTCGTCACGGTTTTTGGCGTCGAGCAGGTTCTGGCGGTCATTCAGGGTAGCCTCATCGGGCTCCACGGTGACCTGCTCCAGAGCGCGGTTATCGTTGGCGCGGTGGAGATTCAGGGTGTACCGGCGGGCATTACTGCTACGGCTGCCCATGAGGTCGTCTTCCTGGGAGCGGACGTAGATGTAGACGGTGGTGTCGCTGCCCACGTTGACGTTAATGGTTACGAGCTGCTCGCCTTGTGTGTAGGTGCCACCGCTGCCATGGACGACCATGACGCCGCTATACGGGTACTCGGCCACCGCACGGATATTGATGTTGGTAGCGCCACGGTCCACGGTGGCATTGAAGGTAGTGGGCACCAGGCGGTACTCGAAGAGGTCGTTGCCGTCGGCGTCCACGCCGATGCGGACCTTCTGAACGGCGGGCACCAGGTACTTATCCACGCTGCCCACCTTCTCGGTGGCAACGTCAGGATCCTGCCAGGCGTTGGCAGGCACGCTGTCGGCGCTGCCCCAGACGGCTTCAGGATAGTGGAGGTTCTTCTGGGTGCCACTGGTGCCGCCCACCACCTCTTGGGCCACAGCATATGTCTCGGGGACGATGAGGTTGGCGTAAATCACGTCGGTGCGCTCCGCGCCGCCGTTGGCGGCGGTGTCGGCCGTCTTGAGGGTCTGGTCGCGGTAGATGGTGCCGTACTTATCCACCACCTGCTGGAAGCGCTTGAGGACCACGCCGTCGCCATCGGTGGTAGCGTAGGTCACGCCGCCGTCCACGGTGCGGTAAGTGGGCAGGGCGTTGGGTGCGGCGGTGCCTTCCGCCACTCCGGCGATGCCCTGGGCATAGGCCCACAGGCCGTAAGCCCGGTTGGTGCCCTCGTCGGTCTGGTAGCTCACGTAATCCAGGTTCAGGTTCTCGGTGTTGGCGTTACGGACCTGGAGCACGTAGTGACGGATGGAGCCATCCTGCGCTTTGACGCTGAAGTAGACGTTGTCCACAGCCTGCTCCATGGGGAAGTTGGGGTACGCGCGGTCAGACTGGAAGGCGATGTCGTAGAAGTCGATGATCTCATCGGGACGGTTGGCCAGCTCGTCGAAGAGGTGGACAGGAGAGAAGTTGTCGCTGCGCTTGTAGAGCGTGGAGCGGTAGGGCCAGTTGACCGCTTCGGTCGCCACGCCATCCTCGAGGGGCAGGTTGACACCCACGGCGCTCAGCTCACTGACCGCTTCGAGGTAAGTGCTGGCGTCGATGTTGTTCTCGAGGGCCAGGACACCGGCCTGGGTAAGGAAACCGTACCAGACCGTGCGCTCAATGCGCACGCCATCGGCGTCCAGAGCCGACACGTTCAGGGACTCATCCTCGTTGTAGGCATTGATCTTATTGTTGTCCTTGTCCACGAAGTACGTGTTGCCGTCTTCGTCCTCGGCCACCTGGAAGTAGAAGCGAATCTCCTCTTCCCTGGCGTCTTCCATGCGTTCAAGCTCGGCCATGCGCTTGCTGAGTTCGATCCAGGCGGCGGAGTTCTCCGCTTCAAGGGCGATCTGAGCGGCCACGACGGCCTTTTCGGCACCGATGTCGATGAGTTCCTGCTTCACAGTGGCCCAATCGCGGGTGAGCTCGCTGACCTGGCCGGTGGTGTCATCCTTCACGAAGGCCGGGAAGCCTTCCATGCCACTCTTGTTGTTGTCGGAGGTGGTGACGATCTTGATCGCAGTGTCACCGGAGATGATATCCAAAGTGAAGTGATAGACATTGGTATCGGAGCCATCCTCGGCGGTGACAATGATGTCAATGGTACCGCTGGTGAGGCCGTCCTTGTAGCCGCCGATGGGCAGAAGGATCTTATGGCCGTCGGCATCGGTGGTCTGGCCCACGTACTCGGTTTTGTCGGGCACAGTGATGATGGCGGCCCGGTTGCCCAAGACGTTCTTCACGGAGAAGAGCTCGCTCTCCACATAGTAGGTGCCGTCGATGCCACGGACGATCTCGTTGGTGCTAATGGTGAAGCCGTAGGTGTAAACATCGCGGCCAAGGAAGTCCTTGGTGGGCGTGGGTTCGGGCGGGAAGCGGTTCGTGGACAGGTTTCCGTGGAGGTTGGTGGCCTCGTCGGGTTGGGTGGTGTGGGTCTCCTCATCCACCACTTCGTACTCCAGCATGTCCAGTTTAGCCTCGGAGGACTTGCGGTAGACGTTAATAGTGTGGATATTCTTGGCGCCGGACTCGGCCACTGCGGTGACGACCACCTGGAGGGCGTTGGGCAGAGTGGGATCGGTGTTCCACTTGTCGGTGATGGCGGTGCCGATGTCCAGACGGTTGTTGGCATTGAGCTTGACTTCGTTCTTGGCGTCGGCGCCAGTCTTATTGTTGGTGACGCGGGTGATCTTCGCCACGGGGTCGCCCTGCTGGAAGACCTCAATGGTGACTTCCTCCGCCTCATGGCCCACGACCTTTTGATCCAGCCACAGGTCGAAGAGGTCGTCCGTCTCGGTGGTGATGGCATAGAGGTAGCTGTAATTGGTGGTGACGCCATCCTCAGAGGTGACGGGAGCGGGATCAACCATGTGCTCCATGGTGGTCTTGTAGTTGTTCACAGTAGGCTGGGCGGGAGCGGGCGTACTGTCGCCCTGAGCCAGCGCATAGAGCTCCAGCTGGTTGGCTGTTTCGTTCTGGCGGGTGACGATGACGTTATAGGTGGTGAAGCTCTGGACATGGGACACGCCGTCCTTGTCGATGAGCTCCTTACCGGCGTGGACCTTGACCATGGTAGTAGCGTCGGACTCGGGGGAGATGTCCACCAAATTCAGGGCGCTCTTCACGCCGTCGGCGACTTCCTTCTCGGAGGCGGACAGGTGCTTCTCGTTGACCAGCGTCTGATCGCCACCCTCCACCGCGATCCAGCCGGTGTAGGTCAAGCCCAAGCTATGGTCATTGACCTTGCCGCCAGCGGCCAGATAAGCCTGGTAGTTGGCGTAGGTAGAGAACTCTTCGGCGGTGTAGTCCACCCAAGTGATGCCAGTGTACGTCTCGTCATAGTTCTTGGACACACTGTTGTACTCGGCCATCAGGTCGTTGTAGATGTGCCACAGGCCGTTGACATCGCTGTCCTTGCTGACGGCAGGCTCAACGGGATGCTTGATGTAGCCGTACATGACCATGTCGCCATACTGGCCAGCGGGGGTCTGCTCGGTTTCATCAATGGGCTTGCTCTTCAGGTGGGTAGCCAACAGCTCGTTGTCGGTGACGGTAGCCTGGACCTTGCCCTCGAAGGTGTTGACCTTATCCACGGTGACGTAGGGAATGGGAGCAAGGTTGTAGATGTGGCCCTGGTCGACCTCGGTGACCTTCTCGTTGAATTCAGCCTTATCCACCACAAGGTCCACGGGGACGATGCGCAGGACGTAGGTCTTGGCGTACGAAGCGTCATAGTAGTGCACGCTGGGCTGGACGGTGATGGTGAGGACAGTCTCGTTCACACTGTCTAAGTCAAGAACCTTACCCAGTTCTGGATGCTCCGAATCGATAGGTCTGCCCTGCTCGTCCACGTAGTTGACCACGTGACGGCGGTAAGCAGTGGCGTCGGTGCCGTCCAGCATAGTCATCTTCACGTTGGCGTAGAGGCTCTTGGCGGTGGAAATCAGGTCGTGGAGGCTCTCCACCACGTTGGGCAGGTAGACCACGTACTCGCCGTCATAACCGGGGATGGTGGCGTTGGCGATCTGGTAAGCGTTGGCTGTGTACTCGAAGCCACCCAAGGTGTATTGCAGCTCCACAGACTCCAGCTCGGCGTTGTCGTCCCACTCCACAAACTTAATGTACTCGGTGTTATAGGCGGCCTCGGGCTTCACTGTGATATCCCTCTCCACGCCCTTGATGACGGCCTTGGCGTAGAGGCTGTGGTGGGTACCAGCGCCGTCGGTGTAGGTGTCCTGGCCACTGATGAGATTCAGCTCGCCCTGCCAACGGTTGTCGGAACTGAAAGCGTTCTCGTCATTTATCAGGTCTTCCTTCAGGGTGCCCAGGGCCAAGATGTCATGGCCGCTCTGGGCGATGGCGGTGACATCCACGGTGCCGAGCTCCAGCTTGGCCGGGTCTTCCACGGCCACGATGACACGCTGGCCAACCTCGCCCTTGGATGCGTCGGGGGTACGAGCGGGGGCGTTGACCGCGCCGGGCGCATTGTTATAGTTGTCAATGTACTCTTCCATCATCAGGTACTCGACCACGTTGGACAGGTTGGCATCGCCACCGTCGGTAGCACCAGCCTTCTCCAGGCTCTTGACCACCCGCTCCATGTTGTAGACGTAGCTGACCTTCACGTAGTCACCGTGTTCATCCTGGGCACCAGCCAGGACGGTGACAACCACCTGGAAGTGGGTCGCCAAATTGCCGAACTCATCCACCGGCACCTGGAGGGTGTCGTTGAAGTACTGGCTGTGGTGGCGGGTGAACTGGATGCCGCTGTTGTCGAACGGCTCGTAAGCGTTGCCCGTGAGCGGATCGGTGAGGCTGGGATCGCCGTAGACGTAGCCGAAGGTGTTGGGGATGACCCGGACGTCCACCTTGGCGCTGTCGGAGTTGGCGGAAACCTCCACGCGGAACTGGCCGTTGGCCTCGGGGATGTAGTTGACGTACATGGGGTTGTCAACTTGGTGGGTGAAGTCTCTGCTGTGCTCGCCGTTGACGTCCACGTCGGCCTCGGCCCAGTAGTACTTAGCAAAGTCAGCCAGGGAGGTATCGGTGTCCATACGCAGGAGCTTGATGTAGAACACCCGTTCGAGCATGTTGGAGTGGTGGACGTTCAGGTTGCCTTCGTAGGCGTCGCTGGAGCCGTCGGCGCCATAGGTTGCGCCGGTGACAGCCACACGGATGATGGCGAAAGCGTCGGTGGTGTTGCCGTCCATGGTGATGTTCCAGACATCCTGGCCCCACCACGTGTTAAGTTCAATGGAATTGCCCACGGCGTAGGTGGGATGGATGGAGACATCCAGATTCACGTCAAGACCCTTGGTGAGTAGGTCAAGTTCAGCTTCAATGGTGTCCAGATAACGCTTGGCGCTGCCTTCGCCGTCAATCTCGTAGTTGGGCACATGGACCTCGTACACGGTGACAGTCTTGCCGTCCACATGCTCATGGTACTTGTAGCCATCGGGCAGCGGCAGGGTATCACTGACCAGCGGCGGGTTCATGGCGTCGGCATCAGTGGTATCGTCGGTGGCCGTGCCGCGGCGTTCCAGGTCGAGGAGGAAGCCCATGTCAACGCTCCAACCCTCGTTATTCTTGTCACTTAGGCTATAAGCGGAAACGGTACCTTCACGCAGGTCCAGGTTCACCGTTTCTACGTTGACGGTGTAAATCTTGCTCTCGCGGTTGTTGGAGGAAAGGACATAGACGTAGAAGGTGTCGCCCTCGGCCACGCCGACGTCTTTCAGCTTCACTTGGTTGCGGTTAAACTTCACACCGCTGACCGCACCCTGCGTGAAGGGCTTGGTGGAGACAGCGATCTGGGCACCGGCAGAGGCGGTGGTGATGGTCAGGTCGCCCAGGTTGACATCGGTGGGCAGGTAGAGAACGAAGGAGCTGTCATCGTAGCCTGTGACATTATCTCCCTTGTCCTTAAGCTGCTCGAAGATACCGTACTGGACGTCGTTCTTGCCGCCATCCTTGTAGTCGAACTTCACCTCAATGATGTCGGTGTTGCTGGAGTAGCGGTAGACGTTCAGCAGATACTCCGCCTCATAGGTAACAGGCTGGATGGTGACGGAGTTGCCATCGAAGGCCTCAACGTTGACGGTGTTGCGCACGACCACCTTCACGCTCTGGAGGTCTTTGTTGACCGCCATCACGTTGGAAATCTGGAGGGTGTTGGCAGGCAACGGAGGCTGAATGGCGCCGTTGTCCACTTGCGCTGTGACCTTGGCGTAGCCGTTGTTGGCCAGGATATCATAGTCGATGTCGATGTTGCCGTTGTAATGACCGTCCAGAGCATCGCCCACCAGCGCCTCGTAGTAACGGGTGAGCTCTTCGGCAATAACCTGGTAGCTCATGGAGGGATGGTTGACGGTGATGCCGCCAGCATCGGCAGGATCATAGTGGTCGGTAACCGTCAGGTCACGGATGGACAGGTCAGCGAACTGGATGTGGACCGTGTAGGTCTGCTTGGCAGTGCCGTCGGTGGAGGTAACGGTGAAGTGGGCATCCTTGGCGGTGTGACCCATCTCCACGGGATCAAGCTTCATGTCATAGATGCCGTACTTCGTCTCCGGACGGGCTTCACCAGCCAAGTCGGCCACGATGGAGGCCATGGGATGCTTGCTGATGCCGGTCAGGGTGGCGTCCACGGCAGTGCTGGGCAACACCACGGTGTATTCATTGGTAGCCAAGTTGCGGTACACCACCGCCGTGCCCTCCTTGCCCAGATCGTCCACGTATTCCATGGTGAACTCGGCCATCTGAGCGTTGGAATCCTTCTGGTAGATGTGGAGGTAGTAGGTCGCATCGGTGTAGGTGAGGCCCGGGTTGGGCTTCAGTTGGATGGCAACCTCAGTGGCGGCAACGCCGTAGGGGTTCATGTAGTCCTGGGTGGTGATGGACATGGCCGGGTCACGCATCCAGTAGTTATACAGGGAGGCGGTAGCGCTGGTAGGCATCGCCACGCCGTCCTTGGCCAGACCCAGATTGAGCAGGGCCTTGCGGCTGGTGGCCTCGGCGTACACCTTGGCGGTGATATGGCCGTCAGCCAGGGCATCGTAGAGGGTGTGTTCGCTGGTTTCGTCCTTCCAATCGCGGATGTACGGCTCGTCACGCTTGACGGCGTCCTTGTCGTCCACCAGGACCTTCAGGAGGGTGTTGTCCTCCTTGTAGATGACCACCTTATACATGCCTTCGGTGCCATCCACCGCCTTGACCCACAGGTCGAAGGGCGTCTCCTCACCGATGAGGACGGCGTCACGGACGATGTACTCCTTGCGGTGCGGCTCGTCCATGCCGGGGGTCAGCTTCAGGTAGGACAGGTCGCCCGGGCCGATGAGCTCGATGTCGGTGAGCTCCACGTAATCGGGCACGAAGGCGGAGTACTGCTTGATGGAATCGTCGTAGATGGCAGGCACGGCAATAATCTCGCCGGTGTCCTTATCCTGGTAGTAGACGATGACTTCCTGCATGCGCGTCTCGCTGCTGGAACGGTAGAGGCGCAGATACTTGGTGTTGACAAGGTGCTGGGTGTTCTTATCGCCGGGGGTGAGGTAGTTGCCCACCTTGATCTGGAACTGGCTGCGCTCACCGTCGGACAGCTTCTGGGTCTGGCGGTAATCACGGGAACCGTCGGCAATCATCGGGTCACGGACGGTAGAATCCAGGTCACTGACGGTCAGCGTAGAGGCCTTGCGCTGCTCATCCTCGTCATCGGGATCGTACTTGGTGTGGTTGTTGTGGGTCTGGATCTCCATCTCCACATAGCGGGCGTGCTCGTCCACGATGGCATAGTACACCACGCGGTCCTCGCCGTCGATGTTCTCCACATAGTAGCTGTTCAGCAGGCTTTCGCCATCGATGTCCAGAGTATCCAGCTCCAAGTCCACCACCACAAACTCGAAAGCGTAGTGGATCATGTTGCTGTTATCGGAGGAAGTGACGGTAACAATGTAGACGCTGTCGTTGGTGATCGTCTGCTTGTCCACGGACTGCTGGTGCCATTCCACATTGGAGATGTCGTCACCATAAAGGATGCCGTCTTCGTTGTCATCGTACTCCACGAACTGCACCTGCGCGGCCAGCTTGTTGGCCACGGCGGTGACGGTAGCATGGCCCTTGGAGCCGTCGCCCACCATCAAGTTCACCAAATCTTCCAGATTGAACGGGTCGATCTTAGCGGAGACGATAAACTGGTAGACGCCGCCGTCCACGCCGTACTTGTTGTTCTCCATGTACTCGTCGGTTTCGTCATCGAAACCACTGGCACTGCCTTCCACGAACTTGCCCAGAATGTTGATGGGCTCGGGCTGGCCAATGGGGCTGCCGTCCTGGAAGTTGTAGGTCAGGATAGCTTCCTTCAGAGAGACATCATCACTCTTACGGAAGATTTGGAGATAAGAGGTCTTGTAGTCATCGGGACCGGCATCCTCCGCACGGACCTTGATTTGGAACTGGGTCATTTCGTTCTCCAGCGGCACGTTGCGGAGGCTGACGATGGCGCCGTCGCCGTCGGTGGGATCAGGTGCGTCCTCGTTGGGCGCGCTGACGGAGACGCGGGCCGCATCGTCGGTGGCGCGAACGGTCAGGTCAGTGAGCTCGTTGAGGCCATCCACCAGGATGCGGTAGAGGTCGTATTCCTTACCATCCACTGTGATGGTTTCGCGGATGTTGTCCAGCTTGTCGATCCAGCTGTCCTTCTCGGGATCCTGCGGGATGACGTTGTCGTAGAGCTGGGTGATGTCGTCTTCGGGGGTGACGTTGATGAGGCGCAGGCTGTTGTCATCGTTGACACGGGTCAGGTGGAGGGTGTAGACCCGCTTGGCACCCTCCGCGGAGGTCACCACGATGTCAACAAAGGCTTCCTTCAGGCTCACGTCGTTGTAGGCGTTGACCGCCGCGTCGGCGTTGTAGAAGCTGTTGGTCAGCCAGGTCAGGCGGCTCAAATCGATGGCGAAGTGGCCCTCGCCGGGGCTGGCCGCGGTGATGCCGTGGAGGTTCTGCTCAAAGGCGGCGCGCATAGTGGCGTTATAGCTGGGATCGAGGATGCCCTTGCCGGACTCATAGCCCAGGCTCACCGAGGCGTTGGCGTCCATGGCGGACACATCGATCTCCACCCACTTGTCGTTGGCGCCCACGCTCTGTTCATAGAGGTAGAAAGCGTTGCCCACGCTGTCGTAGACAGTCTTGGACGGAACGGCGCGCCAGTTGCCGTTGGAGAGGACCTTTTCCTGGTCAACGTTGAAGCCGTTGACAGTGATGACCTCCACTTCGCCGTAAGCCACGTTGAGTTCCTGGATGCCGGTGGGATAGTCCTCATGCTGGGTGGACAGGATAGCGGTCTTGACGCCGCCCACGTAGATGCTGAAGTCGGTGCGGGTAGCGCTCACGGTAACCTGGCCGGTCCAGCGACCGGGGGCGGTGGTGCCGGGGATGGTGGTTTCGGTGCCATCGCCGTTCTGACGGCGAACCTCCACAGTGCCGCCCTCGGTGGCAGTGATGACCAGAGACTTGTCGCCCTCCTTGACATAGGTGGCGGCGTAAATGTCGCCGTTGGGGGCCACAGTCTTGCCTTCAAAGGCAACACTGGCCAAGGTGCCGCCCACATAGGGCTGCTCCAGGTTGACGGTATAGTGACGGGAGAAGGTACCGTCGGAGGAACGAACCATGACGGTGATGGAAGCGCGGTTGCTGGCGCCGAACTGGGCGGTCACATCAATACGGCCCAGGGACTCCTTGCCGTTGGCCACGATGGTGGCGTGAGGATCGTCTGCCTCGAAGGTAACCACGGCAGAAGTGAGATTGCGGTCCACATCCACAGTGTACGGGCTGCCGGTGGTCAAATCCACGCTTTGGGCGTCCTTTAGACCACGGTTGACGGTGATGGCGGCCAGATCAGCGTTGCTGTTGACGGCGTTGATGACCAACGGGTAAGCGGTATTGGCACCGTTATTCAGGTTGTTGTAGACCCACAGGGTGTAGAGGCGGCCATCTTCCACATTCAGGTCCTTGAGCGCGAAGCGGTACGTACGGCTGCGGACCTGATCCACGCCATTCACCGTCTCAATGTTCTCGGTGAAGGTGTAATCCAAATCGTAGCCCACGCCCTCGTTGTCGTGGAGGACGATGCGGTGATCCGCCGCAGAGGTGACCACATCCAGGGTGCCGGTGGTAACAGAGGAATCCACGGTGAAGGTATAGCGGCCGTAGTCATCCACACCGGCGGTAGTGGCAGTGGTGTCGCCGGTCTTGGTAAAGAGCACCTGGTCGGGGCGGTAACGAGAGGTGTCGCGGGTGATCACCAACTGGGTGGTGGACATGCCAGCCGTGCCGTAAGGCGTGCTGCCGCCGGTAAAGGTATAGATATTGATGGGCACGCTCTTGGTGTTCATGGCCGCGGTCAAGTTCAGCGGGATATCCTGCCAATCCTCCAGGAAGCGCGGCGTGGAGCCGTTGATGCTGACCATAGCCAGCGGGCTGTTGAGCTCCACTTCCAGACGGAGCATGGTGGCGCTGGCGGGGGCGGGATACCGATAGACGCCGCGGGCCACGTCAACCGCCACACCGTTGACCTTCAGCTCCCAAATGGAGGCTGCGGAACGGATGAAGTAGACGGTGTACGTTTCTTTCGCGCCATTCGGGGAAGCAACGGTCACCTGCATCTCGTTCACACCGGCGGGGATGGCTACGTTGCCCTCCACTACAGTGCTCTCGGGCAGATTGCTGAACGGCTTGTTCTCCGTTACTGTGCCGTTGGCGGCGATCATCTTCACCGTCACAGTCTGGTGGGTGTTGTTGGGTGTGATGCGGTAGGTGGCAGTGGTGCTGGTGACGGGCATACGCACCAGATAGGCACTCTTGCCGCCGCCCAGATCCACCTTCTGGGCTTCCACATAGGCGCTGGTGGGAGTCGCCTTAGCGGCGATGCCCACGATGCCAGTATCGTCGGGGCTGTAATAGTCCAGAATGACGGTGTAGCTGGTCTTGCGGGCCGTAGGCACGCTCTGCATCCAGTCGAGAATGGTTCCATTGGCGATGAGCTGGGCCATCTTGCCCGCCGTTTCGATGTCCGCGCCGTATTCAGTGCGAAGGGCGATGTAGTCGCGGGCGGAAATGACGGTGATAGTGTACCGATTTTCGCCGGTGCGGCTCACGGGCACGGCCTGGAAGACGCTGTCGCCACGCTGGGCGCCGATGATGTTGCCGTCGTTATCCTGGAGCACCACCATGGTCAGGCCGTTACGCGGCTTGACGGTGAAGTTCACCGGCTTGCGGTCGGCCACCGTCTCGCGGGCGGCCTTACTCTCGTCCAAAGTCAGGGCCTGGCTGTTCAGGTACAGGCCGCCATCGGTCAGGGTGGTGTCGGTATCGTCGGCGTAAACACGCAGGGTGTACCACTGTTGACGGACGCCGGAGGAGGAGACAGTGTAGAAGGTCATGTCGGTGTAAGCGTTACCGCTGACCGTATAGGTATTGAGGCTGCGCAACAGACCCTTACCTGTCTCACCGACGTTGTAGAGCGTCTTGTTGCCAGTAGCGGTGTGGTTGCCCGTGGAGCCCGCGCCGCTGCTGAAGATTTCCAGCATGGTCAGGTACGGATTCTCCGGCGCGTCCACTTCCACATTGAAGCGGTTAGCATAGGTGCCGGAATTGGGCACCACGGAGTCGGCGGCCTTCGGGTCGGCGGACACCTCGAAGAAGGTGGGGTTATTGGGCCGCGCGAAAGCGGGCAGACGGTGCTCCCAAGTGGGATCTCTGGGATCCACGATCCAAATCTGGCCCACGGTGGTGTCGTGGTTGGAGCGGAAAATCTGGGCCTCGAACATCTTCTTGGCGTTGGGCGTCAGAACGCGGGTCTTGCCGTTGGCGTCCTTCACCTCGGTATACATGTCGTGGGTCACCTGGAAGTACACGACGCCGAAGCTGCCGTCGGGAGCCTTGTTAAGGTATGTCTCGGTGTAGTCATCGGTCAGCTTGGTGCCGATGTTGCCGTTGGCGGCCGCCTCTGTGGCGGCGAAGCCGGTGACCTTGGCTTCGGTCTTGGTGGTCTTGATGTTTATCTGCATCTCCGCCTCGGCCACATTCAGGTTGAACTGGCGCTCGTTCTGGCGGATGGCCACATTGGGCGGGTTGGTGCCCACCAGAGCGTGGACGTACTCCACGTCCACCTCGATGTTCTTGCGCTCCAGAGCCACGTAGAAGGTACCCACGTTGACGGCAGAGCCGTCGGTATTGCGGGCCTGGCTCTCCAGAGTGACGGCATAGTAGAGGAACTTGTCGTTGATACCCTGAGAGGGGTGGGTGCTGATTTGAGCCGCGCCATGGTAATACTTGTTGGTGTCATCGGTGATGGGCGCGTAAACGTCATACAACAGTCCGTTATCGGGAACGAACTTCACGTCGGCCTCGGCCTCACTGGTGAAGCCAGCGTCGTTGTACCGCGTCACCTTGGTAATGATGGCGTTGCGGTTCACGGGATCGATCTTCAGGGTGCTGGCAGTCAGCGGGATGTAGCCCTTGTACGGGTCAACCTGCGTGCCGGTGCCCATTTCGGGATCAAGGATGCCGGCGTCATGGTAGATCCGATACTCACCCGTTTCGTCCTCGGCGGCCACGAAGCCGGTCTGGACCTCGGTGGACTTATCCTTAACGATGAGGGTGTAAACCTTGGTGTTCAGCGGGTTCTGATCCTGGGCCATGACGGTGACGGTGTACTCGCCGCGCATCAGGTTGCTGGGCTGGACATTGGTACCCAAGGTAAAGGTGTTGGGGAAGGCACCCACCGGGCGTCCAGTGGCCTTGTCAACCAATTTGAGATACGCGCCCTTGGAAACCTCCAGATAGGCCATGGCGTCATAGTCGCCAGTAGAGGCAGCGCCGCCCACGCCCGCAGTGTACGGATCGAGGTAGAGCACCAGGATACGCTCATCCTCGGTGGACTCGTCCTTGGCACGATAGTACTCGGGGTCGCTGAACTCCTTGTTGTTGTTGTAAACCGTCAGGTCGGCCTCGTTGCTTTGGCGCTTAAGTACCAGCTCATAGCCATAGGCGCTGCCGTTGCGGGCCACGACCCGCTCGTCCTGAGCCATGGACTGCACGCGGAAGGTCACGTAGGCGTACGGATCGCCCCAGTTCTCTTCCACGTCCAGAAGCTGGGCAGTGAAGCGGTTGCCGCTGGCCTGGTAGTTAGCGCGGGCCATGGACCACATGCGGTTCCACTCGCCTCTGGAGTCTTCCAATTCCGTTTGGGTCGCGCTGGAGCTATTGGTGTAAGTACCCAGGGTCGGGTAGTTGTAGGTCTCCAGCATGGTGCCGACAGAGGTATGGATGGTGCTGATGCCGTCGCCCTTGCTGCCGTTCACGTCCTTATCAAGCAGGTCCAGCGCGGGCTTGGTATACTGGTTGACGCCCTCGATCTCTATGGTAAGAATCGTGGTGGTCAGGCCGATGGCGGCGGTGAAGGTACCGGCCTGCGGGTCGTAGATGGCCTCGTTGCGGTAAACCTGCTTGGTTTCCTCGTCCTCATAGGTCACCCAGACACGCACCATGGTGTCCTCACTCATGGGACGAATGGTGAACGGGAAGGTGCGGTTCAGGTAGGCGGTGGTGCCGTCAGCGGTGACCACACCGTCCTGAGTAGAGGAGATGCGGATGGTGTAGTTCGTCTCGGCATCGTCCGGGGTAGCACTGGTGAACCCGGTCTTCAGCGCATCATTACCGCCGGTGAGCATCAGGATCTGATAGGCGGCAGCGGCCACATTGTCGGAAGTGGAGTCGTAGCGAACCACGCCGTCGCTATCCAGCAACTCCAGCTTGACGCCTTCCTTCTTGGTGGCGATCACGTTGAAGCGCTCGGCTTCTTCGTTAGACTTGTAATCGAACACGCTGTATGCGTTGTTCTCGTCACGCTCCAGCACCAGCAGGTCGGACTCGCCAATGCGGGTGTAACTCACCGTCACATCCAGATCCATGTCGGTGGGCACGATGGTCACCTTATGGGTCAGGGTGTGCTTGTTGTACTCGGTCACCAAGTAAGCGGCCAGGGCAGCTTCGTCCTTCTTATTTTCGTCGCCGTCGGGCAGAGCCTCGTTGGCGGCGATGATCTGGGATAGACGGAGCTGGCCATAAGCGGACAGCACGGACAGGTTCATCCGGAAGCCCTTGGTGTTGCCAGAGATGGTAATGTAGTCATCGTTGGACTTACTGAAGCCACGCTGGAAGTTGAAGATACCGTTGACAGCAGACTGGTAATCGTGCTCCGCACCGTTATTTTCCAGCACCTTGATTTGGGCACCGGGGTAGTTCATGGTGGCGGTGAAGTCCGCGACGGTGTAGCCGGTGGAGTTGGGGATGTAGGTCAAGTACTCACCGGGAGCAGGCAGATTGTAGACCGCCTGGTGGGCATAAGTTTCCTTGGCGTTGGTGACTACATCCTTCAGGGTGCGGTCGGTAGACACCCGGTTCAGCTTCAGGGTAACGGGAATCTTCAACAGCGTCTCATCGGTGCCGGAAGCGTCCTTCACACCGCTGGGTACGTACATATAGATGAGCAGCTCGTCCTTATCCTTGCCGGTGTTATCCTGCAGCGGGATATTGATGCGCTTGTTGCGGATGCCCAGAGTGTCATCCATGATATAGTCGTCGCGGGACTTGTAGTCATCTATGTCCGCGGGACGGTCCACCAGAGCCTGGTCCTCGTCGAAGAAGATGTACTTGGTAACAGGCATCTCCGGAATCAGGGTCAGGGTCAGGGTAGTCAGGTCACTGGGGATAGTTAGGGTGTAGACCTGGCCTGTGGCCTTCTCGTCCTTCTCGGCGTGGACGTTGCGGAACTCGTCGATGCCGGTCTTGCCGTCGTTGCCCACATAGAGCCAGTCGTAGTCGGCAATCAGGTCTTCCACCAGCAGTCCGTCGAAGCTCCAACGGAACTTCAGGAAACGCAGCACGGTGGTAGCGCCGTCCTCGGCACGGACGTAGAAGGGCACGTAGATGCCGGTTTCCAGCGCCTTGCGGAGGTCAGCGTCGCTCAGGTCCAGAGCGCCCATCAAATCGCTGATGGGGTTGCCCTGGGCGTTGACGTTAGCGTCCCAATCAATGCTGCCCATCGGGTAAGCGGCCATGGCGGTGGTCACATCGCGTGTGGCGGCGGAGAAGTAGTAGGACGGGGTCTTGACCACGTTGCCCTCGCTGTCCAGCACATCGTTACCTGCACTGTCCTTCATGTCCTTCATAGGCATCCAAATGTTGGCGTAGGTGCTGTTGGCGGTAATGCGGAAGGGCATCGTGCCAGCGTTGCGGTCAATCAAAGTGCTGTAATAGGTTTGCGGCTTGTTGGCGGTATCCTGGAAGGTTTCCGAATCCAGCGGCTTGGCGGACAGGTCCGTGTTACGGGTACGGACTTCCACTTCAGTGTCGGCGGACTGGTAGAAGATGTGGAGGTCGTAGTACACGGTGGTACCAGCCTCGTCAATGACGCGAATCTTGACCACCTGGCCCTCATCGGTGTTCATCTGGTCAGGATAGAGGTCAACTCTGCGGCGGGCCAGATAAATACGCTCGTCGGAGGCGTTGTTACGGAAGTAGTTAGTGGGATTGCCGAACTCATCGGGCACCATGACGCTGACGCTGCTCTTGAGGGAGTACTGCTCATAGGGCTTGCCTTGCTCGTCAATGGCCATGGTACCGGCGGCGGCCTCCAGGAAGATGTACCCGGTCTGAGTCCTGGGCACAGCAAGGTAGTAGCTCACAACGCCCTTGTCATCGATCTCCTTGCGGATGATGTGGTCGGGCTCGTTATCGCCCAAGACGCCACCGATGGCAGTGCCGTGAGCGTCGCCGGAGTAATCCGAGGTGTCGAAGCCCATCAAGCGGACCAGCTCAGTGCCGCGGTCAGCATACTGGAGGATGACCAGGTAGTCCTTGGGCACGGCGGTCTGGCCGTCCAGGGACAGGCTGGCGCGGAACTTGAAGGCGGTGTAGCCCGCGCTCTCAGGCCGCAGATTGACCTGGAAGGACACAGACAGGTCCTTCTCATTGGACTTGACAGCGGAGCCGGTCAGGTTGGTCGTGTTGGCGAACTGCTGGACCATAGTCAGGACGTTCTCGGTGGTCAGTTTCAGGGTGGCGGTGGTGCCTTCGCCAGCCTTCACGTCGTCAGGATAGCGAATCTTCACCACGAAGGTGGGCAGCTCATTGGCCGCGCCGTCAGTGATGCCCGCCAGAGCCATCACATCGCCATAACGGTAGTTATTGCTGGCATCCTTCAGGTAGTACGGGTTCTTCTGGACGTCGGTGGGATACTCCTTATAGAGCGTATCGGGTGTCTCATAGAACAGGAAGTCCTTCAGCTCGAAGATAGCCTGGTTGTCAGTGCCAACCTCGCCGGTGTTCACCTGGACCTGGCGGACGGTCGCGCCCTTGGTGACGGTGGAGGCCACAATGTTGGGCTCCAGCTTCATCACACGCAGGGTAATGACCGTGCTAGGATAGGTTGTCTGCTCAATGGGCGCGGCCACAATGTAGAAGTTGGTGTTGGCGGAGTCCGCACTCAGCGGCAACAGGTTCTCAACGTAGTCGTCATCCAGCCAGTCGCCCTTGAAGGCCAGGTAGTGCTGCTCAAATTCGGTGAATTCCAATTCCTCACCCGCGCGGATCTTGTCAGCCACATCCTGGGCCATCTGCTTCACCGCTTCATGTTCTTCATCGGTGGTGGCTTTTGCGTCGGAGAAGACCATGGGATAGAACTGGGCGGGAGCACCTTCCTTGGTGGGTACCAGGGTCTTGGCGTCGATTTGCCAAGCCTTCTCCATGTCCACGTTGGTAAGGGCCACGTAGTAGATACCCTGGGTCAGGTCGTAGCTGGCCTTCATCTCGTAGGCGTTGTACTCATCCACGCCATCGTCCGTAATGTCGCGGTTATAGGTGAGATTGTCCGCCGGCGGCGCCT
>JAMPEH010000390.1 GCA_023665245.1 Muribaculaceae bacterium
GTGGGCGGGTTTTCGGCGGAGGTGACCTCCACCGGGGCGGAGGTCAGCACCAGGCCGCCGGGGCAGGTGATCCGGCAGACGTAAGTCCCGGGGTCGGCGGCGGTGAGCTGGGCGGCGGTCTGGCCGCTCACGGGAGCGAGCTTTTGGAAGGCGCAGGTAAAGGGCCCGTAGGCGGCGGTGCCGAACATGTGGGTGGTTTCGCCGTTGATGAAAAGGGTCACCACGCCGTTGGGGGAAACGTTGGCGTCTCCTACGCCCACAGCCACCTTAAAGACGCTGCTACGCAGGTCAATGTCCTCGGAGGTGACGATGACCAGGTCGCCGTCCTCCGCGTCCAGGGTGACGGTGACGCCGTGGGCGGGGGCATCGGGGTCCACGGCGGAGGCTTCCTCGGCGGAGGCAGCCAGGCCGGTGGCGGGATCATAGGACGTGCCGAAGTCCAGGCTGGTGACCTGGGCGGGGGTGGCGGTATACCACTGATAGGTCAAGTTCTCGCCGGGCTGGACGGTGACGGTGCGGTCATTGGCCACGGTGGGTTGGGCCGTGATGGCGTGGGTGGGCGGCACCTCATCGGTGGCAATCTTGACGCTGCTGACGGAGTGGGCGGGAAGGGTGCAGGTGAAGGCGGCGCCCTGAGCGGTGGCGGTGGTCTTGTCCACGGTGACCTTATTGGGCTCCGCCTGGGTGTTCTGATCCATGACGCTCTCGGAGGTCAGCGTCCAGATGTCAATATCCCGGCCAGTCAGGTCATCTACCCCGTTCACGGCGATGGTCACCTCCTGGGCTTTGTCCCGCTGGTTGTTTACGATGAGGACGTAAATATTGCCCTGGTCATCCTTGGTGGTGTAGATGTTGGTCTTCTGGACGGTCTGGCCGTTGCCGGTGTGGTAGTTGTCGTTGCCGGCGGCCTCATAGGCCACCTGGGTATTCCCGGTCATGTTGTTGAAGATGGAGAACAGGTGGGCCGACGGCGTGACCACATATTGGTTGGCGCTGACGGTATTCTCGCCGCCATAGCACTGGATCACCGCCTGGGTCCAGGCGCCCAGGTTGTCGCCCACGGTGAAGTCCACCAGACAGTGGCGGTTCTGGTAAGCCGCGCCCTGGTTCACACAGTCGATCATGTGGTTGGCGGTATAGATGGCGTTGCCCAGGGCCTTGGTGTATTCGTCCGAATGGTTGATGCCGAACTCAGACACCGCCACCTCCTTGTCGGTGGTGCCTGTGGTATCATCCATCTTGGTCTTCCGGGCGCCGACGGTGGCGGCCTTGGCCCGGGCCTGGGTCAGGCAGTCATCATAATTTGCCTCATTATATTCCGTCCCGGTATAGGGATGGTAGATAACGCCGTCATACTTATCGTCATAGCCCTTTTGGTGCATTTTTTCGATGAAGCGGTCCTGCAGGTCGTCGTGGACGCCGGAGTAGATCTTGATGTCCAGGCCGGGGATCTGGGCGGCGACGGCCTTCATGGCGTCCGAATAGGCCGCGAAGCCGTCCCGCTCAGAGCTGTAATAGGCGAAGATCTTTTTCCCGTTTTCGGGGATGTTGCCGTTGACGCCGTCCCCGAAGGTAATTTTACCCGTGGCATAGTCAAAGGTGCAGACATTGGCGGCGCCTTGCCCCTCCAGGGAGTCCACGATCTGCCATTGGTTCGCCGCGCTCCCGGTGGAGCCCGCCACGTCCACGTAGACAGTGGCGCTGCCCTCCACCACGGGGGTATAGCACACGTAGCGCTCCTGGTTGGCGGTGCCGTCGCTGAAGGAGGCCTCCTTGCGCCAGTCGCCTTCTTTTACCACACGCTCGTTGTGCTGGTAGTAGCTTGTTTCGCCGTGGAAGGTCATCTCGCCGCCCATGATATAGTCCTCCACGGCCTGGTCGGCGTTCGTACCCCGCGGCGTAGCCCAGTAGTTCTGGCCCACATCGGTAAACTCGTTGCCGATCTCGAACTTGGTGACGTGATAGGGCTCGGGGTGGCCGTTGGCGGCCCGGACCGCGGCCCAGTCGGTGCCGCCGCCGGGATTGGAGCCGTCGTTGGGGGCGTTGAGGTATTCCACCAGGTCGGCGGCGTCCTGGGCGCTGCCCCGGCCCATGCCGTAGACGTAGATCATCTCCGCGCCCAGGTCATCGCAGATCCACCGGGCGGCCTCATCCAGGCCGAAGCCGGGCTCCACGGGGGTTTCACCGGCGTCAGAGTAGAAGTTGTTGCCCGGGATGGTGGGGGTGCGGCCGCTCAGGGGGCCGATGCTGTCCTTCCAGGTGAACAGATTGCTCACCGTGCCGCCGGGCCAGCGGATGGAGCCGAAGGCGGCGTCCTTCACCAGGTCGGTGAAGGTCTGGTTGACCGCTTGGGTGGCAGTGTCCCAGGTGCCGTAGCCATTTTTATGGTAGCGGTGGTTGATGCCGAACATGGCGGGGGTGATGTCCCGCACCTTCTGGGCGGGCTTGACGGTGATATTGACCGGCACAGGGGGGTCGGCAACCGCGTCGTAGCCGTTGTATTCGTAGAGCTCTTCGGCCTCGGCGGCGGAAAGGGCGCGGGTGTAGTAGCGCAGCTCGTCCACGTCGCCCTTGATGGTCTGGCGGCTATCGGTTCGGTGGGAGCCGATCCAGATATCGGTATCGCCGCTCCAGGGGGTACCCGTCAGCGTCGCGGCGATCTCCCGCTGGCCGTTGATGTAGCAGGTCATGGTGCTGGTGGTGTGGTCCCAGGTGAGCACCAGGTGGTGCCACTTGTTCGCGGTGGAGGCCGTGCCGCTTACCGCTACATTGGCGGCATTGAGGTAGGTGCCGTACTTCCAGTCGGTATTCACATAGAGGATGGTCCGGCCGTTATTGCCAGTGTCGTCCCGCTGCTGGAAGAGAGACGAACGGTAGGCGACGCCCATGTCTGACTCATATTTGAGCCACGCGGAGAGCGTAAAATCGTCGTCGTTGGGGTCCAGGCCCATATTGGCGTCCAGCAGGTCCAGCTTCAGGGGAGAGACGCCGGAGCCAGTGAAGTGGGCGGAGCCGCCGGAGATGCCGCCATCCTCCTCGACGTACGTATGGGTCGCCACCGCGTCGTCGATGGAGGCGGTGATAACGCCGCCGGGGGCTTGGTTGGTCAGAGGAGTGGCGCCGTCGAAGGTCCAGTAGCCCGCCAAGCCGTCTTCGAGGTCGACGGCGGACAGGGTGGCCTCCTCCATAGGCGCCGCCACTGCCCCCATAGGCAGCAGGCAGGCCACGGCCAAAATTCCCGCCATCACTTTTTTCCACATACGTACTCTCATG
>JAMPEH010000391.1 GCA_023665245.1 Muribaculaceae bacterium
TGTAAATCTGACGTCTCCGACTTCGGTGGTTCGAATCCACCTCCTCCCACCACAACAGCAGCACCTCATTCGAGGTGCTGCTGTTGCGTGTGTGCGGTAGCCAATCTTTCTTAATCTAAAAAACCCGAGCTTTTGCTCGGGTTTTTAATTTTATATGGAAAATACGCTTAATGCGCAGAGAACGAAGAGCCCCGCTTTTACACAGTTAAACACTGCGTGTACTATAAAGTATGTATCGTGCACTGTGTCATTGTCACCCAACAAAAGTCCGTATGAAATAACTCCAAATACAAGCAGGGCTATTGAAGTACCAGAGAATGCAGAAATATAGTCGTTTTGAATTGCAGTCAAAGCACTTGTAACTGCATTTGTAAAGGCAAAACTTCCCGCAAAGAAAAATAGTGAAGAAATAGCCGTAAGTATTATATCTACCCAAATTACGGGGTTTTCGTAAAGAAGCCATTCGGGTGTAAAATAATCGTCTAAACGCTCCGAAATAAAACCTATAATCAGTTGCGCAAGAACTATAATTCCACCTATGAACATAAGTACGGTTGCCCAAGTCGGAATAGGAGCGCCTATTGTTTTCCAAGAATAAGAGCCATATTGTTTGAACTCAAACCATTCGGGCTTGCACCAAATGAATATGATAAACGCCAAAAACAGGGTCATAAACACTATTGCGGCGCAAGTTATCGCATATACAATAGCCCTAATCAATTTCGTTCCGTGCAAAACCGAACAGCATACATAAATGCATATTACCGTGCTCAGCAATACGGGAATTTCTTTCATAAAAAACACAGGTAAATCGGGGTTGCCGCCGGAAAACGACGAAATGCCGAGCGCTATTCCCAAAGCCGCCAAGCCCGCGCCCAAAACGCCGGCGATTATACCGATAATAAGTTTTAAATTGAAAGCCTTCCTATCTTTTGCGGCTTGCTGTTGTCTTTGAACTGTTTCGTTATCTCTGTTTTTCTGACCCTGCACAACGTCGGCAAGGCAACTGTATCTCGGCTTCGTTCTGTAAAGGAAAACGTATCTCCCCTTTATGTTTTTAAGCGCCGATATACTGTCACCCGTATCCTGCGCAATTTTTAAGAATATATTATCGGCGCTCGGGTTCTTTTCCGCATAGCAGGTCATAGCGGCTTTGAAATTTTCGTCGTCTATCAAATCGCATTTTTTGCGGAGCTTATCTATACTTACCGTTTCGTTGGCAATAAGGCAAGCTATAAAGTGCGCCTCGTAGTTATATTTATTTATATCGAGCTGAATATTGTTGTATTTTTCGGCAAGCTGCCAATTCTTTTCCGCAAGCGCGCAATAGAGCACTTCCTGACAGCACTCGTTATAGAGCGAATCGTCGCGCGCGGGAATGAGCGAGAGAATAAAATCGACAAATTCGCCCGAACGCGCTTCGCCGATATTGTCGAGCGCAACGTCGTAAAGCGCATAAAAAGCAAGTTCGTTGAAGCCGTATGAGAACAACTTTTTCTCGATTACGTCAAAATTATCTTTATTGAAGCAATAATCTTTTAACTTGCGACCCGAAACATCCTTGTCCAAAAAAACGTACCAAAGCGCTTCGGTGTTGCCGTTGTCAACCGAAAGTACGGCTTCGTAATACTTTAAATTGCGCGTATTTCTTGCAAAGTCGGTATTCATTGCAATAAACACGTCTACTTTATCGACATACTTAATTAGTTTATCGAAAAGTTCGCAATTTCTTTTAGAAAGCGCGAAGTCAAACATTTTTTGCGTTAACTCGCTTCCGATATTAGCGTCGGAGTCGGGCAAAGCAAAATATTCCTCATATGCCGAAAAATCGTGCGTACAATTTACTTTATCGACCAAAGCGATATAATACTGTTTTGCCGCATATTTGTTCGAGCTTGCTATTGCGTGCTCGAAGTTATCCCATGAAGCAACGCTTGCCGAAAGATTTACGAATTTTTTATCGTCCGCGCACTTGTTTTCGGCTAAAAACAGTATCCAATACGCTTCGGGCAAGTTGCGGTTGTTTTGAAGAATTTCTTCGGCATAGCTCTTTGCATGGGCAAAGTCCCCGCTCTTCAAAAAATCGCCTGCGAGCTTTAATTTCGCGCTTTCCGAAGCCGTGATAGGCTCTTTATTGCCCGTAACGGTGAGAGTACGCTTTTGAATGTTCGTTTCGATAGTCTTTTTGGCTTCGAAAGTGGTTTTTTCGTATTCTTTCCTCTTGATTTTGGGCGCGTCCAAAGTTGCGGGAAACTTATTTATATAGTCGATAATTCTGAGGTAAGCGTCGCCGCCCGCCGAATTTATGCCCTGTATTTTGTTTTTAATGCCGGGAATCTTTTCAATCGGCGCGCCGTTGAACACTAAGGCGATACTGTCGTTGCGCTTTCTGCCGTCGCCCATCAGCTCTATATAGCGCGTATATTCGTTGGCGACCCAAGGCGTTCTCAAATAGCTTTCGTCCGAGCAAATTACAAGCATACAACGCGAAACGTGCAGGGCGTACAGAATTAACGCTTCGTAGTCCGCTCCCGTTTTGCCCTTTATTTCGCGCTCCGAATAAAACGGCTTATAGCCGCGTTTTATCAATTCGTGATATATATCGTCCGCTGTGTGGCTATCTTCCGTGTGCTTGCCGTTTTCTTCGGTTACCTTCACGCAGATAAACGCGTCGTAGTTTATACCCTGTTTGGAGAAACCGTAAAACTTTGACATTATATCGTCTATTTCCGCGCCCTGCGCCTTATACTGCAAAACTCTTTCGTTTTGTCCGCTTGCCTTGTCGAGCGCTTTTTTATAATTCTTGCCGTCGGTAAACCTTTTATTTGTCGCTTCGTGGCAAATGGGCTGAAGCCTGTTGTTTACCTTATCGTGAATAAGTTGAATTCTGAACTCCGCCAAAGCCATTCCGTAATAGGCTTCGGGCTCGTCGGGATATGTATTTGCTATTTCGGAAAAGGTGTTGTATGCGCCGTCGAAGTCACACCTATATAAGTGGTCTTTGCCGAGCTCCAATTTAAGCGTTACTTTTTCGTCCTGTATTTTGGGCAGGGTCACGGGGCTGTCGCAGTATTCGCACCTTACAACGCCGCCCTTTGCCGCAGCTAAGTTCAACGCCGCGCCGCAATTAGGGCATTTTAACGTCTTTACATTTTTTTCCATAGTAGCTCCTTGATTTTTTAACTAATATAATTACACTTTATCTGCGTTTTTCTTTTCTTTTAATGTTTTTTGTCTTTGTTCGCAGAACAAAGACAGAGGGTACCCTCTGT
>JAMPEH010000392.1 GCA_023665245.1 Muribaculaceae bacterium
GAATATGTTTTACAGCATATCTTCTGAAATTAAAAAATTAACGAACTATTGATTTGATATTCAAATATATTTTATTAATTTTGTTGAAAATATATGTTTTATGGCTTCAATAAACGATTACATTGACTTTTCAAAGGATGCATCCACAATCATATCATCTTTGAAAGAAAAGACGATATATGTGCCAAAATGGAGTTTCCTTAAAAAGGATTACAATTTCAAGGAACACTACATACTTCGTGACAAACAGAATCTGCGTGATAAAGTCAGGCCGGATGGATCGGTTGAGAAATCAAGCAGAATCTCCATAGGGTTGGAACGTCTGCTCGTGAGACGTATGTCTGAGTTCATGTTCGCCATTCCGGTAAAACGTGTTTTCCATAACACCGAAAACAACAAGACAAGACAAGCGATTGCCAAAGCCATAGATGCCATATACAAGTATTCGAGAATTGACACGCACAATCTGAATAGAAGCAAGGATTACTTTGCCTGCTGCGAGATATTCACTCTTTGGTATGCAGTCAAATTCCCGAATACACTCTATGGATTCAACAGCCAATATAAGTTGAAATGCAGGACTTTCTCGCCAAAGGATGGCACATCTCTCTATCCTCTTTTTGACGAGTATGGAGATATGATTGCCATGTCATACGGTTATACCACCAAGATTGGCAACCAAAGCACAGACTGGTTTGAAACCTACACAGATTCCTCCCACTACAAATGGAGACGGGGGAATGGTGGCTGGGAGTTGGTCGGAAATCCGGAAGAGATAGTCCTGATGAAGATCCCCGGTGTGTATCTTTATAGGTCGGAAGCCATCTATGAAGAACTGACTGAACTGCGAAAAGAAATAGAATACACGATATCTCGCAACAGTAATGTCATTGCCTACAACTCGGCTCCCATCTTAAAGGTTATTGGAAATCTCATCGGAGCAGAGAAAAAAGGAGAGGATCAGCGCGTATGGCGAATGGAACAGGGAGGGAATGTCGAGTACGTTGCATGGTCCCAATCAAATCAGGCGATATCGTATCATATAGAATTCCTTATCAATCTATATTGGACCCTGTCTCAAATGCCTGACATCTCTTTTTCCAACATGAAGGCGCTTGGCAACATCGGTTATGACGCAAGGGAAACATTGCTCACTGACGCACATCTCAAAGTAGGGGATGAGTCAGGCGTCTGGATCGAAGGGTTTGAAAGAGAGACCAACGTAATAAAGGCATTCCTTAAGAAGATGAATACATCGTGGGAGAACGACATCGACGATGTAGAGGTGGAACACGTCATCACTCCATTTATCCAGCGTCAGGAAGATGCAGAGATAAAGAAGCGGATGCTTGCCAACGGAGGCAAACCAATCGAAAGCCAAAGGGAGTCCATACAGCGATACGGACGTTCCTCGAATCCTGACGCCACAATGAAACAGATAGCTAAAGAGGAAGCAGAATCGGCTCAAGCTGCCATCCCCGATATTTTTGGGAGCGCTCTATGACAATAAATCTTGGAGTAACAAGAAAGAGAAAACAATCAGTGCGACATGAAGAGCATTGCTGAACAAATAAATGACAGAAACAACTTGCGCAGGCACATTGTCCCTTGGAGCATCTACATCATGGGTGCCAGAGACATGCTCTTAAAGTTGCGTGATCATGGCTACATAGAGGAGTCAAGGCCTAAGAATGGCAGCCCCCACTCAAAGGGCGACCAGCTTGTGATCAACAAAGCTGTAATAGATATGTTGCTCGACAACAAGAACAACATCGACCGATACCTCATGGAGCAATTTGAAATTCACATCAAGGATCATGAGACCGACGCTAAAGGCCGGTTAAAGAAATGTCGTGCATACTTTGCAAAGAAAGTTGTGAAATGGGAGGAAGTTTGAGAAAATATTCATCAAAGTATTTATCAAAGTATTTACAATTCAAATATCATAAATAAAATTGCCTTAGTTCAATCCACAATAGAAGAATGTCTAAGCCTAAGCTCCCAAACCAACGCAAAGCCAATCTCAAGCACAAGGCTCGTATTGAAAAATACGTGCAGCTAATCCAGCAGGTCTATGACAGATTTGCCTCTGAGTCGGTGCGTGTTGCCGAAGCTTTCGGTTTTGATCAAGACAGACCGTTCTCTTTCTCCAGCAACCCTGCAGCAAAGAGGGCATACGACATACTGAGATCTGAATTCATATCCAGCATAACGGGGATTGTCATGTCCGGAACTTCCGAGGAATGGCGGCAGAGTAACCTTGTGCAGGATCTTGTGGCCAAAAAGGTGCTGAAGGCATATAGCTACACGACAAAGACAGGAGAGGAGCGCACCCGTTACTTCGAATCAAACCCCGAAGCCTTGAAGGCTTTCCAACAGCGCAAGGAAAATGGCATGGATCTTTCCCAAAGAGTTTGGAATCTCTCCGAGCAATACAGGTCGGAGCTGGAGGAATCGATAACTGTTGCCATTGAACCGGGAACTTCCGCCATGGAACTTGCTGTGGATGTGAAGAAATATCTCAAGGATCCGGACAAACGATTCAGGAGAATCAAGGAAAAACTTGCTGACGGCACCATCAAATGGCATCTTTCCAAACCGGCAAAAGCCTATCATCCCGGCAGAGGGGTATATCGATCTTCAGCGCGTAATGCACAGCGACTGGCAAGGACTGAAATCAATATGGCATATCGGACTGCCGAGCAGAAGCGGTGGGAGCAGTTTGACTTCGTGGTGGGATATGAGGTGAAGACCACACGGAACGGCCATCACAAGGAAGACATCTGCGATACGCTTGCAGGGAAATATCCGAAGACTTTTGTATTCACCGGCTGGCATCCCCAGTGCATGTGCTACTGCATACCGATTCTGAAAACGGAGGAGGAGTTCTGGGCTGACGATTCGGAAGACTCCACCGAGAGCGTCAACGAGGTCAAGGACGTGCCACGCGGTTTCAAGGATTGGGTAAAGGACAATGCTGACCGCATTGAAGCCGCCGAGAAGAGAGGCACGCTGCCTTATTTCATCAAGGACAATCCCAAGGCCGTTGAGGATGCGTTGAAAGGGGAATTTGACGGAAAGAACAATAATGTTGATGCAGAACGCAAAGAGAATGGAACAAATAATAAAAATATGTTCCTGCTTGATAATGTCAGTGATCTCGAAAAGTCTTTGGGTATTACTGCTGGTGAAGAAATGACGTTTGAGCAAGCAAATAGGGTGTTCAGTTAGATGTTCCTAAAAACAGTCTGAAAAACACCTGAAAAT
>JAMPEH010000393.1 GCA_023665245.1 Muribaculaceae bacterium
GAAGTTGACAGGAGGCAATACCTCAAAAGCACGTGGTGCTTACAAGGTGACGTCTTCGACATCGGCATTGGAACTGGCTAAACGTATAAGAAACGGCAGGCAGACTCCGGTCAACGTCACTTTCAACAACATCAGGACCATGAGTCAACTTGCCGAACGTATTGCCTATAAAATGGAATTCACCGAAAAAGACTTCCTCGAAGCCTGCGATTCCATTCTTCCTCCTCTCGGATTTGACACAGCCGGATATCCCGCCGCCTTCATCCCCGACACCTACGAATTTTATTGGACATCATCAGCCCAAAAGGTCGTAGAGAAACTATCGGGTCACCGCAATCGATTTTGGGACGTTAACCGCCGCAACAAAGCAGCTGCACTCGGGCTTAATCCGGTAGGAGTGGCAACAATTGCATCTATTGTGGAAGAGGAGACAGCCAACCTCGATGAACGTCCGATAGTGGCACGCCTATATATCAATCGCCTGAAGAAAGGCATGCCGCTTCAAGCCGACCCCACGCTCAAATTTGCCGCCGGCGATTTCTCACTGAAACGCATTGGAGAGAAACAGATTTCAATCATTTCTCCTTACAACACATATCTTAACAACGGATTACCACCGGGACCAATCAGAATAGTCGACAGCCGTACACTCGACATGGTACTCAACGCACCGGAACACAAATATTTATATATGTGTGCCAAAGAAGATTTGTCGGGAACCCACAACTTCGCCGTCGATTATGCAACCCACCTGACAAACGCTCGGCGGTATCATAAAAAACTCAATGAACTTAACCTTAAAAACAAATAACGATTAATGAAACAGAAATTACTTGCAATGGCATTCACCCTGGCTACTGCCACCGCAGCTACCCAGGCATCACCACTGTGGCTGAGAAATGTAGCCATTTCTCCCGATGGAAAAGAAATTGCATTCACCTACAAAGGACACATTTTCACCGTTGACACAAAAGGAGGTGATGCACGTCAGCTCACCTCGGGTGACAACTACAATACATCGCCCAGGTGGAGCCCCGACGGCAAAACAATAGCATTTGCCGGTAACCGCGAAGGTTCCTACGACATTTTCGTAATCGACCGCAACGGAGGTACTCCACAGCGCGTCACCACACATTCGGGCTCCGAGACCCCATTGGCTTTCCTCGACAACGAGACAATTCTGTTCTCTGCCAACATACAGCCCGACCAATCAGCCGCTCAAGGCGCATTCGCATCACAGGTCTACAAAGTGAATATCAACGGCGGACGCCCTGCAATGTTTTCTACAATACCAATGATGTCGATTGACGTGGCTCCCGACGGACGAATCCTCTATCAGGACCGTAAAGGAGTGGAAAACATCTATCGTAAACACGAACGCTCGTCGGCGACAGCCGATGTGTGGATGATTGACAACGGAGTCTACACAAAGCTCACCGATTTCAACGGCACCGACAGCAACCCGCTATGGTACAAAGGCGATGAGTTCTACTTCCTCAGCGATGAGGACGGCACGCTCAACGTCTATTCACGCACTGTAGGCGATAAGAAGAACAAGAAACAGCATACCAAGTTCCGCAAGCACCCCGTGCGCTCACTCTCCATGGCCGATGACGGAACAATGGCATACAGTTGGGACGGAGAAATCTATGTCACCCCCTACGGAAAAATGCCCTATAAGTTAAAAGTAAATATCGTAGCCGACGAGTACGTCAAAGAGCCATCCAAAGGAATCTCAAAGTCAGGTGCCACCACACTTGCTGTATCTGACGACGGAGAAAGCATCGCATTCGTCTACAACGGAGATGTCTACGTGACTTCGGCAGAATATGCGACAACCCGACGCATCACCGACACACCCGAACAGGAACGCACCGTCAGCTTTGCACCCGACGGACGCTCGATTGTTTACGACAGCGAACGCGACGGCATATGGCAGCTGTTCACTGCTGAAATAAAAGACCCCGAAGAAAAGTCAATGGTGTATGCTACCGAAATTGTAGAGAAACCGCTCTACAAGAGTACCAAACCGGCGTTTCAACCCGCTTTCAGCCCCGACGGCAAGAAAGTTGCATTCCTTGAGGACCGCACGGCATTGCGAGTGATTGACATGAAGAGCAAGAAGGTGAACACCGCTCTTGACAAAAAATACAACTTCAGTTACAGCGACGGCGATGTAAACTTCGAATGGAGTCCCGACAGCAAATGGCTCCTTACAACCTATATCGCCAATGGAGGATGGAACAACAAGGATGTCGCTATTATCAAAGCCGACGGATCAGAAGTTGTGAACCTAACGGAAAGCGGATACTCCGACGTTGAACCCCAGTGGGCTCTTGACGGAAAGGCTGTTACATGGCTTACCGGGAAATACGGCTACAGAAGCCACGGTAGTTGGGGCAACGAATACGATGCAATGATTATGTTTCTCGACGGAGAAGCCTACGACCGCTTTTACATGAACGAAGAAGACCTGAAACTTGCCGACAAAGCCGAAAAGAAAAAGAAAGAAGACGAAGCTAAAGCAAAAGCCGAGGCTGACAAGAAAAACAAGAAAGACGACAAGAAGAAAGACGATAAAAAAGACGGCGACAAGAAAGAAAACGCCGACAGTAAAAAAGATGATGTCAAGGAACTGAAACTCGACTTTGATAACCGTCGTTACCGCACGGCACGACTCACCGGCTCATCGTCGCGGATGGGAGGATATTACGTCTCACCCAAAGGCGACAAACTCTACTATATAGCATCGACACCCGAAGGTCAGAGCCTGTTTCAACGTGATCTCAAGAAGGGTGACACCTTCACTCTTGTCAAAGGTATCTCTGCCGGCGGATTCGTTCCCGACAAGAAAGGACAAAATCTCTACCTGCTCACCCGTGGCGGAATCAAAAAACTCAATCTCGCAAACGGTAAGACCACCCCTATTGAATTTGAAGCCGAATACACTTATTTCCCTGCCGACCAACGTAAGTATATCTACGACCACATGTGGCGGCAGGTTCTCGACAAGTTCTACGATGCCAACATCCATGGAGTAGATTGGGCGATGTACAAGAAAGAATATGAGAAATTCCTTCCCTACATAAATAACAACACCGACTTCTCAATTCTCCTCAGCGAGATTCTCGGTGAGCTCAATGCATCGCATACCGGCAGCAGTTACCGTCCGGGATTGCAACGCCGGGCAACAGCCACTCTCGGTGCTTTCTTTGACGAGTCATACAAAGGTGATTGACTTAAAGTCAGCGAAGTTCTTAAACG
>JAMPEH010000394.1 GCA_023665245.1 Muribaculaceae bacterium
AAGCGATTTTCAGCTTTTGGGTGGCATCCTACGTTCCTTAACTAACTGACATTGGATCATCACCGGACAGGCATCAGTAGATGAATATGACGAGTTTATAGAACAATGGCACAGCCTTGGCGGCGATACCTTGATCACAGAGATTGAGGAGCAGTTGGGAATTGAATAATATTCCGGTCTATAGGAGAGGAGGTTTATATGAGCACGAAAAAGAAGTCTGTAAGCAATCAGGCGTTTTATCACTTGATGATGCTGCCTGGAATATTGATGGTCATTATATTTGTAGTCGTTCCCATGATAGGGGTTGTCATGGCCTTTCAGAATTACGTGCCGGCAAGAGGCTTTCTGGGTTCTGAATGGGTAGGGCTTAAGAATTTCAGGAATCTGTTTGCCATGCCGAGCTTTTGGAAGATTCTTAGGAACACGCTGTTTATCGCAGTTGGCAAAATCGTTTTCAGTATGGTCATCTCGGTAGCGTTTGCCATCCTGCTGAGTGAATGCCGGTTCTCCAAGGTCAATAAATGGATTCAGACAGCGGTATATCTGCCCCACTTTCTGTCATGGGTTATTCTGGGGATCATGTTCAGCAACATGTTTTCCTTGGGTGGTATCTTCAATTCCATTGTTACCGCCTTTGGCGGTGAACCACAGCTTTGGCTGCAATCCAATGAGCATTTTAGAGGATTGATGATTGTGACGGAGGTGTGGAAAGAATTTGGTTATGGTGCGGTTGTTTATATTGCTGCCATCCTGGGTATCGACGCTTCGCTTTACGAGGCGGCGGATATGGATGGGGCGACGAGATTGGAAAAAATACGGCATATCGTGCTTCCGGCCATCATGCCGACCATTATCCTGATGACAGCCTTAAACATGGGCCAGGTGCTGAATGCCGGTTTTGACCAGATTTACAATATGTACAGCCCTTTGGTTTATGAGACGGGTGATATCATTGATACCTTTACATTCCGTGTCGGTATGGAAAGCCTTCTGTTCTCCATGGCAACGGCAGTCGGTTTGTTTAAGTCCGTGATAGGGTTTATTCTGCTGGTGATAGGCTATAAAACGGCTGATAAACTTTGCGGCTATAAGATTTTCTAAGGAGGTGGCAAAATGGAAGGAAGAGTAGGCAAGTTAAAAATATCGGATATCGTGATCTTTGTCGTTTTGCTGCTGAGCGCAGTTCTCTGTATCGTGCCGATCTGGAATACGATCTGTATTTCTTTTAGTGACCGTGCGGCTGTCAATCAGGGAATCGTCAGTTTCTGGCCGGTGAATTTCACGGCGGCAGCATACCGTTCTATGCTCAGTGACAGTCTGTTCTGGCATTCCTTTCTGGTATCCGTGCTCCGTGTGATCGTAGGCAGTGCGCTGAATATCCTGATGTGCGTTATGATGGGATATCCGTTGTCTAAATCGCCGAAGGTATTTAAGGGCAAGCAGATTTATATCTGGTTTTTGATTTTCACGATGTTGTTTAATGGCGGCATGATTCCTACATACATCGTCATGCGTAACCTGCATCTTTTGGATACCTTCTGGGCTTTGGTTTTACCGGGTGCTGTGCCGATTTTCAACGTGATCCTGATCATGAATTTCTTCAAGACGCTTCCCCCTGCGCTGGAGGAATCGGCATTCCTGGACGGGGCGAATCCCTGGCAGATCATGTGGAAGATTTATGTGCCGCTGTCTAAGCCGTCTATTGCAACGGTCGCTTTGTTCAGCATGGTAGCGCATTGGAATTCTTTCATGGATGGCAAGCTGTACATTACGGATAAAATGAAGATGCCTTTGCAGACGTATATTCAGAGCTTATCAGCCAGTGTATCGGTCAATGATATGGCAACCCTTTCGGCGGATGAAATAGCAGACCGGTTGAGTATGTCCAGTCTTTCTTTTAACTCGGCAAAAGCATTGGTAGCTATCGTGCCGCTGTTGATCATTTATCCGTTCCTGCAGAGGTATTTCGTCAGCGGGATCGTGGTAGGTGCCGTGAAAGAATAATTAGCGATAAAATGATATTTCATACAGTATTGTACGTAATCCCATGCGTATCATCACATGGGATTATGTGCATAAGAGCAAGTAACAAAAATGGAATATCAGTCCTCCTTTCAAAATGCAGATGTAAATTTATAATAAACACACCAGTCAGGAGGTACATGTTGATAAGTATGGAAAATACAGATTTAGGGCTTACAGTTAAAGACCTACGGAAAACAAAAGGCATGAGCAGGATGGAATTGGCGAATTCGGCTGGCATAAGTGAATCCTATTTGAAAAAGATTGAGAATGGGGATAGGAATCCGGGACTGGATATATACCAGAAGATTATGGATGTCTAAAGGGACAACATTTCATACAACATAAGCTTTCCAATTTCGGAGGGCTGTTTTTCGGCAAGTCTTGAAAAAGTTTTATTTTATGGGATTTCTCGAAGTACCGCATATTCTTCCACGATATTTCCAAGAACAAATTTACGCCAGCCGTTCATTTCTGCGGCTGGCGCCTGGGATTATTCCTTCGCGTCCCGGTTAGCCTGAAAATAATAGCCGTGGCCGGTTTTCTCGTCGTCAAAGGTAAATTCGCATATCTCGTTATACATGGAGCCGTCCAGTTCAGGACATAGATCTGATAGTCGTATGGGAAAGTCCTGATCGTCTCTGCCTCGCAGGGTGTGTCGGTTCCGTCTGCCGTCCAGTCAAAGCGGTGCAGTTTGGTCTCCTCATATATCGTGCAGATATCTCAATGGCGCCTCCTGCTGTGGCACCGCCAGGGAAAACAGATTTAGTCTGCGCCTGTTATTCGATGTCTTTTGATCAAAAACTCCAAAAAAGCCCCACAGCCTTCCAACACATCACGGTATGTCACGTCAAACTCGCCTGTGTACCAAGGATCCGCGATCGCTCTGCTGCTGTCCGCATACTCCAACAACTTGTGAATCTTGTGCTGCGGATCGCCGCCGGCAATTCTGGCCATATTGCGAATGTTGGCGTCATCCATGCCGATCAGATAATCATATTCCGCATAATCGCGCCTCGTCATCTGACGCGCCCTGTGCCCGGTGCAGGGGATATTGTACTGCCTGAATATGGACATAGTGCCGCGGTGGATTCCATTGCCGATTTCTTCTGTGCTGGTGGCCGCGGAATCAACATAAAATTCATCGGCGAGACCGCGTGTGTCTGCCATGTGCTGGAAGACAAACTGCGCCATAGGAGAGCGGCAGATGGTGCCGTGGCAGATGAAAAGTATTTTTATCA
>JAMPEH010000395.1 GCA_023665245.1 Muribaculaceae bacterium
CATTTCTCAATGGTTCTTTGATTGCATCTGTATCAATAGTTTTACAAATACTAAAAAGTATCGGTTTTCTTTCTACTATATTCTTATTTGCAATAAATGACTTTTCGAGTGCACCTGATTCAATTTCCATTACAAGATTTTTTAAAGCAGTAATTGCATTTTCTGCTTCTTTAATGCAACGAGTTTCTCTTGTTTCTACTGTCAAAACTGGTATGAGTATCTTTTTTTTCATGATTTACTCCTTTCTTAAAAACAAAAATATCTTGCAAGGTATTTAATATGATATTTATTCTGCTACATATTTTAATTAGTGTCTAATTTAGACACTAATTAAACAAAAAAAATATCCATTAAATCCTCTGGACTAAGGGCATATTTTTTTCTAATCATTGCAATTTCACCTTGTGTAAATTCTGCTCCATTTGTCTCATTAATTTTAGCAGAAAATGTTGTTCTTGCTATGTTAAGGTATTTTGCTAATGATGTACCTGTGTCTCCATGAAGTCGCATTACAGATTCAAGTTTTAACTTGTTCAAATTCTCACCTTCTTTCATTGGTGTCTATTTAAGACACATATATCTTATCATTACTTGTATTGATTGTCAAATACTTTTTTATCTTTTTTAGACACTTTGCAAAATATAGCTTGCATATAAACAAAAAATGTTGTAAAATTAAGACACCCGAAAGGAGCGAAATTATAATGGATATGTCTAAAAGAATAAAAGAGAGAAGAATTTTTATGGGATTTACCCAAGAAGAACTCGGAGCAAAATTAGGATTGCAAAAATCAGCAATAGCTAAATATGAAAATGGAAGGGTTGAAAATATAAAACGAAGCGTAATAGCCAATATGGCAAAAGTTCTTGATTGTTCTCCTGCTTATTTGATGGGATGGTCTGAAGATAGAAAGATTACATCATTAAATAATACTTATCAAATTGAATTAAAGAGTTTCCCTTTACTTGGGGAAATCGCTTGTGGAAAACCTACTTTTGCAAACGAAGAAAGAGAAAGCTACATAATGGCTGGCACCGATATAAAAGCTGACTTTTGTTTGAAAGCAAAAGGAGACAGCATGATTAATGCTAGAATCCTTGACGGTGATATAGTCTTTATTAAAAAACAAGATATTGTTGAAAATGGGGAAATCGCGGCTGTTGTTGTAAATAATGATAGCGAAGCAACTTTAAAAAGATTTTTCTATTATGCCGAAAAAAGTATGGTTATATTAAAGGCTGAAAATCCAGCTTATGAGGACTTAATATTTATTAATGAGGAACTTGATAACTTTCATGTACTAGGAAAAGCTGTCGCTTTTCAAAGTGATGTAAAATAAATAAAGGAAATATTGTATAATTTGATTTCAGAAAATAAACTTTAAAAATGGAGAAGTTAATAATATGCTCGAAATAAAATATTCAAAACAGGCAGAAAAATTTTTAAAAAAGCAGACAGCTTCTACCCGAAACAGAATCCTAAATGCCATCCATAATCTTCCATCTGGAGATGTAAAAAAATTACAAGGCAAAAACACATACAGGCTTAGAGTTGGTGATTATCGTATTATTTTTGACAAAAGCGGAAATATAATATACATTGAAAAAATCGATAACCGCGGACAGATTTATAAGGAGGTATAACATGACTGCAATAAAAGAAAAAATTATCGGTGCCATTACTGTTATGAGCGAAGATGATGCTGAAACTATTTGGAAATTTATTTTAGAAAAATATAGCACATCTTGGGATGATATTGAAGAAGTTGCCCCTGATGACATAGATATGCAAATGCTTCAGGATATAGATAACGACCCTGAATGTCGCGAGTTCACAAATGAAAGTGATATTGTTTGGTGAGTTATTTATGCCTAAAATTTCACCACTGAACTATTATGATAAAAATAAAAGGTCCCCGAGCTGCAACCCGGGAACCCTTTACATAGATTGTAACCCGTAAACCTTACGGCTTATGGATAATCAACCCTAGACAAGTAGATTATATCATAAGCCTCTGATTTTTTAAAGGGCTTATTTTTTATGCCCATAAGGTAGGTGCTTTTATGAAAATGCCAAATGGTTATGGTTCTGTTTACAAATTATCAGGAAACCGCCGTAAACCCTGGGCTGTACGCATTACAGACGGCTGGGTAAACGACCCTAAAACGAAAAAATGCAAGCAGATATATAAATTCATTGGATTTTATGAAACTCGCAAGGAAGCGTTAAAGGCTCTTGCAGATTATAATATTAATCCTTTCAACATTGACGCGGCAAATATTACTTTTCAGGAAGTATATGAGAGATGGAGCGACGAACATTTTCCTACCATATCAGACAGCAACGCCAAAGGCTACAAAGCCGCTTTTCTCCTTTGCGCTCCTATTGCAGGACGCCGTTTTGTTGACATAAAATTAGACGATTTACAAGCCGTTGCTGATAATTCCAGGAAAAACTATCCAACGCTTCGCAAATATAAAGTCCTTATAAATCTCATGTATAAATATGCCATAATACATGAAATTATTCCAAAAGAGCGTAATATTGTCGAATATATAAATATTAAAAAAGCAGGAAACCCTAACTCATTGAGCCGGGAGCCGTTCAGCAAAGAAGAAATAGCACGTATATGGCATGTAAAGGATAGCAATATATATTATACCATTATTCTTATGCTTATATACACAGGATGCCGCATAGGAGAGCTGCTGGATTTACGTAAAGAAGATATAAACCTTCCCGAACGTTTTTTCAAAGTCACAGCCTCAAAGACAGAAGCCGGCATACGCACAGTACCTATCGCCGACAAAATAGCACCATTCTTTGAATATTGGTATAACCTTAATAGCTGTGATTATCTTTTAAGTACACCGGAAGGGAAGCATTTTATATACAGAAATTATTATGACAGCTACTGGCAGCCTATTATAGATGTCTTAGGAATGAAACACAGACCTCATGATACCCGCCATACCTGCATTTCCCTTCTTGCTTCTGCCGGCGTGGATGAACGGATTATTAAAAAGATAGTAGGACATAAAGGTCAAGGTGTTACTCAGATTGTTTATACTCATTTTGAAATAGCTGAATTACTGGATGCAATTAATAAAATATAATAAAATTTTTGTTACTTACCTGTTACTTACCTGTTACTTACCGCAAAAATTCTAGTCATTTTTACACTGTTCCACAAGATTTTAAACATAACAGAAGCCCTTGAAAATACTACACTTTCAAGGGCTCTGCCAATTTCATTATTC
>JAMPEH010000396.1 GCA_023665245.1 Muribaculaceae bacterium
TCTGATAATCGCTCTCCCTCGTGGCGGTGAGCATCACCGTGCTATAGGTCGTGTCGCTGGCCTCATAGATCTCCACGCTGCGCACCATATAGCCCGAGTTGGCCTCCAGGATCACGCTCACCTTCCGCCCCTCCCGGACCACCAGCTGCGCGCCGGTGCCGTCGGTGGGAATGGGGCTGGCAGGCCGGGTGGCCGGCTTGTGGGTGAGATCGTTGGGGCTGTACCAGTCCTTTTGCAGGGTCAGCAGCGTCGCCGCGCTCCCCGGCTCCCGCAGGGTGGGCTTGGTGGCCGTGGGATCGCCATTTGCCGCCTTTTCCTCGTACTCGGCATAGTCCAGTATGTACATCTGGACCTGGGCCTCGGTAAGGTCATAGTAAGAGTAGAGGATCTTGGTCCCCGCGGGGTCGCTGGCGTCCTTGACCTGCTTGAGATACTTGGTGGTCAGGGTGGGATCGTTCTTGATGATGGTGCACAGCTCCAGGAAGCGGACATAGAACTGGCTCTTGATGGTAGTGTCCGTATAATAATTGCCTACCGCGTCGCAGCGCATACCGCCATTCTTCACGCTCAGCGCCCGCAGATCCCCGGCGGCGATCCGGCCGCTGAAGGAATCGCTGTTGGGGCTGGCGGCATTGGTCACCTCATAGGCGATGGCCATGATACTGCCGCCGCCATTCTGGTCGGTATCATTGGCGGGCTTCCAGCTCAAGGTGGCACGCCCGTCTCCGCCCAGGCTCTGGCTGAGCCTGGCCGAGCTCACGTTCACCCGCGCCAGCTCCCGGAACGTAGCGTCCACGGCGCTGTGATCGTCCTTCGTCGCGTCGCCCGGGTCGGGAATGGCATGGTGGACCACCGCGCTGTAAGCCTCCATGGGCTTGTTGTCGTCGGTATATACTGTGCTTTGCAGCTGGGCCAGGTTGTCGTCCCTCTGGTCGGCCCGGTCGTCGTGCCAGACCTCCAGCTGGGCGATATACTTGTTGGCCGGCTCATAGTCCACCGTAACGATCACATCGCTCAGGGGCATATTGTTCAGCACCAGCGTGCCTCCGGCGGGCATCGTTATCATATAGTTGGCGTCCACCGTAATGCCCACATCGGCGGTGTAGCTGTCCGGCGGGCTGTCCACGCCGGTGGCGTCGCCGCCGTAGTGGATGCGCACCTTGGCCACATAGTCGTTGTGCACTGTGGTGATGATCTCGATCTTGGAGTCCACCGCCACCTTGGCCGACGGCGACATGGGATAGCCGCCGGTGGGGATCAGGGGGGTGTTCTTGTCGATCTCGGTGATCTTGGTGGCGTCGTCAGGGTCGGTGGCCCGCAGAAGGGTCCCGTTGCCGACCACCTCGGCACCGCTCACCACCGGTGTCACCGCATCCCAGTTCTCCCGCAGCACCAGCCAGTATTCCGAGGCATCGTCAATGGCAAAGACCACCTTCACGGTAAACACCCGGGTGGCGATCTCGGGCACCACGAAGAAATAGTGGGTCACAAGGCCGTCCTGGGTCTCGGTATGGGGAATGGGCACCTGCACGGCGCTGGGGCCCGAGCCCACCGTGTAATAAATATCCACCGTGGCGGTAAAGCCGCTGCCACAGGTCACACTGGCCTCCATGCCCAGGCCGTTGGTCAGGCCGCTCAGGGTCTTGGTGACAAAGTTGCCCTCCACGATGGCCCGGCCGCTGTCGTCGTAGCTCATGTTATAGGTCACCTTGCCGGACGGGGCCTCGCCGGGATCGGAGGCCACAGCCAGGCTGGCCTTGTTCTCAATGGAGCCTGCGTTGGTCACGTCCAGGATGCCCTGGTAGAGCTGCCGGCGGTCGGGGTCGTCGGGCGTACCGCTGTCCACGTCGCCGGTAAAGATGTTCAGATCGCCACGGAAGTTGGTCATCAGCTTGAGCTCCCGGTCGGGGTTTCGGGTGGTGACCTTTTCCCAGGCGGCATAAGGCGCCGCGCCGTCATCCCCGCCGCCGATGCTGAAGTGACTGGCGTCCCGGATGAGCCGCAGACACACCCGCTGGCTGTGGTTGACGTCGTAATCCTTCAGCACGAAGGGGATCATCAGCAGGTACTGGGTGGGCAGATCGGTGCCGGTATCGGCCGCCGCGCCGGTGTCGTCATCCCCCTTGACGGGCGCGTCATGGAACACGCCGTCCCACTGCCCGGCAAAGCGGCTGGCCCCTCCGCCCGTCTTCTCCAGGGAGATGTACGTCATCTTCCAGTCGTCGGGCGCGATGGGCTTTTGGATCTGGTCCATGGTGGGCCCGGTGTAGCTCTCCCGGGTCACCGCGTCGCTTTGGATCTCCAGCCCGGTCTCGGCCCGGATGATCTCATAGTCCAGGCTCCACTGGTCGTGGGCATACTTCACGCTGCCGATATTGGCTTGCTGGATGGTGGTCAGATAATCGCCGCCCTGGTAGGGCTCGATATACCGGTCGTTATAGTAGAAGCCCAGCTCCAGGCTGTAAATGCCGTCGTCACGCTGCCTGAACAGGTCCAGAATGTTCATTCTGTCCACGCCCACGCCCACCCAGAAGATGGTGCGGTTTCCGTCCACGCTCGCGGCGGTGTCGTCCTCGGCATAGCCCTTCCAGCCCGTGTCCTGGTCGATGTCCGGGTTGGTCACGGCGCTTTGGTCCACCGCGCCGGGCGCGGCGGGGGCGTTGGCGGGGACCGCACTGCCCGGGGCAAGATAGCTCCTGTTATCGCCCAGGAAGTTCACGTACAGGTTGGGCCGCCCTGTGTCGGGATCGGAGTAGTCGGCCAGGGGATCCGGGGTCTGGACCGCTGCCGCCGCAGGCGTGCTTTCGCCCTCCCCTGCCGCGAAGGCGGGGAGGACGTCGGTGACCATGCTCGTCACCATCGCTATACTCAACAGCCAGGCTGTGAGTCTTTTCAGTCGCTCATTCAGCATGGATCAGCACTCCTTTGGAGGCGAAATAGATCGATCAAAGACCCCGTTTATTCAGACGTCCAACAGTTGATTGATGCCCCGGAGGATGGCCCGGTAGGCCCAGGACTTGTCGCTCACATCGGTGGGTAAGAGCATAGGCTTGACCGACTCATCCAGCTCGTACTGGAGCAGACGGTCCAGCAGGGTGGCGGCCTCGGCCCTGGTGATGTCCCGGCCGGGGGCGAAGTATCCGCCGCCCACACCCTGAAGTATGCCGGGATATTGGCTCAATGCGTCAATGTTGGAATAGGCCCAGGTGTCCCGCTCGCCGGTGTCCAGATAGGCGTGGGGCATCCCCTTG
>JAMPEH010000397.1 GCA_023665245.1 Muribaculaceae bacterium
GGCACTTTCAACTATGAACGCCGCAACATCTGGAACAAGGAGCGTGGCGGAGCCGACAACCGCGACCTGCTTCTCCCGCTGTCAACCGAAGAGGCATCGCGCCTTCAGAGTTCTACCGGTGTCAACTGGCAGAATCCCGGATGGTAACCAATCATTATTAAATGAAAAAAAAGATTTGTATGAAACAAAGAATCAAAATAATGGCCGCATGCGCTGCCATGACCCTGGCTACCACCTCGGCTATGGCTCAAACAGCAGCCAACCCGCTTGAAATAAAGGGTGTCGTACTCGACCAAGACGGCATTCCCGTTGCCGGCGCTATTGTAAGATCTGCCAACAACGGAGCTGAAGCCATCACCGACACCAACGGTGGATATGCCATCACCGTTGCCGACGGCAGCAGGACTGTCAACTACCATTTCGTAGGCTACCCCACCAAGACTGTAAACGTCGCTGATGCCGCTCTCAACGGCAACATCTCCATGGGTGAGCCTTCAGGTTCGCTCGACGAGATTATCGACCTCGGTTACTACAAGGTTACCCGTCGCGAATTGACCGGAGCAGTGTCGACCGTCTACGGCTCGACCCTGCAGAAATCGCCTGAATCACATCTCGGAAAGACATTTGCCGGACGTTTGCCCGGATTGACCGTCATCGAGAACAACGGTGAGCCGGGACGTGTTGCATCGTCATCGAGCGCCAATGGTATATCATTGATAATTCGTGGATTGACGACCGCCAACGGTAACAAACCGCTTATTATTATCGACGGACAAATAAGCCCCAACGCCAACTACATGTACATCACTCCCGAGGAAATCGACAAGGTGACGGTACTCAAGGATGCCTCGGCCATGGCTCTCTATGGTATCGAAGGTGGTAACGGTGCGGTAGTAATTACTACCAAACACGGCAAAATCGGACGCAACAACATTTCGGTTTACTTCGACGAAGCGCTCCAGCAGGCATCGAAAGACGCCTACAGCGTAAGCGCCGGAGACTATGCCCGCCTTCGCAATCAGGCAGGTTACAACGACGGACTCGGACTTTATTCCCAGTTCTCTCAGGACCAAATCGACGCTTTCGACAAAAACGGAGGCTACGATTGGTATGGCAACCTGTTCAACAAGACGATGTGGATGACCCGCGCCGGACTCACCATCAGCGGTGGTACCGACCGTTTGCAGTATTTTACCAACGTGAACTACATGCACGAGACTTCGCCGTTCAAGACCGAGAAGAACAACGACTGGAACTACAATCCCGAACCCTCTATCGACCGTTTCAACTTCCGCTCCAACGTAGACGTGAAAATCAACAACTGGTTGAACGCCATAATGAGCATCAGCGGTAGCATCAACCGCGTGAAGACCGCCGGCGAGACCAACGGCGACATCTACACCGCTCTGTTCAAACTGCCTCCCACAATGTCGGGACCGCTCACCACTCAGGTTGTCAACGTAGCTGAGGACGGCACCGAGACCATTGCCCACGACGGCAATCAGATTCTTACTATTGACGGTGTTACAAGCCCCGTTTACGGTATGCTCAACCGCTCGGGTTACATAGAGCAACTCAAGAGCGACATCTTCGCCCAGGGCGGACTTATCGCCGACCTCGACCCCTACGTGAAAGGACTGTCGGTTAAAGCACTCGTAGGCTATCAGACCAGTGCCAACAACCGTCAGAACAACAAGCAGAACTATCAGCTCTATGTTGAAGACAAACCCGGTGAATTTACCCGCCTTGGAACAACCGAGAACTCTCCGTTGAGCTATTCCAAAACCCGCCAGATGTACTACAACATCAATCTTTCGGGATTCGTGAACTACAAACGCTCGTTTGGCAAGCACTATGTCAACGCAATGGGCTACATCTACTATCAGGATCGCCAGACAGAAAGCACCTCGGGCGCACAGGTTCTCCCTTACAAGCGTGAGTCGATGGGCGTGACAGCCACCTACGGCTTCATGAACCGTTACTTCGTACGCGGTGATCTTGGTTACAGCGGATCAGAGCAGTTTCACCCCGACCACCGTTGGTACACCACTCCCGCCGTGTCGGCAACATGGATTGCATCGGAGGAAAGTTTCATGCAACCGCTGAAACCCTGGTTGAGCCTCTTGAAATTCCGATTCTCCTACGGTAACAACTACAACGACCAACTCGGTGACGAGCGTATGCTCTATGCCGACTACGTTGACTTCCAAGGTCAGCAGGGAATGCGCGGTAACCCCGAGCTCTCACCTGAGAAAATCCGCAAGGTGAACTACGGTGTAGACCTCGGACTGTTCAACAACGAACTGAGCGTTTCGTTTGACTACTACAACCAGCGTTGCAACAACGTTCTCATCAGCTCGTCGACCCTTGTGCCATCGTTCCAGGGAGTGCCCCTCGATTACTATCCTATGGTCAACTCGGGTAGAATCAAAAACCACGGTTTTGAACTCGCTGCTCTCTACACCAAGGTCATCAATCGCGATTGGACGGTGTTTGTAGGCGGTTCTTACAGCTACAACAAGAACACGATGATTGACATGATGGAGGTGACCCGCGCAGGATATGCCTATCCCTACGCCAAAAAAGGTCAGAGCATCGGTCAGAAATGGGGTTACATAATCGATTACAGCAACGGTAACGGCTTCTTCAACTTCCAGGAAGAAATCGACGGTTGTGGCATCGACTACTCAGCTGTAGGCAAGCCTCGTCCCGGTGACTTCCGCTATGTCGACCTCAACAACGACGGCAAGATTGATGCAAAGGACAAAGCTCCCATCGGTTACAGCAACTGCCCTCGCGGTTACTACACAATCAATGGCGGCTTTGCGTGGAAAAACTTCGAAGTAAGTTTCCTCCTTCAGGGTACTACCAAACGCTCGGTGACCCTCAGCGGTGTGGGTAGCTACGAAACCCCCAACCAGGGAGTGTTCAGCGACATTCACATGAACGCTTGGACTCAGGAAGGCTGGACTGCCGGTCACAACGCCGAATATCCCGCTTTGAGCATCTCCAAGTCAACCAGCTTGGTCGACAACGACTACTTCATTCAGGACGGTTCTTACCTCAAGCTCCGCAACGCCGAAATCGCCTACACTCTTCCCCGTGGAATTACTCGCAAACTTTTCGCCGAGAAGATTCGCTTCGCGCTCAACGGACAGAACCTCTTCTCAATCGACCACCTGCGCTCCAATCACATTGACCCCGAAATCGGCGAAATGTCGTCATTCCCGACCTATCGCGCT
>JAMPEH010000398.1 GCA_023665245.1 Muribaculaceae bacterium
TGCAGCAAAAGCTCATCGCGCTTCACCATTGTGACTGCGGCTGGCGGCCTGCGGATGTTGGACGTATAGTCTTGAGGGGACAAGATATGACAGACAAACAAATACACATAACCGCAAAATTTCTTGAACCATTAATATAGCTATGATATACTTAAAAATATAAATAGGAATTTATATAAGGAAGGAAATAGATAGTGGCTACTTTTTATCTTGTTCGGCATGGAGAAGCTGATTATAGTGAAATGTCTGAAAAAGGTTTTTGGGGATTTGGGCGTTCTTTTGCACCATTATCTCAAAGAGGGATAAGCCAAGTAGAAACTACTGCGATTGATGAAAGGCTGAAATCAGCACAATTAATTGTTTCATCTCCGTATACCAGGGCTTTACAAACAGCAGCGATAATTTCAAAAGAAACCGGTCTGAAAATATGTGTTGATATTGATTTACACGAATGGGAGCCAGATAAAACTAATCAATATACTACTTCGGAAGAGGCGTTTGAGCTAAAACGAGAGTTTAATCTTCACAAAGGAGTATATCCAAAAGGAAAGTGTCTGAAATGGGAAACATTAGCTGAAGTAAGACAAAGAATACGAAGAGTAGCAGACAAGTATGCCGATTACGATAAAGTCATATTTGTAGGTCATGGTATGGCATTTAGAACTCTTACTTATATAGAACAAATGAAGCCAGCAGAAATAATCAAGTGTACCTATACTGTAGGGCAAGAAGATTGCATTTATTCATTTTGTTAGTTACATAAAAATTCCAGTTTATCAGGCAGTTATCCTTTTTGGATAGCTGCCTTTTCTTTTACCCAAAACCCAATTCAAGAAAGAAGGTGGTACAGAAGAATGAAACCGTTACAACTCATCAGCGCCAACGAAATCGAGGTGAAAGAGGTGCAGTGGCTCTGGTATCCCTACATCCCCAGCGGCAAGATCACGCTGCTGCAGGGTGACCCCGGAGACGGCAAAAGCAGCTTTGTCCTTGCCCTCTGCGCCCTGCTCACCAGCGGCCAGCCCCTACCCTTTCAGCCGCGCGGCCAGCCGCCCGTCAACGTCATCTACCAGACCACCGAGGACGACGCCGAGGATACGGTCGTGCCGCGCTTTCTCCGGGCAGGCGGCGACCGCCAGCGCCTTTTCTTCATCAGCGAAAAGGAACGGCGGCTCACCTTTGGGGATGAGCGCATCACACAGGCCATCCGGCAGACAAACGCGCGGCTGCTGGTGCTTGACCCGCTCTCATCGTATATCGGCCAGAATGCCTCCCTCAACATGGCAAACGACGTCCGCGCACAATTCAACCCCTTGATCGACGCCGCGCGGGAAACCGACTGTGCTGTCCTTGTGGTGGCCCATCTGAACAAGATGGCGGGAACAAAGGCCATCTACCGCACCACCGGCAGCATAGACGTTGTGGGCGCGGTACGCAGTGCCCTGCTCATCGCCCGCACCGGAAAGGAGCGCCCGGACGAGCGCGTCATGGTCGTGCAGAAAAGCAACCTTGCCCCCACCGGCAAGGCTCTTTTGTTTTCAGTCGGAGATACTGTGGAATGGATCTCCGAAACGGACAAAACAGCGGATGAAGTTTTGAACTGCTATGCGCCCTGTATCGGACGGCCAAGCATCCAGACCGAGCAGGCGGCCGCCCTGCTGCAAAGCGCGCTGGCAAACGGCTCTGTACCGCAGACAGCCATTGAGGAACAGGCAAAGGCGGCTGGCATCGGCTGGGGCACGGTCAAAAGAGCAAAGGCCGCGCTGGGCGTCCGTTCAATCAAAAAGGGCAGCGTCTGGCTCTGGAGCCTGCCGCCTTAGTGACGCCGCAAGAAGCCAAGAGGTCAAGAAGTCAATAAGTATCGTGACTCTGGACTTTTCGACCTCTTGAATTTCCGCGCCACTTCAAAGGAACGGTGCAGAGGCGGCAGTCAGGCAGGGACTGACGGCGGGCGCGGGCGGTATCGGCCAGAGCAAAAAGGGTGTCCAGCGGGAACGGCTGGCCCACGCACCTTGCCTGCAAGGTGTAGTGGGTTACACTGCAAGCAGTGTTCCCTCTGCCGCGCACGTTTCGGGGGAGCGGTACGGCAGAGAAAGGAGGGGCTGAAAAGAGGATGCGGCTTGCAGTGTACAAAGGCGCTTTCCGGCAGGCACAGGCAGAAAGAAACAGGGCAAACGCATCGGCAAGTGGTCAAAAAGTCACCCGCCGCATAGAGTCACTATACTTATTGACTTCTTGACCTCTTGACCCCTTGCCGGGCGGGAAAGGAGGCTTTAAGGGATGGCACATCACGCCATTATCCGAATCGAAAAGCACAAGCTGGGGGCGGTGTCCCGCCTGCAGGCGCACCATGAGAGGCAAAAGGAAAAATATCTTTCCAATCCCGACATTGACCCCGCGCGTACCCATCTCAACTACCACCTTGTCCAGCCGCAGGGCAGCTACCGCGAGGCGATTTTAGAGTGCATCCAGACGGCAGGGGCCAAGCGCCGCAAGGACAGCGTAGTTATGCAGGACGGGCTTATCACGGCCTCGCCGGAGTGGATTCGCGGCAAGAGCGACGCGGAACAGATCGCGTTCTTCAACTACGCATACGCCTTTTGCGAACAGCGGTACGGAAAAGAGAATATGATTTCGGCAGTAGTGCATTTGGACGAGGCAACTTCCCATCTGCACTTTTCTTTTGTCCCAATCACGGCACAAAACCGCCTGTCCAGCAAGACGGTCATGGGCGGGCCAAAGGGCATGGCAAAACTGCAGGACGATTTTCACGCATACATGGCCGAACGGTATCCTGATCTGGTGCGCGGCACGCCGAAAAAGGTGACCCAACGCCAGCACATCCCAAGCTATCTCTTTAAGCAGGCGGACGAGCTGTTCAAGCATTACGACAAGATTTGCGCGGCGATCCAGTCCATCGGGCTTGTGGGCAACGGCAGGCGCAAGGAAGAAGCCATCGCCCTGCTGGGCCGCTACGCGCCAGAAATGGCACAGGTGAAAAACCAGCTTACCGCTGCCGACAAGTATATCCGGGGGCTGGAACGCGCGCGGGACCGGGCCGAGCAGGAAAAGACGGACGCGCGGCAGGAAGCTGCGGAGGCGTGGCGGGAAGTGAACGAGCTGCGGGACAGTGTTTTCGAGCTGCAATACAAGCTGAAACGGATGCAGCGGCAGATCGAACGCATCCCGCCGGAGGTGCTGGAACAATTGAAGGAACAGGAGCGGCAGCGCC
>JAMPEH010000399.1 GCA_023665245.1 Muribaculaceae bacterium
AGCAGGCCGCACAGGTAGTTGACGGCGATGGAGGAGAGCAGGATGGGCAGATAGTCGGCCCCGCCGCAGGCATAGAACAGCAGGCTGAACGCCAGCAGGACCCCGTTGCGCGCGCCCCGGAACCGGGCCGGCACACAAAAGTAGATCACAAGCAGCGCCGGCAGAAAAAAGAACAGGAACAAAATGCTGCTGAAAACCATGAGACCACCTTGCCTAGACCAAGATCGGCCGCCGCCCCGGACGCCGGAGAGCCCGCCGTTTCTGTCCATCATATCAGGAAAACCGGGAGAACGCAAGCGGGAACTCCGCCGGCGGGGGGACATCCCCCAGCCCCCCAGGGAAAAAATTTCGCCCCCCCCGCCCCCACGCCTTTTCAAATCGGAGAAATTGTGATAGACTGGTCCCACCGGGCGGTCCCGTTGCAGCCGCCCCACCACCGCCCGCCTGCGCGGGAGAAAGGAGCCCATCATGAAGCTCATCGACGCCCACGCCCACGTGGTCCAATGCATCGCCGGCACCGGCTCCCAGGGGGAGCTGCGCCCCTGCGGCGGCGGACGGGCCGTCTACGCCACGGGGAATTCCTTCCAGATCCTCCCGCCGGAGTTCGGCGAATATGACGCTGCTCCGGAGGCCCTGCTGCGGGTGATGGACGCCCACGGCGTGGAGAAGGCGGTGCTCCTCCAGGGGAACTACTTCGGCTTCCAGAACCTCTATACCTACGAAGCGGTGCGGAAATACCCGGACCGCTTCGCGGGGGCAGCGTCCTACGACCCCTTCTCCGCCCAGGCGGACCAGATCAAAACCCACCTCTTCGATGAGCTGGGCTTCAAGATCGTCAAGTTCGAGGTGAGCAGCGGCTCCGGCCTGATGGCCAACCACCCGCCGGTGGACCTGGACGGGGAGGTCATGCACCAGTGCTACCGCCACGCGGCGGACCGGGACCTGATCTTCGTCATCGACATCGGCAAGCCCCGCAGCGTCAGCTGGCAGGTGGACGCCCTCAGCCGGGCCATCGCCCGCTACCCCGGGATGAGATTCGTGGTCTGCCACCTGCTCTCCCCCCAGCTGGGGGACGGAGAGCTGCTCCGCCGCTCTCTGGACAAGCTGGCCCTGCCCAACGTGTGGTTCGACCTGGCGGCGCTGTGCCTCAACTCCAGGCCGGAGGAGTACCCCTACCCCACCGCCCGGGGGTACGTCCGGGACGCGGTGGACATCGTGGGGGCGGACCGCCTGCTGTGGGGCAGCGATATGCCCTCCGCCATGACCCGGGACACCTACCAGCATTTCATCGACTTCATCGCGGAGCACCCCGGCCTGGACCAGGGGGACAAGGAACGCATCCTCTGGAGCAACGCGGCCCGGCTGTTCTTCTCCCCGTGACCGGGGCCTCTCCGCACCGTAGTCTTCAAACCGTCCCGATCTCCGGGATGTTCCCGGGAGGGACCGCAAAGGCCCGCGCCGCCAGGCTCTGGCGGCGCGGGCCCTTTTTCCCTTGTGACGGTCATGATAAACGCCGGGGGACGGCTCCTCAGCTGGTGCGGCCGCCGTTCTCTCCGCCGGGGAAGAGGTCCCGCTGGAACGACCCTCCCCCGCTCTCCGGCACGATGCCCTCCCGCAGGGAGTGCAGAATAACCCCGTTCTGGGCCAGCAGGCCCTCCAAAATGTGCCCGTGCTCCATGTAGTCCTGACACAGGCGGTCCAGGCTCGACACCACCAGCGCGGCCACCTGGCCGCTCTTGATGGCCGCCAGGAGCTCCCGGAAGGCCGGCCGGTTCACGCTGCGCTCTTCGGACCCGCAGTCAGAAAAGACCCGGATATTGTCGAGGCCGTGCTTCTGGGCATACTGGGTCAGCTTACGCTCCTGTATCCGGATGCTCCCGCCGTGCTCCGCCGCCGTCTCGCTGTCGATCCACGTGTAGATGGCTGTGATCCGATTGACCCTTCTGTTCATGTTCAGCCTCCTCTCTGGCTGTCCCTGTTTCCCGCCTCCTAACGGATTTATTGTACCAAACATTAGAGAAAGTGTCAATTTTCTTTTATATCATTTACAATTTACCACTTTTTGTCATGGGTTCTGCCGTCCGGGATCACTCCCCGCGGAAGGCCTTGTATTCCTTTTGCAGCTTGAAGGTGTAGATCACCGCGTACACACCCGCCAGGATGATGAGCCAGCTGCCCAGCCGCCCGGTCTGGATCAGCATCATCAGACAGCTGAACAGGCCGTAGACCAGCAGGATCACGGAGCACGCCCGGCTCTGCTTCAGGTGGATGCCCAGCCCCAGCAGCAGCACGATGACCGCGTCAACCAGCATCATCGGGCTGAACAGGACGCCCAGGACGGCGGTGAGCCCCGCGGAAATGTAGCAGACGATGGCGCTGCCCACGATATTTTTGCGCAGCCTGTCCGGGGCGTAGTTCTTGCAGAACTCCGACTTGGTGATATCCCGGTCTGCCGCCGGCCCCACCGGCGCCTGGGGATTTCCCCAGCCCTGGTCCGCCGCCAGCTTCGCCCCGCAGGCCGGACAGTAGGCCTGGCCTGCCTGGACCTCCGCACCGCAAGATGGACATTTCATAGTCGTTTCCTCCTCAAATCATGATCTCTATCAGCAGGCCGGACCCCGGCCTCTGATTGGGACTCCCTCCAGGAGTGTCCTCTATCATGATATCGGCAAACTCTGCCAAAAGTTAAGATTTCCGGGGAAAAAGCGGGTCAGCTCCCCGATCCGGCTCTATTGCAGGAAAATTTTGGATTTTCATCATTCCTGCCTGTCCCCGCCCCCAGGGGGCGTGCTGTGCGCCGCGGCCATTTTTTGCCGCCGGTTGCGGCATATTTGCCCAAACATTCCCCATTGGCCGGAAATCACTTGAACTATCCCTCCGATCTCCGATATAATAACAGCAAAACAGCCGCGCCTGCGGCGGGAAAACGGGAGGGACCACCCATGACGGAACAGCTGCGCGCCGTGACCGGCACGGTGTTCAACATCCAGCACTACTGCATCCACGACGGCCCGGGCATCCGCACCAACGTGTTCGTGAAGGGCTGCCCCCTGCACTGCGCCTGGTGCGCCAACCCGGAGTCCCAGTCCGGCGTTCCCCAGCTGATGTACTTAGCCGACCGCTGCACCGGCTGCGGGGCCTGTATCGCGGCCTGTGAAAAGCAGGCCGTCTCCCGGCGGACCGACCGGCCCGACCGGGTGGCCACCGACCGGGCGGTGTGCACCGCCT
>JAMPEH010000039.1 GCA_023665245.1 Muribaculaceae bacterium
ACACTAAGAATAACATTCTTCAGCAGGCTGCACAGTCAATGCTTGCACAGGCTAATCAGTCTACTCAGGCTGTACTTTCATTACTTCAGTAATCTAATTATTGACAAGGTAAGTCGGTTTCATGTGAACCGGCTTATTTTGTTTCTTTAATAGGGAACTTTGTTTCCTTTGTTCTTGTGTTTGATTTAATTATTTGATATGATATGTTTATAGTGTTTTGGGATTTATACAAATATGGAAAGGAAAAGTGAACGGGCTTTGATATAGTGCCTGTAACGTGGTATAAAAATGGATAAAGATAAATTGGAAAATTTGAAAAGCAATTTGGAACAAATAGCGGATGTATTATATAAGGGCGATACTATGGATGGCATGGCAGAAATTAGTAATGTGCTTCCTGCTATTGCAGAGGTTGCATCGGATATGCCTGACGAAGAATCAAGGCAGGAATTGATTGATCATGCTCTGAAACCGCTTCTTGAAGCGATGGAGCAGGGGGATGGAACACTTATTGCGGATATTATAAATTATGAGTTTTTTCCATTATTAAAGTAGTTGCTTTAATCAGCAAATATTTAGGAGTAATTAAATGAATATATATGAGAGAAACATAGAGGAGCTTAAAATATATAATGAGGAATTATATGAGTATTTGCAAAATAATGTAATAACAAATAGTGAGGATGTATCGGTTGAAACGGCGAAAAACGGAGAACAGATAATAAAATCACATGGTATATATTTAAATTCGAGATATAATCCTTCAGCAGAGGCCCAGAAATATATGCAGGATGAGATTCGACTTCCAGATGAAGCTGTACTTGTTATGTTTGGATTATCAAATGGAGTATTTGCGAGAGAATTTTTAAGAGAAAATAATAAGCATAACACTTGTATCGTTGTAGAGCCGGATATTGCAATTTTTGTAGAGGTTATGCAAAATATTGATATAACAGACATATTATCTAATAACAGATTGCTACTTATCATCTATGGGATAAATGAAAAAAGGCTCGAGACCAAAATGTATGAGTTAATAAAATCCTATAATATGAATACAAATCAACATATAACGTTACCAAGGTACGGACAATTATATGCAGAAAAGCTTAAGGCTATGGTTGATGCGTTAAATGAACAATATGATAAACGGCAGGTAGAGAACAATACGATCATTGGTAATGGGGCAAAAGGCTGCCGTAATACGATATATAATATGAGATTTCTTAAGGGATGCAGAAGTATGGGTGATTTTATTGGAAGATTTCCTGCAGATATGCCGGCTGTTCTAGTCTCGGCAGGACCATCATTGGTTAAAAATGTTCATCTTCTTAAGAATGTAAAAAACAGGGCATTTATAATGTGCACTGACAGAGCCTTTAATTTACTTAGTTCAATGGGAATTAAGCCTGATATGGTCATTGGGGTTGATTTTGAAAAACCGGTAGAATTGTTTCATAAAGAAGAATTAGCGGACATTCCATTTTTAGCAGATAAGGATTTCAATACAAAGGTATTGGAGTATTTAAAACCGAAGGATTTGATTTTTCTTACAAATACTGATAGTATGTGGGGAAAGCTTTTTTTGAATGCAGGAAGCACTTTAAAAGGCATTGATGCAGGGGGTTCTGTGGCAACAATAGCAATCGGCTGTCTTGCAAGGTGGGGATTTAAAAAAATAATTCTTATAGGACAGGATTTAGCACTTACTGGGAATAAGGAGCATGCTGGAAATATCCAAAATGTACCCGATGCTGAAATAGCAAAATGTAAGTATCTGGAAGATATAGATGGAAATATGATACCGGTAAGGTATGATTTATTAATGTATCTCAGATGGATAGAAGATTTTGCCTTAAAAAACAGACATATAGAAATAATAGATGCGACGGAAGGTGGTGTCAAAAAACAGAATACGTCTGTTATGTCGTTTCAATCGGCTATTAATAAATATTGCATAAAGGATTATGATATAAAAGGAATTATAGACAGCGTTCCAAGGTTATTCGAAGGAGATAAGTACGAAATGGTTGCTTTTGAATTGGAGCGTATGAGAGATAACATCGAAAAATTTGAAAATGATTTTAGTAAAGTGATTGAATATTGCATTGAGGCAGCTAGAATGCTGAGTGAAGGAAACTATGATACAAAGAGACTTAGAGCAATTAATGACTTTATGGCAAATGTGGAGGATACATTTATAAATTCTGAAGAAGCAGGGTTTATTAATAAATTTATAGCACAAGCAGAAGCTGATATGGCTGATGATTTTTATATTGAGGCAGATAATGAAATTGATGAGGCAATTCGATTGTATCATAAATCATCGGAATATTATGAAAAGATAGTAAATGAAATACCAGAAATTATAAATATATTAGATGAAACGATTGTGCAAATTAAATCTACTGTAAAGGAGAATACTTGATGGATTTTCCATATGATTATTTTCAGGATGAAGTAAAAGAAGGATTTTATGTATCTGGACTTATAAAAAGAGCATGGGCAGCACAATTGGAAGTGTTAAATGAAATAGACAAGGTATGTAAATCACATAATATAAAATGGTATATGGATTCAGGAATACTTTTAGGTGCTGTTCGGCATGGCGGGTTTATACCGTGGGATGATGATGTTGATATATGTATGTCTAGAGAGGATTATGATAGATTTGTCCAAATTGCCGAAAAGGAGATGCCAGAGGGATACCTGCTTTTGAATTATGATAAAGATGACGATTATGATAATCTTTTTTTACGGGTTGTTAATGAAGATAGGATTGTATTAGATAGAGGCTTTTTGGATAGGTATCATGAATGTCCATATGCAATGGGGATTGATATATTTCCGTTGGATTATATGGCACCGGATGAAGAAACAGAAGGAAAAAGGGCGGAGCTTGTGTCATTGCTCCGTGCTGTCACCGATGTTGTTTCTGAAGAAAATAAATGTACAGAGGAAATAAAAAATGTTCTTTCAGATATTGAAGCTTTGTGTGATGTAAAATTTGAATATGAAACTAATATAAAGAAGCAGCTATACATGATAACGGAAAAAATTTTTTCGTTATTTGGTAAGGAGGATGCATCTTATCTCATTCATGTACTTTGTTGGTATCAAAGTACAAGAGGCAGATATAAAATAGAGGATTATTGTAATCGTATGCTATATCCATTTGAGACAAGTATGTTGCCTATACCTATAAATTATCAGAATGTGCTCACTTGTACATATGGTAATTATATGGAAACGAAAAAAAGTGGAGCAATGCATGATTATCCATTCTTTTTAGACCAGATGGATAAATTTGAACGGGCATTGGGGGAACACTCATATCGTTACGTGTTTGATGTATCAGACTTAAAGAGGAAGAATGAATTAAGGGGAAACGATGTAAAGTCAAATGTACATCATTTTTTTGGTGTACTTGACAAAGCGTATAGTATTATATTAGGAATGTTAAATACAGAGGAGTATGCGGAATGTTTTTCTATATTGGAAGCATGTCAAAGCAGTGCGATAAATATAGGAGAAATGATAGAGAGCGTTTACGGAGAGAAGCATGTGTCTGTGCGGGTGTTGGAAGAATACTGCGAATCTGTATATGAAATTTATGAGGCATTGACGCAAGCTTCGGCAGCACGGGAAGCTGTTGGTGAAATGCTTAAATATACGTTTCAAAAGGTAAAGAAAGAAATGACAGATACGCTGTTAGAAAGAAAGGAAGTGGTTTTTTTACCTTTTAGGGCAAAGTATTGGGATGCCATGAAAAGTATATGGGAATGTGCCTGTATGGATGATGCATATGATACATATGTTTTACCTGTTCCGTACTATGAAAAAACTGCTTTGGGTGAATTAGGTGTTTTTCATTATGAGGGGAATGAATTTCCCGATGATGTGGTTATAACAGGATATAAGGACTATGATTTTGAAAAAAGGCGTCCGGATACCATATTTATTCAGATTCCTTATGATGAATATAACTATACGTTAAGTGTGGAACCATTTTTTTATTCTAAAAGCTTAAGAGAGTATACAGATAAGCTTGTTTATGTACCTTTTTTTGAATTAAGTGATAAATATGGTCAAAATGTATGTGAAAAAAAAACAATGGAGTTTTTTTGCACAGTACCAGGGCTTATACATGCAGATAAGATTTTTGTACAATCGGAAGAAATGAAAGAAGCATATGTAAATTGTCTTAGTGAATTTGCAGGAGAAGATACAAGATGTATATGGGAACAGAAAATATCAGGGACAGGAACACCTTTATCTGATGTAAAAGCTTTAAATTATGAAAAAAAAAGAAACAATATTTTAAAAAATCTTCCGCCAGATTGGAGAAATAGGTTATTAAAAAAGGATGGAACAACGAAAAAGATAATTCTATGTGTTACAAGTGTTGCGTCATTTATCAATTATGCTGAACAAACAATAAAGGATTTGGAAACAATTTTTGATTTTATTCAGACCAATGGAGCAGAAGTGTGTTTATTGTGGATGACATATCCGAATACTCCGACTGATGCTGAAGGTAGACCATTATCTGTTTTGGCTATTCAGCAGCTGCTGGATAAATATGGGGAGAAGCCTTGGATGGTCTATGATAAAATGGCGGATGTTGAAAGAGGATGTATACTTTGTGATGGTTACTATGGGGATCCCTGTTGGGGAGGGCATAGATGTGAAATACTGGGAAAGCCGGTAAGCTACACAAATTATATGATAGGAGCGAAAGAGATATCTGTATTAAAAAGCATACAAGGTTTTTATGATGGTGTTTTAAAATTCAATGTCCAAGAAACCAATAACATAGCAGGTGTCGGAAAAAAGATATGGGATGCAGTTTGTAAAAATTAGAATTTGCGTGAGGAATTTTTATGGTGTACGAAGATAATTTAAAAATACTAAAAAATGAATATCGAATCCTTTACGATGCAATATGCAGTGAAGAAGGAATGGAATTACCAGCTAATGTACATATTGAAGCGACACGTAAAGAGGGGGATGTGGTAGTATACCATGACCATAACAAAAATATTTATCTTAATTCGCAATATAACCCTTATAATGAGGCAAACAGATATATGGCAGAATATTTTGACATGCCTGATGAGTCTATTCTTATTATGTTTGGTCTGTCAAATGGATATTATGCTGATGCGTATATAAAAAATGCGAAAGAAAACACAAAATGTATCATATATGAGCCAAGTAAAGAAATTTTCATAGAGGTTATCAAGCATATTGATATAAAAAATTTATTATCATCAGATAGAATATATATCGTGGTAGAGGGAATCAATGATGAAAATTTGTTTTATATAATGGACAAGTGGCTTCAAATTTATAATGTGGATTATAATAAGATAGTGTGTACGCCTAAATATGATGAGATATTTTATGACAGCAATGAAATGTTTTTAAAAAAAATACAAGAAATATACGAAAAATTTTATGCATTTAAAAATACTGAAGTAATAGATGGAAAACAGTTTGTAAAAAACGGAATAAAAAATATGGTGTTTTTTCCGGGATGTCGCAGTGGTGCTGAGCTTCAGGATCTTTTTCCCGAGGATATGCCTGCTGTTGTTGTTTCCTCGGGCCCGTCTCTTGAAAAAAATATTGAATTGCTAAAAGAGATAAAGGGGAAAGCATTTATTTTTGCGACTGATTCGGCTGTAAAAAATGTAGTGGCACAAGGAATAAATCCGGATGCGATGATAACGATTGATCCAAATAAGTCAGTCGATAATTTTATGGTCAAGGATGTAGAAACGATACCACTTTTTGTGGAGATGTATGCAAAAACAGAAATTTTGGAATATGTTAAATCCAAAAATTTATTTTTTTTCTCGTCAGATTCCATCCTTTGGAGCAGATTGTTTAGAGAAGTTGGAAGTAAAATCTTAAATATGCCTTTAGGCGGTTCGGTTGCAACTGCGGCGATAGCTAATTTAATTATATGGGGCTTTAAAAAAATCATTTTAATTGGTCAGGATTTGGCATTTACAGGGAACCGCATGCATGCAGGAGAAACTGAAGTTGAAATCAATACAAATGACAGTAAGTATACAACTGTAAAGGATATTAATGAAGAAGATGCTCCAATCCGAAAAGACTATTATATTTACCTAAAATGGATAGAAAATATTGCATTTAACTATAAGGATATTGAATTTATTGATGCAACCGAGGGTGGTGCAAAAAAGAAATATGTTAAGCAAATGACATTCAGGGAAGCGATAGATAAATATTGTACAAAAAATTATAGTAATATTTCAGACATTTTGTTGTCCGTACCAAGATTATTTGAAGGTAAAGATAAACAATTGGTAGTGGATGCATTTTCTCATATGCAAAGTGATTTTATAAATATGCAAAGGCAGCTTTTGACTTGCAGGGATGATTGTTTAAATGGTGAGGAAATTTTACGCTCACGGAAAATTAATATTGATGAGTTAAAACGTATAAATGAAAGTATAAAAAGAACAGATGAGCTTATTGAAGATTCAGATGAGACTGCGTACATAAAAAAATATGTGGCAGGGCTGGAGGCAGAAATGATGTCTGATATGTATCAAGAGGAAAAGGATGATATAAAAGAGGCTATCAGAATGTATGAAAAAAGCAGGAAATATTATGATGGAATTTTAAAGATACTTCCTGAATTAATCGAGTTGGTGGATGAAGGCATTCGTAACATAGATTAAGTAAAATTGATTATATACAATATTTTTTTATAGATGATTATATTAAAAATGGAAGGAGAAAGAGTATGCTGAATAATAAATCAATATTAATAACTGGAGGAACGGGGTCATTTGGTAATCATTTTGTCAGTTATATTTTTAAACATTATATGCCTAAAAAAGTAATTATATATTCTAGAGATGAATATAAACAATTTGTAATGGCAAACAAGTATAGGGAACATGAGAAAGAGCTTCGTTTTTTTATTGGTGATGTCAGGGATAAGGAACGTCTGGGCAGGGCATGCAGTGATGTGGACTATGTGATACATGCAGCAGCCATGAAGCAGGTGCCGGCATGTGAATATAATCCGATAGAGGCAATAAAAACAAACATAAACGGGGCGATGAATGTTATTGATGCTGTTTTGGATACACCGTCGGTAAAGCGTGTTGTGGCACTTTCTACAGATAAGGCAGTAAACCCTATCAATCTTTATGGCGGTACAAAGCTTGTGTCAGACAAGCTGTTTGTTGCGGCAAATGCGTATGTTGGTAACCGGGATTTGAATTTTTCTGTTGTCAGGTATGGAAATGTGGCAGGCAGTCGTGGCTCTGTTATCCCTTTTTTCCAAAATATAATTGACAATGGAGGAAAGTCGCTCCCAATTACAGATTATCGTATGACAAGATTTTGGATTGATTTGGAGCAGGGAGTTGAGCTTGTTATTAAAGCACTTGCTGAAGCAAAAGGAGGGGAAACCTTTATATCAAAAATACCATCTTTTAAGATAACAGATCTTGCCCGTGCCATGTTGCCTGACTGCGAAATGCCTGAGGTTGGGATACGTGAGGGCGAGAAGCTTCACGAGGTAATGATTACACGTGAGGATTCGATGACTACATATGAATATGAAAAGCATTATATTATATATCCGCATTTTGAGTGGTGGAACAAGAAAGTTATTCAGGGCGGGAAACAGGTAGAACCCGAATTTGAGTATAGCTCGGTAAACAATACAAGCTGGTTGGGGGTAGAGGATTTAAGGAGCAGACTGGCAGGATTGAAAAAGGATTAGGAGGAAATGAAATGTATAAAACAGAACAGGAACAGTTTTGGGCGGGAGATTTTGGAAATGCATATATTGATAGAAATAATGCATATTCCATTGTCGCATCAAATATTGCATTTTTTTCTGAGATATTTGGTAAAAATATGTCAGCCAAGGAAGTAAACAGTGTGATAGAGTTTGGCTCAAATATTGGGTTGAATCTCAGGGCAATTAATATATTAAGACCAGAAATGAATCTTGCGGCGATTGAAATAAATAAAAAAGCTGTAGATATTTTAAAGGAGAGCTTAAAGGATAAGGTTAAGGTATATCAAAGTTCAATCTTGGAATGTGATATCAAAGAACAATATGATATATCATTAATCAGAGGAGTATTGATTCATATCAATCCTGATAAACTCGATACAGTATATGAAAAGCTTTATGAAGCCACGAATAGATACATTTTAATTTCGGAATATTATAATCCGACACCAGTTGCTATAGAGTACAGGGGTGAAAAAAATAAATTATTCAAGAGAGATTTTGCAGGGGAAATGATGGATAAATTTACTAATCTGAGGCTTGTTGATTATGGATTTAAATATCACAGGGACAATATGTTCCCAATGGATGATTCAACGTGGTTTTTGTTGGAAAAATGCCAATAAAATCAGAGCGGTTATCATATTGTGGGAGGTGACAAAATTATGTATATCCCATATGGAAGACAATCAATAGATGAAAATGATATACAGGCGGTTGTTGAGGTACTTCGCTCCGATTATCTTACAACAGGACCTAAGGTTGGAGAATTTGAAAAACGTGTTGCAGATTATGTGGGAGCAAAATATGCAGTGGCAGTAAACAGTGGCACGGCAGCACTTCACATTGCCTGTCTTGCAGCAGGAATAAAGGAGGGGGATGAAGTCATTACATCGCCCATTACCTTTGCAGCTTCCTCTAACTGCGTCCTCTATTGTGGGGGCACCCCTGTATTTGCCGACATAGACGAGTGTACATATAATATTTCACCGGCAGAAATTGAAAAAGCAATAACAGGACGCACGAAAGCAATTATTCCTGTACATTACACAGGTCAGCCCTGTGATATGGATGCAATTATGGATATTGCAGGAAAACACAATTTGTTGGTAATAGAAGATGCCGCACATGCACTTGGAGCATCCTATAAAGGGCGGAAGGTAGGCAGCATGGCAGATATGACCTGCTTCAGCTTTCATCCTGTCAAGCCAATTACCACAGGAGAGGGTGGGATGGTTGTTACAAATAATGAGGAGTTATATAAGCGGCTTATATTATTTAGAAGTCATGGTATCACAAGGGACGAAACTATGATGACGGAGCAGCAGGGAGACTGGTATTATCAGCAATTAGAGCTTGGATATAATTACCGGATAACGGATATCTCCTGTGCTTTGGGGCTTAGCCAGATGGACAAGCTGGATGGATTTCTTGAGAAACGCAAGGCAATCGCCAATCGGTATCATGAGGCATTTAAAGATGTTGATGAAATAAAAATACCGAAGCAATTAAATGGCTGTGAAAGCGGATGGCATTTATATATGATTCAGGTTAAGGCAGATTGCAGGAAGAAGATATTTGACAGCTTGAGAACGAGCGGCATAGGAGTAAATGTGCATTACATTCCTGTTTATAAACACCCGTATTATCAAAGAAACGGTTATGCAGACGTGTGTTGTAAAAATGGCGAAGCATTTTATCAAAGAGCAATCAGCCTGCCTATTTTTCCGCTTTTGACAGTTTGGCAGCAGGATTATGTCATTGAGCAGGTGTTAAGGTTAGTAAAAGAAAATAAATGATAGGTTGTGTCAATTCGTTTGTCAAAAACATATTTGGAATGGCTTGATATTCAATGGGGCACACGCCTTTGCATATAATGCACCCGAGAATGAAAAAGGAAGGCTGATTATGTGAGTTTTAGATAATTATAATTGCCAATGTATTATAAAATAAAAAAATCATTATGGAGAGATAGCACATGATAATAAACAAAGATAAAGAAGAAATGCGTTTGTGGAGTGAGCATAAGAATACACATGAAATGAAATATCCCAGTGAGTTTGTAGTCAGGTATCTGCATAATAACTTTCCTACAGGGAAAGGAAAGAAAATTCTCGATTTTGGATGTGGAACAGGAAGAAATGCACTTGTAATGGCAGATATGCAGTTTGACGTATATGTCGCAGATTACAGTGATGTATGTATTGAGCGGACAAAACAGAAAATGGAAGCGATTCAATATGAGAATGTTACATACATTAAAAATGAGCGGACAAGTCTTCCAATTGAGTCTGGCTTATTGGATTGTGTTGTGGCATGGGGCAGTCTGTTTTACGGCAATGAAGCAGACAGAAAGCTTTTGTTTCAGGAAATGAACCGTATTTTGAAGGAGGGGGGGTGCTTTTTAAGTGATTTCAGAACAAAAGAAGATTCGTTATATGGCAAGGGGAAAGAAATAGAGAAGGATTATTTTGTTTTGGATGAATACCTGCCAGGGATGAATTACTGGTTTTGTGACGAGGAAACACTTAGAAAGTTATATCGGGAGTACGGCTTTGAAATTATTAATTTGGAAAAGGTAAATCATTATAGAAATAACATGGAAAATACTGTTTCACAATATCATGTCTGGGCAAAAAAGGAGAAAAATTGTTATGTGTAAAAATATAGCCATTATTCCTGCAAGAGGAGGAAGTAAGCGTATACCCAAAAAAAATATAAAAAATTTTTGTGGTAAGCCGATTATTGCATATTCGATAGAAGCAGCAATCAAGAGTAATATATTTGATGAAGTAATGGTCTCTACTGACAGCGGGGAAATTGCAGATATTGCAAGGTCATATGGAGCCAGTGTACCTTTTTACAGAAGCAAGGAAGCGTCAAATGACTTTGCAACAACAAGTGATGTTATTATGGAGGTTTTGGGGGAGTATAAGAAAGCGGGCAAAAATTTTGAATATGCATTTTGTATATATCCAACAGCACCGTTTATCACATCGGAGTTGATTATTGATGCGGAAACCTTAATGAAAGATAAGAAACCGAACGAAATCGTAACAGTAGTTGAATTTTCTTATCCGCCACAACGAAGTTATGTTGTCACGGAAGATGGAATGATAAAATACAGATACGAGCAGTATATTAATTCCCGTTCACAGGACTTGGAAAAGTGGTATCATGATGTGGGGCAGCTTTATGTTTACAATGTTGAAAATTTTTGTGCAAACAACGGGCAAATCAGGGAACGTATTATGCCAATTATGGTGTCTCCGCTAGTTGCACAGGATATTGATACGGAAAACGATTGGATTCTTGCGGAAGAAAAGTATAAGTTAATAAATAAAATTGGGAAAGGGGCGTCATAGGTAGTATGAAATCGGCTGATTATAAAACAGAGGGTGAAGGACATGTGTTTATCATTGCTGAAATGTCAGCAAACCATATGCAGGATATAGAACGTGCGAAAAAAATAATTTCCGGGGCAAAGGATGCGGGTGCCGATGCGGTAAAAATACAAACGTACAGACCAGATACCATAACGGTAGACTGCTATGGCGATGAATTTTTATGCACTCCGGAAAGTCCATGGGAAGGTATGAATTTATATGAACTGTATAAGACTGCATACACGCCTTGGGAGTGGCATAAAGAGCTGTTTGATTATGCAAAGAAAATTGGAATTCCAATGTTTTCCACACCGTTTGATTTGTCAGCGGTAGATTTTTTGCACCAGTTTGACATGCCTGCATATAAAATTGCATCCTTTGAAATAAATGATATTCCGCTGATTAAGAAAACAGCGAAAGAAATGAAACCTGTTATTATTTCTACAGGACTGGCTACATTAAGCGATATTGAGCTGGCAGTTGATACATGCAGGGAAGCCGGGAATCATCAGATTACCTTATTAAAATGCGTGTCAGAATATCCTACCCCTTATGAGGACATTCATCTTAAGACAATGGTTAATATGAGGGAGACATTTGGGTGTGAGGTCGGCTTGTCAGACCATTCTTTGGGCAGTTGTGTGCCTGTAGCTGCAGTTGCATTAGGTGCAAAGGTAATTGAAAAGCATTTTACCTTGTGCCGGGCAGAGGGAGGTGCAGATGCTGAATTTTCGATGGAGCCGAACGAGTTTCGTCAAATGGTTGAGGATATCCGCAACATTGAAAAAGCAATTGGAACAGTAAACTACAATTTGACCGACAGACAAAAGGACAGTAAAAAAAGGTCAAGGTCACTCTATATTGTTGAGGATATTAAAGCAGGTGAAGTGTTAAATGAGCATAATATGAAGTCAATCAGACCAGGTTACGGAATACATACAAAGCATTATGAGTATCTTTTGGGCAAAAAGGTAAAAAAGGATTTGAAGAAAGGAACTGCCTTGGATTGGAGTTATATTGCGGAGGAGTCATAATATGAATATCCTGATTTTAAGTGTGGGAACAAAGTGTAAGATCGTAGAATATTTTAAAGCGGAGGCAGATAAAGTTGTCACAACTGATTGTGGTGCCTATGTGCCTGCTGCATATATGTCTGATATACATTATCTTGTTCCGGCAATGAAGTCTTCTGATTATATTTCGAAAATAAAAGAGATATGTGAGAAAGAAGCGATAAATGTTATTCTTCCGCTTCACGAGGATGAGTTGGAGCTTATCGCTGAAAAAAGAGCTTGTTTTGAGGCGATGGGTATATTCGTTGCGGTATCCGATACTGACGTAATACGAATGTGCAGGGATAAATATGCTTTATATAAGGAGCTTGTGAAGCAGGGAATTTCCTGTGTTGACACATATGACTTTGATGCGGAGCAGGATTTAATAGCAGGGCTTCCTTTGCCTGTGATTGTGAAAGAACGAACCGGAGCGGGCAGTGTTGGAATGTTTCAGGCCTGCGACAGGGATATTATTGAGTACCTTGTTAAAAGGGGCAGAAAAAATTTGATTGTACAGCCATATATTGAGGCGGAAGAGTACGGCGTGGATGTTTATGTCGATTTCATAAGCGGTCAGATTGTTGAAATTTTTGTAAAGCAGAAGCTCCGCATGCGGGACGGAGAAACGGAGATATCAAAAGCGGTAAAGGATGACAAGATTTGTGAATTAGTGAAGGAAATTTCAAGTGTTTTGGAGCTTAAAGGACCTATAGACATGGATATTCTAAAGGATAATGATAGGTATTATCTTTTAGAAATAAATCCCCGTTTCGGTGGTGGGTATCCTCATGCATATGAGTGTGGGGTAAATTTTATGAAATATATCATAAATAATGTTCAAGGTAAAGCAAATGTTCCACAAACCCCAAATTATAAAACAGGGAATGTTTTACTAAAATATAAGGAGGTAATGCTGGTAGATGAAAGACATATTTGTTCATATAATAAGTCTTAGCTTTTCTGATTGAGTTTTTAAATTTCATAAAAAATCTCTATAAAGAAGGCTTTACACTTTTGGCATTGGTTGCTATAATAAACATAGTACAAGTCAATCATTGCATTTAGAAAGTGGGTGATTACATGCCGAGTGGTATTGAAGTAACAAAACAAGCACTTGATGAGTTTAAAAAAATACAAGAGTATATGGTATTAGCTAAAAAAGAAAATGCTGTTGAAACATATGCAAAGTTGAAGAAAGAATATTTAACATTAAAAGCATTGTTAAATGTATCAGGTGTCAATCTTACTGACATTGATGAAATCAAAGAATAGTAGTAATATAACCAGCAGTTACAAGGTGTAAAGTCTTTATTAAGGTTTTACACTTTTTTTGTGGAAAATTTATTATTTTAAGTAGAAGCTTGGCAGATGAAACATTTATGCAAGGTATCTTGAGTTTACAAATTGGTTAGTGTATAATGACACATAGAGATGGTGGTGTAAGTATGATAGGATTTCGGTTGGACGCAAATGAGCAAATAGCAACGGGACACATGATGAGGTGTATAGCGATTGCAAAACAGTGCCAATTGCTGGGAGAAGACTGTATATTTCTTTTGGCGGAAGAAAAGAATACGGATTTTTTAGAAGAAAATCATCTTATGTATCATGTGTTAAATGTCGACTGGCAGGATTGGGATGCCAGTATTCCGAAGGTGGCTGATGCAATTGATAAATTCCAAATTCGTTGTCTGGTTGTAGATTCTTATCAGGTTACCCACAAATTTTTCAATGAATTGTACAATAAAACAAAGCTTTTCTATATGGATGATATGTGTAAAGAACGCTTTTCTGTACACATGGCACTTCATTATTCACAGTGGGGAGAGGAAAAAATAATAGAGGATTTGTATGCAAATACGGAAACGGTCACATATTCAGGCTTGCAGTATGTGCCTCTCAGGGAAGAATTTTTGCAAAAGGGGAACCAAACGGCGAAGAAACAAATTTTAGTGACAACTGGGGGAACGGATCCCTTGCATTTCACAATGAAGCTGTGCAGGCAGATTTTGCAGGAAACGGCACTGGATCAATATGATGTGTGTGCTATATTAGGCAAGATGAATTGTGATAAAGAGGCAATGGATATACTTGCAAGGGAAAATAAACGGCTTAAAGTTTATCAGAATATCAGAAATATGTGTGACAGGATGCGTGAAAGCACAATCAGTGTATCGGCGGGTGGTTCCACGGTTTATGAGTTGTTTTCCTGTGGTGTGCCTGTTGTATGCTTTGGTTTTTCCGATGATCAGGTTGGTATGGGCGAGAGAATGGAAGAAGCAGGCATGGTTATATGGGCGGGAGATGCCCGGACAGACATAACCAATGTCGTGAATCGTGTAATAGAGGGATTAAAACAATATGTGGCTTGTGATATGGGGGAATTATCTCTTAAGCTTCAGAGTCTGGTTGATGGAAAGGGCTGTGAAAGAATAGCAGGGATTTTAAGGGAGAGTATATATGACATTATATGAAAAAAATATGCAGGAATTAAAAAATAAATATCCCATAATTTATAATGCGATAAAGGATGTCTGTGCAGATGAGCTGTCTGATCTTGTGCATATTGAGGATGCCCGCAAGGGAGGTCAGATTGTTGTATATCATGATAATGGAAATGATGTATATTTAAATTCAAAATATGACCCCGGAAATGAAGCGTTAAAGTACATGGAAGAAACCTTTGAAATGCAGAATGAAGCAGTATTGATGATGTGTGGTTTGTCAAATGGTTATTATATTAGGGAACATATGAAGCATACGAAGGGGAATACAAAATGTATTGTGTTTGAGCCAAGCTTAGATATTTTTATACAGGTTGTTTTACATATTGATATATCAGATCTTATTAAATCGGAGCGGATATGCATTGTAGTAAAGAATATTAACATGGAGCTTTTTTCCATAGCAGCTGACAATTGGATTGATATGGGAAATAAGGATTTCAATAAGATAATAGTAGCACCAAAATATGTAGAATTATTTAATGAAGATTATGAGAAATTCAAACAAAATTGTATTGATAAGTATATAAAATTGTATTCAGTTGCAAACGCTGTGGTTGATTTTGGTACGAATGAAGTAATAAATGTGTTACATAATATGAAATATCTTATAGGTTGCCGTTGTGGAACCGAACTTAAGGGCAGGTTTCCAGAAAATTTGCCTGCAATTGTTGTATCTGCCGGACCATCTCTTGAAAAAAATGTTGCGTTGCTTAAAGATGCAAAAGGAAAAGCGTTTATATTTGTGGTTGATGCGGCTGTCTCTAAGGTAATGGAGCTTGGAATAAAGCCTGACGCAATAATATCTATTGACCCGAGAAAGCCTGTGGAGCAATTTGAATGTAAAGGAATAGATGAATTGCCTTTTTTTGTACATACGAATTCCAATACTCACGTTCTGAAGTATGTAAACTCGAATCATTTATTTTTCTTTTCATCGGATTCGATAATTTGGAATAATTTATTTGACAAAATGGGGACGGAAATAGAAACGTTAAGCTTGGGTGGTTCTGTAGCAACGGCAGCCATAGCATGTCTGATTTCATGGGGGATAAAAAGAATCATTTTAATTGGACAGGATCTTGCCTTCACGGGAAATCGTATGCATGTAGGGGAAGAAGCAATGGAAATTAATCATGAGGAAAATGCATATACGCATGTTAAAGATATTTATGGAAATGATATAATCACAAGTTGGATTTTTTATAATTATTTAAGATGGATAGAGGAAGCTGCGTTAATGCATAAGGATATTCATTTTATTGATGCTACAGAAGGTGGTGCATTTAAGAATCATTGTGAACAAATGACACTCAAAGCTGCAATTGAAAGATATTGTACACAGGAATATAATATATCTGACATTTTGCTTTCTCTTCCAAGATTATTTGATGGCAGTCATTATCAGCTTATCATTGATGCCTTGGAAAAAATGAAAACGGATTTTAGGAACATGAGAAAGCAGTCAATAAATTGCAAGACCGATTGTTTAAAGGGAAAAAAAATAATTGAAAGCCGAACAGGAAATTTTAAAGAGCTTAAACAAATAAATAGAAATATTGTAAATACGGTGAATATGATAAAAGGTTCAGATGAATACGATTGTATATACAAATGGACAGCAAAATCGGAGCTTGATATGTTGAAATATAATAATGAGAAAAGTAATAGTGAGGAAGCGGCAATTCAACAATGTGAGAGAAATGCAAGATATTTTGCCGAATTAGCAAATGCGATGACGGAGCTTATTAAAATAGTTGATGAATGTATTGTACAGTTAAAACAGTGAGGTAGATGTATGGATTACATGGATTATTGCATAGATGTATCTGTTACAATCAAGGATGCAATGAAGTGCATAGAAATGGTAAAGCCTAAAATCGTATTTCTTGTAGAGGGGAAGAAGCTTAAGGCATCCCTTACTGACGGCGATGTCAGAAGATTTTTACTTGCCGGTGGGGCATTATCTGACCTTGCTATGGATGCAGGAAATAAAAAGACCCTTTATGCGGAAACCATGGCAGGGGCAATGGAGCTTTATCACCAGAAAAATTTTGTTGCCATACCAATCGTAAATGATAAAAAAGAACTTACCGATATTTATATTGGTGAAAAAAGCCGGTTAGGAAAGCAGGAACCGTTAAATATACCGGTTGTGATTAATGCGGGAGGAAAAGGAACCCGTCTTGAGCCATATACAAAAATCTTGCCGAAGCCGTTGATTCCTGTGGGCGATATGCCGATTATTGAGCATATTATGCAAAATTTTATTGAATATAGATGTGAGCAGTTTAGCATTATTGTAAATTATAAAAAGGATTTGATTAAGGCATATTTTTCAGAGTGTGAGCAAAGCTACAATATTG
>JAMPEH010000003.1 GCA_023665245.1 Muribaculaceae bacterium
GCAAATCCGCTAAAAATGTTATTGAATTTGCCGCAAAGTACAACTTGGTTGGGGCGCACGGATTCGAACCATGATAAAGAGAACCAAAATCTCTTGTCCTACCATTAGACGACACCCCAATAACATTGTGCAATTATAAATATAATTGCGCGTTTTGCAATAATAAAATTATTTTTATATCAGTTATTTGTTTGCAACATTAAAAAATAATGTTATTATGTTCTGCGATATTGGTCCCATCGTTCCTGCCTATGCTTGCCCACACAACATAGTTGTGCGGGTCCCAGCTGCAGGAATGACAAAGGGAAAGAAGAAATAGGGAAATCTATTTCCAAGTTTTGGTCCCATCGTCTAGCGGTTAGGACATCGGATTCTCATTCCGGCAACACGGGTTCGATTCCCGTTGGGACTGCCAAAATAAATAACGACCACACGGTCGTTTTTTGTTTGAGTTTTATATCATCACAGTAACACAAGAACAAAGTCCAGTTTACAGAAAAGGCGTTTTGTGATATAATGTAATCATGAGAAAAACAATGTATCTTGTTGCTGGACCAAATGGTAGCGGTAAAACAACACTCGCCAGGGAACTGGTCACTGATGAAGATACACTTTTTTTGAACGCCGACGAAATTGCCGCCGCATTGAACGACAAAGTCGGAATACAAGCAGGAAAAATATTACTAAACCAAATAAATGAGACAATATCTGCGGGGCGTTCATTTGTACTGGAATCAACTATTTCTGGAAAATATCATTTAGACGCCATAAAACGTGCCAAACAGAAAAAATATAACATTATTTTAATTTATGTATTTTTAGACTCTGTTAAACAAAATCTGGCCCGGATTCAAATGCGTGTAAAACTGGGTGGGCATAACGTTCCAAAAACAGATGTCATTCGCAGATATAATCGCAGTTTGCAGAATTTTTGGGAATTGTCAGACATAATTCCAAATTGGGATTTATATTATAATGGCGATTCAAAATTTCATTTGGTTGCCCGAAAAGGGACTAAAAAACTTGAAATACTGGATACTGAGCTCTATAATAAGATAAAGAAAACACAATAATGACAAAAGAACGTTTAGAATTATCTGAAAAAATACAAAAACTTGCCGACCGTGGTGTTCGCAAGGCGCGTACTGCTGCAAAAAAAGCGGGCGTGCCTGTATGCTATGCAAAAAACGGTAAATTAGTGTATGTAAAACTGTAAAATAACATTAATTTAAAACACCGGTTGGTATTTTTATTTTATCGAATTAATTCCAGTTTACGGTTCAGTAATGAATCCAGGCGCAGTTGATACATATCTATTTGTGCGTGCATTGCGCTGTCGCATCTGTTTTTTATAATCTGGTATTCTGGACGGAATGCAGCGACCCGACGCCCATATTCGCGTATTTTACGTTTGTTATTATTGTACATGCGTTCAACCGACGCAACACTAGATAAATTCCGATATTGGATAAATACAACAGGCGTACGCAATATAAATGCACTGGGGTGTGCCCTGTGTATCAATTCAATCGCATAATCCAACAGACGTTCATTTTCGCGTTCCAATGTGTCAATATCGCATGCATTATTACGAATATATCGATAATTTGAATTTTTACGCATTTGGTACGCCATGGCACCGGCGTATGCATTACGCACCGAATCAATAGAACTGCGCGTTTGTGCGATTTCACGATTAACACGCATCAACGGTGTTTGGGCGTGCGCCACGCCACCAAACATTGCCGCGATAAATATTGCAGTCGTTATAAAAATTTGTTCTTTCATATTCATAATTATGCCCAATATAAATTACGGTTATTTTATTACAAAGATTTGACATGTCAAAAATATTTATCAACAAAAAAACGGGTGCGTTGCACCCGTTTATAATTATGATTTATGTTCTGCGTTATAAAGCCGCATATATTCACGTTCCGCGACCGCAAATATCGCACGCTTTTCCGGATTGGGGTGCCGATACAGACGCCAATAGAAATTTCCAAACTTGGCATTTTCCCAATCTATTACAGCCATTATCTTAAACGTTTTTGGGTCAATTATAAAGTTTTCCAGGTTATTCCAATCTTCGTGATTCCATCCATAAAATGGACGTGGAATATCAACCGGGTACTGTTTATATTTTTTCAAGCAATCGGGGTCATGACGTGACACTTCAAACAAAAACGCACCAATCTGTTTTCCAATTTTATTCGCATTTTTTATTATAACATCGACTGGTAAATGCGACAGTGCAGTTCCACCAGAAATATAATCATATCGCCGAATAATATCACGGCCATTTTGCACTAATTCAACATCCGGGGTAAAGAACGGTGAAATGTCACGAAAATATTTCACAATATCATATTCACGCCGTGCGATAGCATTCGCCTTATGCATGCATGAAAACTTATACGCATATTTTTTATTTACGCCCAAAACCAAACTTTTACCACCGGCACCATAGAATTTTTCTATCCTGGCACGGCGACCATGCGTGCGTCGAACAAAACGCATACAACGCCCCAGTGGTGCCGTGATGTTCACACGCACACGGCGACGTGTTTGACCGTTGGCGATAAAACTGCCCACCAGATTACCAAAAAATTTACGCACAGATAACGGCAACATCATTATTTTCCCCCACATAATTTCAAATACTGGTCACGAACACGCGACATAAATTCAGCGCGCCAAGGTCTGCGAGAATTCCATATATTTGAAAAGTCACCATATCTGCAATCTTCCCAATCAATAATGGCGATTATATTTTTTGTTCTTGGATTTATCATAAAATTACTTTCAATATCACCATGATACCAACCGTAATCTTGGTGCGGTGTATCGGCGTTATCCGGTATTAAATCACGAATAGATTTTGGATCAGACATGCCAATTACATATAAGAATTTTGCAATCTGCGCGGCCCACACGTCTGCATTTTCACGAATATCATGCGCACCAATTTGATCAATATTTCGACCAGGGATATATTCATATTTCCGAACCAAGATATCTTTATATTTCAATATTTCAACAGGCGGTATATAAATTGGTGAAATATCAATAAATGCATCAACAACACGCTTTTCACGCGACACCACAGATTCAGATGCATTATTGCGCAATGGAAATTTGTAAACAAAATCATCATTTGCAATTATAATCAAATTACGTGCACGAAATCCGACCGCCGTACGAATCTTTAATTTTTTTACACCTAAATCCTGACGAATAAACTTTTTATATGCACCGATATCCGAATTTAAAATAACACGTAAATGATTACGTTTTTCCCGGTTTGGAACCAGGCCACAAATCAAATTTGTGAAAAAATGTCTAACAGGTTGTGTATGCTTTTTCATTATTAATAACCAATATTTTTTTCAAGAGCCCCTATCGTATGTTTGCGTTGTGTGCATTCCATAAATTTGTATATTCGCGAATTATTGCCGTAGCCATCGCCCGATCTTTGGACCGCATCATATACTGGTAAAAATCACTAAACTTGGCATTTTCCCAATCAATAATCGCCGTCAATTTCATCGTTGATGTATCAACAAATAAATTACCATTATTTATAAAGTCGCCATGATTCCATCCATAAAACATTTGTGGCGTGTCATTTGGATTTGACTTGTACTGTTTTAATTCATCGGGGTCGGCGCATCCCATTGCATATAAAATTTCTGCAATCTGGTGTGCCAGATAATCCCGATTTTTATCCAATATATCTTGTGATAGGTCTGATAGCAGCGTTCCATTTATATATTCATATTTACGTACCAAATTTTTACCATCTTTTAATAAAACAACATCTGGACTATATACGGGGATTTTATCCTTGAAATAAGACACAACATCATATTCGCGTTTGGCAATAAAGTTTCCATTTCGCAAACACGAAAATTTATATATCGCAATATCATTAACCGCAATCAATAACCCTTTGCCACCACCACCGTAAAATGTTTTAAGTTTTAAATCTTTGATATCCGGATGTTGTGCACGAACAAAACGCATACAATGGCCCAGTGGTGCGGTAATATTTACACGGATACGACGGCGGTCAAATTTATCGCTATAAAACGCACTGACAAGATTCGCAATAAATTTTCTGATATTACGTGACATATTTATTTCCCTGGGACTAACATTATGCTAATAAATTTTTGGCATCCATTAATAAACTGATTGCAGCACGAATTTCAGCGCGATTGTCAGGATGCGTCGATGTTGGCGTCACAATATCGGGTGCGGTGTCTGCAAGTGCAGCCCCACCAGTGATACTTATTGCATCCAATGACTTTGGAAATTTACCATCATGCAATAATTTTTTAACACCTGCAATTGTCATACCATGGCGGTATAATAATTCTTTGATAATCGTCAAACGTTCTATCGTTTCTGCACGATAATATCGACGACCACCGGCCCCCGTTGTGGGACGCACCGCCACAGGAAATTGTTTTTCCCAATAACGCAAGGTATGGGCCGGTATGGAAAGCCGACGTGATACCTCGTTAATAGATGCAAAGTATTCGTTTTCCATATTCGGCCCTTTGTTTCTTTATTCTGCGGATTCTGCGATTTGTTCAGCCACATCTGATTCAACAGCCGCATCTTCGGCATCCGTTCCCATAATTGATATGGCGGATACAACCTTTTCATTTTCTGCGGTGCGGAACAATGTTACACCAGCTGTCGCACGACCTGCGATACGAACGTCTGCGACCGGGGTTCTAATAATTTTACCGCCGTTTGTAACCATGATAATGTCATGGTCATCAGCAACAGGGAACGAACCAGCCACCGCGGTGTTTTTACCACCCAGTTTTATGTTTGCAAACCCGTTTCCGCCACGATGTGTCGTGCGATATTCGTATGCAGATGTACGTTTACCAAATCCATTTTCAGATACTGTCAAAATGAATTCTTCGGCAGCGGCCATTTGTGCCATTTGTTCATCCGTTAATGTGACGTTTGATGTATTTTCCATTTCGTCGTCTGATACTTCTTCTTCGACATCGCCCGCGGCACGACGCAGGGCGCGGCTTTGTTTAATATATGCCGCACGAATATTGGCATCAGATTCACCGTGATTTAGCATTGCCATACCAATAATTTTATCATCGCCGGCCAGATTCATACCGCGGACACCGGTTGAATTGCGTCCCGCAAAGATGCGGATTTCAGGTACCGGGAATCGGATACAACGACCACGATATGTTGATAGGAATACGTCTTGGTCTTCGCTGCATGGCAATACTGAAATCAGGCTGTCACCGTCATCCAATTTCATTGCGATTTTACCGTTTGCACGAATTGAATCAAAATCAGACATGCGATTGCGACGCACCGTACCAGATGCGGTTGCGAACATCAAGAAATGTTCTTTACCGGATGCTTTCACACGTTCGACGTCTTCGTCTGATACCGGCAAGATTGCAGTTATTGTTTCGTCTTTTTCCAACGGCAACAAATTCACCAGTGGGCGTCCCTTGGATGCGGCGGCGGCCTCTGGCAACTTATATGTTTTTAATTTATAGCATAATCCCTTGGAAGAGAAGAACAACAACGGCGTATGCGTGTTTGCAACAAACACCTGTACAACATAGTCATCGTCTTTGGTGGTCATTGCATTGCGGCCCTTGCCCCCGCGTTTTTGTGCACGATACGTATCCAATGATACGCGTTTGATATATCCGGTATTTGATACAGTGATAACCATATCTTCACGTGCAATCAAATCTTCGATATCAATATCAATTTCTGCATCAGATATTTCTGTACGACGCGGTGACGCCCAGTTATCACGAACAGATGTTGTTTCATCACGAATAATTTGGATAATTCTTTCATGACTGCCCAAGATATCCAACAGGTCTTTGATTAATGCACCAAGTCCAACTAAATCATCGTGCAATTTATCACGTTCCAGTCCCGTCAATCTGTGCAGTTGCAATTCCAAGATTGCACGCGCTTGGTCTTCGGACATATAGAACATGCCATCCTTGTATTCGGTGTTCGGATCATCAATTAACTGAATATAATTTTCAATATCAGATGCCTTCCATCCACGTGATGTAAGTGCCATGCGTGCCTCTTCTGGATTGGCACTGGTTTTAATCAATTCAATAACTTCGTCCAAATTGCCAACCGCGACCGACAATCCCAACAATGTGTGAGCACGATTACGTGCCTTATTCAAATCAAATATTGTACGACGACGGATAACATCTGTACGGAATTCAATAAACGCATCCAGAACGCCACGGATATTAAATAACATCGGGCGACCACGGTTCAACGCCATCATGTTAACCGGGAAATTCGTCTGCATTTCCGTATATTGGAACAGATGGTTTAACACAACGTCATAAATTGCATCACGCTTTAATTCAATAACAACACGCACACCTTCTTTGGATGATTCGTCACGAATTTCAGAAATACCCTCGATACGTTTATCCTTAATCAATTCGGCAATTTTGATTATCAATTGTGCCTTGTTTACCTGATACGGTAATTCTGTGACAACAATCGCCTGGTGGTCATGAAATTCTTCCATGTGTGTTTTTGCACGAACAATTATTGAACCACGACCTGTTGTATGTGCTTTGTACGCGCCAGCACGCCCCATAATAATCGCACCCGTCGGAAAATCAGGTCCCGGAACAATTGTAAACAATTCATCATCTGTGACGGATGGATTGTCTAAGATTGCAAGGATGGCATTACAAACCTCGCCCAGGTTATAGGTTGGAACATTTGTTGCCATACCAACCGCAATACCAGAGCCACCATTTACCAAGAAATTTGGAAATTTTGTCGGCAAAACCAATGGTTCTTGTAATGTACCATCAAAGTTCGGCTGCCAATCAACAGTATCTTTGTCCATATCATCCATCATGGACGCACCCAGTTTTGAAAGTCTCGCCTCGGTATAACGCATAGCTGCAGCCTTGTCCCCATCGCGCGAACCAAAGTTACCCTGACCCTGGACCAGCATTTCCCCCATCGAGAAGTCTTGTCCCATACGAACCATGGCCTCATAAATAGAACTGTCACCATGCGGATGGTATTTACCCATAACTTCACCCACGATACGGGCGGATTTAACTGTTGCCCGGGTTGATGGCGCAACATCGTTCATAACATACAAGATACGACGATGCACAGGCTTGCACCCATCGCGAACATCAGGCAATGCGCGGTCGACAATTACCGACATCGCATAGTCCAAAAAACTGGTCCGCATTTCATGTTCAATAGAAGACTGGGGTACTTTTACCGCGGTCGCATCATTAAATTCATTTGTTTCAGACATGGCTTAAATTTTTCCTTCGTTTTTATATATGGACAATAGCAAATTTTTAGGTAAAGGGTCAAGAAATAACCAACAAAAACAAACTTGACAAATTAAAGATTTGTGATACAATTATATAAAATACACAAGAGAGATACGAAATGAATAACGACAAAAGCATTTTAGAAGAAACATTACATCAAATTCGCGACATGTACAGCCCGGCCAACGACCGCATGTCCAAAATTCAGTTAAATATTGCGGTCAGCATGCTGAAAGGCATGATTTCTGTGCAACAGGCATCAGAAAAACTGGGCAGCAAAATGAAACAACATCTGCAAAACCACATTAAATCAAAGGTACGTTAAAATGTTCTTGCCATTATGGAAATTATTTGCCGCAATATTCACATATTATTTGATGTTAGAGGCACTGAAAAAATTCGGATTAATAAAATCTAAATAAAAAGGTTGCGTTTTTATAAAACGTATGGTTAAATAGGGGCACAAAAGGATTTAGTTATGGCAACAAAACGTACTTATCAACCGTCGAAAACCCGTCGCGTACGCACGCATGGTTTCCGCGAAAGAATGTCTACAAAAAGCGGACGCGAGGTTTTAAACCGTCGCCGTGCCGTGGGACGCAAAAGATTGGCAGCAACCGCTGCAAACTAAAAAGAACCGCCGACTGGCGGTTTTTTGTATCAATGAATAATGTGTTTTATATTTGCATAAAAAATACCCCCACGATATAATATCCATATCACCAGGCGTTCTGGTGATGGGGTGTGAGAACCCGTTCAACAGCATCGGAACATATACCCACGGCGCAATGCGCCAATTATAGGTATTGTTTTGATGAATAAAGACTCCTGTACCCACGTGGGTCAGGAGGGCTGCGAATATATTGAATAAGCACACAATTCTGTTGATTGTTCTCAACCTCCTGACCACCTGAACATGGTGGTTTTTCATTTCGAAAACAACAGGAGAAAAGAACAAATGAAAACAACACAAATTGCATACGCAATAATGGGCGTTGCAATCCACAATACTGCACCTGCATTGGTCAGTGGCGACATTGGTGGCATAATTAATGACGGCGGATGTAAAGTAGTCACATGCAAAGGAACAGAACAGCCACTGCCCAGGTTAGGCAGTTTTACCCCACAGTGTCCAGACACACCAAAGACATGTATTCGTTTAATTGGTGGCGACGAATATTATATTCATGAATGTAGTGGCTGCGATATCATATACATTCAATCTATAGAAATTGCTGGCTGCCCAAACAAAATTAATATTCCAATGTCATGTGAAGCACCAATAAAATGTGACGACTGTGTTAGTGATACTGATTTTACTGCAATTACCATAGGATACGAAAGAAAAAACATAAAAAACTGTTTGAACGGCAATTGCCAAGAACAATATACATACAGATGCGCCGCTGGATACTATGGCAGTTCAACCAATGGCACATCGGGATGTACGCAATGCCCAACATGGTCCGGCGTTTATACAGACAGCGCAAAGACAACATTGGTACGCGGAACATCAAATGCCGACGCAACAGGCATAACAAATTGTTATATTGCGTCTGGCACGTATTACGATGCAACAGGTACATTTACATTGGACAGCAAATGTTATGCAGAATAAAATGGTCTTATAGTCCCACTCCTGCCTGCGCAGGAGTGACAAGTATTGCTATATGTGCGCTAATAATGAATTAGTTAGCAAGTTATTATTATCCGTGTTCATTGTACACATCTTCTTTTAACCTTGCTCTTATTGTCACTCCTGCGTAGGCAGGAGTGGGACTGTTTACCTGGATCCCGTGGTCAAGCCACGGGATGACAAGTGTAGCATTTAGTGCCAGACTTCTCTCTTGTCGTCACCCCGTGGAAGAACGGGGTCTATTGTGTTCCACTGCCCCCAGCACTAGGACATTACAGACCACAATGGATACCGGCCGCCGCCGGTATGACGATGTGAGAAAAATATTCCCCATCTTTGCGAACACAAACGCAAAATTCAGTTAATTATTTTTATAGCCCCTGCCTGCGCAGGGGCGACAATTTGTTATATATGTGTGAAAACAACAAACGATTACTTATTTTCCATCCATGTACACATGACAATGGCGTGTTCGGTGTCGCCAGTGCGGATGCGGTGGTACGATGTTAATCCATCAATCGCGACATCAATTTCAACAGATGGTGTATCGGGTTTGATTTCTTTGCGGAAATTTAATTCAATCCGCTTTAACTGATGCTGACTGCGGTATTCATAGCCGACGCTTTCGGTTGCCCATACCGCATAGACCGCGTTATTTATATGCTGGTTCACATCGATATCATCAAAACGACATTTCATAATATGCGTCTTGGTCGCATCAAATTCTGGGAATTTATCAAACGTACGATCCCATGCGCGTTCGGTTAAACTGTCAAACGGTGGCAGGTGTTCTGTCATACGTACAGGACGGCGCGTATTCAAATCAATCAAAATCCATTGCGATGTTGCACGTACCATTAAACGCCCATCAGACCCGCGAATTTCAAAATCACGCGTTGCACGCAAACTGTCAGACACAGATGGCCACGTTATGATTTGTAATTCTTCGCGTTCGGTTGGCATTTCAATTATATCAACCAGGTAATGTGTGACAACCCATGCGATACCGTGTGCCTCGCAATACTCATACCCGACGCCCAGTTGTTCTGCGTGTTTGTCCCCCATACCCTGTAATTCGTTCATCAGGATAAGGGGACGCATATTGCCAAAACGGTCGCACTGGTATGCCTGCAAGAAACGTCTTTCGATTAATTTGCCATTATTCATTTTATGCCCCTGGATTTTGCAACACAACAAAATCAATTGAATCACCCAGAACAACATCATTTGCACGGGCCGCCGATTTTATCACCCCAATCAATGACGCCGGTGTCGCGCTTGGTATCGTCAATGTTTCCAGTTTTGCACCATTGCCAACCTTGCGCTCGGTACGCAGACCGCGAACAGATTTTAATATATCCAGTGCGACATCCATATCAGATACATCTGTATCATATTCAGGTTTCGCCGTCGGATATTGCGTCAGGTGCAGGGTTTGCCCACCTTCGGAATCTTGATATATTTTCTGCCACAATTCTTCGGTAATGAACGGAATAAATGGCGCATACAATCCGATGATGGCACGCAAAACCTCAAACAATGTCCATTGCGCAGCCAATTTGGATTCCGCACTATATTTTTCCGGTGACCAGAAACGGTCTTTGATAAATTCCAGATATTGGTCACAGAACACATCATAGAAAAATGCATCTATTGCGCTGCGTGCATTATAGTTATCATACCTGTCCAAATTCCGACGAACATCTGCGATCGCCTTGTTTAATTCTGACAACACCCATCTATCTTCGATAAAGCGGTCGGATACCGGAACTTTTTGTGCGGTTGTTGGTTCAAAATCCGTCAGGTTCATCAAAGTATATTTTGATGCGTTCCATAATTTTGTTAACAATTTGGAACCACGTTTGACCTCATCATCACTATAACGAATATCTGTACCAATCGGGGCTGTTGCCACCCAATAACGCAATGCATCAACACCGAATTTTTCAACAACGGTTAATGGGTCGGTACCATTACCCTTGGTCTTGGACATTTTCTGACCCTTGGCATCACGAACCAGACCGTGGAAATTTACTGTATGGAACGGAACATCACCCATTACGTACAATCCCATCATTATCATACGTGCAACCCAGAAGAATATAATATCCGCACCTGTGTACAATAAACTGGTTGGATAATATTTTTTGAGCTCATCTGTCATGTCTGGCCAGCCCAGCGTTGAAAAAGACCAGAGTCCCGATGAAAACCATGTATCCAAACATGATTCATCACGTGTTAATGTCTTGCCACCAGATTGCGCAATCGCATCCGCTTCGGATTCTGCAACATATATATTACCATCCGCATCATACCACGCAGGTATACGATGTCCCCACCATAATTGACGTGAGATTGACCACTCATGAATATCCTTCATCCATGCCATAAACAGATTATAACGATGTTCTGGCATGAACTTTATTTTGCCAGATTCAACGGCGGCAATTGCAGGTTCGGCCAATTTTTTCGCATCAACAAACCACTCGTCACGAACCATGTATTCAACAACAACATTGCCACGTTCTGAATATGGCGTTGGGATAACCTTGTCATCTATTTTTATCAACAGGCCTGCGGCTTCTATATCCGCCATAACTTCCTTGCGGGCGACAAATCTGTCCATGCCACGATATTTTTGCGGCACAACATCAATATCCGCCATCTTGGCATCATTTGTTAAAATGCAGACAGGGGTCAAATTATGACGCAAACCCACAGCCCAGTCATCCTTGTCATGGGCAGGTGTGATTTTTACCGCGCCAGTTCCTTTTTCAGGGTCAGCATGCACATCGGCAATAACAGGAATTTCAATATTCGTTAATGGAATAATTGCCGTCTTGCCAATCAGGTGCTTTAACTTTTCATTTTCTGGATGAATTGCAATTGCTTGATCGCCAAACAATGTTTCTGGACGCGTTGTTGCAATTTCAATAAAACCGCCATCTTTTAACGGATATTTAAAGTAATAAAACTTACCATGTTCTTCACGAACATCCACCTCTAGGTCAGAAATTGACGTCTGCTGCTTTGGGCACCAATTTACCAAACGGCGTGCACGATAAATCAGACCTTCGTTATACATCTTTACAAACAATTTGGTGACCGCACGCGACAAACCTTCGTCCATGGTAAAGCGTTCACGTTGCCAGACCGGTGTCACACCCAATGTATGCAATTGCGTCATGATTTGGCCGCCCTTGTCCGCCTTCCATGCCCAGGCAATTTCTAACAATTCTTCTTTGGTTTTTGAACGTGGATTTATTCCGCGTTTTGACAGGTCGCGTTCAACCAACAACTGGGTTGCGATTGATGCATGGTCAGTGCCCGGCTGCCACAGAACATCGTATCCAGACATACGTTTATAACGGCACATAATATCAGTCAAAACATTATCCAGCGCATGCCCCATGTGCAAATTACCAGTCACATTTGGTGGTGGCATCATTACACAAAATGGTTCTTTGCCTGACTTTACATTATTGTCCCAGAAATGATTTTCATCCCAGAATTTTTGAATCCTGGTTTCTATTTCACGCGCATTTATATTTTTACCCAATTCAATATTCATTTTATTACTTCTTGTGTTTTGGTTTCCAATTCGATGTATCTAAATTTTTTAATTCTGACGGAATTTTATCGCCCGTCAGCGCATTCCAAATCTGTGTGCGGCCAAACGGGCCGACCTTGCCACGGACATTTAATTTACCAGGCACATCTTGCCAAATTACAGATGAATAAACCTTGCCGGTTTGTGGATCTGTGATTTTACCATCCTCGTAACGATTATCATCTGCATCCCATTTCATATCACGAATTATATCCATGTCTATAACCGGTGAATCCGTGACAACAGCACCATCACGATATACGGCGACAATACGACCCGCCAAACCAGTATCATCTGCGTCCATATATTCATACAATGCAACAATCGCCTTGGGCTGATTGGTCTTGTCATCAATCGTTTGATATAAACCAGTCAATGGCGCAGCATTTGCCAGTGATGTTATTACAATACCTGCAATAAATGCAAAAAATGTTCGTGCTTTCATATATACAACCTATGTATTTAAAACTTTGATTAATCCTAGCAGATTAAAATCAAAATTCAAGCATACTTAATACGCTTATTGCATTTGACAAACAGCGCATTTGTAATATAATCTGGACGCAATTTAATAAAACAAGCAAGGAGACTGAAATGCATGCTGCGATGAAATATGTAATATTAAACACTATCCAAAACAACAATATTATAATGCGCGAAAATGACACAACAGGCTTTACCACATATGTTATTTTAGACAAAAACAATAAGCATCTGATGACTGTTTACTATAACTGGAAATATCAGAACTTCTTTGTACACACTGCAAATGACCAGACTGTCACAGAAGGCAAAATTCCAAACAGCAGATACGCCATGATTTCAAAACATCATTATGATTTGCAGGATATCGTTAATGCATGCTTTAAAAAAGCACACAATATACCACACGCACAACCTATGCGTCGTCCAGTATCGCAAGAATTCTTGAACGTTGCGGCCGGTAAAATGTGGGACGCAGAACGCGCACGGTTTAATTTATTACAGAAATCAGTTAATGTAAAATAATACAAACAAAAACGGGGCGACGCCCCGTTTTTTACTATTTTTTACCGCCCTGTAATTTTTCCATAAATTCGTTATGGATTTCTAATTCATCATCAGGCACCGGGAAATCACGATGTGGAAAATCTGCACCAATTTTTGGATGCGCCAAAAACGCTGCATGCTGCTTTTCAATAATTTGACTGACATCGGGGGCAGGCTCTGTATTTTCCAATTCAATATAAACACGCGCCAATAATTCCGAGTCAATCAAAGCCCCGTGTGCATCTGCACGCGCAGCCAATGAAATCCCATACCACTTTGCCAGTGCGTCTAATGTATATGTCTTTAACCCAAATACCCGATTGCGCGCAATATTCAATGTATCCAACTGTTGGCTGCGTGGAATTTGTGGCAATCCCAGTTTTGACAGTTCATAATTTAAAAATGGAAAGTCAAAGTCTATTCCGTTATGTGCAACAACAGGACTATCCCCGATATACGCCAAGAATTTGGGTGCGACTTCTGCCATTTTTGGTTTATCCGCCAAAAACGCATTTGACAGTTTATGAACCATATAGTTATCGTGTGTAATGATTTTACCATCTGGATTTATATATTCATGAAAACTGTTATCTGTAATTTTGCCATCAATAACCTCAACCGCGCCAATATCAATACAGCGGTCACCATGTGCCCAATCAAATCCTGTTGTTTCAATGTCAAAGCAAATAACCCGTCCCATATTTCAGCCCTATATAAATAATGTTTTTGATAAATAAACTTTGTGTATTATAATGAACCCGTGAATTTAATGCTAGAAAATCTTAACGTACAACAAAAATTAGCCGTCGAAACAACAGACGGGCCATTGTTGGTCTTATCAGGTGCGGGCACCGGCAAAACACGCGTATTGACCACGCGCATCGCATATATATTAAATAATCATTTGGCATACCCATGGCAGGTGTTGGCACTGACCTTTACGAACAAGGCTGCAAATGAAATGAAACAACGATTGACCGCATTTGCAGATTCCGATGATGCATCATGGTATGCGGGCGACCTGTGGTGCGGAACATTTCATTCGATATGTCTGCGAATACTGCGTGCAAATGCGGTGGGCGCCGGGCTGCGTCGGGATTTTCTGATTCATGGCGAAGATGAACAAAAGGCAGTTCTGAAATCAATATTTGCAACGATGGGACTGGATGCCAAGGATTATCAACCTGGCGATTGGATTGAACGCATTTCATCATACAAGGACAAGGGATTAAATGCACCCACACCATCTGGAATATTTGAAAAGATATTAAATTCATATAATACAGAATTAGACAGACTGGGCGCGGTTGATTTTGGTGATATTATATTAAAGGTATTACAATTATTTCAGGCAAATACCGATATCCTGGCAAAATATCAAAATCAATTTAAATATATTCTGGTGGATGAATTTCAGGATACAAACAACGCCCAAATGCAATTTCTGCAAATGTTGACGACAGGCAATGATAATCCAAACATATGTTGTGTGGGTGATGATGACCAATCAATTTATTCGTGGCGTGGCGCAGAAATCAAGCATATATTAAACTTTGATAAAACATATGCAGGCGCCCAGATTGTGCGTCTGGAAACAAATTATCGCAGTACGCCAAATATCCTGGGGGCGGCAAATTCGCTGATACGTCATAATCAGGGTAGACTGGGCAAAGACTTACACAGTACCCCCAACACCCCAAATGGTGAACCGGTATATGTTTTAACTGTTCCATCTGATTGGGACGAGGCACGCGTTGTCGCCGATGCAATCACGCGTCGTGATGCGTCTGAAAAATATTCTGATTTTGCAATCTTGATTCGTACAGGTTCTTTATCACGCCTGTTTGAAGAAGAATTCGCCACACGCGGTATTCCATATCGATTGGTCGGCACGACCAAGTTCTATGACCGTGCAGAAATTCGTGACGCGATTGCATATCTGCGGATTTTGGTATATCCGTTTGACGATTTATCATTTTTGCGTGTTATTGCAAAGCCACGGCGTGGATTCGGTCCGGCCGCAATTGCCAAGTTGCGCACGGCGGGTGCAAACCTAATGGATGGGCTGCGTCACGCCACACTGTCTGGTAAATTGCGGGATGCGGCAAATGCGTTTTTATCTGCGTTTGAATTTGACTGGCAATCAATGTCACCACGGGATGCGGCGGATACGTTGCTGGAAAATTCTGGATATATGAAAATGTGGCGCGAATCCAAAGATACAGATGCGCCAGAACGTATTGAACATATCCGCGAACTGACAACAAATGTTATTTCTAAATATGATACACTGCCAGAATTCTTGGAACATGCGGCCATGATGATGACAGATGATAACGATACGATTGACGCTGAAAAAAGCACGGATGATGCAGTATCTATTATGACAATTCATGCCGCCAAAGGTTTGGAATTCCGTAATGTATTTTTGCCCGCATGGGAAGATGGCATTTTCCCAAATGACAGAACTATTAACGAAGGCGCATTAGAAGAAGAACGACGTTTGGCATATGTTGCGATAACGCGCGCACGTCAACGCGCAATTATATCCAATGCAATGTCGCGCATGATATTTGGTGAACGTAAATATAACAGTCCATCACGTTTCATTACAGAAATGGACAACCGTTTCTTGGATTTCCAAGGGGGGGCACCACGTGCAGCCGCACGGCCCGCAATCCAGACATCATATGGGGCACGCCCCGCCACACCAACGCGTGTCCGTCCCGCGAACAATTCTATTGTCGGCAAATTATGCGAACACAGAGAACTGGGGCGTGGTGTTGTTATCGAAGAAAATGGCGATATTGCAACGGTTGCATTTCGCAAATGCGGAATTAAAAAGGTCGCAAAACAATTTCTGAAAATTATTGATTAAGGCTTATTTCTTGCGAAATGCCTTGACCCAACCGCTGGCGTATTTATATCCGGCCTTGGTCCAATTCACAGCATCTTTGCCCATTTTTTCACCCATCGCGGAATTTATACTGCCGCCGATTTGGCCTGCCAATTTGTCTGAAATGCCAGATAAATACCAAACCAAACATCCCGTCAACAGTGTGGTTAAATAACCTGCGCTTTCCAGACTGGGGTCACGACTGGATAAATCTGTTGTAATGGTTCCAGATAATAACGCCACACAAATCGCAATCACGATTGATAATGACACAAAATAAATTGTCGCGTTAATAAACCGCCCAATCTGTTTGGATAACGTTTCGGCATCGAACAGGCCCATGAATCCCTTGAAAACATCACCGGCAATACCCTTGTACGATGTTTGTTTCCCCAGTGTTTCGGTCAATGCGGTAAACGGCAACATCAATATTCCCATAAATAAATCTGCGATAACACCCAACGCCATCAGTGCGAATTTCCACATATTAACTGTAAACAATACAACAAATATCGCACCTGCAATGAATTCAAAGAAACTGTGACTGATACCATGCCACATCCACTGGAATCCGGCAGATATTGCCGTATAGAAAAAGCCGGACAATCGTGTTGGCAGGCACATCACGTCGGCCGCCATTGATGCATCAATTAACATGTCGGATGGAGTATTGGTTGCCGCATATTCACGTATTGCCGCGCATGTATCCGGCAGGCCGATACCGGCAACACTGGTAATTGCATTTAATATAAAATCTGCGATTGTTGTACCAACAACCAGTACCGGGCCCATCACGTACAAAAATATCTTGGCCGCACCAAAATTTAAAACAATTATCCAGATTGCGATCAGGCCGCCTTTCTTTACAATTTCTTCGGCCAGTTTTTTGACGTTGCCATCACCCTTTATCATCATGGCATATGTTTCCAGCATAATCCAAAACGCATACCCGATTATCATAAATATAATAACAAAACGCACCAGTGAACGGTCCAAGACCTGGCCAACCCACGACATCGCATTCATAAAGGCGAGTCCCACCTTGGCCTCGACCGGGACATAGTCTGCGACCATCTGGTTTTGATTAAATCCACTGCGGAAAAAGTCAATATCATCGCGCATATTGTTGTTTATCAATTCTTGGTTTGCAGGCGTCGCCCATATACCATCATCACCAATGGTGCCACCATTTGGCAAATTTGACGACGCCGCATATACACCAGTGGCCAAAGTCAATGCGATGACACAAATTCCAATTCTTGATAAAATGCGTTTAAACAAATTCATTGCATTAACTCTTGCCTAATTTTTTAATGACACCAGACACCAGGTTCTGTGGTGTATCCCAAGCCTTTTTACCCAGGTCCCGAACCCAGCCACCAAAGTCAAATTCCTCACTGCCGGTACCGGCCAGTAATTTATCAACCTTGGGTGCGATAATGTAATAATACAGAAAGAATATCCCAATCATTACCATGATAAAATCCCATCCATCATCCATAAAATCAAATGCACCTGGATATTGTGCCTCGATTTCGGAACGGGCGGTGATAAAGCAATCTGCAAAAACACCACTGTCCAATTCGCCATCAATCAGGGATACGACCTCACAATCATTAAAGGCCTGCATAACAGATAGACTTTGTGCATCCATGTTTGCATCATCACGTCCCAACAATGGTGGTAAAATCGAACTGTACCCATCAACAGGGCCTGGGAAAAACTGGTCTGCGGCAAATGATACACATGCGAACATTATTAATATTTTCAGTGTGATTGATATAACCTTGACCGCAGATGATACCACCATTTTTATCGCCTTGTCGGTCAGGCCCTTGGCCCGGCCCCAGACAGGTTCGTATGCCGCCGCCGCCAAGAATATTGGTAAAAATATTATCAAGAATATCAGTTTAAACAGTACGGACAGCACCTGAAAAAATAAATCAAAACCGATTATCAAGAATAACAGTACCAGTCCCAATCCTGCAACCCATGTAAATGCCCCCCCCCCCAGCCCCAGCCACGAATAATTCATCAACGCAAAGCCGCCTGCGGCGCCCGCCAGCATAACGCTGTTTAAATTACCCATAACACACATCAATGGTTTCATAACCGGATTTAATATATCGTCTGAATTATTCTGCAACGCCGCCGGATAACACGTTGCGGCATCAGACACCCCGGTTGCACCCATTGCCAGTTGCGTACCAACAAACATAACCGGTGTTATTGTTATATTTGTCACCGTCTTTAATGCGGTGGTGCCCCCCATCCCCAGTGCCCCCATCAGGACACCAACGATAATGATACGTGCGCCTTGACGCCAAATTTTGTCAAACCATCCTTTTAATGCCAGATTTTTTGCCGCCGTATCCAGTTTGCCTGTGGCCCGCATCGCATCAAATAAATATTGGGCGGTATAAATGAATACAAATACCCCAAAACCGATTGCCATAACAATCCACAGGTTTTGAACCAATATGTCCCAAAACATTTCTGTTGCGCGACCAATAACAGAAAACATATCCGCAACATATCCGCATAAAAAGCACCCGTTTGCGGTTGCGATATCACCACCTTGGACACCGATGGCCTCTAAAAATCGGGATGTGCTGGAATATGTCAATGACGCCCCACCAATTGATGATGACAAATACCAAATACCAATCCCCAGTGCCGCGCCACCCATGGCCCAGCGCACCAACATCATAATCAGTTTTATTTTCCACGTCATGGCGTTGTTCCCCCACCGCTGGCGCTGCCAGATGATTTACCCAGCACAACATTTTTAATCGCCGTGCCAGCCTGGCTTAACTGTGATTTGACATAACTGGTGGCCTGGGTGGCGACATTCTCGCTTAACCCCTTTTCTTCGGCGACATCGAATGTTTGCAGAACTTTCTTTGTCACCTCTGGTATGCGGCCATAGATATAATTCAGTACATACACCAGAACAACACATCCGGCGATGGTTTGGTTTGCGATATTGTCGGCAGTCAGGTCTGCCTCAAAAATTTCACCGGAATTTATCATATTAACAATATCGGTTGATGTTGTGCCTGCATCTGCAAAGAAATTGGCAAGAACAATCATAATCACCGTGTATGTAATAACCGCCGCTGCCAATGTGATGATGGCATTTATCAAACTCTTTATCTGTTTGGCACCAATCCCAGACCCCAGCCCCGATATCCAACCTGGTGCATCCGTACCTTTGAACGCCATCAGCATTAATCCAATCGGAAAGAAAAATGCAAAAAACGTCATTGCAACAATGATGTCTGCAAAATAAAAACAGAAATTAATAAATAATTTGAAAAAATAATAGAATAAATATATCCCGATAAACAGCACTAATATATGTTTTAGCAAAGAACCAACACCACGAAATGCGGCCCAACTAAATGCCGTGTCCATTATCGCAATGCCCAGTTTCATATAGTTTTGAAACTGGGTTATTGTTGTCTTCATCAACATGATTATCGTATCACGCAACTGTGGGCGAAAGAATCCGTTATCTGAAATCTGGGCGGGCTGATAATCAACACGTGTGTTGATAGTATCGTTATCTGTGTGCAACATTGATTGTGTGTAAATCAGTGCAACCTGGGCTGCAGGTTCAAATGTAATTGTTGATACAAAACGCGGCAATGCCACACCCATCCCCAGAAACGTCAATGTCACCAATGAATTTATCGCCAGTGTCTTTAACGATTTTTGATATGACGCAGGTGACGGACCACCGCGCATGTTTTTCCACACCATGTTCAAGATTACAAATGCGAACAGCACACAGAACAAAATCATGCATAGAATAACAAATTTTCCGTATGCCGCCGCACCAGCATCTGAAACAATCTGAAACAGGCGGTCAAATACCGGACATCCAACACACTGGACGGCACTGTCGACAAAAGAATTCATCATATCTTCCATTATCTGAACCACCCCGCAATTTTACCGCCAGCCCATTTTGCGCCACCCCAGGCTTTACCCCCCAGCCATTTCGCACCATTATATGTTGAAACGGCCCCCTTGCCCACAGCCTTGGCGACGTCTGGCGCCTTGTGATATGCCTTGACACCCTTGTCCCATGCGGTTTTAGAATCACTCATAACCTGTTTATACAGCCCATCTGATGTGCCCTTGGTATATGAACGCAACTGTTCGCGGGTTAATTCAAAAATACGCAACATCAAATAGAATGTTAATATCGTCGACAGCCACAATATAGAATGCGAACCAAATCCCATTGCACCCGCGGCGGATGGCACATTGCCGGATGCCGTGCCACCGGCACCAACCATAAACACAGAATTATTCCAATGAAACAGTGCACGTATCACCGCGATATTCACGCATAATATAAACGCGCATGCAATCATCGTGATAACTATCTTTTTCAATGCGTCAATAATTTCGGCAAACGGTGGCCATAAATCTATCCATTTATCTGGATTTTTGGGTTTTGCCACCCACATCAAAACATTAAACGGATACAGCACCAACGCCATGCCAAAGTCAAAAATCGCCTGAATAATCAGCAGCGCCATAAACAAATTGCACGATACAAATGTCGACACCAATAATATCCCTGTCACCAGATTCATAATATCTGACGCACCATGCGGTATCAACAAGGCCATTAATCCCAACAGTCCACGTTCTATAAAATCAAATCCGCGTTTGATAATCTGATTATTGGCGTGCGATATTTCGGAAACAGGCTGAACCAAGAATTCACATCCACGTGGCGAAATCCATCCCTTGTCAATTATGTTTTGCGGGCATTCTATTTTTGGGGCGGCGCCTTGATTTATTGTATCCAGAATTCCATGTGTATATATCGCGCCAAATTCTAAAAACGGATTTACCAGCCACTGTGTGACAAAGATCGGTCGCACCTGTAATAAAAATGCAGCGGCAATAACAGCGCGAACCATGGGCTTTAATATATTCATCGACATCTTCATTCCGTCGATATTGCCGTCTGCTAATTCACCACCACCTGAAAAACCAAAGAAAGAAACCCACATCTTTGGAAAATACATCTTTACCAAATACAATGCGACCGATACAGCAACAAATCCCCACACCAGCAAATAAATTATCCCGGTGCCATTACCGACAAAGAAATCATATCCGCCGGTAGCAACCGTCATCAATGCATCCAACACCATCGGAATAAATGGCGCCAGATTCAGTGAATCAACAATATTTGCGTTTGCCACATTTGGCACAACACATAACACCACCCCCATGACAACGGGCGCCATGCGAAAAACATGATGCAAAATCTTGTGCAGCAAACCAGACATTTCAGATATATAATTATTTTTTCAATTATATCACATTTAGGACAATTTATGATATAATTAAAATCAATGAGTTGGATAAAAAAATTTTGGATTATATTTCTGTCTTTCCTGCCGTTTGGGGCGGGCGCAATTGCACCATTTGTTGTTGGCGGGATTGCAGGTCTGGGGGTGATTGCCGGTTTTTCCATATACCGCACGGCGGCGCCTGTCAATATGGCGGACGCGATGAAGTTTTTTTCAACATGCTGGACATGCCAAATGTTTTCCGATGTGATGCAGGCAATGTCAAATCTGCTGCCACCGGTATATAAATCAATCGGGCATGTAATCGTGCCAATGGCACTGGCATCGACGGCAATTTGGTTTGGCTGGAAAATAATTTCTGGGTTTATTGATGAAAAAATCGCCAACGCATGGGATATAACAGGAACATTTGGCACACATATGGTAAAACTGGCGCTGGTGTCGACATTATTGCTGATGCCGTTGCCGCGCATGATGACAACAATTGCGATTGAACCAATATTCAGTGTAGGACTGTCTGTAAATCGCATGGTTGCAAATTTGAACAAATCAGACACATTTGACCAATGTGTAATTGCAACCGCACTGGCCGACCCGGCGGCTGCCGATCAAAATGCCGCATCATATGGTGCGTATTCACCACGACTGCGCCATAATCTGGCATGCGAATTGGCATCTGTACATCAGATGACCGCAATCGGATTGACCATGGGATGGACAATGCTGAACATGTCTTTCAACAGCGAATATATGCATAAAATTATGTGGGGCGTGCCGATATTCCCAAATGTTCCAATGTTCTTTGGGGGATTGGCGATAATAGTATTGTTCTTTTTTGCATTATTGCCGGTACCATTGTATTTCTTGGAAATATTTATAAAATTGTCGATGGATTTGGTTATGCTGCCACTGATGTTGCTGTCGTGGTTATTTACCGGGTGGCCGATATTCCCCCAGGGCGGTAAAAATATAAAAACAATTATTGATGATGTTGTGTCTGGAACCCTGGGGATTGCGATGACAGGCATATTCGTCACATTTGCAATCATGTTCTTGAACGCGGTATTTGGCAACTGGCACGGCGCAAACGCATTACAGGCCGCATTAGAAGCAAACGATTCGACGATTCTGTTGGATGGCCTGCTGATGAACAATGACAGCCTGGTGACTGTAATCCTGATGGGTATATTCATTGCGATGTTTATGACCATGATTCCGGCCCTGTCCAAGACTTTGTTTAACGTCAACATATCCCAAGATTTCTATAACACGGCAAAAAAGAACGTGAATAATGTCTGGCAAAACGCTAAAAAACTGAACAAGTATCTAGGAAAATAAAAAATCAAGCACTTTATTTAACATGGGCCCCTTTTTTATACATTCCGAATCTGATATAATTCTTATCAATGAAACAGTTTCCGATTCTTTACTGGCCGCGTCAAACCAAGGGTGATTCTGATTACCAATTGGCACGCAAGGTTATAAACAATACCGCGGGTATAATGCCGGACGTTATAACAGATGACATTGACCTGCCGGCGTTTATGTCGGCACACCCAGACGCAACCGTATATTATCCGGTATTCTGTGAATCAACCGGATGGTGGGGCGAATTATTGGGTGGTGGCGCGGTCGTCACTGATAAAATAATAATATCACCTGAATGCCAATTAATGGTTATAAAATCCGATGACAGCGCGGCACATCATCGTGGCGGGCACCAGTTATTGGCGGCAGAAATCTATCCAACCAGTGGATTTTTCAAAAAGATGAATTCAAACATCGCGACCGTGGCGGATATGCTGGCCACAGATGCAGGAACGATATTGGCACTGTTTTCAGGCAAGAATCAGTCGCAGTTTATAAACATACTCGAATCGACCGGCAATTCATATCTTGGATGTATTGGCCGGTATTAATATGTTAATACTGCTTGCAAATTGCAAAATACCGTGTATAATTGCGGGGCTAAAATAATTAAAAGGGTTATGCTATGAAAAAAGGAATCCATCCTGAATATCATGAAATCAACGTCACAATGACAGACGGCAAGACTGTAAAAATGTACTCTTCCGTTAAAAAAGACTTGGTTTTGTCTACTGATAATTTGAACCACTCGGCATGGACTGGTCAGCGCAGCAACGCCGGTGACAAGGGTCAACGTGCCGCAGAATTTAAGTCTAAATTTGCAGGCTTTAATTTCTAATATTTCTGTACAATCGTTGGGACGGGGGTGCGCACATGGTGGAAATGCTGATTAAGGGTTCAACCGAATTAAACAAAATGTTTGTCGCATTGCAACGCACGGCGTCTGGTCTGCGTCGCGACTTTGGCGAGGTTGAAAACCTGCAACAATCACTGCGTGGTGCACGTGACTTTGTAAACAAGGCCGCCCAACGTATCGAAGAAAGCATTTTAAACGATTTGCTGTTGGTGCGCCCTAATGCGGGTCTGCTGACACCAAACATGACACGCGATGGCGACGGCCATGATGAATTTGTACTGGCACTGTCGGGTGCGGCAAATTTTGTGCGTGGCAATCCACATTTTGCAATATCGCTGGCAATGCGCCATTTTGGTGAAACGCAAATCGCACTGGTTTATTCGCCAATTGACGAAAGATTGTATTATGCCGAAGCGGGCGCCGGCGCATTTGCATATTCTGCATATCATTCGGCAAAACTGCGCGTATCGAATTTATCGGAACCGGCCGATTTGACAGTTGCATATAATACATCTGACAACCGCAAGACAATTGGCGACGCACGTCGCACGGGGTGCCCAGCCTTGGATTTGGCATGGGTTGCGGCTGGTAAATTTGACGGATTCGTATCCGACGCATTGGATTATGCTGAAATTGCCGCTGGTGACTTAATCGTTCGCGAATCGGGCGGAAAAATCGAAATGATGGCCGACCTGGTTGCAACCAACGGAAAAATCGAATTATAAAAACGCCCCGTCGGGGCGTTTTTTTCAATGAACAGATAACAATGTACAAATAACAATTAAGGTTTATCTGCACCAGGGTGACGAATTTTGGTGCTATCGTTCCCTTATTCCCTGTAATAACATTTATCATATACATATTTAAATGTCCCGGTTTCGTCAGTACCAGATAATGGTTCAGAACGTGGAATATAACATGTTGTAATGCCTTCGTTTCCCTTGTCATAATCAACAACGCCTTTGCCGGGGCAAGGGTGGCACCCGTTAAAGTCGACACCTATGTAATAACGATCCATGCATTCATAAACTTTTTCATTTTCATGATGGCACTTGCCACCGCATTTTGGACATACCAAATCATAGTCGCATAATGTGGCTTTTTCATCATCACAATCTTCGGAATCAATCACACTCTTAACTGTATTGCCATAACAGTCCCAATCAAAGCATGTGTCGTTATCCAAATCGTACATATAGCAAAAAGCAATACATTGGTTGCGCTGTTGTTTACACTTGGCTTTTGTACTGTCGGACGCTTGTAAGTTATCACAGTCCCACAAGTGCGCGTCCAGACTGTCTGTTTCGCTGTCATAGTATTCAATACAGCAATATCCCGATGGTACATCTATTCTATCGTCACATGTGCCAGGATTGTTGCGATATGCGTATGCGCCCATTGGGGCGATTCCCAACATTAATATCAAAGTTAATTTTTTCATTTTCTATTTTCCCTTGTGTTGTTTTGTGTTAAACAAAAACCACCAAAAAAAATTCAGTGGTCGGGAAGTTAGAAAAATCATAAAACAGAATGATCCCGTCGGCTTTTGGGAATGATGATTCCCTGTTGTATAACGGACGGCTTCCCGACTAAAATAGTTCGGGAAAACACGACGGCAAATGCCGTACATTACGGATTTCGACGTTTTAACGCCGCTGTTTTATGGGATTTTCTAAGTCCCGAATCCACATCCCTGTGGATTCAAGTTAAGTATAATTCAGGTACCACCTAAAAACAAGGGAATAAAAGAATTATGCCGTCGCGATAACCTGCGGTGCAGTGAATGCTGGTCGGCACCGGAATGACGTGATTACACACATAATATTGAATAACACAAAGCCCCCAGTCAAGCAAAAACCTGACACCCCCACAAAAAGCGGTGCAATCGAACGCACAGATATCAATTCTTGCACTAATTGTCACCCCTGCGACGGCAGGGGGGGGCTAAGAAAGTTGTGTGTATTATCTTAATATTATAATAATAAGTTTTATAGACCCTATTCCTGTTCTTTGAAAAACGATTATCAATCATTTTTCAAATTCAGTGCAAAAAAAAATGGCATTAACAATCATCTATGTATAATATAAAATTTTTATTATACTATCTATCAAAAAACCGCCCCGTGGGGCGGCTTTTAATTATTCGGCATCTGGGATAACAGAAACTGTCTTTCTGTCGCCCAAGCCCTTTTTAAATTTCACAACGCCTGCGATTTTCGCAAAGATTGTGTGGTCTTTGCCCATACCAACATTTAAACCCGGGTGCACAGATGTGCCACGCTGGCGAATAATGATGTTGCCTGGGATAACACGGCTGCCACCGGATTTTTTAACACCCAACCGGCGTCCGGCAGAATCGCGTCCGTTTGTTGATGCGGAACCCGCTTTCTTATGTGCCATAATTTATACTCCTTGGTTAAAGGTATCTGCGATGACGCAAATTATCCCTTGATATCCGTAATTTTCAGAACAGTAATGTACTGACGATGGCCCTTGGTACGGCGATAATTCTGGCGACGTTTTTTCTTGAACACCAAAATTTTGTCTGCGCGTTTCTGTTCGATGACTTCGGCAACAACCTTGGCACCGTCAACGTATGGTGCGCCAACCTTGTCCCCAACCATTAAAACCTGGTCGAATTCAACCGCACCGTCGGCGTTCAGTTTTTCAACCTTGATAATATCGCCGTTTTGCACACGGTATTGTTTTCCACCGGTTTGAAAGATTGCAAAATTGCTCATTTTCTTTCTCTTTGCTATTGTTATTCATATATTTTCGACGTTTTGTCGAAAAACTTATGCAAATAATGACATTTTTATATCAAAAGTCAAGCGTTTTGTAGAAATATTTATACATACAGATTCAAATCCCCCCAAAAAAAACAGGCGCCACAATATGGCGCCTTGTTTCATATTATTTTATATTAGTCCGCAGTACTGTCACCAGACCAGTTTGTACGGTCTGTGCTATCATTGGCTTTCCAGTTGCGAACACCATTGATATCAATATTTTGCAGACACGCCTCGCGCATTTGGGTACTGGAACCGTCTACCGCACCTTGGGCATATGTGCCGCTTAATATTTCAGACAATGTGACAACATTGCGGCATGTGTTATTGGCAAATTCTTCGGAATTAGTACACGCCAGTACATTACCCTTGGAATCTTTGGCATCCGTGGTGATAACGGCCTCTAACTTATGATTCGGGGCGCCACATACCATTTCTTCATAGCAATGCGGAACGTTTGCAACCTGGGCACAATATGTCTTGATACGCGATGTTGACCATGTATTGTTAGACTGTTCCTGGGTTGTATAGCAATCATACAATTCAGACAAACATTCGTTAAAGTTGCTGATTGCGGCACGATAGTCGGATGCAATCGTTTGGATTTCTTCTTGGGCGAATTCCAGACGTTTCTGTTGCAGTGCCTGTTGGGCGGCAACCTTTTGATAACCGATATTCTGTGCGGTTGCACGCAGTTGTTCGCCATATGCGTCACAGTCTGCATTTGCATCCAGTGCATATTTCTGCATGATGCTGCGACGTGCATCTGCAACCGGGCCACGCAGACTGGAATACGGGTCGCCAGATGTTGAGGTATAGCCAAAACATGTTGCAGAATTAGATGCGGTATAACCATTATTGCTGGTAATAAAGTTCAATTCATATGTGCCGGTATTGCTGACAGAAATATAACTGTTGTAATTATACGGACACTGGGATGCGCCATTGGTGCACTTGCGCCCGGTCGATGGTGGGGTACCGCATGCCTCGTATATACCATTAAAGCAAGAATCCAAAACGCGGCTGCATACGTTGTTATGGGCATATTCAAACAATTCGTATCCCCATGTTTCGGCCAATGAATCCTTTAAATCCTGGGAGTTGGTTAATGCACCACTGATGCCCGCCATCTGTGATACAGTATTAGACAGATTTGTAAACGCACTGGTCAGACTGTCGTTATCATTATTAAATATAGTCAGTGTCTGTTCTTTGGCATTGGCCCATGATTGCAGGGACGCCAAGATATCGCTGCTTGACCCATCAATATCTGCGATATCAAATTCAAAACTGTTCCCAGATTTCGAACAATATGACGGTTTTGCACAGGTGGTTAATTTTGCGCCATTTGAGCCATAGAAACCGTGATTATTACACCACTCTATCGCCTCGGTTGAATTGGCGCCGTACTGATTTGTCACATCTTGCCAGGATACGCAATTCATAACCTTTTCTGCATCGGTTAATTTGAATGCATCGGATACGTCTTTACCCTTGTTTGCAATCAACAATGCCAATTCACCAGAAACCTTTATCAATTCTTCATTGGCAGATTCCAAGGCCGTTTCCGCCTCTGCAAAGGCCTTGACACGGCCGGCGCATGCACAGCGACGTTGGGCACTGTTGCGGGCGGTGCAGATTTCATCCATGCATGTATAGTATGATTCCATGCAATTTTGAAATGCATCATTTGAAATCAACCCAGTTGTTGAATCGATAATATTTGAATAATTGCCAGTATACAATTTACTGGATAAATAGGTGTAATTACTGTTGGTGTTTACGCTGACCTTGCTGCCACGGATTGCACTGCCCTGTAAAGAAACACGGGCGTTATTTGCGGCAGATGTGGCGGCCGTTGTCGCCGTGCGTGCACGCACAGTGCGCGAATTATTTGCCGTGGCCCGTGACGCCGTGCCTGTGCGTGAAACAACATTGCGCGACGTGGTTGCGCGCGATGCCGATGTATTTGCCGCCACTGTTGTACCCGCACGCGAAACGACATTGCGCGTTGTGGCTGCACGTGATTGGCCCGTATTTGTTGCAGTACGTGCAACACTTGTGCGTGATGCATTATTTCGCGACGTTGCACGCGATGTGCGCGACGTAGCCGTCCCGGCACGCGATGCCTGGGGCGTATTCAACGCACCCGTATCCACAGGCGCGATTGGGTCTGCAAAAACCGCACGCATTGACAAAAACGTCGAACAAACAAAGAACGCACCGGCCAACAAAAACACCGTGCCAACGGCATTTTTACAACAGGCTGTGATATTTTGGCGTTTCATAAAAACTCTCCTGTATTTCTGGCAAGGCCCAGAAACCCGTCACTTTCTGACAAAACGCAATCGCGTCTTGCGCATATACTTGTGCATATTATAACATTTTTGGTACGGTCTGTAAACAAGAAAACCCCGCGGCATGCGGGGTTGTTTTGTGACAAAAATCGCACTATTTTTCTGTGGATACAGAATCTGCAATTTGGGCCTTTTCGGCATCGATTAACGCCTTGGCTGCAGCCTTGGTTTCTGCCAATGATTTTTTCAGTTCTGCTTTGGCGGCCTTGGTCTTTGCCTTTTGTTCGGCAGCAGCCGCCTGTTGTTCCGCGGTCTTTTCAGATGCAGCAGTCTTGGCATCCGTTATTTTTTGTTTAACAGTGTCTACTTTTTCTGTTGCAGCCTTTTTAACATAATTTGCGCATTTTTTTGATACAGACGACACGTTTTCAATCAGGCATTCCTGGATTGTTTTGGTTCCCAAAATAACCTCTGGACACAGGGCGGTGATTTCATCTTTGTTACATGCCTCTTCCAACGTTTGTGGTTCTGCGTCTTTCTTGCCGAACAGACTGTCCAACAAACCGGCATTTGCCGTTGATACCATCATTGCACCCAGCGCACCAAACATAATCAATTTTTTCATTTTCATCCCTTTTTTTGTATTACGGTAAAACGATTGAATTTTAAGAATTGATTCGCATCCCGTCAACCGTTTTTAATGTTGATTGCGCAATGGACGCCATTACTAATTTGATTCTGATACCGACGAAACAGTTATATCCACCGCATCCGTATCTTGGATTACTGATTTTTTCTTGGCTGATTTATTTGTTTTGGGTTTCACAGCCCCTTGGTTCGGATTCTTCTTTTTTGAGATTGCCCGTTTAACAAATTTGGAACATTGTTCCGATACGCCGTCAATGCTTTCCACGTCGCAATCGCCAATTTCTTGGGAGCCATTTGCAACCGCAGGACACATCGTTTTTATTTCAGTCTGGCTGCACGCCTGGGCCAATGTTTGTGGTTTTGTTTTCTTGGGCGCAACAGGGCCCACCGCACTTGCTGCATTAATCACAGTTGCAATAATGACAAATGCACCGAATAAAATTGTTTTTTTCATTTTTTTACCCCCTTTTTATTATTGTACGGTCAAATTCTAAGAATTGATTTCTGTTCCGTCAACAGTTTTTATTTTGAAAAAAAATGTATATTTTGATATAATTTTGACTATGCAAAAGTATGTATTATTTTCGTGTCTGATGGCGGCATGCATGCCAATTGCAGGACGTGCAAATATTCTGTTTGGTGACGACACACAAAATTCAATCGCATTGTATGCCGCCCAGGGTACGGGGCCGGGAACACTGTTTAAATTAATTCAGCCCGGATTATGGGATATAAACCCGATGACAATGGTAATGCTGCAATACAGCCAGCCAATGGAAATAATGCGCCTGGATGCACGCATGAACGTGAATTTTGTTCAGAATTTCGGATACGAAAGTTCGCGTGGACTGTCATTTTTTGCCGCCGGCGTATCGTGGGATGTGGCGGTGCCGCTATGGTGCGGATTCTATGCGGGAATCGGCATTGGCCCATACATGCGCGACAGCCATGACCGATATGTATCCAGTCGCCTGGTATTTGGTGAAAAAGTATTTATTGGCCAAAGCATTACCGATAACTGGCGCACGGAATTATTTACCATACATTTTTCAAACGGCGATTTTACAGAGGTTAATCGTGGTTTTAACTATGTCGGCATTGGCGTGAATTACAGTTTTTAAAAACAACTTAAAATCTATTGTTACGCAAGAATTCCAACGCTGCTTCATCCTGTTGCGCGGCAACAAATTGTTGTTTTAGTTTTTCAAATTTAATTTGTTCTGCAATCTTTTGTTGCAACATTTTGACAATTTCCAATCCAGTTTTACGAACAGAACTATCACTGGCAGAATCAACTGTTAACATATTACGACCATTTATAAACACAGCCAAACTAACAAAGTTTTGTTTTGCGTCAAAATCATAGTTAATTGACATCAATATAATATCATTAGTATTTTTTATATTATAAGTCGTGCGACCAATTCCTGTTCTTTGCTCTTCTACACGACCGACAATTATTGTGTTTTTAATTTCTGTACAAAGCACAGATACGCCAGACGGCTGCATTTCATACCACCCTTATTAACATGTTGTTTCATATATAGTTCAACCACCGGCACTTGTCAACTGCAACAGACTGCACTATGGATTATTATTGTTGAACGCACGACAAAAAATAATTAACGGGTTTTGGTCTGGTGGTATGCGATGAATTCGTTGATATAGTCAAATGCGGATTGACGGTCGGTGCTGCGTACACGATATTCGGTGCCATTGGCACGCGTTATGATAACAATCCATTGCCCGTTTATAAATTTTGGGACACTGATACCTGGGATTCTGTGTGATGGTTGCAATTTATAATCCTTTGTGTGTTTTAATCCCCGGGGAATGCCCGGGGATTTTGATTCTTAGTTCTTGCGTGGGAACTTAACCGCGGCCTGTGCTGCGGCCAGACGTGCGATTGGCACGCGGAACGGACTGCATGATACAGAGTTAAATCCAACCTTGTGGAAGAATTCGATACTGTCTGGATCACCGCCGTGTTCACCGCATACACCCAGGTGGATTTTATCACCCTTGGTGCTGCGTGCCTTGGCAACAGCATCCTTAATCAACAGTCCAACACCCAATTGGTCAACCGATGCAAATGGATCGGCAACGTATACGCCACGGGCGCGATATTCATCCAAGATTTTGGCTGTATCGTCACGTGACATACCCAATGTTGTCTGGGTCAAGTCATTTGTTCCAAATTCAAAGAATTCGCAACTTTCCGCGATTTCGTTTGCCAGAACCGCCGCACGTGGCAATTCAATCATTGAACCCACGGTGTATTCAACGCGGTCGCCCTTTTCTGCGAACAGTGATTCTGCGGTTGCGTCAATAACAGCCTTGACGATATCAACTTCTTTCTTGGAACCGACCAATGGAACCTCGATTTCTGGATGTACGGAAACACCTGCGTTTTTACATTCCAATGCCGCCGACAAAATCGCGCGTGTCTGCATTTCGCAGATTTCTGGATATGTAATCGCCAAACGGCAACCACGATGACCCAACATTGGGTTTTGTTCGTGTAATGCTTCGGCACGTTGTTTTACAAATTCAACCGGTTTGCCGATGTGCGCGGCCAATTCTGCGATGTCCGCATCGGTGTGTGGCAAGAATTCGTGTAATGGTGGGTCAATCAAGCGGATTGTGACCGGCAGACCGTCCATAATCTTGAACAGTTCAACAAAGTCCGCCTTTTGATACGGCAGCAATTTGTTTAATGCCGCACGGCGACCATCTTCGTCGTCTGCCAAAATCATTTCGCGCATATCCTGGATACGTGATGGGTCAAAGAACATGTGTTCTGTACGTGCCAGACCGATACCTTCGGCACCGAAATCACGTGCCTGTTTTGCGTCTTTTGGTGTTTCAGCGTTTGCCTTGACTGTTAATGTTTTGATTTCATCAACCCATTTCATCAATGTACCGAAATTACCTGTCAATTCGACGGATACGGTTGGAACCTGGCCTTCGATAATTTGCCCCTTGGCACCATCGATAGATACCCAGTCGCCTTCGTGGATAACAACACCAGATGTTGTTTTCAATGTTTTCGATTCATAATCGATTTTGATGTCAGGTGAACCTGATACGCACGGGGTACCCATACCACGTGCAACCACCGCCGCGTGTGATGTCATACCACCACGTGCCGTGATAACACCCTGGGCGGCGTTCATACCGGCGATATCTTCGGGTGATGTTTCAACACGGATTAACATAACCTTTTTACCCTCGGATGCCCATTTTTCTGCATCTTCGGCATTAAATACAGCCATACCCACAGCAGCACCTGGGGATGCTGGTAATCCGGTTGCAATAACTTTCTTTTCAGCCTTGGGGTCCAACATTGGGTGCAACAAGTGATTTAACTGGTCGGCACCAACGCGCAGGATTGCTTCTTCCTTGGTCAACAGACCTTCGTTCACCATTTCAACCGCCATGCGAACCGCCGCCGCCGCCGTACGTTTACCATTACGGCACTGCAACATCCACAGTTTTCCATGTTCGATTGTAAATTCCATATCCTGCATGTCTTTATAGTGCTGTTCCAATTTTTCACGAACATCGCACAGTTCTTTATAGACTGCTGGCATGGCTTCTTCCAAGGACAGACGACCGGAATCATCCTTGCTCATTGGTTGTGGTGTGCGGATACCAGCAACAACGTCTTCGCCCTGGGCGTTAATCAGGTATTCACCATAGTATTTGTTTTCACCGGTGGCTGGGTCACGGCTGAAACATACGCCAGTTGCAGAATCATCGCCAGAATTACCGAATACCATTGCCTGGACATTAACTGCGGTACCCCAATCGCCCGGGATATTGTTCAGTTTGCGGTATGTGATTGCCTTTTTGGACATCCAACTGCCAAACACTGCACCGATACCCAATTTCAACTGTTCCCATGGATCCTGTGGGAATACTTTACCAATTTTAACACCAATTTCTTTGAACTTTTCAACCAGTTCTTTCAAATCATCGGCGGTCAATTCTGTATCGACTTTGTATCCCTTGTCTTCCTTCATACGTTCCAAGGTGTGTTCAAACAAATCAATGTCTGCACCCAATACAACGTCAGAGAACATCATAATAAAGCGGCGATATGAATCATATGCAAAGCGTTCGTTACCAGAAATTTTTGCCAATGCCTTGACTGTTTCATCGTTCAAGCCCAGGTTCAAAACTGTATCCATCATACCAGGCATTGAAACACGTGCACCAGAACGAACAGATACCAACAATGGATTGTTCATATCGGCAAACTTTTTGCCCATAATTGATTCAATGTGTGCAACACCGGCACGCACTTGGTCCATCAAATCAGACGGATATGTCTGACCGTTTTCATAGTAGTATGTGCAAACCTCGGTCGTGACGGTAAATCCCGCAGGCACCGGCAAACCAACCAAGTTCATTTCAGCCAAATTTGCACCCTTGCCACCCAGCAGGTTGCGCATATCTGCCTGACCTTCGGCCTTGCCATTACCGAAAGTATATACCCATTTATTGCTCATGGTTTCTCCTTTTATATCAAAAAGCCTTAGAATTGTTGGCAATTGCGCCATATTTTGCAAGTAAAAATTCTTATGTATTTCATCCTATTTAATATGGACAATGAAAATAATTAATATATAATGGTTTTAATTTGATTTATAAAATGACCGATTTATCTAATCCTGAATTTATAGAAAAATTAAATGCACACCTGAGCGCCGGTGGTGTTATCGCATTTCCAACAGATACTGTCTGGGGACTGGGCGCATTACCAAACAAGCGCGGCGCAGACGCACTGTTTCAAATAAAGCGACGCCCGACGAATAAACACCTGACCATCATGTCGGATACAGTGGCGCATATTCGCCCATTTATGACGCGTCACCCGAATGCCGCATTTGAATTGGCAAATAAATACTGGCCCGGCGCATTGACGATTGGGATTCCAATTGCAGATGATGCGGACACATGCGTATTTGGTGGCGTACGAATTCCAGACTATAAGCCATTTCACGATTTATGTGCAGTTATCAATGGGCATTGTCTGGCGACAACATCCGCAAATATATCCGGACAACCGGTATTGACCAATGCAGACGATATCCGTAAAACATTTCCAGATATTATCGTAATTGATAACGCATATATGCCAATGGATGGCGCCCCCAGTACGGTTATTGTATTGGATGGCAACGACATAAAAATCGTACGCCAGGGCGCAGTCATAATTAAATAGTAAAAAATCTATCTTTTGATTGACAAATATTATTTTTAGGTCACAATTCAAAAAAAGGATTCGTGATGTCTTTTAAACAGAATTTGGCCAATAATTTAATTCAGCAAGTTGAATATATGCTGAAAGATTCAGTTATAGAAATTTCACAATACGGTTCGTTAGAGGTTGTATCGGCATTTACAGAAAACAAACTGGCCGAAAAGTTTCATATAGAGGTGACATACGCCACCAGCGCACATAAAAACGGAAATCCGCCAATATTGGCGGCACGCTTGTATTCTAATAATTTTTGCAATGTTATACTGGAACCTGGCACTGCAACAAAAATGTTGCGCTTATGCTACCGTCAATATATGAATTCACGCATTAAATAGGACGACTGACGTACGGATTATTTGCAATCGCAAATCGCCATGGTAATTTGGCGTCCAACCCCGCATAATCAATTCCAATACGCGTACCAATCGCAATTTCAGGCACTGTATCGCGCGGTTCCAACCACATTTTATCAGATGTGGCTAAATCTAATTTGTTATCGTCACGTGTTATATTTAAAACCCGTGTCAATTTCCCTGGCCCATTACATCCATCATATTCCAGGCCGCGTATTAAAACCGCAACACCTGTGCCAGTTTTACCCAAGACTATATTTAACATATTATGCAATCCATAGCACAGGTAAACATACGCATGACCACCATCTAAAAACATTGCATCATTACGCGGTGTGCATTTGCCACCGTATGCATGACATCCGCGTTCTGATTCATGATATAATTCCAATTCGACGATACGCGCACGAATAATCGTGCCGTCTGACATGCGGCGACATAAATACGCACCAACCAGTGTGCGCGCCACATCAATCGGATTGCCACAATAAAAATCAGATGGTATTATCATTATGTTCTAAATATAAAACACTTGTTTTTGATTGCCAGGATATTTTTCTTGCAGATATAAAAACGCAATCCCTGTATAGTTATCATTATGTCTGAATCACACAAATACAAATATACCGGCGCAATGGTTCTGGGGATGCATGACGCATTGGTTGAAATCAGTGGAATTATCGCGGGACTAACATTTGCAATAAATGACCGCAAGGTTATTATCATGACGGCCGCCATTGCAGCCATCGCCGCCAGCCTGTCTATGGCAGCCGCAAATTTTCAGTCCTTGCGTGCAGAAAACAATCATAACGCATTACGCGCCGCGATGTATACCGGACTGATGTATATAATCACCAGTGCGATATTAATTCTACCATTTGCAGTTGTTCCAAACCGATTCTGGGCACTGGGCATTATGGCGATAATGGCAGTATTGGTAATATTTGCATTTAATTGCGGTATGGGAATATTAACCCGTCGCCCATTTATGGCCAGATTTCTGGAAATGCTGGCTATATGTGTGGGCGTATCGGTTGCATCATTTGCAATTGGTATGGCGGCAAAATACTTTATGGGTATTACGATTTAGCATCCGCATGGCATCATCGCCACAACAGAACACGGACATAAATATTCCGCAGGTATCGTTTCCATATATACGTTAGACCAATCAATTTGTTCGGCCACATCACGTGGCCGCTTATCTGCGGCACATTTTACCGATGTAATAACCGCATGACGCTGGGCGGTCGCATTATCCAATGCGCGACGCATACCGGCGGTCGTGCAATCAGTCACATACAATTCATATACACCGCCACCAGATGCACGATAGTAATCTGCAAATACAGGACACATTGCAAATGTCACAACCATAAAAGACAAAAACGATTTCATATTCAAAACCTTTTATATTGTACTCTCTGCGTCCCTGTATCTATTTCACATCAATGTTATATCTGTAAAAATACATTGCAAGAAAATTAATTGCCGTATCGAAACTGACCCGTCCCCAGATTGTAAAAGAATCGCCCTGACACACGGTCGTACATTGATGGTATGCCATCACTGTCCAGCACCGGTATATAATCACGCAACATTTTGTCACCATCCCAGATTTTTACATAATAAATTTTGCCGGTGAACCAATCCGGCGCAACAGTATTGGAATCTTTTGAATTTAACCGAAACATATATAATGTATTTTTAAATTCCGATGGAAATTCATAAATGTCGTACTGATACGTATAATCCTGATTAATTGTATACAGACCATTTATCAACGATATTACATTTATATCACGAAATCGTAAATGCCCATCAATAGTTTTCGCAGGACCATATCCCATATAGCCATTTAGGAATTTATTAAAGGTGCTGATTTGATAATACCATTCTTGGCTATTTATATGTGTACGTGCACCCAGTGGGACATGACCAGTGCTTGTTGCGTTGGATACCGCAACATATGTTTTTATTTCAAAAGACATGGTGCCTGTTGGTATAATACCAGTATCAATATATTGCCGGCCATCGGATTCCAGATATTCCAGTCTGGTGTACGTAGGTTCAATTGCGTTGCATATTTCCAATACTGAATCTTTATACAAAACCTTGGTTTGCCCGCAGTCCGCCCCCAATGCCGCATAATATATTTTGCCAGATGGTGCCACTACAGCCAAACTTGGCGACGATTGTTTTTCCACAGACAGTTGAATTTGATAATAATTGCCGATATGCAACACCGCGCCGAACGTTGGTGCCGATATCATCATCAGAAAACAAAAAATTCTGAACATAGATTATCCCCTGAATAAAAACCACCAGAACAATTCAGGTGGTTGGAGGTTCAGAACTATTGTTTTAGGAAAATAGTGGGCTTATTCAATATATTCGCCACCCTCCAACCCTCTTTTGGTTGGAGATGTTTTATGTCCCCGCGGACACCTAAAAACAAAGGGTTCTGACACCCCGCAAACACATGCGTGATTGCAATCATATTATAAAATATATAAACGAAAAATAAAAGACATAATATCCATCAAAAAAAAACAGCGCACATTTGGTTAAATGTGCGCCGTGGGGGATTTACATTTTTATTTCTTAGCGTTCAATCATTGAACTGACACCGGCCAGCAAAATCGCCTTGTCTGTATTGATATCACGCAAATTTGCACGTGCTAGGTCTGTGTTTAATTGACGAACAAATGAATCATCTGGCTTTTTATGATAAACGCTGTCTGCCAACTGCTGTGATAAATTTTTCATCAGTTTTGCACCATGCTGCAATTTTGATGCACGTGGTCCATTTAGATTTTCCGCCGCGGCATCGGTATAATTTTTTTCTTCACGGGTAATAGCCGCCGCCATAGATGGTGCTTCTTTGCCATGTTCTGCCTTTACCAACCAAACATTAATCGACCATCCAGATTTACCATCATATGACGAGGCACGGTATGTCGTCAAAAACTGTGTTTCGGCACGCGCACCATAAAACGGAATCAAATAATCGCCAGAAAAATGAATGGATTCAATTTGCTTCATATCTTTACTCCTTATTACACAATAATACATAATACAAATTTATATATTGTCAAGTATTAATTCATAAAACACTCCCTCTCATTAATCATTTGATTTACTTTTTTATAAACTATAATTTATCTGTCGGTAGGTGTTTCACCGATGGGGTGTCAGAACCTCTGCCTAAGCGTCACAAAAATCGGTGCACTGCGCTTTTTTTATTATGACGAAAACAACTCCTGTCCCTGTGGGTCAGGGGGGGGTGTGGATATATTGAATAAGCACACAATTCTTAGGATTGTTCTAAACCTCCTGACCACTCAATCTTGGGTGGTTTTTCATTTGAAAACAAACAGGAGATTGAACAAAATGAAAACCAAGCAATTAATTATTGTCGCATCATGCGTGACAATTACTTTGATACAGAACACCAACGCCACATCAATTGGCGTAATTTCCCCAGTTGACCCAATACAACCAACCACAAAATGTACATTGGTAGATTGCCCATCAAATGTCGACACACTTCCCATACTGGGGCACCGGCCCACTGTCGAGGTATGCACCCCCGGCACTGCGGTATGTTATAGTGACGGCAGTACAACCTATAAGTACCAATCATGCGCATCGTGTAATTCGCCATATTCTTGGTCGAGCTATACCATAGATACATGTCCAAACATTATGTTTTCAACCTGTGCATGCAATTGTTCTGATTGTTTAAATGGTGATTTTATCGATATTAGCACTGGATACCAACGAAAAGCACTTTTTACCTGTGATTGCTCATCTGACACCGCAGCATGCGTGAATGCGGGTTATGAATATCGTTGTGCCACGGGATACTATGGCAGTTCTACAAACGGTACATCAGGTTGCACACCATGTCCGACGTGGGATGGCGTTTACACAACATCCACAAAAACAACATCAGTGCGTGGTACCAGTACCGCCGGCACAACCGCAATTACTGGATGCTATATACCATCGGGCACATACTATGACACAACCGGCACATTCACAATTGGCAGCAATTGCAAATATCAGAACTAATTTAAATAACTATCCCCACCATCACGGTGGGGATGATGTGATTACCTTTTTACCTGATGGGATTGTGGCACAGGATTTTGTGTATTACCTGGATTTGACATTTGTACCAATCTCTCTATTGCACGCCATAGTTCGGTATGATTCATATTTATCTCCTATGCGTGAATTATATCCTGAAATTACATATAAATACATAGGTTAGATATCCTAAATATAAATCAGATATATGGCTTTATCATAAATCCCGAATTTTCAATCGTACCACTGGTATATAAATTGCGTAGTTTTTGATATGTATTACATCCGCCAAATTCATCACGCGGAACAATCGCAGTTATCAAATATGCTGGACGGTTCCGTATCGCATTGATAAAATGCCCCGGGGCAACAGTACCCGGTATCCATTCTAATTTTTCACGTCCGGGACCAAATGCACGCAGTGCACCATCGATTTCCACCGCGATAATCTGGTGCCCGTTTATAATATTGGGATACCCGGCACGGGCACGCATCCAATCTGCATAATTTGCAGTCGTAACAACATAACACGGCAAGCAAACATCGGTCGCCAGTTTACAAAACACCTTTGCCCGACCGGTGCAACCAGCGACCCGTGGCGGAATTTTATTTTGAATAATATCATCAGCCGATAACGAGAAAGACCAATCGATATTATCCGGAATACTATTTTCACGCATGTATTTTGCGCGGTTGTTTGCACCAACAGAGGCGCGAAATATTTCATGCATCTTGTCAATGATGGATTGGATTTTTTGTTCTGTGTTGATCATTCTCTCTCCTGATAAACGATTAATTATTCCGCGTCGTAATAATCCCCATGACAATCGTTATAATCATCATATGATTCATTATACTCACTCCAATTATCATGGTATATTTCATCATCGTATGAATCTTTTTTTCGCGCCATTTCCAAAATCAAAAGCTGGTTAGGCGTAAGATTCTTAATATCATGTTCTTTTTTTACCTGTCCCTTTACAACTTGGCGCAGTTTGTTTACCTTTGTCATTATTAAATTCTGAATTCTGGAAATATCTATATTTCTGTCCATGGGCGGTACCCCCTTATTGTTTTTTGCACAATTTTATCGCTGTTTTGTGAATGCCTTTATCTTATTTTCCATCGTTAAATTTTTGGCAATGTTGACGTTTCCGCTTTTATCAGTCGTAATAATAACCGTATCCCCAACATTGGCAAAATCATAGATATCAGGATCAGCCTTAGTTACATTTGCAAACCTAACAACCTCACCTTTTTTATTCACAACCACAAATCTGGAAGTATGGATATCAATATGGCTACTATGCAATTTGCCCAATACTAATGCTGTATCAACTTTTTGTTCAGCAGTTGGGGCAAACTCAACTGTTTTGCTGTTTTTACATCCAGCCATTCCCATCACGGTCAGTGTTAATGCAATTGTATATTTTTTCATAACTACTCCTTTTTACAAGAACATTTATAACACCATGCACAAATTTCGTCAACATTGAATTAACAAATATTCAGATTGACAATACGATAAAAATGTGCATAATAGTAATATAGAAAATAAAAAACTACGCATTATCCGATTTCATTATCCAAATCAACGTTGTTTTATGTTTATATCGATTTTTGGGTGGACAATTTGACGAACGATTTCTTTTGTTCTTTCTTCTTTGTCTAAAACTGATTTTATTGTCGCGATATCCGTGGAAAAATCCGGAACAACCACATCATGACAAACATGTGTACGCAACGGCATCGTCGCATTTATAATCGCAGTTAAAGTAATGTGTTTCATAGACAATCCTTATTATGCACATAAGTTCATATAAATATTACCACCATTTTTTTGATGATTGAATTTCTTTATTTGTTATTTTGTTTTCACGTTCCTCGGTTAAAAGCAGGCGCATCACGGACTTTAACTTATGTTCACCATTTCTTGTTGTATATGGAACTTTGGTATCCACCACCACCCAATATTCAACCCGATTGAGTTTTATATATTTCATTGTTTCTTTATCAAAAGCCCAAATGAATTGGATCAAAGTATTTTCCTCATTCGCAAATCGTTCTTGTTCTTCGCGACATTCCTTTATACTTGAATTTGGTAAATTACAGCGATAGCCCAATTCTAGCAATTCTGGTGTAGGCATCTGACTTAGAAAAACTTTATCTATACCAGGTTCCATTTCAAATGTTTTGCAAATAAAGCCACGTCCCGTTCTACCATTACAGTCAGGAATATAGTTTGGTTCAAAACATTCCTGATTGCGAAAACACTCTGTTGCATTTTCATATATTTCTTTGGCGGATGGTTCCATATCACATGCCGTTAATAATAATACAGGAACTATTAATAAATTTTTCATTATATATCCTTTATAGATAAGTATATAAATCATATATTTAGGCTAAATGCAATAAAAAAACACCCCACGGTGTGGGGTGTGAATTTCGGTTTTATATAACAACTGGATTTATTCTGGCGACGACCTACTCTTCCGTGGCTTAAGCCAAAGTACCATCGGCGATACGGGGTTTCCCTGTCTGGTTCGGGATGGAACAGAGGGTGACTCCCGCTCAATAATCACCAGAATAAATCCAGCGAACATCATAATAACAATTTTAGAATCAATTGTCAACGTTCTCTTCAAGCATTTCGTTTGATAAATCAAACGATAAGATAAAAAGTCAATGGTTCGATTAGTACTGTTAAGCTAAACCCCTCACAGGGCTTACACCGACAGCCTATCAATGTCCTAGTCTAGAACTGAACTCATGGGGATATCTTATCTTGCGACCAGCTTCCCGCTTAGATGCTTTCAGCGGTTATCTGTTCCGAACATAGCTACCCTGCGGTGCCGCTGGCGCGACAACAGGTACACCAGAGGTTCGTTCGACCCGGTCCTCTCGTACTAAGGTCAAGTTCGCTCAAATATCCAACGCCCACAGTAGATAGGGACCTAACTGTCTCACGACGTTATTAACCCAACTCACGTACCGCTTTAAATGGCGAACAGCCATACCCTTGGGACCTGCTCCAGCCCCAGGATGCGATGAGTCGACATCGAGGTGCCAAACACTACCGTCGCTATGGACGCTTGGGTAGCATCAGCCTGTTATCCCTAGAGTAGCTTTTATCCGTGTGCGATGGCCCTTCCATGCGGAGCCACCGGGTCACTATGACCGACTTTCGTCTCTGCTCGGAGTGTCCTCCTTGCAGTCAGGCTTGCTTTTGCCATTGCACTCACCGGCTGATTTCCGACCAGCCTGAGCAAACCTTCGCGCGCCTCCGGTACGATTTGGGAGGCGACCACCCCAGTCAAACTGCCCATCACGCACTGTCCCCCGCCCTGCTTCAAGAACGCGGGTTAGACACTAAAAGACATCAGGGTGGTATTTCACCAACCGCTCCATGTGAACCAAAATCCACACTTCAAAGCGTCCCACCTATCCTACGCAAATGTATCCTAGTGCCAGTACGAAACTGCAGTAAAGCTTCATAGGGTCTTTCCGTCTAGCTGCGGGTACCCGGCATTTTCACCGAGAATTCAATTTCGCTGAGTCTATGTTGGAGACAGTGTGGAGATCGTTACGCCATTCATGCGGGTCGGAACTTACCCGACAAGGAATTTCGCTACCTTAGGACCGTTAGAGTTACGGCCGCCGTTTACTGGGGCTTCACATCAGTGCTTGCACACCTCAGCTTAACCTTCCAGCACTGGGCAGGCGTCAGTCCCTATACGTCATCTTATACGATTTAGCAGAGACCTGGGTTTTAAGTAAACAGTCGCCCCCACCTGGTTTGTGTCACCTGATTAAAGTTGCCTTGAAACAGGTCATCCTTATTCCGAAGTTACGGATGCATTTTGCCTAGTTCCTTCAACATAGTTCTCTCAACCGCCTTAGTCTACTCGACTCGAGCACCTGTGTTGGTTCTGGGTACGATCTATACGCTGGGGCTATTTCCTGGAACTGCTTCACTGCCGCACCAATCCAATAAGGCGCAACAATTTACGCAATTCGTCACCACCAGCAGGTCACGGAATATTAACCGTGTTCCCATCGACTACGCCTTTCGGCCTCGCCTTAGGGGTCGACTCACCCTACCCTGATTAACATTGGATAGGAACCCTTGCTCTTACGGCGTCAAGGTTTCTCACCTTGATTAGCTGCTACTCATGCCAACATTCGCGCTTCTGATACCTCCACGGTGGCTCGCGCCTTCCGCTTCACAGGCTTACAGAATGCTCCGCTACCGCGCCACTTACGTGACACCCGCAACTTCGGTAAATGATTTTAGCCCCGTTACATTTTCGTTGCCGAAATTCTAATAGACCAGTGAGCTATTACGCTTTCTTTAAACGATGGCTGCTTCCAAGCCAACATCCTGGTTGTTTTGGAATCTCGACTCACTTTCCCACTTAATCATTATTTGGGGACCTTAGTTGGCGGTCTGGGCTGTTGCCCTCTCGTCCACCGACCTTAGCACCGATGGACTGTTTCCCATGCTATTAATTTGTTGGTATTCAGAGTTTGATATGGGTTGGTAAGATTTTACTCCCCCTAGCCATTTCAGTGCTTTACCCCCAACAACGAACACATGAGACACTACCTCTATAGTTTTCGCGGAGAACCAGCTATAACGGGGTTCGATTGGCTTTTCACCCCTAGACACAGGTCATCGCCCAATGTTGCCATATTGGTGCGTTCGGCCCTCCAGCGACTGTTACGCCGCCTTCAGCCTGCCCATACCTAGATCACCCCGCTTCGGGTCTATTACTGCATACTCAAGTCGCCCTATTCAGACTCGGTTTCCCTTCGCTTACACCTAACGGCTTAGGCTTGCATGCAATAATAACTCGTTGGCTCATTATACAAAAGGTACGCCATCACCGGAAAACCGGCTCTGACAGCTTGTAGGTATTCAGTTTCAGTGTCTATTTCACTCCCCCTTCGGGGTTCTTTTCACCTTTCCCTCACGGTACTTGTTCACTATCGGTCAATCAGGAGTATTTAGCCTTGGGGGAAGGTCCCCCCGTATTCAAACCGGATTTCACGTGTCCGGCTCTACTCTTGGACCAAAAAACTAGTTTTCGCATACAGGGCTATCACCTATTATTGCTGTGTTTTCCACCACATTTTGCTAACTAAAATCTCGGCCACTGGGCTGGTCCCGTTTCGCTCGCCACTACTAAGGGAATCGCTGTTGCTTTCTTTTCCTGCGGGTACTGAGATGTTTCACTTCTCCGCGTTTGCTTCTTTGACCTATGTATTCAGTCAAAGATAATCCATATAGGATTGGGTTTCCCCATTCGGAAATCCTGGGGTCAAAGGATATTGACGCCTCACCCAGGCTTATCGCAGTCTTTCACGTCCTTCATCGCCTCTGATTGCCAAGGCATCCACTAAACACCCTTTGTTACTTTTTATCTTATGCTTGAAGAGAAAGTCTTCAAACATTAAAAAGAACACTTAATGAGTTTTTTAAGCATTTAAGTTGATTCTTGCTGTTCTAATTGAATTATCATATTCATGATTACTCTATTTAGAAAGATTTTTGAGATTACGATGTTCAACAAATTAAAGATTATATTTCTATAAAATCTAACTTGCGACATTATATAAAACCGATTAACAATATATTGCTGTAAAAAGCAGGATTCCGACGATATTTCGAAAACATCTGGAATCACAAATGAATAAATCATTTCTGATTCCAACCTCATCAAGATAAGTGGTGGGTCAGGAAGAACTCGAATCTTCGACCTTCGCTGTATCAGAGCGACATTCTAACCAACTGAACTACTGACCCGATATAATCTGGAACGAAAATATTTAGATTCAAATAGTTCCGCTGATACCAGAATTATTCGCCAAACAAAAAGAGATATTCAGACAGTCGCTTTGGATTTGACCGCTATCGTGTTAGCGGTATTCTCTATAAAGGAGGTGATCCAGCCGCACCTTCCGGTACTGCTACCTTGTTATGACTTAACCCCAATCACCAACCCCACCGTAGGCGGCGTCCTCTTGCGTTAAACTACCGACTTTGGGTGAAATCGACTCTCATGGTTTGACAGGCGGTGTGTACAAGACCCGGGAACGTATTCACCGCTGCATTCTGATCAGCGATTACTAGTGATTCCAGCTTCATGCCCTCGAGTTGCAGAGGACAATCCGAACTGAGACGACTTTTAAGGATTGGCTTTACCTTGCGGTATTGCGACCCATTGTTGTCGCCATTGTAGTACGTTTGTAGCCCGACCCGTAAGAACCATGATGACTTGACGTCATCCACACCTTCCTCCCGCTTGACGCGGGCAGTCCCCTAAGAGTTCCCGGCATTACCCGCTGGCAACATAGGGCGTGGGTTGCGCTCGTTGCAGGACTTAACCTAACATCTCACGACACGAGCTGACGACAGCCATGCAGCATCTGTCTTTGGTCCAACCGAATTGAAGACAACCATCTCTGGAAGTCGCGACCAAGATGTCAAGGGTCGGTAAGGTTTCTCGCGTAGCATCGAATTAAACAACATACTCCACCACTTGTGCGGGTCCCCGTCAATTCCTTTAAGTTTTAATCTTGCGATCGTACTCCCCAGGCGGCCTGCTTAACGCGTTAGCTACGTCACTGATTCCCCGAAGGAAACCAACAACAAGCAGGCATCGTTTAGGGCGTGGACTACCAGAGTATCTAATTCTGTTTGCTACCCACGCTTTCGTCCCTCAGTGTCAGCAATGATCCAGAAGACTGCCTTCGCCATTGGTGTTCTATCTGATATCTACGGATTTCACCCCTACACCAGATATTCCATCTTCCTCTATCACGCTCCAGCTTGCCAGTATCAAAGGCAGTTCCAGGGTTGGGCCCTGGGATTTCACCCCTGACTTAACAAACCACCTACGGACGCTTTACGCCCAGTAAATCCGAACAACGCTTGCACCCTTCGTATTACCGCGGCTGCTGGCACGAAGTTAGCCGGTGCTTTTTCTGTCGCTACTGTCATCATCTTCACGACTAAAAGAACTTTACAACCCGAAGGCCTTCTTCATTCACGCGGCATGGCTGGGTCAGAGTTTCCTCCATTGCCCAATATTCTTAGCTGCTGCCTCCCGTAGGAGTCTGGACCGTGTCTCAGTTCCAGCGTGGCTGATCGTCCTCTCAGACCAGCTATGGATCATCGCCTTGGTAGGCCGTTACCCCACCAACAAGCTAATCCAACGCGGGCACATCCACCACCGATAAATCTTTCCCGTTTCCGGCGTATGCGGTATTAGCGTTCGTTTCCAAACGTTATTCCCCAGTGGTGGGCAGTTTCCCACGCGTTACTCACTCGTGCGCCACTAGTTCCACAGTGCAAGCACTGCTTCACCCGTTCGACTTGCATGCCTAAGACCTGCCGCCAGCGTTCGTTCTGAGCCAGGATCAAACTCTCAAGTTCTATAAAAACCTGTGGTTTAAGTCCTGTGCATAAAACAACACTGACATTAATATCAGTTCGTCTTTACATATATTATATTCGCAAGACAAGTTTTTAACGAGGTTCACAAATTATATATAAACCTACTACCTGTCTAGGATATGCACATTGACTTAGTCAAAGTTTGGATAATTCCAAATTCAACTGTCTGCATATCTCTTCTTGAACAGATTCTTGAATTTTGCATCAAAAATCTTTTGATGAGCTGCTTTTATTCACAATGTTGCGACTTCGTCAGAGTATTTCGTTTCGTCTGCTAATCGCTAAATTTCAGGGGTTAAGGTTTCTTTTTTTCGTTTGCCTTAACTTGAAAGCCCGCTTAGTATGGGCCGAAAGTTTCAAAAAGTCAAGCGCAATTTCAAAAATAATTTCAAAAAAATTTTTTACCCCACCAAAAACCATAGGAAAAGTGGCGGATTTCTGGGATTTTATCCCGTGAAAAAAATTTTTATTTTTTTTGTATTTTTTCTTTTTTTAGCCCCTGGACGATTCGTGAAAAACAAAAAATATGATTCGGTTTTGAATATTTCGGTACGATTCGCCATGATTTTCGCCCCAATACACAAAAAGATGTTTCAAAGGTGGCCCTTTTGTGATATTATTCAACGTATGAAGAACAAAATTGCAATTTTTTCATCCCTGATATGTATATATGGGATAAATGGCGCCGTGGCATCAGAGTGCACCGGGCCAGACTGTGACATTGCGCCGATGTATTCGGCGACAATTGGCGAACCAACAATATTAAGTGAATATGCCCAGACAGCAACCATGACGGAGTCTGTGCCCGCAAAATATGTAGCGGCGGCGCCATCGGCACCGGTCGCATACCAGGCGGTACGCCCCCAGTATATCGAAACGATGCCGGTGGTATCACGCTATTCCCAACCGGTTCAGCATGTATATGCCGACCAAATTCCAATGCGTCAGGTAAAACTGTTATCTATTAAGCCGGTGCCAGAAGACAATCGCCCGGCCCTGTGGGATGGCACGCACGGCGAATATATCCAGCGCGGATATGATAAAACAGTTGATTGGCGCGATGGCGTGCCGATTTGGGACGATTCGATTTCTAATTATAAGCAAAAAGATTTTTCAGATTGGTTTAATCAGCCGATGCCGGAACTGTATCTGCGCGAAGTGGATAGCCCTGTACCCAGTGCCGTCACCGTATCTGATGCCACAACAACAGATTATGCAATTGACTTATATAATCAAAACATGGCAGACGCGGCTGCGACCCGCCAACGGGTTGAAGAATTATTAGCCCCGCAACGTCCATCTGAAAATTTGTGGACAGATGACGCGCCTGATATGCGTATTGTAAATAATTTGCCAATTGTACCGATGCGCCCAGAATATGTCGCCCAAGATATGACGGAAGTTATTAATGTGACATTTACCCCGGACGACGGATGCCCATTTGAAACAGAAACCGAGTGCAACATCTGGCGGCGCAAGCCAATTGTCCGCGAAACAGTATCGCCGCGCAGTCCTAAATTACGCACCGCAAGTGTTAATGATTTCATAAACGCTGCACGATGTGACAAAACAATTGACGCATCTAATCCAGTTGCGGCACCATTGTTGGACAGATATAAAATGTTAATGCGTTCTGCAAATGCATGCTGTACAGATGGGATGGCGTATTCATTAAAGCAGGCCGGCGCATCAGATGGATTGGTATATAAATTCTTGTCCGATGACGCGAACTTTTATGGATTTGGGTCACGTTGCCTGATGATGACAGATGCAGAACTGGATACAAAATATCCGAATACTGCAACCGCTGCCGTGGCCGCAGACGTGCGCAATGGGTGCCTGTGCCGTGGGCGCCAATGGTTTACAGCGATGCTGGCACCATTTAATCAGGTATATAACGAATTGCCAGAATTTAAAGATGCAAAGTTCTATTATACTTATACAGACGGTCTGCAACGCAAGACAACGGTTTCAATAAATAACGATGTACAAAATGTTATGAAACAATTAGCATTGTGCCCATAAAGAAACGCCCCGTGGGGCGTTTTTTCAAATAACAATTAACAATGAACAGATAACAATTAATGTCTTCTGCCCAACAGGCGATTAATGCCTGCGGAGCACTGGATGCCGGTCTGCACCGGCATGACGGTGTTTGAGTTATGATTATCTTGTCCCAACTGTCATTGCGAGCCCGTCAGGGCGTGGCAATCCCGTTAATATGTATTATATAGCCACCCCCAGTCACGTTTTACAACGTGACAGCCCCGCCAACGGCGGTGGCAATTTACTCCTTGCTCTAGGGTTCATCCCTACTCTCTTGTCGTCACCCCGTTGAAGAACGGGGGCCATTGCGTTCCTTGGTTATCCTAGTGCTCGGATATTACAAAACCCAATGGATACCGGCCACGGCGCACGCGCCGTGGGGCCCAGACGACGGTATGACGGTGGTGTGTGGGGCGGAGACTGATAAAGGGTGGGGGGTGACTTGATTTGATCTTAAATTATTACACCCCCATATATAAAAAAATAAAACCATCAAATAATTCGGATGGTTGGAGTTTGAACACAATTGAGTGAATTGCGTGCCTTATTCAATATATTCGGGCACACTCCAACCAACTTGGTTGGACTTATCGTTTGACAGCTGTCAAACGCACTCAAGAGGTGTTCAGCCTCACGCTAATAAATCATTAGCGCATGTATATTATAACACATTAATATTTTAAAAATCTAGGAATTTGTTTATATTGTGCGGGCCACACGACAAAATGTGACACCGTATACAGATGCGGCACCTGCGCGCATCAGGACACGACGCATTTCTGAAAATGTCGCACCGGTGGTCATAACATCATCAACCAGTAATATACGTTTACCACGAATTCTATCAGGATGCACAACCCGGAATACGCCATGGATATTATCTGACCGCTGGCGGGCGTTCATGTGTCCCATATCAGGTCGGTAAGTACGGCGGACAGATGACGCATCCATTGGCACACCATATGCACGCGCAATCGGCCGCGCCAGTAATGCGGCCTGATTATATCCGCGATGGGCCAGTCTGCGCCACGCCAATGGTATCGGCATTACAATATCTGGCGAAATATTTGCATCACGCAGTGCCCATATCATGGCACGCGACATTGCATACGAATACTTAATTTTGCCACCGTGTTTAAACGGCAACATTATTGCGCGGGACGCGTCATCATAAACACATGCCGACCGTATCAAATCCAGTTCGCATTTACCTGCCGCACATGTCGGACACAACATATCAGCGCCAAATTCCCACCCATCACCAAACGGATATCCACAGTGCGCACATTTTGCGCCATCAATCCAATCAAATGTTGGCCAACACCCGTCGCATAATTCACCATGCACAGATGTTGACGTGCCACATATCGGGCATGCGGGCGGAAATATAAATTCAATCAAATCGTGAAATTTGCCAGATATTATTCGGAACGCACGCGTCTGGGATATTACCATGTCATGCTTTTATATGTTTTTTTGCTGACCGTGTCACCAAACATATTCTTTTGTTGTTGGGTCATGGTTTCGTATTGGTCACTGGAAATAACGCGCAGAACAAATGCATCTTCGTTGCGTTGTGACAAGACCGGCATGATACGCTGTTCCGACACACCGGTGTCACGTAATACCTGTTCAACAATGGCCAGGCGACGCGCGGCCAGTTTTCTGTCATCAGAATTTAATGTCGCATTTTGCGGTATCGAAACCTGTATCGCACGCGTTGGGTTTGAACGCACAACACCTGCATATTCCGTTAACAAAGTATAGTTGGCACGGGATAATGCCGCATCATCATTAAGAAACTTAATCTTGATTTCCAATGGACGGATGCCGCCACTTTCGGACAGGTCGCGACGCGCGGTAAAACCTTCGATGGATGTGCCCATATCACTGGCAACATCAAAACGGTCGTCAATTGGATATGTCGACAGGTGTTTATTTTCAGACAAAAACGTCTTGCGAAATGCGCGACGCAATTCGGCAGGATTCAAATTTGCCATATCATTACGAACCGCCGCAACACGTGGGGATGTATTTTTTTCAACCGCACGCATAACAACATCACCATCATCGGCCGGCACAACCAGGCGTGATAACTTTACCGGTGCGGTGGCCGCCTTTTCAGATGGCACATGACCAACAACCGGACGCGCGGTCTGACGTTCTGATGTTGCGACGTTTGATGCAACGCGTGGCGCAGTATTGGCCGCAACCCGGGTTACCCCGGCATTAAAACTTTCATCGGCGCGACGCTGTAATTCTGTTAATTTGGCAATCTGGGCATCCAGTTCCGCCATCGGCATTGCGGTTGATTTTTCCACCATCGCAACACGTGGCGCAATGTTAGACGTACGCGTGTTGCTATCCAAACTTTCTTCGGGTAAATTGGCATCTGTTCTGATTACAGAGAATTCATCAGGACTTGGCACACGCAGTGGTGTATCAGAACGCGCCCATAAATCAGAACTGGGGCGATTTGGTGACAGTATATCACCACGCGATGCGATTTGCGCACCGGTATCAACATTTACCGATGTTTGTGATATATTTTTTGTCGCCGCACGTGCAACAACCTTTTTCGAGACCGGCGCCACTGCAACCGGCGCGACCGGCACATCGCCATATAAATCCGCAACAGGTGTCCCATATGTCTTGTTTGATGTGCTGTCTGCACCAAATGCACTGCGTGCAGAAACGCCCGCCGCCGACACGTTAACCACCGGCAAACGCGCAGCCGACATCGCCGGCAAAACAACAAACATAGATAAAACTGAGACTGCGATTAAACGCATTTTCCTTTCCTTCCGTTTTTATCATAGAACAAATGACGAATCGCACGCAAGTGGAAAATGCGTATCATAAATTATTTTGTGACGGCGTCTGCTATCTTTTCGGTTGCCAGATTTGGAACCACGGCCTTTTGCGCCATTTTTTCCAGTCTGGCCGGATTATCAAATAAATCCGTTAATGTGGCAGCCAGCCAACGCGGTGTGAACTTATCTTGGGGGATGGCAAATCCACCACCATTGCTGACAAAGTTTTCAGCGTTCGCAGCCTGGTCTGGATTAATCGCCAATGGAACAAATATCGCAGGCCGACCAATTGTCTGTAATTCGACAACAGTGCTGGCGCCACTGCGGCCAATTACCAAATCAGAATTAACAATCGCACCCGCCATATCATGCACAAATGACAGTACGTTCGCACGAATCTTGTTGTCTGCATAAAACTTTTGCAGGCGGGCGACATTTTCAGGCCGGGTTTGATGCATGATGAAAATCTTTTTATTTTTCATTTGTGAAATCGCCGTTGGCACAACATCATCCAGAATCTGCGCCCCCAGTGACCCGCCGGTCACCAATATGCGCCCCGCGCCCGGCAATGGTGCGCCGGCGGCCGCCAAGAATTCGCGTCGCACCGGCAGACCGGTATAAACCACATCAACATTTGCATTTTTGGGAATACCCGACACGGATGGAAAACTGGTCATTAATGTTTTAACCCAGCGCATTGCAAATTTATTTGCACGCCCGATCGCACCGTTTTGTTCATGTAAAAATGTTGGTATTTTAAACAAGTGCGCGGCAAACACCGGTGCAACCGATGCATACCCACCAAATGCCACAACACGGTCGGGACGCGACACCAGGAACCGCAATGACAATGCAATTGCCGACATACCGATTTTGGATAATGCAATTATTTGCTTTATTCGACTTTTGGCACCAACCCCAGATGCCCATACATGCACCATACGCGCACCCGCCGGCATACCATTGGCCACCATCTGATGCACACGGCCATCACACGAAATTATGATTTTATGACCGCGTGCGGATAATTCTGTTGCCACACTTAATGCAGGAAAAACGTGCCCGCCGGTACCACCTGTTGCAATCCATATCTTCATTGTATTTTCACCCTTGCTGTGATATAATTCATATATATTTGTAAGTATACCACCAGACATATCTGGTTGCAACAAAAGGACAAAATTATGCCACGTACACCGACAAAACCGTTAAAAATGACCAAGGCACAACTAAGATTTCGCGAATTATTGCCACATGACGGATTTTGTTCATTGGAACCCAAAGACTTTAAGGAAATGATGAAACTGATTCACAATGAATCAGACAAAATGCAAAAGCATCTGATGTTTTCCCAGGTACTGGACAAAATGTTTGCATGTGGATGGGGCTGGTATGGGCGTCTGGGACAAAGTTTGTCCGCCATGCAGACAATCAGATATGCATCAGAATTGTCCGACGCAAAACGTTTGGCAGGATTGGAAGTTCTGCGCATGGTAAAAAATATGCACATTGAATTAAGATACAGCCCCAGTTATATCGGTATTATTAACGCCTATATCCGCGATTTTGGAGGGAACGCAAATTCAATGACACGTGCGGTGGCAAAACAACAACGTGCCCAGAAATTTAATCGGGCGACAGCCGCACTGGACGCCGGCCAAAAGGTTCCACGAAAATTAAAGAAAATGATTAAATCAAAACTTGAAAATACAAAATAAAGACGGGGCATTGCCCCGTTTCTTGTTCTATGATAACAGAACTTATTTCCATTTATCTTCACGTACCAACGCCAAAACAATCCCAAACAGCAGGCAAAACGCAACAAATGAACTGCCACCATATGACACAAACGGCAACGTCATACCCTTAGGTGGCATCAGATGCAGTGTTGTCATTAAGTTTATGCACATCTGGGTGCCAAATAATGCCGCCGCACCACCAACGGCATAGAATACAAATGGGTCACGCGCATTTAATGCATCGGTCGTCATGCGCTTTAAAACATACAATAACACACCCAACAATACACATCCTGCCAATGCGCCCCAATCTTCGACAATTGCCGCGAAAATAAAGTCTGTATGCGCATCCGGCAAAGACTGTTTAACAAACGAATCGTCACCACTGCCCAACAGGCCACCATGCTGAATAGATTGGACAGATTGGCGTACCTGATACGTATCACCGGTACCTGTAAAAAATGAAATTATACGATTATGCACGTGCGACATTGTCAAAAATGCGACCGTGATCCCCAAGCCGCCAACGCCGGCCATTGCCGCAACAATTCCCCACGGCAACCCCGCCATAAACAACATCGCCCCCAGTGTTGCAACATACAAAACAGTTGTTCCAACGTCTGGATGCAAAAATATTATCAACAATGCAGGTGTAAACACTGCAAAATATGTCCACCAACTGAACCACGTCAGACGCCACGCAGATTTATTCAAGAAAATCTGATGGCCATATTTTTCCTGCATTTTAGATAAAAACCACGCTGTTAAAACTATAAATCCGGGTTTCATAATATCAGACGGCATGACATTAAACGCGCCAAACGAAACGAATCGGGCCGAACCCTTGATATAATGTGGCGCAACCAGTGTCACCAACAGCAACACCAGTCCCACCGCAACATTTGCCATTGACAGCCCCAGAATCAGACGCCGATTTAACATACTGGCCACAAACAGCGTACCCAAGCCCAGAATATAAAAAATCGACATCTTTTTCAGAAAGTAATACCATGGCTGGCCAATACGTTCGGCAGATACGGAGCCCGCCGAAATCACAAATATTACCCCCAGCACAACCAACCCCAGCAAGAACACCAAGAGGCGGCGGTCAATTTCAAAATACCAACTGGTTAATTTACTTTCTTCGGTTCGTTTCAGCATTTGTATCGGCCTTTTATGCGAACTTTAACAACACTAATGCCAGGCCAGAAAACAAGATAGACATCACAAAAAAACGTTCTACAATTTTTGTTTCGTCCCAGCCCATTTCTTCAAAATGATGATGCAGTGGCGCACGCAAGAATACACGACGCCCGGTGCCGGTAATTTTACGCGTTGCCTTGAAAAACATTGTCTGGATAAACGATGATAACAAAATCAGCACCATCATACCGGCGGCCACACCCATTATTATTTCTGATTTTAACAGCATGGCAACCGTACCCATAAATCCGCCCAACGCCAATGAACCAACGTCACCCATAAATATCGATGCAGGCTTTGCATTATACCATAAAAATCCAAGAATCGCACCAAATGCCGCCCCCAGCACTGCGTACAAACCACTGGCGGTTGGCAAAAACATAACTGTATCCATAAAACCAATGCGTGTTGCACCATACAGTGCGACAACCAGTACAATCAGCACAGGCATATATAATTTGGCCAGCATACCATCCAGACCATCTGTGATATTAGTCGCATTTGCCGCACCACAGATTACAAAATACGCAAACACATAATACAGCAATCCCAGTGGCAATATTATGCCCGCACCCAGTGCAACGGAATATTCAGGGATGTATGGCGGCATTGTGCGATTAATTAAGTATGCCAAAATAATTACACATACACCTTCGACGACCAAACGCGTCAATGGCGACAGGCCGTTGGCCGCCTTTTTTGATTGGCTGGTGACCTTTTTGTAATCATCCACGAATCCGATTGCACCAAACATCACCAATGACGCCAGTGCAATCCAACCGGTTGGATTATGCATCGGCATGAATAAAATACTGGGGATAATTATCGCCAATAATACCAAGATACCGCCCATTGTTGGGGTGCCAGCCTTTTGCCGATGTGATTGTGGCACATTTTCACTGATGGGTTGACCTTTTTTCTGAATTTGACGCATCCAGCGCACAAATGGGCGGCCAAACAACATCATTATTAAAAACGCCAAACCAAATCCGGCGGCAAATTGTGTCCATCCACTAGCAAAAAACCATGCGGAACGTGACAAGAAAAAATCAGTCAGCATAAAAATCTCCTTTTCTTATGCTGACATTTTATCACAAGATTTGTGGAAAATAAATCTTATTTCTGATGGCAAATGATTGGTTCTTCGTCGTTCAAGAACATTGTCCAGTCGCCCCCCTTGCCCCACAGGGTGACATCAGTATCATTTAATACGCCAACATATCGCGCACCCGATGCCGAAACCGCGATTTGCAAATCCAGCGCATCACCATTTATCACCGCGTGCATTTTTTCACCATCGTCTGAAAAAGTCATTTCCACCAGATAATCACCACACTGGCGCACCAAGACATCTGAATCAGATTTTTTATCGCATGCCGAAACCGCCAGCAAACCCAACAACAAAAACACGCATTTTTTCATAATAAATCCCCCGTAATTCATACAATTTAATCACGGGGGATATTATATCACAAATTTGCGACAAACAAAAATTAAAATACACCGCCGACAACCGCACCAGACGCAGATTTTTGTTGCACCGATGGGGCCGGGTTTGGTGATTGGCCGGGCTTAAATGCCTCGGTAATAATCATACCATTTGGGTCGGCGCTGGCGGCGGCACCACTGCGGCGATTTACACGCACAAAATGCATACCATCGGGAACCGCAAACGGCTGATTTTTTGCATCGGCCAGTGCCACCGTCATAAATTCTGCAAATGCGCGTGCCGCCATGTGGGAACCTGCGCCCTTGCCTAATGGTTTTGGCGTATCATATCCCAAATAGACACCCGCAATTATATTTTTGGAAAATCCGATAAACCAAACGTCTTTGACATCGTTGGTGGTGCCGGTTTTACCCGCAATTGTGTGACCAGGAACCTGGGCCTGGCGCCCGGTACCACGTTCAACCGCGCCCTGTAATATAGAAACGATTTGATATAGACTTTGCGGGTCTGACAATGGTTCTGATTCCATATTAAATTCAGGTGGTAATAAATCATCCGACCAATCAATCACATCTACGGTACTGCCGTCCAAGACACGACCATATCTGTCTTCGATATAGTCCACATATTTCGGTGTGACGACATGCCCACCATTTACAAATGCGGCATACCCCGATACCAGTCGCGCCAATGTCGTTTCACCAGATCCCAACGCCATAGACAAATTCAGATTCTTTAAATCAGACGGATAAACACCGAAACGCTGGGCAACCTCAATCGCGTTTTGTGTGCCGATTTCATCAACCAGTCGCACAGTTGTCACATTGCGTGATGTTTCCAATGACAGACGCAGTGGTACATCCCCCAAGAATTTCTTGTCATAATTTTCAGGTTTCCATTGCGTATTATCTTCGCGCCATCCGACAATCGGCGCATCCAGCAACAGATGTTGTGGCGACATGCCACGTTCCAGTGCCGCCAGATATACAAATGGCTTTATCGTAGAACCAATTTGACGCATTGCCTGGGTCGCGCGATTAAATGAACTGTCGGCAAATGAACGCCCCCCTGCAACAGCCAGCACGCGCCCCGTATGCGGGTTCATCGCGATAATTGCGCCCTGTAATTTTTCACTGCGGCCGTTGTTATATGCATCCAGCGCATTATTCAATGCAGTTGATGCCGCACGTTGCAGTTCAGGTACAATTGTTGTTTTGATATATAATCCCTGGTTATATAATGTTTCACGCCCAATTTGGTTCAGTAATTGGCGGCGCACTTCTTCGGCAAAATATTGATATTCCGGCACCATTTGTGCGGTAAATCCGCTGTTGATATTTAAATCTTCGGCAGATGCAGCATCGGCGTCTGTCTGGGTTATATAGCCTTCCTGGACCATACGGCGCAGGACATAGTTTCGCCGTTCAACCGCGCGGTCACGGTCATTTGGTGCCTTGGGCAGGGATGCCAAAAATGCGCATTCGGCCAGTGACAATTCCGTGACAGGCTTGTTAAAATACATCAATGCCGCCGACCCAACACCATACGCACGGGCACCCAAGAATATCTGGTTTAAATACAGTGTCATAATATGCTGTTTTGAAAAAGTACGTTCCAAGCGCAGGGCCAATATCGCCTCTTTTATCTTGCGCGACATGGTGCGTTCAGATGTCAAAAAGAAATTTTTTGCAACCTGTTGTGTAATTGTTGACGCGCCAGAAAAATGCGTATTAAAACCCAAAATCCGCATCACATTGTTTGCAGATGCACGTAATATACCCTGGACATCAATGCCCGGATGCGTCCAGAAATTTTGGTCTTCGGCCGCGATAAATGCATTGACCAATTGTGGTGGCATATCATCAAAATCAATAAATACGCGTCGTTCTTCGGCATATTCAATCAACAGTGAACCGTCAGACGCATACAGACGCGTTGCCACCGGTGGCGCATAGGTTGCCAGTTTCTTGTAATCTGGCAAATCATTGCCATAAATCAAGACCAGTGCCGCCAACGCCGCGATTGCCGCCGTCGCACACCAAAAGATTATGTTTAACAAAATACGTAATATTTTTTTGAACTTCATAATGCGCAAATTGTAAGATAAATATTCCCCGTTTGCAAGGTGCGCAATCAAATATTTATTATTTTAGGCTTTTGAGTCTGCACGACTTATGATATAATTACGTAAAATAATGAAGAAACATATTGGTGTTTTTCTGGTAATGTTAATGTATTGCCCGCTGGCATTTGCCGACGGGACGATTTCACGTGTAATACCAACATCTGCAAATTCGTCTGGCACGACAACATCGGGTGTCACCACACGTACTACGACAGATGCCACACAGACCAAGCGGTCTGACACACAATCGCAATCACGTACGGCCACACGCGGCTCCACCGCCAGTAATACCACACAATCAAACACATCTGCATCATCTATTATTCGCAGTGGCGCACGTACTGTAAACCTGAATAAAACCAGCACTGACAGTGCACGCACACGAAACGCCACAACATCTGATGCATCTGTGCGTGACAATTTGATACGCGCGACCAGTACATCTGGCCGCAATGCCCGCGTCAGCGCCGCCAGTATCAATAACAATCCGGCCCTGCGTCGGGCTGGCGTCACATTGCGCCCCACCACAGCCGAGGTTGGTGGCCGCGCCACAATCAGCGAGACAGGCACCCAAACCGGGTCAAACGTCGGGTCAGAAGTTCGCGCCCTGCAATCGCGTGCTGCAACCACCACCACACGTGAAACAATTGCAGAGGCAAAAGAACGCCTGGAACAAACGGCTGATTTAAACAAGTCTTGCCAAGAACAGTATAACGATTGTATGGATCAGTTCTGTGCAGTTATTGATTCAAACCAAAAACGATGCTCTTGTTCGGCAAACTTGTCCAGATATACGAAGGTTGAAGACGCTGTCAAAGAAGCCAATACAAAGTTAAACGATGTTGCACAACGTATTCGCTATGTCGGATTATCTGCCGATGAAATTCGCGCAATTATGAGCGAGACCGAAGCCGAAGAAGAATTGTCTGGAAAAACAGATACATCCGAAACCCGCAACATGTTGACCCAAATCGAAAAGATGATAAAGGATCCGACATCCACCACATCGTACAGTGCGGACACGTCTTTTGGGCTGGATATGGATTTGGACTTTTCTGGCGATTTGGCTGATATGTTCAGTTTGGATTTCCTGAATACCGGTACAACCAGTTTTTCAAATCTGCGCGGCACAGAATTATACAACGCCGCGAAAAAGCGTTGCAATACTGTTTTGAACCAGTGTAAAAATGCTGGTGGTACACCACAACAGATAACTGGAAACTATGATTTAGCCATTGACAAGGATTGTATTGCATACGAACAGGGCCTGAAAAAGATGAACGAAACACTGACGTCAAATGTACGCAGTGCAAATTTAATGCTGCAAAAGGCCAGACTCGCCGTACTGCAAAATAAAAACCAATATGATGCCAAAGGATGCATTGCGGCACTGGATACATGCATGAAAGATGATATGGTATGTGGCGAAGATTATACAAAATGTCTGGACCCAACCAAAAAGTATATTGACGAAAACGGCGACGTTGTTTTAGGGCAAAACATTACAGATATAACATCATTTATGTATAACTACAATAACGCCAACATAAACAAAGAATTTATAATTAATTCATTAAGTCAGTCTATGACACCAGACAAATGTAAAGTCACATGTACAACAGGAGAAGATAAAGTGACTAAATGCGAAACGGATACAGGTACAGGTGCCTGTACGGTTCGATATCTGATGGAAAAAATTGGCACAGGGGACAAGGCAACAGACAACGGTCTGTGTCGACCGGTTTTGGACAAATGCCAATATTATACGTATGACGCATCTGGCAAATACAAGAAAGACAATGATATCGTCGTGAACTATATACAACGCGCCATGGTTAATATCAAGGCTGCCCAGCAAAAGATTATTTCAGACTATGCATCCAGTTGTATGGTTGATATCGCCAATTGCTATAACCAACAGGTATCTCAGGTTAACACATGGTCATCAAACGCATCGGTCAGCAGCATATACCGCGTTATGAACGGTGCATGTTATAATGTCGCATTAACATGCGCGTATGCCGTATTTGCAGATATCAAAGATCAGAAAGAATTGAAAATCACATGTAACGAGAGCAACAAATTAGGCTGTATACAAGGCATATCTGAAATGTTCTATCAGTCATTGTTATGCCCGGATAATTCGACATACCAGATCGAAGGCGATTGTACAACACCTGACAACGGGGAAAAAACATGCTCTTTCCCGACACAACCAGACGCAAACGGACAAGAGGGCGGATGGGTTAATGTGCGTTGCAAATGCAAGGCCGGATATGAGGTATGGGGCACACAATGCCTGGCCGTGTGCAAAAATGGCAGTCGCAACGACTATGGCGTATGCGAAACTACAAAGACCAATTAATCATTTTAAACATTTGCATTATTTTTCATCATGCATGACTGGGATAATTTAAGTCTTGCAGCAGTCATACGTATCAATTATATTCCTCGACTATCCCAGTGCAAGGGACACTACGGAACCCAGTGGATGCTGGTTGCCACCGGCATGACGATGTGTGATGTATGCAATCATAAAAAACAAAACACGCGCGGGGCGCGTGTTTCATCTCCACAAACTGTTATAAATTTTATGGTGCCATGCCACCCTGATTGCGCGATTGGTTGCTAGACTTATTCATATTGGCACGGAATATTGAAATCTGGGCACGGAACCAATCTATACACGCGGTAACAGAATTTCTATTTGCCGTTAAATTAGAAGAACAAACTTCGTTACCCTCTGTCTTGTTATTAATAATTTGCCATGTTATTGCAACACTATAGTCTGTTGCCAATTGACGTTTTATGTTGCCCCAATCGGTACTGTTGTTCATCAAAACCATATGATTTTGCAAGCATTCGATAACGGTTTCTTGACTGGTCTTGGTCATACAGTTTTCACCCATTGGATTATTACGGTCACTGCCATTAGAACTGCGGCCGGATGCGGGGTCATTTGTGCTGCCACCGTTGGCGGCGGCACTGACGGCCTTTAATCTGTCCAACAATACTTGCTTTTCTAATTGTGTTTTCAGGCGTTTTACGGTTGTTTCCAGTATTTCATACTGAGAATACATCTGTTGGGTTATTAATGTCGTCTTTAATGCAACGACATCTTTGACCATTTGCTTATGCGCACTGTCGTCTGGGTTTTGGGTCAGGCCAATATTATAAACATGTGTTGAACACAGCGCCAAGTCCGGATTTATATACAGTTTATTTTCATCATCGCACCCCGTGTTATCAATCACGGCATGCGCCGGCATCACAATCCCCAGTGCCGCCACAATCGATACCACAGACAAGAATTTATTAAAGATGCACATTTGCGATTTCATGCTATTTCTTATTTACTTTTCTTCTGGACAATAACATCCTTCTGTTCCGTTAAATGTAGTCCAAGTACACTGTGCATATATACCACTTTTACCACACATTGCTTGGGGTGCAGGTACATGTTGCCAATTAATGCTACTCCAAGGATATGTTTTACCAGAACCACCATTTTGCGGTGTTGATGTACTTGTAGGCATATCAAACTTCATTTCACACCAGAATTTATCGTCAGGATAGGTGGTTTTGCAATCACATGTACCATCTGAATAGGCATTAGTGCCGCTTGTACTTACATTATATGTTGCACCCGTATATTGTCCGCAAATTCTTGCCTCGGCCGCTGATTTTGCCTTTTTCGATTCACCGTCATCACACTTATCAGCAGATGTATTTTTACCATCAGAACCCTTGCGATAACAAGTATACGTGACGGTTGAAAACGCGCATCCGCTTGCACTGCCATCAGATTTATACTCGCACTCTTGTTGTGCTTGTTGCAGAATACTGTCTGACAATCCAACATATACACCGTTCATTGATTGGTTTAATTTACGTTCGTTTATGCAAATATTTTTCTTGGGCAGGCCACGCATCCCAACATATTTTTGCAGGTTCATATATCCTGATTCTGTCAGTGCACAGTATTTCAACTGTTCCGATTGTCCCAGACTGTTTCCAGATTGGCGGGTAAATCCAATCTTTGAATTATCTTGGTCAATGATACGTTGCAATGTTTCGATATCAATTGTTGCCTGTTGCTTTTTACCACGGAATAACCACGAACCCTTTAACGCATTTGACGCACATCCAACACGAACCATGTCCCCCATATCGCCTTCATCAGGGTATAGATAACTGCGTGATAATTCTTCGTCATTGCTGGATAATACCTCTATCAATGTGCATGAAGTATCATCTTCGGGTGGGATTGTTTGGCCAACATAGCATTCCTGGCCACCCTTTACAGAACCAGCGCTGGCTCCAAACAATGTTTTATATGGCACACCAGGTTTGGATTTGCCATCAACACAATTTGTACTGTCATAGCGCGGCCAAGCATAAACAGGCTTGCCATCTTTGTTGGTGACATAATATTCCGGCTTGGAACATGCGTATTTGCCCCAGCGTTCACAACTGTTGTTCAGCATCATATAGATATTCGATACATCGACACCAACGGTCTGGGCCAGTAATATAGCCTCGTACAAGTCATCGAGAACATCTTCGTACGGGTCAAAAAATTTGTTTGCCAATTCTTTGAATTTTGTGACGCGTTTTGGGCCCGCGCAATTATCACCACGTGAATCACATCCGGCATAATCAAATACCGCGCGCATTGTTTCATGTAATGTTTCCAGGCTTTTTTCTGCATTTTCAATCTGGCTTAATATTTGTCCAGAAATCTGTTCGCGCATTAATAATTCTTCGGAAACACCGGATTCGGCGGCAATACGCTGGGCGGTGGTGACATCTGTATTAACACTGACGCTGTCTGTATTTGATGTGTCGGATGCAGATGACACCGATGGGGCCGGTTGTGCGGCCGCGGCGGCAGATGCAATTGCCTGGGCGGTGATGGACGCCTGTGCTTCCAATGCGGCCGCCATGTTTGCATTACTGTCGTCGATTTGTTGTTGTAATTGGGCCATCTGTTGCTGCATCGCGGCCATTTGTTGGCTGTTCTGCTGGGCGGCGGCATTTTGTGCAGCGGTCACCGCCGCGTTTGATTTCGCCGTAGATTGTGCAACCAATTGCCCAGAAATATAATTTACCAAATCTGGGCCGTATTGTTTGCATGTGTCGTTTGAATTCACACATCCAGAAACGATTGCAGACGTGACGTCCATATCCGTGCATCCGCCTGATGAACATTTTGGCTGTGCACAGCGCAATATCAATGCATTGCAATTACCAAAATCCGCGGTTGGCGCAGTGTTTACGATGTTGCTGCGCGGGTTGGTCAAACTGTTCCACGTATTGTTATTATTTGCACCAAATCCGGGGTTATATCCGGTTAAATTACTGCCCGCGGTGGTGGCAACCGGCGACGCGTGCGCCCCGACTGAAACCAGTGCCAGTGCAATCAATAAAAATCTTGATACGGATTTCATATTCTCTCTTGGCATTGATTTTAACATAAAAATCCCAGTTATGAAAGGTAAAAAATAAAAAACCGTGACGAATTGAGAGTGGCCCCAGGCGCCATTATACCCGCCAGCCATGTTATGGATTGCCACGCCCTGACGGGCTCGCAATGACAAAGAGCCTAGCCACACACCACACTGTCATTGCGAGGAGTTGGCATCTGTTGCGGAAACGCAACTGTGACAACGACGTGGCAATCCAGTTAATTGATGACATTTGCCACTTTATTTATAGATTGCCGCACTTTACCCATTGTCGTCACACCGACGTTCGGGCCCCACAAAATTGTTAAATTTTGTGGGTGTTTCAAGGTCGGGGGCCATTGTGTTTCTTGGCTATTCTAGGGCTAGGACATTACAGAACACAGTGGATGCCGTCCTGCGACGGCATAACGGGATAAGAGTAGGCGTCATCCCAGTGCTAGACACCGAGATCTAGGCCTTAAAGCCCCTACCCCTGCCGCCGCGGGGGGGAAAGATAGGTATAAATAACAAATATTTTCCCCACCCCAGTTTTGCTAATGCGCGTCGCGCATAAACAAAACTTGCCCCGCCCCAAAGGGGCAGGTCACGCCGCCGCGTTTTGATTAAGGCGGTGGCAATTAAATGCAATGTTATAAAAAAACGCCCCCGGGTGGGGGCGGATTAATACAGGTGAATATCAGGCTATTCAACATACGGTTGGACGACGTCACCGTATTCGCCGGCCTCTTCCCCGCCGATATAGCAGAAGATATGACGGCCAACCTGGTCCATGAATTCGTCGTACGCTTCCTTGTGCGCAGAATCCAACATGCCTTGCTGGATATCGCCGGTCATCTTGTTCAGCAAGATTCCACCGCCGACACCACCAACAACCGCACCAATACCACTGGCAACCGGTGTTTTCCAGTTTTTGCTGTCTTTGTCAGTGTTTTCTTCTGTCGTTTCACATTGAACAGCTTCTACTTCTGTCAATGTCTTTTTAACGATGGTCTTCGCATCAGGATTAAGAGAACAATTCTTATCACTCTTATCACAATCATGATCGTATGCCAGACCAGCAATGTCTGATGTACCTATTTCCGTTATATACAAATCAGATAGAACCTTATTCAGAGCAATGATAGATGTTACGCTTGAACCAGAAGCAACACTATTTTTATCACCCTTGGTAGATAGCATTCCATTCAATTTTTGAACAGCATCTGCTTTTTTCTTTTTACAGTTTTCCTGATTCGACTGTTGTTTTTTACCCTTGGAATCTTGCAAGCCGGTCAGGGATGTCAGGGCCTTGCCATTGGCAATCGAACTGCCCAGGAATGCACCACCGGTTGCGCCACCAACGGCACCCAATGCAGTCAGCCAATTGCGTGTGCGTTTGTATGACTTTTCCTTGTCGGCGATTGCATCGTCTGCGACGGCGTTGGCCATATCTTCCAGTGCAGATGACGGAATCCAACTGCCACAGGTGAATACGTCACCCACTGCAAAGTATGCTGTTGACCATGATGCACCGTCACGGATTTTATCCTGGATGCGTTTATCGTCGGATTGCAATGTGACGCGTGCACGGCAGAACGAACCATACAAATCATTGCTGGCCGCGAACTGGGTTTCTTTCAGTCCATTTACAGAATAGTTCTTTGGTACCTTGTTGGACTTTAATTTTACCCACATGTATGCAGATCCGGTATCGCGTTTACCCAAAACACCGCCCTGGTTTGCCGCCAAACATGCATTTTGTTCCTTGGTCAATTTGGCATTGTATTTTGCCTGGGCTTCTTTTTCAATGTCGTATACCAAATCACGGAACAATGTGCTGGCTGCGGCATTTTGTTTGTATGTCGCCTGGGATATCATTACCGGTTCGTCATAGATATCGCCAGAATCTGTCATTTCATAGCAAACACCCTGTTCGCCCGCGTCATTGGAACACAGTTTGTTTCCGTTGGCGTCGGTTGCCTGGATGCCATCGTCCATGACGGTTATCTGGGTTGCGGCACCTGCATCAATCCAGCCATCGCGCACAGATGTGCTGCCACCCCAGACAGATGAACGTGTGTTGTCGATTTTAATCTTGCTGGTTTCAATTGCCAAGTGTTCGGCACAAACATCGGAATTTTTAACCGTATCCAGACACAACCCCAATACGATTGTGTAATCCAGAACACCACCGACCTTGTTCATGCTTTTGTCAAAGTCTGCATTGCCGGTATTGGTCAATGTTGAATAGATATCCGTACGATTGCGATAGCAATTTACATAATCTGCACCGCACAGTGATTTTACGCAACTGGTGGCGACTGTCTGGCATTGCTTTTTCATTTGTGCCAGGGCCGCATCGTTATAACTGTTGGCCAATGTCGCGTTTAAGGAGCCCACAACACCAATCGGGTCTGATTTGGTTGTGGCGTCATATTCTGGGAACAATGTGTCAAATGCACTGGTGTTAATATAAGAATATGAATACGGGCCAGACGCGTTTGGATTTGCCGCCGCGTATTTACAATACATATCGGTGTTGACAACAGCCTCGCACCCCAGTTTGATTTCATCATAGGTGGCAGATCCGTTAATTGATTTATCCCGGCCATTAAATACCTGGTAATAGCATGCCGCACCAGAACCCGAACCGCATGTACGCATTGCGCATGCACGGATTGTGTCGGTACAACTCTGTTTTGCCTTGGTATCGAATTTATCGACCAGGTCTGCAATCTTGGCCTTCATGGCCGAATTCATACGTGACGCATATGCTTCGTCATAGATTTCTTCTTGGTTATCTTCATCCTTTAACTGGGATGCGGTCGGCATCAGGCCGTTGCCCAAGAACGTTGCATAGCAGTATTTATTGGAACCGATTGTATCCAGGCATGATGATTTGATATAGCCGGCGACTTCGGATTTTGTGACAACATCTGCAATTGTGGCACCATTGTCGGCGGTTGTTGTGCCGTTATTAATATTATCAACCAATGCCGCCACAGATTTTGACATATCTTCGTTGCAACGATATGGATTTGTTGCGCATGCGTTCAGGATGCATTGGTCAACAACCTTATAACATGTCGATACCGCGTTTACTGCGGCCAAGGATGCGCCTTCGGCGATTAATTCGCCAACGCGACTGGTGGCAGATGGGGCGACAGTCAATGAATTTGAACCGAACAGTTCGATTACACCATCAGACTGGCATCGGGCCAATGTTGAATCGCAAAATACACGTTGCTTTCTGAATTCTTTATCAGTGGTGCACAATTCAAAGTCTGCACCGCAAACACTGTCTTTTTTCAGACAGCGCGTATAATTTTTAACACATGTTGATGTGTCATATTTGTTTGCAATGGCCGCGCCAATAATCATTTGACCCATGACACTGCCGTCGGTTGGATATGTGTAATCCGTCACTTCGCCATAACTGTTCTTGGTGGCAACCGTCTGTAATGACGTTGTGTTGCCGACACCAAACAGACTGGTTATTCCACTGGTATTGCATTGTGCCAAAGTACTGAGACACTTTGGCATTTGTGCGTGGAATAAAACCTTGGTTGTGCATTCTTCAAAATTCGGGCCGCATGCATCCGCACCGTTCATACATGATGTGTATGCATCAATACATTCTGTATTTGCCAGCAATGACGATGTGGTCGACGTCGTTGTTGTGGATGTCGTACCATAAATTGTCGCCGTCATTGTCGGCATGCGCGACGCCGCCGTACTGATGACACTGGGGCGCGCAGTCAACGCATATGCCGCCGGTATTGTGCCTAAAACCGCGACAAAACCAATTGTTTTATTCAGAAAGCTCATTAGACTCACTCCATATTTTATAACTGATTATATCATACAAAGTGGGTTTAAAAAAGGAAAATATATTAAATCCAGAGCACAATTAACAAAGTACAAATAACAATTAATGTCACTATTTACCCAATATCATCCAGAATACACTTCAATTCGGCCATGTCGTCAGGCAACGGTGCCTTGAAATGCAGAATCTGGCCCGTCACAGGGTGTGCGATTTCCAGGAATTCGGCATGCAACATCTGGCCATCGTGCGATTTGATAAAATCCAATAAATCTGGATTTTTTACCGAGCCCAATCGCGCTGTACCACGGCCATAGAGTGGGTCACACAGCACCGGGAAACCATGCGCCGACAAATGCACCCTGATTTGATGGGTGCGCCCCGTTAACAAATTACAACGAAATGCCGATACACCGGCACGTGTCCATACATCCATAACTGTCACATCGGTTGCAGCCGGCTTCCCCCCAGATTTCACCATTGACATTTTCTGGCGATTGCGGGATGAACGTGCAATATTGCCAGTAATGGATGCCCCAGTCCAATTCGGCACCCCCCAGACAAATGCAACATAGCGACGCGTCAGGTCATGCGCCATAAACCGCTTTACCAATTCGCGATATGCCACATCTGATTTTGCGAATATCATGACGCCACTGGTATCTTTGTCCAATCGGTGGACGACACCGGGACGCGTTGCGCCACCCATTGTGGACAAATGCGTATGCGCCAATATATTTTGAACCAACGTACCAGTCTTGTTTCCGGCCGACGGATACATCACAACACCACGTGGTTTGTTTATAACGATAATATCATCATCTTCAAATAAAATATCTAAATCAAAGTCCGTAGATATATTATCGGTTGCAACATCTGTTGTCTTGGTCGCAATTTCAACCGAATACACATCACCAGGACGTACACGTTCAGAAAACTTTACAGGATTATTATCCGCACGTGTGACAGTAAAACGCTGAATTTCACTGCGTGAAAATTCTGGCATTTGTGCCGATAAAAACTTGTCCAGTCGCATACCTGCATCTGTATCAGAAACTGTGAATTGTTGCGTCATATAAATTTCCCTATTGATATTTTGACCAGCCCGTTTCCACCGTGCACTTTGCCAAATCAATCGTTATTTCACGATCATTGTTTGTCACAGGACACGTCATCAAGCCCGTGGCGGCCGCCTGGTCGGCGTCACGCGCAGCATTACGCCAGGTAAACTTAACCTCACGCGGGGGATAAACGCAAACAATGTGCAAATCCCCATCATGCTGATTTTTAGGTCCCAGCCATACACGTACCCCAAAACCCAAACCATAACACGGAAACCCATCCAGATAATATAAAACCAACCCCTGGCGGCCAATCAATTTCTGGTCATGGATAAATTTACCACGATATTCGTTATATTGCAGCCCGGTCAATGCCTGCCAATCTGAACTGGTGGAAAATATACTGTATCGTGGTGTGGTGGTGGCAGGTTTATCAGATGTAGCCCCACAGACAGATACTGTTATCATTGCGATCAATGCAAATATTACAAAGCGTGTCATTGCATATCCCCTATGGCGTCAAATTCAACCTGAATATTTTTTACACCAACCGCCCCGGTTGACAGTGTATGCGAAAATGTGACCGATGTACCCGCATCCAGCAATGTTGCCGGGGACAAAAACTTCTGCCGGCCAATAACACGCCCATTGTCATCATATGACACAATTACCAGATTTGGTACCCCATATATTTCATCAGAATTATTTGATACAACGCCTGATACCACAAAATGCGCATTACCCGCAGCATCCACCACACTGTGAACATCAGTGACCGTCGCCACCAGTGGTTTATCTGACGCTTGGGCTGCTTGATGATGAACGATAACAACAAACGTGAATATAATCGCCGCCAGCAATGCACATGTCGCCGCAAACAATACCATTATCGCAGAACGCGGCGTTTGGTTTCGCACCGTCCACACACGACCGCATACCGCACATTTAACCGGCCCAGACACACGACCAGGCAATGTATATTCTGTTTTACAAAAATCACAAGATACTTTCATGTTTTTGTTATACCATAATTTATTCTAAATTCAACTGACGATATTTTGCACGGACTTTGTTCTGAATTTCGGCAATTGCGTTCATATATTCAGATACTGGGGCATTGCTGTTTGCGGCAATTTTCGCAAAACGCTGGCGGGCAAACGTATCATGCGTATCTAAACGCACGGCCTGGACGGCCAAATCATCATTTAACGTACGGAATATAGCATCGAAAAAATTCGCGGTCTTGCCAGACGCATCCCAATAGTAATTAGAATTTACAGAATCTTCGATTCTGGTTGTGACATTTAATCGCGGCGTGATAGAACCTGTAAAACCAACAGTCGCGTACATCGCATCAATTCGACCGGCCGTCATATCAATGGATTGATTGACCTTTATAATAGGAACGGTCGCGTCACTGGATATTGACAATCCACCCAATGTTAAATTGGTGACCCACAAATCGTCCGCATTAAAAGATGAAAACTTACCCAAATCAGACATTGTAAATGTGCCGGCAATATCCAATGTACGCGAATCCGATGATAGTGCACCAGACACAGTTGAAGTTGTGGTTTCAAAAATCTTGTCAATGGTGGTGCGATTTTGAAAAACAATATTATCTGACGCCAGTGCGGCCACCTTTAACGTTTCATCAAACCGGATGGATGTTCCATTTAAAAACATTGTATTTTCTATATTGTGCGCCCCCAGGTTCAGCCCCCCCATCATTGTGGCGTCTGCTGCACTGTCGGATGGGACACGCCACAAGTATAATGCATTATTCAAATTTACCGATGTTGTGCCAACAATTCCATCAGTCATGTTTACACCCAAATCAATTGTATCAGCACGCCATGTGCCAAATGCACCGTATGCACGCGTACCTTCGATAAATCCCATATCTGCGCCACCGTTCGATACAATTTGGCGTGTACGCAGTGCGCTTATCCCATCGGTAGACATAACAATAACACCCTGCAATGACGCACCCGCGCCCGATTCATTTGACTTTAATATGCGCAACTGATATTTATCCGCCGCATCAAGCACAGATTCAGATAAACCATACGGCGCCAATTCTGATATATTCACACGCGAAATTGTTCGTCCAACTGTGTTTAACAGATTTTCACGATTATCAACAATATAGCGTTCTAGTGCAGTCTGAATTTCCGACATTTGGCGTGTAATTACAACATTTTCTGCACGACGGACTGCATTTTCTTGATACCGAAACAAGAACGGCATTATAACCGCCGCCAATGCAACACTTAGTAACAATTCTATCAGCATGCCACCACGTGATGATTTTACAGAATTTACATCTATCATTTCATGTCCCCCGAAAACGTTGGCGTCATATCAGTAACAGGCGACACATCCCGCCACGAGTCCTGCATAATTGCATCAAATTCACGTGCATTGGGTGCCTGTGGTATTTTAGAACGTGCAAAATTTATTTCACGGAACTGGGGCGGTGTTGTTGTTGGAAATGTCCACGAACCAATTCGCAGTGGCGCATTTGTTGACATCAATAATTCACCAGATACAGTCAAACCAGACTTATCATAAAATATCATTTCATCCACGGATAAAAATGGTGTCAAAACACTGTTGGCAGACATTGCGACAAAACCACTGACAGTGCGAGAAGAACTAGATTTTAAAACAAAATCATGTGATACGTTCACAGAATTTGAAATAGACGCGCGATCAGTGACAACACGGCCATTGGTTGTATATGTGCGCCCGTTTAATACAGATGCATATATATTACGAAACCCGTTTATGTCCCCTGTGACACGCATAGCCCCCATATTCGCCTGTTCGCTGTTCAGACTGGCACCACCGGAAAAATATACGTTTGTTGCACGGGCGTTTTCTGATTCTACAAATGTCGCTGTTGCATTTCGCATACGAATGGATTTTGCAATAATTGTACCAATGTTATAGATATCATATCCGCCCATATTTAAGTCACGCATCATAACATTTAACCCGTCATCTTCGGATGCGCCACGATGCAGAAAAATCGATTTATCTTCGCCGGCGATATCACGCGATATACGATATATTAAATTCCCAGGCTTAAAATCCGGTGCGGCAACCGCCCAAGACGCGCCATAGGCCACACCATCGTCATCAACGACCGCGGCATCTGCACCAATTTGACGCGCAATTTTATTTACACGCAGATTGTCAAAATCAATATCAAACGCCAAATAGACATCTGTTTTTGATGCACCGCGCACAGTATATTTATCAATAAATCCCGCAGACGGAAATTCTGATATACCATCTAATTCATCATCTGATAACTTTATTTGCGCAGTATCTGGCCATGTGTCTTGGTTTAGGCGCACAAAGTTTAACACAGGCGACCGCATTGATATTATACTGTTGGCAATTGTCATATTGGTCAGCATCTGATTTGCATTTGTCAATTGACTGTATACAAACGGTGTCGCCACCGCAACAATCGCCATTGCCAACAGCACTTCGGTCATACTGGCGCCGTAAGACATGTTTTTATCTGTAAAAATCTTTGTCTTAGTCACAGTCACGGCCACCATCCAATAAACATTGTTTTATATCTATACGTTGTTCCAGCCGATGCCAAAACATATACTGGCAAATTATATTTTGCGATAACGATTTTGCGTTATATCGAACACCCATTTCTGTTATCAATTCACGACACGATATGGTTGTACCATTGGATGCGGACGGACTGCGAATTATGCTAATGCCATCATTATTAACAGTGTCCGTCAACACATCAGGCAAAATTGACGTATCCCCAGGACGCACATCTAACACAACCTTGCCAGATGCACCTTGCAGCAATGCACTGGACGTTTGGTCGCGCAATGTTATGTTTGATATATACAGATAATCAACATCTATACCACTTTTGGTATTGTATTCTAATGATTCAGAATCAATATAAACATCCTGGCCGCGAGATGCATTTATAAACGAATCAATTTCCAGACGTTCAACACTGAATACAATTTTATCGGTCACCAAATTACCATGAACGTTCCACTTTTCAGGGCCGGTAAAACTGGTACGCCCGGCCGTCATCGCAAAATCATAGACCGCCGCATCACCGACAGTAATATTGCCCGCATCACCAAATTTTGCAACGGTGCGACCATTTAAAGACCGCGCATACAACGTGCCACGCGTTAAGGTCAGTGCACTTTCGCCATTGGCACTTTGAAACACCGTCTTGTCCGCCAACAGTGTATTTATTACGCTGCGTTCTTTGCGCCCATTTTCAATTCCAGATACAGACAACGTACTAAACTGGGCGGTATCAAATTCACCACGACGCGCAAACGCCGCGCCAATATTATTAACAGAAAATTTGCCCATATCTAAATCAGTTAAAAATGCACCGGCGTCAATATTCGTTTCATTACGTCGCACGACATCAGAATACATATCATCCAACACAACACCAACAACAACGCCGTCATCTGTGGGCGATGCATAGAATCCGATTCTGCGCGCCAATTCTGCACGTTGAACACCAGACAATTTTCCACCAGACAATTCCAAATATGCGGACACGCCGTTAAAATCTTTGGTTATTATCAGACTGATATCCTGGCCCAATGCGTTATGCGGCACAAAGCCCAGTGGCAGACCGTACGGTTCCAATGTATCTGAAAACGCCGTGCCGGAAATTCGCGTTATCTCGTACGGCAAAGAACTGGCATTTTCGCGCACATATATTCGGGCGGCAGTTTGCGCGACATCGACTTGCGTGGCACTGGATTGCATCTGGGCATCCATATCACGGGCGACCAAGCGGGACGCAACAAACGGAACAAACGCAAATATCAGCGTTAACGCCAACAATGATTGCAATAAAAAATTTCCGCTGTGATGCTGCAAAAAACAATCCTCCTACATGGTGTCAGGATAGCAACCTAAAAAAACTATTGCAATCAGTTTTAAGATGATTTATATTCAGTGCGTTGAAACATGACAGGGATAAGCAGGATTTATTACTGTCGCAATAAGATAAACATATTTCCTGGATTAAAAAAGAAAAGATATGCAAAACAAAAAAAATCAAACATCTGTGGGGATGATGATTCAGCGCTGTCACAAGTGGCGCCAGAAAAGGAAACAATACATCGACCAGGCACGTCAGACAAATGACGAAATCGAACGCGAACGCCTGTTGCAGACGGCCGAACACTATGGTCGCATTGTCAGTGCAGAACAGGGCAAAATTGATTCAACCCGCGACCCCAAGGATAAAACACCGGTTGACACCGTGGCGGATACATCTGACACATCAGATGAAGACGAACAATTACCTGAATTTATCACAAATATGAAATAATCATAAAAATTACAGGAAATAAAAAACGCCCAAATGGGCGATTTTTATTAGAGTGAAGGTATTAGGTAGGAGAGTGTAGAGAAATAAGTCGTGGCGCAATATGCGCCACACATTACCTACTACCTATACTCTACTACCTACACTCTAATTTTTGCGGTTTCTGCGGAATTCATCCAATGACACAACACGGCGCGGGTCTGGTACTGTATCCGGTCGGCCATCCAATGGCAATTCCATATCATTGTCGGCGGCCGCATTTGTTTTTGGATGAAACGACAACATAAAATCAACCGATGGGTCTTTGAATTCAACCAGCGCAGAAAACGGCACCCGTATAAAAAACGGCCGACCATCAAACGTTAATTGGACACCGAATTCTTTATCAGACACGTTCAGGTTGTTATACGAATATTGTAATACAATTGTCATAATATCAGGATAACGAATACGCAAAAAATCAGGCAACACAACACCAGGCGCACGCGTTTTAAACGTGATAAAAAAATGTGTTCCATCACCCAAACCATTAAACTGGGCGTGAATCAGCGCATCTTTGACAACCGACTTTAATGCGTTATCCAACAGACTTTGATAATCAATTTTGCTCATATCTACACTTCCTTGGGCGTCAGTATATTATTTATTTCCCCATTATGGCAAGCAACAAATACAGCGTCCGGCACATCACGAAATACGGATGCATCCAAACCTGTTGCCCAAACCTGGGCATCGGCGGCACCCAATGCCGCAAACAGTCGCGAACGCGCCGCAGTGTCCAGGTGGGCTGCTGCCTCGTCCAACAGGATAATTGGCCGATGGGATGTTTTTGCGTGTATTAATTTTGCGTGCGCCAGTATTAAATCCAATAATGCGGACTTTTGTTGACCGGTGCTGGTTAAATTTGCCGGCAAATTCAGTGTGCGATTAAACACACCAAAATCAGATTTATGCGGTCCATCCAGCACCATTTTATCACCAAGCAATTCACGATGTTCATGCAAATATTCACTGTAATTGCGTTCGACCGCCGCGGCAGATTCTGTCAACAACTGGGATTCAACCAATCCCGTCACAGATACTGCACAATTTTCCAAGAAATAATTTAATTGACCCGCATATTGAACGCGACCTGCGGCAATTGACACGGCAATACCTGCAATCTGGGCATCCAGTGCATCCACCCACCGCCCGTCACGACCGTTTTTTAATGCAAATCCACGTTCTGATAATAATTTAGATAGCCGGGCCACACGCCCACCATGGGACGCATCAAAACTGGTGGCCAGTCTATCAAAAAACGCACGACGTTCCGATGCACTATCTACAAACAATCTGTCTTCACGTGGGGTTATCCACACCATGCGCAAATGCCGTGATAAATCGGCCAACGTTGCCGCATCACCATCGATACGCGCACGCCGATTTGTGTCGCCAGAATTAAAATATACGCAAACATCCGTATCGTCCAATAAATTTGCATGAACAGAAAACCCGCCTGTACCGGCAAACCGTGCGATTTCTGTCATTGGCGCACCGCGCAGGCCACGGTCGCCAGATAACATGGATACAGCCTCTATCACGGCGGTCTTACCCGCGCCGTTCGGCCCGGTAATTATTACATTGCGACGGCCCGCCGTATCAATACGACATAAATTATGATTGCGAAAATCCGTCAGGCACAACGTTTTTATCATGGCCGGGATTTTACACTGATTTTTTATAAAAATCAATCGGGGTCTGTGCCCCGATAATAAATTACACTACATTGGACGTGGGCCTGATGCCCTGCGCATATTACCAGACGATTTACTTTTTTCACCCATGCGCCCCACAATAATTTTATCCCCATCTTGGATTTGGTCAGATATAATTTCTGTTTCTGTTGCGGTCACAAGTCCTTTTTGATATGGAACCAGTATTATGTCTTTATTGCCGGCACGTTGGATTGCCAGATGCGTTGCCGGCGTCGCATCCCCGGGGTTTTCAACAACATTTTCAAACGAACGCACCAAGAACGCGGCATTTGGTGCCTTATACACATCAAATTGTTCTGACACAATTATCGTGACGAATGCGGTCATACCTGGCATTAATTTTAAATCGGAATTATCAACATCAATCACAACAGTATAAACAACAACATTTGACGTCGTTGTCGGTGACAGGCGAATTTGACGCACCGTGCCATTAAATGTCTGATTAGGATATGCATCAACCGTAAATGTGACCAACTGATTTTCAGTGATGACACCAATATCCGCCTCAGATACTGCGGTTTCAATTTGCATTTTTGTTAAATCTTCGGCAATTTCAAACAGGTCGGGCGTCTGGAACGATGCCGCAACGGTTTGACCTTTATCAACCTTGCGCGATATGACAGTGCCATCGACAGGTGACGTGATTGTCGCATACCCCAGATTTGTCACTGCACGGTCATATTGCGACTGTGCGCGATTGACCGATTGTTCCGCCTGTTCATACGTTGTTTGTGACTGTTCCATTTCCGCACGCGAAATATATCCATCCGCATATAATGTTTTATTGCGCAAATATTCACTTTTGGAATAGTTGCGCTGGGACTCTGCACTGACGAGGGCTGCGCGTGCCTCGTCCACAGATGCCTGTAATACAGACGGTTCAATCTTTAACAACAGGTCACCTTGGTTGACCCGGGAATTATAATCAACAAAAATATCTTCGATTGTGCCCGATACTTGCGAGCCCACACTGACCGTATTAACAGGCTGAATTTCACCGGTTGCACTGACGACATATCGCAGGGCACCACGTGAAATATCCACCGTTGCAAATTGTGCCACTGACGATTTACGCCCACCCAAAATCATAAATCCGAATACAGCCAATACAACAATGACAATAACCCACCACTTTTTACGCCAAAACCATTTAAACGCGCGACGTATACGCGATACGTGCATTGCTTTGTTATCAGATACATCCGGTTGTTTTTTCTTATTCATTTATATGTTCCCCCTGTGATAGTTCAACACGTATATCACCAATCGCCAGTGCCACCGCTGCACGCTTGGTAAACAAATCATATTTAGCCGCATTATTTTGCTTTTGCGCATCCACCAGTTCTGATTGTGCGGTCTGCCAATCCAGCATTGTTGCCCGACCGACCTTGTACATGCCGGCGGTCACCCTTTCACTTTCTGTGGCAGATGCCAATAACGTCTGGGTTTGTGTCAAAACCTTTTGCGCAGTTTTATAATTCTGGTATGCAGAAAATATATCCAATGTTGCATTGTCAGATGTGGCGCGTTCCAATTCAATTGCCCGGTCATATTCTGCATTTGCAGAACGCACCGCATACATATTGGCAAAGCCTGCAAATATCGGCATCGATGCCCGAATACCAATTGTGCCATTTAAATGATTTGAATCTGGATTATAAACACCAGAAAATCTGTCTTCGTTCCACGACAGACTGCCGGATGCGGAAATACTGGGCAAATTACGCAGGAATATACTGTTGCGGCGATGCCATGCGGCGTCTTTATTGGCCGTTGCACGCAACAGGTCGGGACGCTGGCGCTGGGCCAGTGCGATTAATTCATCCACACTTTTGTTTTCGGCCGCACTGCCAAATGCAGACGGCATGTTTTTTATTTCTATATCGCCATCGGCCGGAAAAGACAGTTTTGACAACAGTGTTCCCTTGGCAATTTCGCGATTATTCTTGGCGCGTTCTAAATCCAATTCGCGACTGGCCAGTGTGGTATCCGCCTTTAACACGTCAGCACGTGCAACGGCACCGGCGGTAAATTTCTTTTGCGCGGTATCACGCGCAGTCTGTGCAACACGCAGCAAAGACACCGCACTTTCCACATCGGCATCCGCGTTTAACAATGCGTAATATGCCCCGATAAGGCCATACACATAATTTTGAACAGTATCGTCATATTCAAATCCGGCGGCACGGAATGTCGCAGCCAACTGATTTAAATCGGCCAAACGCCGGCCAAAATCAAAAATCAAATAAGACGCAGATATCGTCGCACCATACGACCACGCGTCCCAATCCTGATTATGATAATTGCGCCCACCAGACGCCGACGCATCAACACCCGGCAAATAACTTGCATAGCCTGCATTTTTTGCAAAACGCGCAGACTGGACCGACAAATACGCGGCCGCAGTTTGTGGATTGCGACACAATCCCAAATCAACGATTTCAGACAGACTCAGTTTACCAGATGGCGCGGTCGTGCGCGACGCGCAATCAGATATATTGGCCACCGCCACCCCCGGCAATATACACAGCAATACGGCAAATATCTTTGTGTACATGTTTGGACTCTTTGGCTGTAATCAGATAAAAAGTATCGGAATATACTATATCATAAATTTTTATCTTGAAATATATTTTTATTTCGCATAATATACGGGCACTGGTTCAGGCCTGGTGGCAGAGTGGTTATGCAGAGGACTGCAAATCCTTGTATGCCGGTTCGATTCCGACCCAGGCCTCCAAAATAAGAAATGCCCCGAATGGGGTATTTTTTATTTTATGTGTACCATGGTAATTCAGGATATAAAGACCCATCCTTTATTACGCGCCGTCATGCCGGCACTGAATTTGAAAAACAATTGATAATTGTTTTTCAAAGAACCGGCATCCACTGTTTTTTGTAATATCCTGGCACTAGAAGAGTCGAGGAACACAATAGTCCCCGACCTTCGTCGGGGTGACGAATGTTTTAAAATGTGGCACCATACTACACATACACCGTCATACCGGCACAGGCCGGTATCCAGTGCTCCGCAGGAAATAATTTAATAGTCCCACTCCTGCCTGGCGCAGGAGTGACAAGTATTGCTATATGTGTGGTAAAGATAAAGTACGATATTACACGTATATTTTTAGTCTAGTACAAATTGCCACACCTGCGTCCGAGCCCCACGCGACGATAGGAGCAAAACAAAATCCTAGATTTTAAGCATATCCATGTTATAATGCAGATGTAGCAATGTTCTGTTGCTATGTGGTTTAGCAACCGCTTGTAGACAAAAAAACTCCAAACCCGGTTGGAGAGTCGTTGAATATAAAAAATAGACGACACTATTTGTCTACAATAGTTGCTAATCTCCAACCACTTAGATTTTTCTGGTGGTTTTGTTTTTTATATGTGGTTAAAACAAAATGCACGTTGGCATGGAAATTGAACAGTTTAGACAAAAATACGAATTCTCGATTCCTTGGTTTTGTGCCATATTGGATATGACTGAATCTGAATACCGTGAATTTATCCATGGACAATACACGCCATGGGCATATCAATTGGTATTCTTTCTGACAACTTTTAAATGCCCATTGGACAGTGTCCAAGGCAAAACATTTAAAGAGGGTTTACCGCAATTTCATCAATATCGTTAGGCATTTTTGTCCGCTGCGGTACAAATGCCAACAACGGGACACGTTGCGCATTGTGGGCGCAGGGCTTTACAAGTATAACGGCCGTGCAAGACCATTACATGATTCACAATTGGGTGATATTTTTTTGGAATTTTCTTTAATAACTGTTCTTCGACCCGTTCGGGCGTGTTGGCATCCGCATCAACCCAACCATATCGATGTGCATTGCGGAACACATGTGTATCTACGCCGATATTGGGCGCGCCCCATAAAACGTTCATGACAACGTTTGCGGTCTTTTGCCCGATGCCCGGCAATTTCATAAGTGCATCGCGATTATGATACTTGTCCGCAAATTTATAATTAACATCGTTATTATTGTCATCCGCCATCAAGCACGTGGCCAGTCCCAAAATACTTTTTGCCTTGTTATTGAAAAACGATATAACGCGGATATGTTCTTTTAATCCATCCGCACCCAATGCAATCATTTTTGCTGGGGTCGGCGCAATCTTGAATAGTGCCGGGGTCACCTCGTTCACTTTTTTATCTGTTGCCTGGGCCGACAATATTACCGCCACTGCAAATGTGAATTCATTTGTTGAATAAAGTTCCGACCGGATATTCATATCCACGGACTTTGGTACGGCGGTAAAATATTGTTCTGGTGTCATCATTTGGTTCTTTGTTGTTCCAGCGCGGTTAAACGTTGCTTCATCTCTTCTTGGTTTTTCAATATTTTGGCCAGATGCCCCAATATTGCAATTTCAATTTTTTTATCACCAGAGCACCCCACACCGGTTGTATTCCGACATATGCCATTGCGATAAAAGTCACATGTGTTTATGCTTGCTTTTGTACAAAACAATGTTTTCATATTTTTTATCCTTTTTACTTTGCCTTATTTACAGAAATCGCCAGATTATACCCTTCGATTTCAGTTGCATAATCATCGGCAACGCCTGCAGACAGTTCTGTTATCAATGCATCACGCATTATGCGTTTGCGATGCTGTTCAATGGCCATTGATAACGCAGGTTCCGCACTGTATGTCAAATTGATACGGTCGGATACATCAAAGCCTGCCGCCTTGCGCGTGTCTTGGATAAAGCGCAGGACATCGTTTGCGAGACCCTCTGCCACCAGTTCAGAATTTATTTCTGTATCCAGTACAACCACCGCCGTATTATCCGGCAGCGCAGCCGCCGCCTGGGACGCGTCACGTACAGTCAGACGTTTTTCAAACTCATCCGCGTTCAACGTATGCCCCGCCGCAATTAAATTGTCGCCTGATACTTCATATTTACCCTGCTTTACCGCCGGGATTATGTCACGCAATGCACCACCCAATCGTGCACCAATTTTTGGTGTAATCAGGTATATAAAACTGTCTGCGACAGATGACACATCATCTGTAAACTGAACAGATTTTACGTTCAGTTCATCACGGATAATATCCGCATACTGTGATAAGTCCGCCCCCGCCACCGTCATAGATGCCAGCGGCAGACGATTACGCAATTTATATTGTTCACGCAATTGTTTACCGACCGACACAACGGATTGTACACGGCGCATGTCGCCAACAATTTTTTCGTCATCTGCTGTCGCGACAGGGAAATCCGTCAAATGCACAGACGCACCACCGCCCGTTAAATTGCGATAGATATATTCTGATATAAATGGTGCAAATGGCGCCAAGACACGTGAAAACACAGTCAACACATGATAAAGTGTGTTAAACGCCGCCTGCTCTTCATCCCAGAAACGGGCACGAGACAGTCGAATATACCAATTGTTTAGCACATCCAAGAATCGTACAAATTCTTTGACCGCGATATCAGGTTTGTATTCATCCAATGCCGCCCCGGATATACGTACTAATTCATTTAATTCTGCCAAGATATATTTATCCAACGGATTTGTCGAAGATGTGTCTTCGACAGCTGTCAGATGCCCTGCGTTCGCATACAATGTAAAGAAATGATACGCGTTCCACAATGGCGTCAAAATCGTTTTGATTGATTCTGTAAATACTTTGCCGTTGATATCAACACCGACAGGTTCGGCCTTCATAAAGTTAGAACCCAATATAAATAAACGAATACTGTCTGCACCGAATTCTTCGATTTGTTCGGTTGGGTCTTTGAAGTTCTTTAATGATTTTGAAAACTTCTTTTTGTTTTCATCCATAACCATACCGTTTGCAGATACAGTTTTGAACGCAGGCTTGTCAAACAAGGCCGTCGCCAATACCATCAGTGAATAGAACCAACCACGTGTTTGGTCTTGACCTTCGATAATATAATCGGCCGGGAAAGTGGCGGCAAACTTGTCTGCGTTTTCAAACGGATAATGCAATGACGCATACGGCATAGAACCAGATTCAACCCAACAATCTAAAACGTCAGGGATGCGATGCCATCCGTCTTTTTCCAATTTATCCAATGTAGGACGATGCAAATCATTTATTTTTGTACCAAAGAATTCTTCTATTTCTGCAATTGAACCGAATATTTTATATTCGCCATCCCGTTCCCAAATCGGCAGTGGTGTTCCCCAGAAACGATTACGCGATATTGACCACGGACGTGCATTTTCAATCCATGCACGGAAACGTTCACCAGCCGATGTCCAGTTTACCATTGCATTATTGGCCAGCAATCTATCCTTTATTTTCGGCACATCGATATACCATGAATCTGTCGCACGATAGATTAATTTTTCCTTTGACCGGTCACCGTATGGATAGGCATGCTTGTACTGTTCTTTTTTTACCAGGTGCCCATTTTCGCGCAGATGCGCCATAATCGCACCTTGCGCTGCAAATATATTTTGACCGGCAAAATCACGCACTTCTTCTGTGAAGTTGCCATAATTATCAACGTTTAACAGAACAGGGAACTTTGGGTCAATATTTTTTGCCGCCCAGAAGTCATCTTCGCCGTATGCCGGTGCGATATGCACAATACCTGTACCATCTGAATCAGACACGTATTCGGCCGGAATTACCTGATACAATAAACCTGTTGGATTGTCATAGTATGGAAACAGTGGTGTGTAATGCATACCCGCCAAATCTGCGCCCGTTACCTCGCCGATTTTTGTGGCATTTGCAAATTGCTTTTCATACGCGGCAAGTCTGCTTTCTGCAATCACATATACGGCACCATCACTATCCTGCATACGGACATACGTCATTTCTGGATTTACCGCCAGCGCAGAATTCGCCGGCAATGTCCATGGTGTTGTTGTCCATGCCAACGCCCGGTCACCATTTTCTAATTCAAACCATACCGTCACAGCATCATCGACAACATCACGGTAATCTTGGGATGCTTCGGAATTAGATACAACAGTGCCATTTACCCAATCAAATGGATTTACGCGATAATCTTTGTACAACAGGCCACGTTCATACAGTTGCTTCATCGCCCAGATAACGGATTCCATATAGTTTTTATCCATGGTTTTATAACCATATCCATCACCAATATCAACCCAGCGTCCCATACGTTCGATAAAGCGTTCCCACTCGGTCGTGTATGTCATAACGTCACTGCGGCACATATCACAAAACGCGGCAATACCATCGGTTGCCACAATGTCTTTGGCGGCGCGACCTTGCTTTTTCTCAACCGAATTTTCAGCCGGCAATCCGTGACAATCCCAACCCAATTCACGCGGAACGTATTGACCACGCATAGTATGGAAACGGCCCACCATATCTTTGACAACAGACACACCCAAATGTCCCCAGTGCGGCAATCCATTTCCAAACGGTGGACCATCATAGAAAGAGAACGGATGACCCTGCTTGGTCTTATTCAATGTTTTGTGGAACGTATCATCATTGCGCCAGAACGCCAATATTTCCTGTTCCAGTGCTGGAAAGTCTGCACGCGGGTCGGTCTTTGGATATGCCATAATATAAACTCCATACGTTTTTACTATAAAAAACGGGCGCCCTATGCGCCCCAGCCATGTGCAGAAGCGCATCGCCAGTTATTTTATAATAATGATTGCCATTTGTACCATTTTTAATCCTGGTGCCGGTGATAGGACTTGAACCTACGACCCCCTCATTACGAATGAGATGCTCTACCAACTGAGCTACACCGGCGTCGCGTGTTATATTAATATATCTTTTCCCACATTTCCACAATAAAAATTTACTTTTTTAGATCAATATTAACCCACATTGAATAATAGCAATCATCCAGCAGTTCGCCATTGCCCGTGGAATCCTGAAATGGACCGGCCGGCAGATAACACCTTTCTTGGGCAAACGGCGTTTCTTTGTCGGGATTGGATTCCGGTGATGGACTAATTACTTGACGGCAAGTATCGCATCCATCTGTGTCAGACGTAGGATTCCCATAAAATCCACTGGCGCACCTGTACTGATTTGAACTGAGGCACGTTTCATCGTCACACCATCGGTAAATTCTGGTTTCGTATCTGGCATTATCCGAGGCTGTCCATGCGGTTGATTTACACCTGTTTATACATGGAATTGTCGGTGTGATATCGCCACCATCACCGATATCAATTCCGCTGACGCACGTTGACCCATTGGGACACGTTGCACCAAATGCAACAAACGTACCATCGGGGCATTCGCACCCCAATTGCACACCACCCCCAATTGTTGTACCACCCGTGTTTGCGGTTAATGCGTATGCAGGCATTACAATCAGTTCCAACAGAACAAATAATATTTTATTCATTTTCAACACCCTTTTTGTTTGGTTAAACAAAAACCGCCAAAATTAATGACGGTCGGGAGGTTGAAAAATCATATAACGAAATGACTCTGTGACCTTTGGGCGCACGACGCGCCCTGTTGTATAATCACAGACCCCCGACCGTTATTAGTCGGGTGTTTGCACGAAAAATCGTGCGTTTTTGGATGTCGGCATTATTACAACACCGTCGTTATACAGGATTTTTCAAGTCCCGAATCCGCATCCCTGCGAATTCAAAGTAAATAATATCAATATGGTATTTCAAATGCAACCGATATAAAAAATACCGGCAAATAGCCGGCTTGTTTTAGTTATTTGAGCATTTTATTTTCCGTAATACGACCATGATACCGGCCGGGGTCATGCCCGGGATGCGCGATAAAGACGCAATGTTTTCTGGACGTGTGGCGGTTAATTTTTCAATCAATTCGTTCGTCAATCCCGGCATATTTTTATAATCAAAATCCGTTGGGATTTTTAATTCTGCATCGCGTTTATATGCGGCGATTTCACGCGCATTGCGTGCGATGTAACCTGCATAAAATTTATCGTTTTCGGCAATCGCGTCCGCGCGCAATGCATATTTTTGTTGGCGTTGTTCTTCCGTGATTAATCCCGTCGCCACCGATAAATCACCAAGTCTATCAATCGCATTATCTGCACGCAGATGCAGGCGATATTCCGCACGTGACGTAAACATACGATATGGCTCGTCTACACCCAATGTTGTTATATCGTCAACCAAGACCCCAATCATTGAATTTGTACGGTCAATATCTAATGTCGGCAGCCCCAGCGCATACGCGGCGGCATTTGCGCCCGCGATTACGCCTTGGGCGGCGGCCTCCTCGTACCCACTGGTGCCATTTATTTGGCCGGCAAAGAATAAGTAGGGGATATCATGCGACTGTAAATGTGCGTTCAGAACGCGCGCATCAATCGCATCATATTCAATTGCGTATCCGTATCGTGCGATACGTGCGTTTTCCAGTCCCGGTATCGTGCGTATCCATTTGTCTTGGATATCTGCCCCAAAACTGGTTGAAATGCCATTGGGATAGATTAGATCGCTGTTTAATCCTTCGGGTTCTAAGAACACGTGATGTGACGTGTGTTCTGGGAAACGCATGACCTTGTCTTCTAACGACGGGCAATAACGTGGGCCAATTCCTTCTATATCGCCGTTATACATGGGGGCGCCTGCAATATTTTCACGTATTACATCATGTGTTTGCCCGGTTGTATGTGTGATATAGCATACTGCGTCATAATCGTTATTTGGATTGGGTGCACTGAACCAATCGTGCGGCCGGTCGCCCGGTTGCAGTTCACAGACAGAAAAATCAATACTGTCGCGATAAATGCGTGCAGGCGTACCTGTCTTTAAACGCATCAGTTTAAATCCAGCATCGCGCAACACTGGTGATAATGTTGTATCGGGTGATTGATACGTTCCATCGTCCGCCAATCGTCCCGATGGGATTTTTTCAGCCCCGCGTGTGACCAGCCCCCGCATAAACGTACCCGTGGTCAAAATAATCGCGGTGGCACTGTATTTATTGTTAACTGTTTTGGTTTTGATATCAAAACTGTCAACTGTTTCGAATGTAATTGTCAGGTTTGGTGTATTGCGCAGAATATCCACAACCGCATTGTGATATAAATCGCGGTCAATTTGCGCACGCAGGGCCTGTGTTGCCGCGCCATGGGATGCGTTTAGCGTGCGAAAATGAATACCCGCGCAATCTGCTGCACGTGGCATAACACCACCAAACGCGTCCATTTCTGCAACCATTTGCGATTTGCCGGGGCCACCAATTGACGGGTTGCATGACATCGCCCCCAGGTCAGCCGCACACATTGTTATCAACAATGTTTTTGCACCGCGGCGCGCAGATGCAGATGCGGCCTCGGCCCCGGCGTGTCCACCACCAATAACGATTACATCAAAATTTGTCATTTTATCTTTGTTTTCCTTGTTTTGTCATACCGTGGCTTGACCACGGTATCCAGGTAATAATAATGCAAATATCATATTTACCTGGATTCCGATTTGCATCGGAATGACACGCCACTACGTTCGTGCAAGCACTCATCCGTGGCTTAAAAAATTGCGTTCGCAATTTTGATTCTAAACCACTGCGCGGTTTAGAATCTGCCCATACCACCGTTTACAGCCAATACCTGACCGTTGATATATGATGCCTCTGCACTTGCCAAGAATACACAGGCGGCTGCGATATCATCCGGTTCACCAAAGCGGCCGGCTGGAATCTGTGCCAAATATGCTTTCTTTAAATCATCTGACAGGACATCTGTCATTGGTGTTTTGATAAATCCTGGCGCGATGCAGTTTGCTGTGATGCCACGGGATGCAACCTCGGCTGCGATGGATTTTGTCATCGCAATCATACCACCCTTGGATGCGGCATAGTTCGCCTGGCCTGGACCACCGATTTGCCCAATAATAGATGCCATATTGATAATGCGGCCAAAACGATTTTTCATCATTGGCATAATCGCCGCACGACATATTTTAAAGCATGAACGCAGATTTGTGTTTATAACATTGTCAAACTGTTCGTCTGTCATACGCATCAACAATGTATCTTGGGTTATACCCGCGTTATTGACCAAGATGTCGATTTTACCGGCTTGCTCTATCGTATTCATAACCAGTTCCACACCTGCACCATCATCCGCCAAATCGGCCGCAATCTTGATATAACTATCATCAAATTGTGCGTTCAGTTTTTCCATGCTGCGACCAGATACGACGACAGTCGCGCCAGCCTCTTTCATTTTATGTGCAATTGCGCCACCGATACCACCGGTTGCGCCTGTTATCAAAACAACTTTATTTGTTAAATCAAACATCATTAAATCTCCAATTTTTTTGCGGTTATGGTCGGACAAATGCGTCCCGCCAGACCTGTTAAGACATTGCCTGGGCCAACTTCTATCATTTCTGTAATACCGAGTGCCGGCATCCCTAACACACTTTCGCGCCAACGCACACCATGTGTCATCTGATATACCAGCGCATCACGAATTTCATTTACATCTGTCATTGGTGCGGCGGTTTTATTTGCGATAAATGTTGCGTTTGGTGTCTTGATTTCAACGTCTGCCAATGCTGCACGCATTTCATCAGCCGCGGGTTCTTGGATTCTGCAATGAACAGGCACAGACAACGCCAATGGCATCGCACGTTTTGCACCCGCATCTTTGGCAGCAGCCATTGTTTTTTCGACGACATCTTTGCTGCCTGAAATAACAACCTGGCCAGGTGAATTATCGTTTGCAACATCGCAATCGGTCGTGGCACAAATTTCACGCACCTTGTCAATATCCAGCCCCAAAATAACAGCGGTCAGACCATGGCCAACCGGTACCGCACGCTGCATTGCATCGCCGCGGGTGCGCAATAATTTTGCAGTATCACGCAATGATAATGCGCCTGCGGCACACAGCGCGGTATATTCACCCAAACTGTGCCCTGCGACAAATTCTGGCAGGGATGCATTACTAGCCCGCAACATTGCAATAGATGTCGCCATAATTGCAGGTTGTACATTGCTGGTTAGCGTTAATTCATCCATTGGCCCGTTGAAAATGATATCAGACAGTTTTTCCCCCAGCGCGTCATCGACTTCATCAAAGACGGCACGGGCAGCTGGATTAGTATCATATAATTCCCGTGCCATACCAACAGACTGGCTGCCTTGGCCGGGAAAAACAAATATAGATGACATATTATTCCCTTTGGTTAAATATAATCTTGAACAGATTATACTTTGCGAATAGAAAATTCGCAACCGCAATAATTTTGGCGATAAAAATCAGACGCACGCCCAATTTGCTGGCGTAATTTTTCATCCCACGCAATCGACAGATAGCATACGCCGTCACCACATTTTATTTGGGCAGCCACATCAACCTGGGATTGGTCTTTGTGGCGGGAAACGCCCAGAACTGATGCAACCGCGTTATAACCATTTTCGCGCGCAAAGCGCACCGCGTATTCAAATCTAAATTCAAAGCAACGCGAACATCGTGCGCCACGTTCGGGTTCGTTTTCCAATCCCGCGACAGCCTGACGCCATGCATCATGGTCATATTCGCCAATGGCGTATTTTACGCCCAGGCTTTCACAATATTTTATTTGTTCGCGCATGCGCTTTTCGTATTCAGCATTTGGAAAAATGTTTGGATTGAAAAACAATACGATAAAGTCTGTGACATTTGAAATTTGTCCATCTGCCAACTGACGAATTGCGCCCGCACTGCATGGCGCACAACACGACATCAATACCAAGCGCACGTTTTTATTTCCCATACACATCACCAATTTTAAAACTGTCATCAAGTTCGATGATTTTATCACAGTCTGTGCCCATACCAATTTCGGCGGCTGCACACATCATGCCAAATGATTCTGTGCCGGCAACTGTACGCTGTGAAATCGGCTTCTTTTGGCCGGGCAACGTGCATCCGACCGGTGCCAACACACCAATCAATCCAGGGCGCACATTTGGCGCACCACATACAATCTGCAAATCGTGCGTTGTGCCATCATCCACAGTCAATATATGCAGATTTTCACGTGTTGGATGATTTTTTACATCCAGAATTTTTGCAACTGTTAATTTTGGCACATCGTCCCGTTTCGGGGCGTATTTTTCAGCCAATTCCGCCACACGCACATCATCAATACGGTTAAACAAGTTTTCAGGAACCGTAAATTGTTCGCCATCTGTGATACGACGTTCAAAGGTCTCCGGCCATGACAGGTCATGTGACGCACCAAATACAGCCTGCATTTTTTCAGCCGCATCTGGGATAAATGGTGCAGATACACGTGCATATAGGTCGATTAATTGGAAACACTGGTTCAGAACTGCACCCGCCGCAGCCAGGTCACCATTTTTAACCAAGGCCCATGGGGCTGTACGTGTCATATATTCATTACCAATTGCATATAATGACCGTAATGCTACAATCGCACTGCGGAATTCGCACGCATCCAGGCACGATGTTAATTCTGTGATTTTTTCGTTTATTTGCGTCACCAATTCTGTGTCTGGGGTGCCGGATGCCGGGATGGACGCGCCAAAATTTTTATCTGTTAATTTGCATACACGTGATACAAAGTTCCCCAACATACCGTTCAAGTCTTTGTTCACAACATCGGCAAAGCGAACAAATGTAAAGTCTGTATCATCGGTTTCTGGGGCCGACGCCATCAATGCATAACGCCATGCGTCGCTTGGGGCGATTGATATTGCATCGGCCAAGAACACACCACGTTTTTGTGATTTTGAAAATTTGCCACCTTCAAAGTTCAAGAAATTCATTGATTTTAACATGTCAACCGTCTTCCAACCATCATGCATGGCCAATTGCTGTTCTGGGAAGAATACGGCATGGAATTTTACATTATCCTTGCCCATGAATTGTGCATAGTGACAATCTGGATTTTTCCACCAAGATGCCCAATCTTGGTTCGCCGCCTGGGAAATAGATACATACCCCCATGGCGCATCAAACCAAACATAGAATACTTTATTTTCATATCCTGGTTTATTGACCGGAATCCCCCAGGACAAGTCACGCGTGATTGATGTGTCGCGCAATTCGTCTGATGCCCATCCCTGGGCAATTGCGGATGCGGTTTTAGACCATTTTGGCGCATGTGATTTTAGCCAATTGCGCCACTCGTCCTGTAATGCAGATGCACGGAAAAACAGATTCTTGGTCGGACGCATTTCAATATTACTGCTGCCTGATATTTCACTGCGTGGGTTTAACAGTTCTGTTGCCTCGTACGTGGCACTGCACTTGTCACACTGGTCACCGCGGGCGTTATCATACCCGCATTTTGGACATGTGCCACGCAACTGGCGATCGGCCAAGAACATATTGTCATCAACAGAAAACGGTTGTATTGTTTCGTGTTCTTCAATTAACCACTGGGCGTCCAGGCGCGAAAATAAATCATGAATTAATTTTTCCTGCAATTCGGTATGTGTACGACCGTACAAGTCAAACGACAGGTTAAAATCACGCACTGCACGCAGATGCTTTTCATAATACTTATTGTTATATTCGATAACCGGGACACCTTCTTTGGCGGCACCAACGACGGCCGGTGTTCCATGTTCATCCGCGCCACAGACATATAACACATCACGACCACGTGCACGGCAAAAACGCGCATATACGTCCGATGGCAACCAACAACCAATCAAATGCCCCAGATGTAATTCGCCATTTACATAGGGAAGTGCAGATGTAATCAGATATTTGTTATTTGTCGTCATTGTATTGTACCCTTTATTTCTAAAAAAACGACGCCCAACGGGGCGCCAGCCAATCCCGTCAGAATTTTTATTTAAGATTAATTGTACATTCGTTTCATTTTTAATTTCAGTTTTCATCTAATTGGTGTCCGCCTGCGTATACTTCGGCGCGACACTCAGATTTTCAACATTCACTGCGTTCATTTGAAAATCTGGTGGGTGGTATTGGACTCGAACCAACGACCTTTACGATGTCAACGTAACGCTCTAACCAACTGAGCTAACCACCCAAAACTTTTCCTTAGTATGTCCTAAGCGACCATGATTATATCAGACTTTTTCCGTATTGCAATATTAAAAATCAATTGTATAATTTTCACAAAAAAAGTACGAGAGAGATGCCAGCCAAACACGATATCGTTATATCACTGCAACACATAAACAAGAGTTTCCCCTTAGAAATGGGCGGTGTTCAGCAGGTATTATTTGATATAAACATTAATGTACACATGGGTGAATTTGTTGCAGTCATGGGGCCATCTGGGTCTGGCAAATCCACATGCATGAATATTATCGGCGCACTGGATACACCAACATCAGGGGTATATGAACTATACGGTCATAATGTGACAAGTATGACATCAGACGAACTGGCCACGATGCGTAACGAATATATCGGATTTGTTTTTCAGCAATTTAATCTGTTGCCAAAACGTACCGTATTGGATAACGTTATGTTGCCATTGATGTATCGTGGACTGATAATGGACGACAGAATCCGACGCGCACGCGAAATGTTGCGCCGGGTGGGTTTGGAAAAATTTGAATATTATCTGCCAAATCAATTGTCCGGCGGTATGAAACAACGCGTTGCAATTGCACGCGCATTGGCCGGTGACCCAAAACTGATTCTGGCAGACGAACCGACAGGGGCCCTAGACAGTAAAATGGGACACGAGATATTACAGTTCTTTAAACAATTGAACCGTGACATGGGTATCACCATTGTTATGATTACACATGAATTTGATATTGCAAAATATGCAGACAGACTGATACATATACGTGATGGTCGCATAAATTATGATGGGCGCGTGCCACGCGATGAACGGGGGCTGTAAATGACAATTAATGACATATTAAAGGAATCCTGGCTATCGGTCAGCGGAAATAAAATTCGTTCTTTGTTAACGGTGCTGGGGATAGTTATTGGTGTGATGGCAGTTGTTATCATGGTGGCGGTGGGTGAAACTGTTGAACATCAAATCACAGACCAGTTTTCAAGTCTCGGCACCAATACAATTATGATACGTGCGGGTGCGGCACAAACCGGTGGTGTGCGCAGTGGTAATCGTCAAACCCTGACCACGGATGACGCAGAATTTATTTCACGTCTGCCTGATGTCATGGCGGTGACACCGGTTCAAATGGGTGCGGCACAAATTATATATGGAAACAAAAACTGGTCTACATCAATGGTTGGCGCATGGCCAGATTATACAACTGTGCAAAATGTCGACGTTGAATATGGCACATTTTTTGATAACGCAGCCGTACGCAATGCGGCGACATACGCGGTTATTGGACCGACAACCGCCGAAGAACTGGGGTTGCCTAAAAATGCAGTTGGCGAAATTATCCGTGTTCAAAATATGCCGTTCACCATAATTGGCGTGACAAAAGCCAAAGGCGATTCCGCCATGGGCAGTCAAGACGACATGGTTATTATGCCAATCACAACACTGAAAAAGCGTGTTCAAGGTTCACGATTTCCCAATTCAGTAAATATAATTGCAATAAAATTATATCCAGATGCCGACAATAATGTTGCAATTGAACAGATAACGGCATTGCTGCGCCAACGCCACAGGCTAAAAGATGATATGGCGGATGATTTTCAGATTATGGATATGAAGCAAATCATGGAAACAATGAGCACTGTCACCGGATACATGAAAATGTTATTGATTGCGATTGCAGCGGTATCTTTATTGGTTGGCGCGATTGGAATCATGAACATGATGCTGGTATCCGTTGCCGAACGCACACGCGAAATCGGTATTCGCAAGGCAATCGGCGCCCGCGAAAATCAAATAACGATTCAGTTCTTGGCCGAATCAATATTAATATCGTTTATTGGGTCAATGATTGGTTTGATATTAGGCATTGGCCTGGCCCAGGGTGTGGGACGCCTGATACTGGGCTTTAACGTGCCGTTCAGTATATGGCCGGTATTTCTGTCCATAACCGTCGCAGTGGTGGTCGGCCTGGCTTCAGGCGTTGTTCCGGCATTAAAGGCTGCAAAACTGAACCCGATTGACAGCCTGCGGTATGAATAAAGATTCCCGGTACAACTCTGTATTTATTGTCACGATGTGGGGGCGTACTTGATTTATGTCTTAATTCTAATATACCTAACCCCCACATAAAAAAACAAAACCACCAGAAATATCTAAGTGGTTGGAGTATAAGAACTATTAAATCGAAATAGCGTGCCCTATTCAGTATATTCAGGCAGCACTCCAACCGAGGTTTGGAGTACTTTTCACTTATTTCTAAGCGCGATTTAAGAGGTTCTTATTCCTCACACGGGCAACACGTCCGTGCATGCGCATTATAACACGCACATGCTTAAAATCCAGCGTTTTGTTTTTACGAGATTCCTGTTCCTATTAAATTATTTGCAAACGGATAAATATGATTTATAATTCAAAATGCGAAGGAGAAATTGTTCGTTCTTGTGTTTGTGGCCCAGAACACAAAAATGAATAATTTTTCTTCGCGATTTTGTAATACAAAAATGGAGAAAAACTAATGTTATTTGGTTTATTTAACAAAGATGAAAAAAATCAACTGAACAACCCTGTGGTTGTAGAGGTACCCTATGGTGACAGCGTTCTGCGTCTGGAAACAGGTCGCATGGCAAAACAGGCCGCTGGTGCGGTTCTGGCGTCGATGGGTGAAACAATGGTATTGGCAACAGTATGCGCGGAAAAATCTGCGGTCGAAGGTCAGGATTTCTTTCCGTTGACCGTTGATTATCAAGAAAAATTCGCATCTGCCGGACGTATCCCGGGTTCCCGTGACAGACGCGAAGGCAAGGCATCAACCGCAGAAACATTGACTGCGCGTTTGATTGACCGCCCAATCCGTCCACTGTTCCCAGAAACATTTAAGAACAAGGTTCAAATCATTGCCCAGGTGTTTTCTTATGACAAGAAAAATCAGCCTGATATTTTGGCGATGATTGCGTCATCTGCGGCATTGGCGTTGTCTGGCGTTCCGTTTGCGGGCCCAATTGGTGCGGCACGTGTTGGATATGCAGATGGTAAATATATATTGAACCCATCTAAAAAAGCGGTTGAAGATTCTGAAATGGATTTGGTTGTTGCAGCAACCAAAGACGGTGTGCTGATGGTTGAATCTGAAATCGGCGAATTGGACGAGGCAACAACCCTGGGCGCGGTTAAATTTGGATTTGACGCACAACAGGTTGTTATCAACGCAATTAATGAATTGGCAGAAAAAGCAGGTAAAGACCGCTGGGCAACACCTGAAAAATCTGCAGAATATGTTGCGATGGAATCTGACTTTGAACAATTTGCAGGCCAAATCGAAGACGCATTGCAAATCAAAGAAAAACTGGTTCGTCTGGAAACACTGGGCAATATCCACACATTGGCGAAACAACGTATTGCCGAATTGTTCCCGGAAACAACAACCGCAACATCAACATTGGAATCATTTGCAGATGAAATTATTGAAAATCTGACAGCACGCATTATGCGCGGAAATATCTTGGCCGGCAAACCACGTATTGATGGTCGTGACACGAAAACAGTTCGTCCGATTGAAATTGAATTGGGCGTGTTGCCACGCGCACACGGGTCTGCACTGTTCACACGTGGTGAAACCCAGGCCTTGGTTTCCCTGACATTGGGCGGTGGCAAGGATGCATTGCCAATTGAAAATCTGGATGGTTCCGAAGAAAAAGACTTTATCTTGAACTATAATTTCCCAGGATATTCTGTTGGCGAATGCAAGGGATTAAAGTCCCCAGGCCGTCGTGAAATTGGTCACGGAAATCTGGCATGGCGTGCGTTGCACCCAATGGTGCCCAGTCGCGAAAAGTTTGACTATGTAATCCGCGTTGTGTCCGATATTTTGGAATCAAACGGTTCGTCATCAATGGCGACAACATGTGGCGCAACATTGGCGATGATGGATGGCGGTGTGCCATTAACACGCCCGGTTGCAGGTATCGCAATGGGATTAATCAAAGAAGGCGATGATTACGCAATTCTGACCGATATCTTGGGCGACGAAGATCACTTGGGCGACATGGACTTTAAAGTGACAGGTACTGACAAGGGTATCACTGCATTACAGATGGATATCAAAATCACATCTATCACATTTGAAATCATGGAAAAGGCATTGGCCCAGGCAAAAGATGGCCGTATGCACATCTTGGGCAAGATTGAAAAAGCAATCAAGTCCCCACGTGAAAATGTTTCACAATATGCGCCACAACTGTACACGATGAAAATCAACCCGGAAAAGGTTCGTGAAGTAATCGGCAAGGGTGGTTCTGTTATCCAGGCACTGGTTCGTGAGACAAACACAACCATTGATTTGGAAGATGACGGCACCGTCAAAATCATGGCGACAACAAAAGAAGATGCAGATGCCGCAATCGCACGTATCAAAGATATCGTTGCAGAACCAGAGGTTGGCGTTATCTATCCGGGTGTGATATCTGGCATCAAAGACTTTGGTTTGTTTGTAAAAATCTTGAACGGTTTTGAATCAATGGTTCACATTTCTGAAATCACAGGTGAACGTATTGCAAAAATCGAAGACACAGGATTCAAAGAAGGCGATGAAGTATTCGTGAAATACATGGGTACAGATAAACGCGGTAAAACACGCATGTCTATGGTTGGTATCGACCAGAAAACAGGCGCAGAAGAATCTAAATAATAAAACAAAAAAATTGTGCGCCCGTGTGGTGCACAATATTAATTTAAACGGGGGATATTCAAATGGATATGGAAAGTTTAATGGCCCAGGCCCAACAATTACAGGACAAGGTTGCCGCCGCCCAGGCAAAACTGGAACAAATGTCAATAAAAGGCATTTCTGCCAATGGTGGATGCATTGTCGATATGTCTGGCAAATATGATTTAATTAATCTGACAATCCGTCCGGATGTTTTGGCACTGGGGGCAGAAGAATTGTCAAAAATCGTTGCCGATGCGTTTCGTGATGCAAAATCCAAGACAGACAAAGTAATTGATGACGTCATGGGTCAGGCGACGGCGGGCATGCCAATGCCGATGTAAAACGATAAAGCATAAAAAAACGCCCCAAATGGGGCGTTTTTACAGATAACAATTAACAAAGAACAATGAACAAATATTGCCTGCGACGGCATGGGTGACAAATGTTTTTTCATATTAACACATTGTTAAAAACACACCGTCACCCCGACGGCGGTCGGGGTCCAGTGCGATCCTCGATTCTCCTGGTACAGGGGCATTACGAAACACAGTGGATGCCGTCCTACGACGGCATGACGACAAGAGAGGAACCGGGGTTTCAGTCGCAAGGGCCTAGCCAGCATCAATGTCATTGCGAATGTAGTCGCGTCGTAGCATCAGCGAAGACGGACGAAGTGTGGCAATCCAGAAAGTAAAGAGATAATGTGTTTCAAAGAACCGGTATCCAGTGCGCGGACCGGAAAAACTTTTAAGTCCCACTCCTGCCTGCGCAGGAGTGGGACTTAAAAAAATTAAAACGTATATTTTAATCCAAAATCAATACTGTATGCACCTTGTATATCAGCGTCATCTTTTGCATTTAATCCAATGAAACTGAGCATAACGTTCCAGCCAAGACCATCCACGACGGTTTCGCCACCAAAACCAAACTTTAATGCCGCCATTGTGCCGTTGTCGGAAGCAGATTCACTGGCATAACCGTCAATATCTAGAGTTTCTTTGCTCCATCCATACCCCAATCCCAGTGATATAATAAAATCAGTTCTGCATTTTGCATCACCCGATATTTTTATATAGTTATCATAAGACATATACAGTGTTGTTAAATCACCTTTGGCATCCATATTTAAAGGATATGCACTGCCGTCACTAATTCTGACCAAATTCGGCATATATGATAACGTCAAACTGGCGCCACCGTTATAGATTTTATCATGTTCGCCAAAACGCATACCGCCCGTCAATGACGTTACCAACGTACCACTGTTATCATCAAATAAATTATCATCAATCGCATCATTTATATCATCGGATAAAACAGGTCCTGCAAATCCAACATTCGCGCCAACAAACCACTTCGTTTCCCCCATTGCTGGCGCCGTCAATACAGATAATAACCCTGTCATTAATGCAAACTTTTTCATAATACATCCCTTTTTTTATTATTAATAAAAAACCACTATGGACTATCCATAAGTGGCTGGAGGTTGAATACTATCATTTGCGGAAATAGTGTCGTTTATTCAAATATATCACGACCCTCCAACCAAAAACTAGTTGGAGGTATTTTTTGTCCCCACGGACACCGCAAATAAAGGGTATTCACACCCTGCACCTGTTATGGTACAATGCTATTGTATCAAATCCTTGAATAAAATCCATACAAAACAACGTGGATTATTTTTGCTATCTGTTATTTGTGCATGGTTCTTTGATAGAAATTATCAAAGAACAAATATTCGTCACACCAGCACTGAATAAAAAAACAATTGATAATTGTTTTTTCAAAGAACCGGTATCCACTGCCACAATTGTCATTGCGAGCCCGCAGGGCGTGGCAATCCATAAATAAAGTTGCAAATACTGGATTGCTGTGTCGTGACTCCTCGCAATGACAGGGGGGTGGAAGCAATCGTGTTTTTTGTTTTGCATTTGTTGGTACTTTTTCTTATAGTTTAAATGTTTCCGGGTGTTCCGGGAACGAGGACTTGAAACCTCTTCATGTAACGAAACGCATCACGTTAAGATGCGAATGTCTCCAATCAATAAAGTGGTTGGAGGGCGGTGATATATTTAAATAAGCCCGCTATTTTACATGATAGTTTCAAGCCTCCAACCGCCTGATGTTTCTTGGGCGGATTTTCATTTCAACAAACGAAAGAAACGGGGAGGCTTTGAAAATGAAAACAAAGATATTAATCGCATCTGCACTGGTGACAACACCCATTGCAGCAACGGCAAACCTGCGGGTGACTGCCAATTCTGCACTGGGAACCCAGTGTTATAGTGAATCCAGTTTGATGCATGTTGGTAAATGTGTGCTATCCGAATCTGCGCCACTGGGGATACAGCAATGTCCACAAAACTGGGCCGATATTGATTACAACGAAGGCGATGAACGCCATTGCTATTTGGCAGACCAAGGGACAACAGTTATTATATGCAGCACAGACATGGACGCGGATATTTATGAATATAACGAGACCGCGTGTGAAGAAATTTTTGGAAATATATATACCGATCTGGGCAACAATCGTTTAATGCTGCAAATTAGTGGTGGCAATGGATATAAAGGCGAACCATGGACAGGATATATAAATGTACACATGTACGGTACAGAATATGGCTGTGCGGAAAATTATTATCCATCTAATGGTAAATTGGATGCATCCATAGTATGCGCCACATGCCCAAGCGGTGGCAAAAGCAACTATTTTAATACCGCCATTACAGGGTGTTATATTCCCGCGGGTACATCTTTTTCAGATGTCCCCGGCAGTGGCACATATACCGCAGATTGCTATTATTAAAAAACACATAACGCCCCGAACGGGGCGTTTTTTTTACAGATAGAGCTTATTTTTCACGTGATGAAACAGGAATTGTTCGCGTTCCCCTTGTACTGGATATTTGTTGGCGTAATTCCTGAATTTCACGTTGCACATTTGTGCGTGTTAAAATCAGTTCATGGCGTTGTTCGGGATTGATACTGTCAGATTTTAATTCGTTTTCAATGTGCGCCAAAACATTTTGTGCAAATTCCAATCGCGTGGTCAGTGCCGCAATATCCGCACCGTTATCATTTTTGGTTTTCTGCCTTTGTGAATATGCGTCGATTTCTTTCTGGATTTCATTACGGGTTAAGATTAATTCGTGGCGTTCTTCGGGATTCAGGCTGTCCGATGCCAGTTCCTGGTTTACGCGTTGCAGTGCGCCCTGCGCGTATTCAATTTTCTTGGCATTGTCATCATCATTGATGGTGTCATATGAATGTTTTACCCCCATCAGTCCCAATATGGCAATCCCTGAAATCAATAACGTCTTTTTAATTTTGCTTTTCATATTATTGTATCCTTTTAGTCTTGATTGTAGTTTCTTTTAGTTTTGAAACAAGTTTTTTGTAGTGTTCAATAAACATATTTATCGGCACCATATGAGCGGCCTTGGCGAATGTGTCACGATTATTGGTTATATTGGCGCTTCCAGTAATCATGACACCATATAAATACCATTTATCATTTTGCTTTACAAAAACGCCACCACCAGAATTACCGCCCCATATTTGACATCCTCTTGTGTTTTGTTTTTTATTGCTGGCGGTTGCTTGACAATAACTTGCCTTTAACCTGTGTGTATCGTAAAATGTATCTCGTGATACACTGCTTATTCTGCCTGCTTTAACCGCGCCCACAAACTGTGACCCAAATCCGCTTCTTGCGGGTAAGTCTTCGCCAAGTCGGCTGGCTATATTTGTTCCTGCCATGTTATTTAACCATCTTGCGTATTCTGTGCGGATGGTGCGAATTTCCTGGTCACTTAGTATTTTTAATGCACCATAGCCTGCGACAACTGTATCTGCTGTTTTATTATTTGTCGCTGGGCTGACCCGAATTGTGGATTTAATATCTTTCTTGGGTACCAATAAAGCCCAATCGTATGCATTATCGTTGTCACCGATAGCATAAATATCCACCCCGGATGATGTCCGATGTTTTACGCCAACGTCACCTGCATCCTTGTGATTAATATACAGGTCGCCCAGTTGTTTATAGCCGGTACCTTCACCATATATACAATGTTTGGCGGTGACGACAATTCCGTCGGCGGTCAGGGTACCCGAACACCAGTTTTTACCGTTTGCATACTTTAACCCCACAACTGCCGAAAATGGCGCACGGTCACGCGATACGTATTTGCGTTTATCAATGGTGTATTTGGGGTCATCGGTAAAATAACTCATTATATGGTCATATACATCCAAACCATACGCTGGGTGCCACATTGTCATAATTAATAAAAATGCGTAAATCTTTTTCATTGGTTGTTCAGTGTCCTTTCACATTCGTCGGCAACGTTGGATGCCTGTTTTATTGCCGATATCTGGGTTGCATTAAATACGGTTGCGGTTGCACTGGCAACAGATGTGCCGACTGCCAAAACATTTGATGCGGTGTTCAGATTTTTTTCTTTCTTGCGTCCATCTTCGGATGCGTCTGTGCGAACGCCATTTGAATTTGCAACTGCACTGGTGACCGTGCCGGCGGCCCCCAATGTCGCGCCTGCGACTGATGACCACATTGCACCATTTGCGCGATTGTTTATTTTTGATAAATCAACATATTGCCACGCGCCACACGCGGATATAATTGTGTCCACCGCGGTCAGGTCGGCCTGTGGATTTGAAACGCGTTCCTGCATTCGCGCATCGCGTAATGCGGCGGTCGCCGCAATGCAATCGTCAATTGCCCCGCGCAGGTCGGTCTTTGCCTTGTTGTTTCCGGCGATTATTGCACCAGCAATGTTGGTTGCCGTACTGCCCGCCATTAACCCTGTGCGCCAATTGCCCAGATTTTTTGATTTATCTTGCAATTCAACCAATTTTGCCATTTGTTCCATTGTTGGCAATACATCGTAAAAGAAGTCTTCATCGGACATATTTTCAATGGTGTTTGGGTCACAATATCCCGCCCCACACAGTTCGCGCGATAACGCATCCAGTTCTTTGTCAATCTCTGCCTTGGAAAATCCGACAACGGCGGCACCAATCCCAGCGGCGGTTCCCACCCCCGTCACCGCGGTGTTTATGCCCGCCATTGTTTTCATGTGATTAAATTCGTCGGCAATACCAATGCATTTTTGCTGTGCATTCTGGATGGCGCTATCTAAAATACCATCGTCTGCATACACATTGATTGTCATAAACAATATTGGCACAATTGCAAATATCGCCCTCATACGCTTTCCTTTTACAAATAAATAAAAAACCGTCAATTCGGGGATTGACGGCCAGGGAGTTCGTAAATCATAACATCAATGATTCTGTTGGCCTTTCGGACGTATCCGTATTTTATAGCCAACAGCCCCCCGACCGATAATTATCAGGGATGAATAACGATGCACAAAAATCAGGATTATCGGATTAACGATGTCCTTGTTTTATATCGCACCGGATGTTATAGGCTTACGACAGCCCCGAACCAATGTCCCCATGGGTTCTGGGCTAATTATAGCATAAAAAGGCATTTTATACAAAAAATATTTACGCCCCGAACGGGGCGGTTTTTAATCGTATGGGTTTTCGTCTTTCTTGTATTCAATCAAGACAGGCAGGTGTTCCCAATGCAATTCGGTTGCAATTCCGCGACGCAGATATCGTGTGTACGATTCTGGAATATCAGATGCACCACCAACATTTATTGTGATTTTCATCGGGTGCCGGCCGGTTTGACGCGCAAATTTGATTTTCATCGGGCGCTTTAACCGCGACATTGGGGGTTGGCGTGCCTCAATCAATTTTTCAACAATACGGTTTATCAGACTGGTCGGTGCCTGGGCCATTGAAATATCCCATTGCTGATAAATGCGTTTGAACATATTTTGAACGCCGGTTCCTGTTTCTGCAGATATCGCCAGGATTAAAGGCTTTATTATCTGATGAAACGAATTTGAAAACTGATGTTTTAATTTTAACAATTTTTCATCGCGTTCGGCCGCATCTACCAAATCCCACTTGTTCAATGCCACACACAAAATTTTGCCTGCATCATATACACGCGACGCAATACCCAGTGCCTGATTTTCAATATTTTTTGTTGCGTCCACGACCAAGACAACAACATCTGATTTTTCAATCGCATCCAATGATTTTAATGCAGACAATGTTTCAACATCATCCGTGACACCTGCCTTGCGACGCAGGCCCGCCGTATCCATCAATATAATATCACGACCATAGAATTTTGTCGGTATCTTTACCGTATCACGTGTTATACCCGGTGCATCACGTACGATTTGACGCTGCATCCCCAGAACGCGATTTACCAATGTGGATTTACCGACATTTGGCTGGCCCAGGATTGCGATTTTTATTTTTTGTGGTGCGACTTCAGGCACCGTGTCTGGTTCCACACCGTCGCCCGCGATTTTATCTAAAAAGTCATATATCGCATCAAACCCGCGTTTATGTTCGGCCGATATCAGGGACGGTTCACCAAAACCCAATTTATAAAATTCATGCACATCCGCGATACGTTTGGCAGATTCTGATTTATTTACCAATAGTAATATCGGTGCGCGCGTCTTGCGCCGAACCAGTTTTGCCCAGTTTAAGTCTTCATCCGTCAGGCCCGCACGACCATCCACCACAAACAGTACTGCATCCGCGTCACTGATTGCGGATACCGCCATATTTGTCGAATCTAGTGCGATACCAGAACGCGCGTTTTCCAATCCTGCGGTATCAAACAACTGATACGGGCGGTCTGAAAACATGCCGCCAATTGTATCACGTGTGACGCCCGGCCGGTCGTGCACCAACGCATCCCGTGTACCGGTTAATCCATTAAACAGTGTCGATTTGCCCGTATTCGGGCGCCCTGCGATTATCACTTTCATCATTGCTTTTTCCATTGATTTTTTATAATTATAAAGCAAAAATATAAATAATCAAATGGGGGATGAATATGCAGAAAAAAATCAATAAAAATTTTTCGCACATTAAAAGTATCGTTATGCAACCCAAACGGTTCTTTACAAAAATCGTTGCCGACGGAAACATGGAAGAATCAATGTTAAAGGCATTTATATATGGGCTGATTGGTGGGCTGTTGGTGTTGGGGCTGAAACTGATGGGTGGCGCAACAATTACAATTGGTGCGGTGTTCACGGCGATTGTTATTGTTCCTGTATTGGCGGTGGCACTGCTGTTTGTGATGGGTGGTCTGTTGATGTTGGTATCGGAAATCACAGGCGGTGAACGCGACTGGGAAATTGCGATAAAGGGTCTGGCGTCAATATTCTTTGTCTATCCATTGGTATTGGTAATAAATGCATTGGCATTTAATTGCACATCTATGTGGATTATCAGTGTATTGGTTGATGCGTATATATTGTTCTTGTTTTATAACATATCGTTGTACTGTATGCGTGGCAAGCGTGGATATGTTATGGCGGTGATTGCGATACTGGCCCTGTTTTTGATAACGGTATACGCGACAGATTATCGTATTGGATGGTTTATGCTGAAAAATACCAGCGCAACATTATCATGTCTGTTGTAAAAATTCCCCGCCAACCGGCGGGATTTTTTATAGAATGAAGATTGGCACAATAATAAAAACTTGACAAAACGGCATTTTTGTAATAATTTGTATATTATGAATATACAAAAATTTATTGATAAAAAATTACCTGTTGGTGCGCTGGTTCGTAATTTGCCATATGTGGTTATATTCAAGACCACAAACTATTGCTGGTTCAAATGTCCGCACTGTTGCGAAAATTCTGGCCCGCATCAGCCTAAAACGTTCATTCCACTGGGCGCGATTCATTATTATTTGAATCAGGCGGCAACTGACCCAAAATTTTCAGGCAATGTTGTTTTCACCGGTGGCGAAATCATGTCGTCGTATCGGTTTGGCGACCCAAAATACGTACCAACGTTGCTGAACATGTGTTTACAGGCAAATATCGGCACAGACATCAAAACAAACGCTGGATGGGCACGCACCAGTTTTGCAAACGATATATATTCCGATTTGGGCAATGTAATAAATAACAACAAAAAATATGGTCTGCAAATTTCATTGTCACTGGATAAATTCCATACAAACAGTCTGGAAAACAACACCGCCATCTTGGAACGGTTTGCTGTCGACAAATTGCCAGTACGGATACATATCGCGTCATTTCAAGATTATCAATACATGTGGCCCGAATTACAAGACGCATTGCGCAAACGTGGTGTGCGTGTTGATGATGGATTCATACTGTCCGGCGACCAGGTTCAGCCTGTGACGACATTAAATAACAGCGTTATCATCAATTTCAGCACCGCGCAATTATTTGATGGCGGCCGTGCACGAAATCTGGCGGTGGCACAGCATACAGAATTTCCACAATTTAAATTTATGACACATGACGGCACGGTTTTAATGGCATTTGATACCATGGGACGCGTGACATTGGGCGAAAATTCAGGGCGCAAGATTTCAACCAAATGGGATGCGGGCCACGACAAAGTATTTACCATGACCCATATTCGCGACACACTGGTACGCCAGGCCAGACACGAAGAATTTCGCGCAAAATTATTTCAAAATTGGCGCGGCGTAAAATAAAACTGGACAAGCGAAAAAAAATGGGTTATTATTTGCGCACTGTTTTGGATGTTTAGCTCAGTTGGTAGAGCATCTCGTTTACACCGAGAGGGTCAGGAGTTCGAGTCTCTTAACATCCACCACGAAAAAGAACCGACTTTTGTCGGTTATTTTTTTGTTTGGTGATGGTTAGAAAAAATACCGGCATTTGCCGGTATTTCTTTATTCTTTGTTTTGTTTATCCAGGATGGCTGAAAATGTTGCCTCGGCTACCTTGACACCGTCAACCATTGCAACGCCGTGGAATTTAAACAGGCGCAATTTACTGGCCAAAATATCAACATGCAATTCCAGTACATCGCCAGGCTTTACCATATGTGAAAAACGGATTTTATCCATTGTGGTAAAATATCCCAACGTGTCACCATCTGTTGCACCAATATAATGCAGCGCGACAAAGCATGCGGTTTGGGCCATTGCCTCTATCTGTAATACACCCGGCATAATCGGTTTGCCAGGGAAATGTCCAGCACACCAGAATTCATCGTCACGGACATAGTGAATACCAACACCATGTGTGCCGTCAAATTCACGAATTTCATCAATCAGGCGCATATGCCCGCGATGTGGTATTATTTGTTCTATCCCTTTTGAGTCTATCATTTTTATCTCCCAACTATTTCTTATCGGCATTTTTACGTACCCATGCATAATGCCGCAAAAATTCTGTACCTGGGCCGGCCGGATACCCCATATGCCGCGCACCATCAGGTACGGTTCTGAAAACACCACTGTTGGCGCCCACTTCGGCGTCATTACCGATATGAACACCGTTTGCAACACCAACGTGGCCACCAAGCAACGCGCGGTCACCAATAACAACACCGCCCGCCAATCCAACACCGGATGCCAAGAAACATTCGCATCCAATCACGACACCGTGCGCAATCTGGCACAGATTGTCAATCTTTGTTCCATCACCTATACGCGTATCTGTCATCGCGCCACGGTCAATACATGTATTTGCGCCGACCGACACCCGGTCGCCCAAAATAACACGCCCCATATGTGGTATAAATATGTTATGGCCGTTCTGGCGGGTGTATCCAAACCCATCCTTGCCAATAACGGCGCCTGCATTTATGACGCAATCGGCACCAATTGTGGCATTTTCAATATGTGCACCGGTCTGGACAATTGTGCCCGCCCCCAATGTCACATTGCGCCCAATATATGCACCCGGATATATTTTCACATCCCGTTCGATAACCGCACCACGTTCAATTGTCGCAAACTGGCCAACATATACCGTACGACGTTTACGAAAGAAAACACCACGTTCAACATTTGCATTTCGGTCAATACCAAATCGTGGCTTTTCCCGGTATATTTCACCCAATATTTTAACAATATTCCCACGTGGCGATTCCGTCACCAACAGCGTCGTACCATGTGGCGCAAATTTTGCATTTTCAGGCTGTACCAATATCACGGTGGCACGTGTGTTTTTTAAAACATCAATCGGCAGAATTTTAAATGCCGCACTGTTTTGTTCTGTGGAATAGAACGCCAATTGGCCAGGTTTTGCATCTGCAATTGGTGCGACACCGTTTACCGGTGCAGACGCATCACCACGCAATTCCAAGCCAAATTTTTTGGCCAATTCACCGGCTGTTGTTTTTGTTGCCGCCGGCATCAGCAATGATTTTATTACTTTTAACATGCGCCGATTATATACATAAAAAACGCAAAATAAAAGCATAAAGTACACCCAGACAATATGAAAAAAGTCCGCCCAAATGGGCGGACACTGGGAAAACCGGGCTATTTTTAGAAACCCTTGGGCTGTTCCATTTTAACGGCGGATACCTTTTTGTTCAAAGCAGACACAACTTCGTCTGTGATATCCAAATTAGAAACGTTATTGCCAATGCGGGCAAAACGGCCATCAATTACCAATGACAGATTTTTCTTGGCAATGATACCTTCGATTAATGGATCCAAGTGTTTTGTCTGCAATTCATTTAATGCCTTTTGATATGCAACCTCTATACTCTGGGCACGTTCGGTCAGGTCACGTTGCAGTTTTGTGACACGGTTTTGGTAATCAACCACACGACGTTGCAATGCGTCACGTGACAATACATCTTGGGATTTTTCAATTTCGGCCTTTTCTTTTTCCAATGCCTTTTGTTCGCGGGTCAATTCATCGCGTAATTTAGATTCATAATTTTCTTTTTGTTTACGCAGGTCATTCAATGCATTTGCCTCGGTCTGGATAGCATCCATACGAATAACCGCAATGCGCAGGGATGCACCATTTGCCGCGTCATCAGATACGGCCGCCAACGCCTGGTCAACCGATGCCGTGCCGCGTGACATTGCTGCCACACCCCATATGCCCAATGCCGCCACGATAACAACCGCCGCCGCAATTATACCCGTGCGTGCATATTTTTTTGCCGCAGGACTTACAGAATTTTTATTGTTTGCCATAATTCATCCTTTCGTTATATTTTGGTTGTTCTCAGTATAACAACATTTTTATAAAATGGAAATGGAAAGTTAGCCCTATTATCTGGCCGGCGCGATACGCAATTCAACACGCCGATTTGTCAGGCGGCCGATATTATCCTGGGCGGCGATTGGGCGCGCAGCACCACGCGCAACAATAAACATACGTGCGGTATTTACCCGATGCTGGGCAAAAAACACCCCAACGCGGCTGGCCATATCCATAGACAGATTGTGCGCAGCATCATTATTACGGGTGGCATCAGTGTATCCGGCAATTTCTATAAATGTTGCGTTATATTTATTCAATATTTTTGCGATTGTATTTAATGTGTCTGCGCCACTCTGTGAAATATCGGGGGCATTTAATTCCATAATCGCATCACGCACCAGAATCACAACAACATCTGTGCCGGCACGCTGAACAGAAATACCAGGCTTTCGCAATGCATCATACAATGCGTATTCTAAATTCATCATGTAATTTAATGCGATGGCGTTGTCATTTGCGACCTTGTCCCCGTATTGATTTTTTGAATTATCCACCGTTGATTGCACCAACACACCACCTGCCCCCATATATACCGGACGTTTTGCCACACGCGCAGGTTCTGTCATATCTGTGAAACTGGCGCCCGCCAGATATTGCGACCAAGTACTGCGATCCGGACTGTGATATGTTGCGCACGCCGCCAGCGCAATTAACATAAAAAACAAAAGATGTGTTTTTATAAGCCTCATATATACCTATTGCGCAATCAGTGAAACTTGATTTGCGCCACCTGAAAAACAATGTGATGACGGTTCTGTTTCATATCCATTCACCAGAATAGAAGACGCCCATGTTGGCACCGCAGTTGCAAAGTATGCACAATCACCTTCGCTTAAATCAGTCAGATTTATCACAAAGAAATCACCGTTCATACTGGATTCAATCGACCAATTATCACCACCAATTGGCGCCACATCCGATTTTAATGCACCGGATTTTATCAGATAATCAACAGACACACCATCATAAGTGCCACGCATGCCCATTAACAATTTTGTATTTGATACAATTTGTTCTAACTGGGCGGCAGCAATCGTATGCGCCTGACTGCGACGTATCATGCTGTATACACCGATGCTGGCCGTGGCCATAACACCGGCAATGGCCAATACGCCGATAACTTCTATCAAAGAACGCCCTGATTCCATGCGCATATTTTATCCCCTATGATTATTTTGTGACACCAATGATTTCGGCACCTTCAAATAAATTCATGGCGTCCGCAATCATTGGGTCTGATTCCAGTTCAGATTGCTTTTGTTCACTGAACGTCTGGGCATTGGCAGATTGGGCTAATCGTTCCATACGCCACTGGTGACCAGTCTTATCCATCAGCCATGCCGCCAATTTATGTTGAAAATCTGCATCACCCTTGCGGTCAAAGAACTTTAATTCACCGTCACATATTGATTGAATTTCGATATTAGTGCTGTAATAAGAATACAGTAATATTTCCTTGGTTTCTTGTAGAGCCGTGGCCAATTCTGCAGCACTGGTTATAACACGATATTGCGATTCTGGCGCGACAGATTTTGTTTCTGCGGGCGCCGTGGCTGCAACATTTTGCGCACCAGTGGCGGCGGTGGCAGACGCGATTAGCGCCTGTTTCTTTTCCTGTTGCTTTATAATATCTGTGACAGATGGCATATCCGCAATATGCATCAAACGCACAACCAACATATCAAAGCACTGCTTATGATTACCGGTGGCCTGCATTTCAGGAACGGCGGCAACCATAACCTGCCAGATACGGGACAAGGTGTTTAACGACACATTGCCAACAATATCTGCAATTTGCGCACGTTGATCAGCGGTATATGGACTGGATGTAATTTCGCCTGCACGTAATGCCGGATGCATACGCGTGGCCCAGTGTGTCCATTCCATCATATCCGTCAACAGCATTGATAAATCCGCACCATTGGTATAGATACTATCAACCTTGGCCAGGGCGGCAGCCGTATCACCAGATAATAATGTCTTCATAAAATCAACAACGACACCACGGTCGGCACGCTTTAACATATCCAACACCGCTGTCTGGTCAACATGACCACCAGTTTGTGCAATCGCCTGGTCAAGTAAAGACAAACCATCACGCACAGACCCGTCGGCCGCACGGGCTAATAACTCATTCGCTTCATCTGATAATTCAATATGTTCTTGTTCGGCAATCCATGCAAAGTGCTTTTTTAATGTTTCAACCGGCACACGTACCAGGTCAAATCGCTGACACCGGGATAAAATCGTCACCGGAATTTTACGAATTTCAGTTGTCGCCAGAATAAATATAACATGTGCAGGTGGTTCTTCCAATGTTTTCAACAGCGCATTAAACGCCGCCGCCGACAACATGTGAACTTCGTCGATAATGTATACCTTGTACCGACCGTTGGTTGGGCGATATTGTGCAGCATCCAAGATATCACGCATATTATCCACGCCGGTATGTGATGCAGCGTCGATTTCCATAACGTCAATATGCTGGCCGGCGGCAATTGCGCGGCAATTTTCACACGTGCCACATGGCGTAGCCGTCGCATGGTCAGATGACAGGCAATTTAATGCCTTGGCCAAGATACGGGCCGTACTGGTTTTACCCGTACCACGAATTCCGGTAAAAATATATGCATGCGCAATGCGCGATGTATTAATTGCCGTAGTTAATGTTTTTACTAAAACATCCTGGCCGATTAATGATTTGAAATCCTGACTGCGATATTTGCGCGCCAAAACAGTATAATTGTTTTCCATGGATATGCACTTCCTTTGGCTAATAGCATAGCAAAACGCACCACAATTTCAACAATTAAAACATATGAAAAACACGATAAAAAAAATCCCCATATGACAGTCATATGGGGATGAAACAGATAATCGATATGTTTACTGCATTTCGTTCAACAAACCCTGCAATCTTTCGACAGATTCTGTATCATTTAATGCCGCCGCAATCGTATATGCAGACTGCAAATCAGAACGCGACGCATCAATATTACCCAGTTGCAAATTCAATGCCGCAGATTTTTCAAAATAAGTCATTGCATTGCTGGATAATTCTTCACGCATGGCGGCGGTTGGCGCACCCTGAATTTGTTCAGAAATCACGCGTACAGCCGTACCATAATCATTGATTGCATCTTCATACTGACCCAGGGCTGTATATGCCTCGGCACGTTCGGCATAAACAGTTGGCTTTACAGTGCCATCTGGACGGGCCAATGAATTTGTATAATCTGCAATTGCACCATCCCAGTTTTTCAACCACAGATTCAATTGTCCACGTTTCGCATACAGGTCACGCTGTGACAATATCGCAGATGGATTTGTCGCCGTGGCAGATAATGCCGCATTGATATCGTTTAATGCAGAATTATAATCTTCCAGTCTGGTGAACAACATAGAACGATCAAAGTATGCAACTGCATTTGTTGGTTCGGCATTTATTGCAGAATTAAAATCAACCATTGCATTTGAATAATCACCGGATTGCATATACGCCTCGCCACGCAGGATATATGTATCAACAGACGCATCACCTGCATCAATTGCGGATGTCAAATCTGCAATTGCATCAGCAACCTGGCCGGCCAGCAATTTTGTCTTGCCACTTTCATAATAATCGTTTGATTGCAATAATGCCTCTTCTGTGATTTCAACATTACTTGCAGTATTGGCATTAAACACATTATGACTGCGTCCCAAGATATAGAAGGTTGACGCGATAAAGAACAAAATTATAAACCAGTATACATAAATCGACAGCGACCATGGGTTAAAGCATTCACGCTTGCAATCAATGTTTTGTGCGGCAACCTTTGCCGGAACCTTGGCCACAACCTTTTTGGTTTGGTTTTTCTGGGTCTTTTTAGATGTATCTTTTTTCATAGAATTCTCCCTTCCTTATTAATTATGATTTTAGAAAAGATTCTAATAACGTGTCAACCGTTTTCTGTGGTAATTTTTCAATTTTTCCAACGGACAGTTTGCCCAACCGTATTGTACCAAATGAAATCCGATGCAGGCGCCGCACCGGCAGGCCGCATTTGCGCAGCACAATGCGCACTTCGTTCTTTTTACCTTCCATAATTTCAACACGCAGATTTTTATCGCGCAAGACATCTATTTTAAATGGCTGATATTTTATTCCATCAATCGTCATACCTTCGCGGGCCATGTTTAATTTTGAAAAATCTTTGCCATTTACGGTTGCGACATAGACCCGTGGAATCTTGGAATCAGGCAATGTTAATTTACGCGCCAATTCACCATCATTTGTCATTAACAATAAACCCGTTGTACGATAATCCAAACGCCCCACATATTTTAAATGCTGATATTCAGGTGGCAATGAATCATAAATTGTTTTGCGGCCCTGGGGGTCATCTTTGGTTGTCATGGTATTCATAGGCTTGTTAAACATATACAGTTCGGTTTCCGATGGCGCAACCACCCTGTCACCATGGACGGTGACGACATCTGTATCATCAACCAGTGTCGCCGGTGTTTCAATAACTGTGCCGTTAACAGCGACGGCGCCCTGGCCTATTAATTCTTCTGCGCCACGGCGCGATGCGATACCGGCCGATGCGATAAATTTTGCGATGCGTTCACTCATACTAAAACCCTGTCTATTGTTATTATGGCGGCGACTTCGGCCCGCAGTATTGTTTGCCCCAGTGATAATCCACGGGCACCCGCCACATCCAATGCGGAAAATTCGTTATCGGAAAATCCACCTTCGGGCCCGACAAGTACACGCGTGGCGCCGGGGATTCGTGATGGCAATTCGCGCCCATACGCACTGCGTTCATCGGCAAAGACCATTTCAGACAAATTCAGTTCTGAAAATTTTACCGGTGGTAATATTCGCGGTACACTGTTGCGGTTTGATTGTTCGGCAGATTCGGCCACAATACGTACCATACGCGTCCAGTTTATATGGGCTGCGACCGTGCGTTCTGTAATCACCGGCACAAATCGCGCAACCCCCATTTGCGTCGCCATATTCAGCATGTCATCCGTACGCTTAATCGGTGCAAAATATAATGTAATATCGTTTGATGGGTCGGTATGTTCTGTTTTGTCCCCAATTATCAAATATTTTCCATCATCAGATAACATGGCACGAAATTCATCCCCGCCCCCAAACGCCAGGCAATCACGACAACGCATAACCCGCGACAGGTAATGCGCCACGTCACGGCCGGCCGGTATTTGCATACCCGGTGCCAGATTATCACCTGCAAAAATTCGTGGTATATTTTTCACGTATAACAAATTCCCGATTAAAAATTATGTTTTTTTCTGATATAATATAAACACTATGCCAGAGAAATTCAAGATTTTATCCACCGGCGGCAAGGGCAAAGGCCTGAATATATTCAAGTCTACCGCATATAAAGAACACGAACGCACCCCTATGGCGGCGGCGTTTTGGGCGTTGCGATGGTCAATTGGGATATGGCTGGTATGCGCATTGGCGTTTGCACTGTCGTTTATTGTTGAACACATTTGGCGATATGGCTGGTCGCCGGCCACCGCACATTGGACATGGATTTATATAAAGCAGATGTTTACCACGGGTGGGATGTCTGTTATTGCCGAAATTCCATCATGGATTGCGCGATGCTTTATGCGGGCAGATATCGCATGCATTACCCCGATACTGCCAATCATTGCATATTACTTTATGGCGGATTCCCAGGTGGTCAAAGAATTTAACCCGCATGGCAGTGATAAATTCGCAGAAAAATCTTCAAATAAAGCGTCTGAGGCAGACATCAAAAAAATGGGTCTGTTAAATGGATTCATGATGGTATTGGGATATTTCAAGAAGAAGCCATTAATGATGGATGAAACATTGTCTGCATTGTTATTGGCGCCCCCGGGGACCGGTAAAACCCAGGGTATCGTATTACCAACAATTTTTGATTGTCCGGCGGTATCAATGATTATCAATGACCCAAAGCCTGAATTAAAACAACAATCAAGTGCATATCGTGCAACCATCGGGCCGGTGTTTATCATGAACTGGGCGGGGCAAGACGATCCGGAACACGGGATTTACTATCCGTCATGGAATCCGCTGTCGCCGGAACACGTGCCTTTTAACCAAGAACAACGCGATTTGTATATTGATTCGATTTGCAATATTCTGGTCGCGGACAAGGCTTCGTCATCCGCCGACCCACACTGGACAATATCAGGACGCGCGGGATTGTCTGGCATGATTCAATATATCGTGTCCAAGGTTGAACGTGCCAAGGCTGATGATTATTTTTATGCACGTCTGCAATCGGGCGCATTCGACAGCGAAGATGCCACCGTATTGCAAGATTACTATCTGTCGATGATGAACGACCCGAACGCATACGCGGCCAGCGCATTGCTGCAACGCGGCGAATTAAACGCGATGAATTATGTGCATATCGGCACATGGGAAAACATACCGCCGGCATGGGTTGGCAAAGAGGCATCACTGTCTATGATTCTGGACTGGCTGAACGCCAGCCAATTGAAAATCGCGGCTGATTTAGAAGAACGCCGTCGCCAGGGTGACCAGATGGTTATGATGGCCGACCCAATGAAAGATTTGTTCCAGGCCGCCGTAGACGAGGCACGCCAATATTCATACGCGCATCGTGCGGTTTTGGAATTCACACAATTGGCAAATACGCCTGATAAAGAACGCGGCTCTATTTTATCAACAATTATGGCGGGACTGTCGATATTCCGAAATGCAGCGGTACGGAATCGCACCAGTCATTCGGACTTTCACTTTGAAGATATGCGTGGACTGGTTGACCCACGCGATGGCAAGATTAAACCTGTGACGGTATATCTGTCTATCAATATGGTTGATGCCGAGGCATTAAATCCAATCACCGGTATTTTCATTGATTTGATGAGCAGTTATCTGCTGGCGAACGCGCCGGAACAATTCCGCGATGGCAAGCAGTTGGGCCCGTATCCAGTATTGTTCTTGTTGGATGAAATGCCAAAAATGCAGAAATTAACCGCTGTTATCCAG
>JAMPEH010000400.1 GCA_023665245.1 Muribaculaceae bacterium
GTAATCGGAAGTCCAAGGAGATTGTTTCGGTCTGCCGTCGCGTCCTATGCCTGTTGACGGGGAACGCTGCTTTATCCTGTCTATCTCCTCCTTGTTCATGAAGTCAAACATTTCCGTGCCGTCTGTCAGTATCACGAAGTAATATGCCCCGAGCATTGTATTTTCGGAACGTGTCGCCCAGCAGTCCGGATTGTGAATGAGTTCCTCCTTTGAGCCGTGGGTGATTTTGAACTCGTCTCCCTTATAGACGCAGTGCGCCTCGACTTTTCTCACAAGCCCGGTGTTCACAAGCAGACTGACCTCCCCCATGTAGGATTGGAACAGGACTATTGTTGGCACTTTCTTGATTGTGAAAGGTACAAGGTAAGCCTGTTTGAGAACCGGGCTGAGCGTTGTGCCGGCAAGCGCGATATTCTTAATCGCGTTCACAAGACTGAGAGGATTGCTCTTGGCCACTTCGATGAGGTAAGTGTTCGCCATCATCGCCTGTGCCGCGAAGTCAATCTCCTTCGCCATCACGCGGTCAGCCTCCTGAGGGTCTTTGAACGCCTTGCGGAAAGACTCAAAGGGTTTGGCGAAGACATTCGCTATTCCGTGCAGCGGAGCGAGTGCGGGGTCTGACTTGATTTTACTGATAGTGGCAGCGCATAGTGCGGGAGTAAAAGACTCCTTTGTTTTTGCGACCGCAATTTCGGTCTTGGGTTGCTCCGTCTGCTGCTGCACCTGCGGAGTCTGTGTCTGTTGCTGCCCCTCATCGAGCGGCAGTGTGCTGTTTGTTTCGTTTGCCATATTGCTTATTCTTCAAATGATTGTTCAAGAATAGATGATGCGTTGCTTACTTCCCATGGCGGCGGCGTGGGGGTCATGATGCGCCGTCCGAAGCCGTCGTCGGGGATGTAGATTTCAGCCCCGGGCCAAACGCCGTTCCGCTCGCATCTGATGTGGAGGTCAAGCAGCCGCTTCATCTTTATAGCCCCCACCTGCGGCATCACAATCCCGGTGTCCGGGTCGTGTTTGTAAGTCCACTCGCTCGCATCCACCAACACCGCATCGAAGGGCGGCACTTTGCTTACAAAGAGCCAGTAGAACGTCTTCCAAGTTCCGCTCTGCTCATGCTCCATGAAGAGGTAGTAGGCCGCGCTGATGTCGTAGCCGTAGCGTGCGATGATGTTGTTTATCGACCGCTCGCTCAGATCGTCGGTCGCCACTGTCTTGTGGTCGATGATTTTGCGCCGTGTCTCCAGGTCGGGACGGAACTTGAATTTCAGTCCCTCATACTCGACAAAGTGGCTGACCTCCGGCTTTCCCCATTTCAGCAGGTTGCGGACTTGCTCGGAGGTGGAGCCGCAGCCAACAATGAGCGACTTCGCCATGTCGCTGACGAGTGAAAGCTCCGCTTGGCTTGCGACGGTCTTGCCTTTGCTGTCGGCAAGGAACTGCTGATACGCCTCGGCATACGCCTTGGTGGCCGCTCCGTATGGCTGGCCGGTCTTGGGATTGACGGGCGGCTCAAACACCGCAATGCCGTCAATCCACTTTCCGATAGCCTCCGTGCCGTTGTCCCAATGGCTTGCCATACTCGCCATGAGGTCGTGGAACAAACTCCCGAAGCGCATCGCGTCTGTCTGCGGCTGGGGGTTGTCTATCGCCCACCTCGCCGCCTTGGGCGACTTCAAGTAGAGCTTCAGCTGGCTGCTTGACAGGTAGTCGCTCCAAGGCTTCGAGCTGTGGTAGTCCTCGTTGGGGAGACCGGGTATAATACGTCCGTTCACTCCCCAGCGACGTATGCAAGCAGTTCCTCCTTGCTTGCGAAGCACTGCGGCTCCTCGCATAAGTCGTAGATTGACGGGCCGTAGCTCGCCGCCTTGTCGTAGGCGATTACTCTGCACTCAAAGCTCTCTGCCTTTGAGTTCCTCACTCTCCAAAGAATGTCGCCGATGGCGTACTTTGTCATTATATCCATGATAAGTTCCTTTTGATTAGCCTGCAATACGGACGCGGACTCTCGCCTGCCATAAGGCAGCCGAGTACAACCACGCCCATATACAGAGTGTTAATAAATCTTGTTCTAAGTCTCATTTGTCATTTTGTTTGGTGAGCCGGGGAGGTTTCACCCCCGCCCGGCCCTTCTCCTCACCTTCACAGGCCGGGAGAGCTTCGGAATTTTATGAAATCACTGATAAAATCCACATAGGTTCATGTTAACAACTAACACTGTGTCTATAACCCAAAAAATCAATTAAGCATATGAATAAAGAAATTACTGCTTCATAAAGGTAAAAAACTATACTGAAACTTGCCTCTGTGGTGACGGCAGCCGCGACGCTGCAACCCGGGTCAATTTATCCCCACGAGGCGTTTCCGTGGGCGTTCCGTCACCTTGCGGCCTTCCGTGCCTCGCGGCAGAGACGGCCAGCCAATACTAAAATACATGAAACGTGTAATAATCATCTTTCATATTGGAACAGACAACCGGCTGAAACCGGCCATTCTGACATGAATTAGAAAAGTTTCAAAATTTGATACAAAACTTTAGCAACGTTTCGCGGCTCTCTTGCCGCCGGGGTCCTCGCGGATTGCCCAATAAGTTCGCCGGTCTTTCCCGGCTGTCAGACCTTGCGGCCATTCCAGAACCTTACAACCAATTGAATAGCCTTGGCGAGCATTGTCTCTTTAAAAAGGGAAGCCGCCGCATAAGTGTGCGGTATTCAGAGTTGCGGCGCACGGCAGAGGTGGTATGTTATCAGCGTGGAGTCACGCTGCCGTGCGCTGGTAGATTTATTCCCGCCTTTCTCTACTCGCCTTTCGGCGAACACGTCACAATCGTGCGCGGCGGCTTCCCCCGTTTGTGTGCAGGCATTCCGATTGACCTCTGCACTTTTGTACCCCCGGCGCATTTCACCGCCTCCGAGGGTGGAGAGCTGGACCCTCCTATATTATGGCCGTAGGAATTTGGCCTCGAAGCATTCTTGCTTCATTGTCGGACGGCGTGTCCTGCGGCTGCGTGGCCGTGGCCGTTCCGTCCTTGGTTAGTCACTTGCGCGTTTCGTTTTGCGCGTTAGTTATCTCGTTGTATATATAGCGGATTTTGTTTTGTGTCAGCATGTCAATGTTCTCTGTGAGCGAGAGATTGGGGAGGGAGGGTCAGAGGGCCATATGCCTCATCACGTCGCCTCCGTTGCAGAACCATTTGCCGTTCTGCTTGGCTGTGGGCTTCTCCATACGG
>JAMPEH010000401.1 GCA_023665245.1 Muribaculaceae bacterium
TATCTCGTATGGATTTGATGGGATTCATCTGTTGTTGGGTTTAAGATTTTTAATGGGGAATAAAATCTGAGATTGCAAACTCTGCGAATGCGCCGACAGATACCTTCTCCTGCGGCTGTGGCTCAGGCATGGTAGTCATTGCCTCAACCTTACGCTGGCATTCTTCAAGTTTGTCAAGGATATATTTTGGGATATGATCCATAAGCTCGGTATTCTTGAAATTGGCAAAAACACGCACCACATATTTATGCTCATCAGTGGTAGGCTCGGTTTTTCTACCCAATATCAATTCAGCACGGGCCAGTTCATCAAAGTCACAGCCTGAGGCTCCGGGGGTTGCCACAGAATCATCTGCATCAGAGATTTCATCGGCAATCCTGTCATCAGTCTCAAAGGCGTTTTGGATTTCTTCAGAGGTCAATGGAGTGATGTTTGGATTCGTTGCCAGAGAGTCCGGAACATCGAACTCAACATCTTCAATATCCATTTCACCGATAATCTCATTGACTGCATTTTCAGAAGCCTTAACCGCAATCCGACGTACATCGTCGATTGAAAACTTACTTTTACCGACTCCAGCTTTCTTCACCGATGCTTTCTCCGGAGCATCTGATTGTTCATCAGACACGGAAGATTCATCAACATTTTTGCTATTACGCTTCTTCTTCAGTATGTCAATGGCATAGAGTGCAATGAAGCCACCATAAAGAAGACAAAATATCGGGAACATTAATTCCTTCATGGCTGACAGTTGAATACGTCCGACTTCATCTCGTCAAGCAAATCCTTGTATTTGATGAAGTGGGCAATGAGTATTGCCTCTGTCATCGAGCCTATGGTTGCCCCGGTTTCAGTCCATGCAACGAGATTTTTCATCGCATCGACACAGTCCGCGTCCACCCGAATCCAACCTGTGTTCTTGGAATCCGGATTCGGACCAAGAAACGCAGCCGCATAGACTTCCGCCGGTGCTTGGAATTTCTGAACATCATCGGGCTGCATCCGATTATATTTCACTCTACGCAGATACTCATGGACGAATCTGTATTCTTTTAAATGGTCAGCAACTATGGCGCTTATGTATGAGCGAATGGATGTGTTGCCAACCGCCACGAGCTGCACAATGTCCCGTAGTTTGTCAAGAGTCTCTTCGGTTATTCCGACACCCTTGGTGCTTTTCCTGCTCTTGCGCAAGAAATATTTTGAGGCATAATCCAATTTGTCCTGATTGGAAAATCCCTGTTTTATCTGAGGATTGCTATTCATCGCTTGTGTTAAAAGGATTTGAATTTGACTGTCTGCTCATCATCTCGTCAATAAGATTAGAGAATCTCGCGAAATGATCCGCAAGCAGATTATGAATGAATACCGACAATGGAAATCGGTCGTAATTCTCGCCGAAGCAGCGCATCAGTGCCTTTATCTTCTTGCAGTCGTCCTTGGATACATAGTATGTCTTGCCGTATCTCATGGACTCTCCGAAATTCGGTCTCAGGAATATGCGCTGATATTCCTTCAGGCTCATCGCCACATCATTTTGCCGGCTCTGTAGAACGACGTTCTCAGCAGCTCCACCGTTCTCTTTCGGCATTTCCACCTTGGGGAGTTCGGTTTGCGCTTCGGAAGCCCCTGCGTCTCCCTTTCGTCGGGGAGAGACGGGCTTATATGAGTCGAGGAAGTTGTCGGGTGTAATCTGGGCATCGCTTTTCTTCGGCATGACGTTACTTCGCTGTTATTTTCAGAAACTCGTCAACCAGTTCCTCAACACCGCTTCCGCGAAGCTGGGTCTTGTCGGGCGGGATGAGGGTGGAGCGGAACACGGCCCGCTTCAGTTCGCGGCTTCCCTCACGACGGAACCTGACACTGTTGGGCAGTCTGGTTTCCATGACGTTGATGCCCAGTTCTGCCATAAAGTCATCATACACCTTATAGAGTTCGGTGCGCTCACGAGGGTCAACCATATTCCACACCACATTCAGCTGCCTTATGGCCGAGTTGCCGGTTGTGATTAGGACATCATTGATGTAGTTGCAGAAACTTATGCCGCTCTCCAGAGCATACTTGTCGGCGGTCATCGGGCAGAAGACATAATGCACGTTGCGCAGAATGTCAACAACATCGAAATTGTTGATTGTACCGGGGAGGTCGAAGAAAAGAAAGTCAGGGACATTGGTGTTGTCGATATACTCCTGCGCGGTGGCCAAGGCATCGCCCAGTGTTGACTTCAGAACAGGATATGCACGCTTCTGAGTCTTCTGGAATATGTCGAACACCAGTTTGCGCAGGAACTCGCTTTCCTCGCAGTCGCGGATTTCACGCTCCCTTTCGAGATAGAGGCTATGCTGTGGAGAGTCGCAATCCACCACGGCCACCTCGTAGCCTTTAACGAAATGAAGGTAGCTTGCGAGAAGAACTGTCAGGGTCGATTTGCCGACTCCTCCCTTCTGTGAGGACACGGCAACGAGAATGGGTTTATTCATCTCAACTTTTTTGTTAGGGGTGAAACTTCTGTTGCTTAATCATTTGACCGCAATCTCGCCCAAAAAATCAGGCACATGAGTGGCTACCATCGCAATCAGTCAGGTCCGTAGGCATGTGATTGGCTGAAGTCCCGGCTAATCAGGACCTCGCTCAACCAATTGCCGACGTGACCGGTTACGAAGCCGGGTGATTGGGGAGGTATGGCCTCAGCCAAGCGGGGAATCGGAATCCCGGTTAACCAACCGTGCTGTCAGTCGCAATCCTGCCGATTTCGACATTAGCGACATTGACGTTCCGGCTAATCAATCAGGCACGACCTCACCCGGTTGACGAGGCAGGCTCGCAATTACTCAGTTCATTGCGGCTTTACCAAGCCAATCTGTCATGCAGATAATCATTTAGGGAAAATACCAGTCGGATAATCACCGGGACCTGCAAGGAATGCTTGCGATGTGGATCCGAAAGGCGGTCAAAAGGGTCGGTAACATTTACCATCCACGCACAAGTTGGAACTTATTGCGCTGAAAATCAGTGTTGCATCGGCGACGTTTTATTTAATGGACTGATTGGCCAATCAGCCATGCACCGCCGGATGCCATAGTATTATAAAGGAATTCCATCGTCAACTATTTCGGAGAAGCTCCCCCTGTTGTGGGGGCTTTCCCTCTCGTTGACGTTGCAAAGTAAGGCATAATTCTTCATTCCCACCAAACTTTTTCGGGCAGATATAGC
>JAMPEH010000402.1 GCA_023665245.1 Muribaculaceae bacterium
CTATGCCGAGGATCTTTGTATGTTCCGGTTTGTCCCTTCGTCGACGCGTAATCTGTACACCATGGAAATCAGTGCGCTTGGAAGTTTCTTCGGAGCCAACGGAAACAGTGTCAGGGTGGCGATTGTTGATGAGGAAAACGCTTATCCTTACATTTTGCAGCACGACGAAATGAGCCGACTTTACACATTTGCCGATTCTCAGAGCAGCCGTTGGCTTACAGCCTCAGGTTCTGCCGAATTGGTCGGTTACGCTTTCAAGGAAGACCCCATGAAATGGTATCTCGAGGAAGTTAAAGACGTTACGATTGAAACCGACGCCAATGGTTATGCTGCCGTGATGCTTCCTTGCGGTGTTGAAATCCCTTCATCGTGCAAGGCATTTACGGTGACAAGCGTGAGTGATGGCACTGCCTATGCTGCCGAGCTTATTGGTGAGATTCCTGCTGCTACTCCCTTTGTGCTGAAGAGTACTGTAGAAGGTGCGAGAGTTCAGCTTCCGGTGAAATATGTTTCTACTAAGGTCGCTTCGGCAATGTCGGGTACAAATATCCGTCGCACCGATGCGCCGGTGCGACATGAGTTGGTCTCGACTGCCGATGGATTCTCTTTCCGTCAGGTATCGTCGGGAATCGTTAAGGCTAATTCGGCATATTTGCTTGCCGATACCGCCGATACATTGTCGGTAGTAATCGGTGAAGACCCCAACGCAGGAGTCGATGAAATACCCGTTGATGCGATTTCTGCTGATGACGTGTTCTACGACCTTAGCGGACGACGTGTTGTCAATCCGGCACCAGGAATATATGTCAACGCAACAACTAAAAAAGTGGTAAAAATAATTGAACTATGAGAAAAATATTTCTTTTATTGTCATCGGTAGCAGCAATTGTGTCTTTTACATGTTGCAACGGCAGTACATCTCGTCAGGAGGCTGCCAATCCCCGATATGTGACCGTTGCTGACGGAGAATTCTATATAGGTGATTCGGTCTATCGTTATGTAGGTACCAATCTATGGTATGGCGCAATTCTTGCATCGGAAAAATATGGTGACAGAGAACGTCTGTCCCGTGAGCTTGACACGCTTCAGGCTCTTGGTATTGACAACCTTAGAATTCTTGTGGGCGGTGACGGAAACCGCAGGATGACAGCCCATATCGAGCCTAATCTTCAGATCGCTCCGGGTGTTTATAACGACACCTTGCTTGCCGGGCTCGACTATTTGCTTGCCGAACTCGAACGTCGCGACATGAAAGCAGTGTTATACCTTACCAATTCGTGGGAATGGAGCGGAGGATACGGCACCTATCTTGAATGGGCTGGTGAGGGTGTGTCCCCGGTCCCTTCGGTCGACGGCTATAACACGTATGTCGATTTTGTAAGCAAATTCGTGCTTAATGATTCGGCTAAAGCAATGTATGCCAATCACGTGCGCAACATAGTCGGTCGCACCAATTCACTGACCGGTAAACCCTATGTGGAATCTCCGGCTATCATGTCATGGCAGATTTCCAATGAACCGAGAGCCTTCAGCAAAGAAGGAAAAGAGGCATTTGCTGATTGGATTATATCGACAGGTAATCTGATACATGAACTCGACTCCAATCACTTGGTGTCGACCGGCAGTGAAGGTCTTTTTGGTTGTGAGGTTGACCTTGACCTCTGGAAGAAAATTCATTCATCTGATGCTATCGACTATGCCAATATACATATTTGGCCTACAACATGGCGCTGGGCAAGCAACGATAGTCTTACCGAACATCTCGGTAGCGCATGCAGCAACAGTCTTGAATATATCAAGATGCATGTCGATGCGCTCAAAGGGTCGGGTAAGCCAATTGTACTCGAGGAATTCGGATATCCGCGCGACGGAAAGTCCTACGATATAAACTCTACGGTTTCAGCTCGTGATGCATATTACAAATATGTGTTTGAGCTTGTTGTGGATTCGGCTATGGTCAACGGTGCTAACTTCTGGGGTTGGGCAGGATTTGCTGTTCCTGAGCATGAAACGTGGCAGGCCGGTGATGTTTATGCCGCCGACCCGGCTCAGGAACCCCAGGGATTGTTCTCGGTATTTGTTACTGATTCCACCACAACAGCAGTCATCTCCGATGCTGCAAGGAAAATAAGTCGTAAGTGATAATAAAATTCATAAAATCATTACCGCAATGGCTGTTCACAATCGTGACAGCCATTGCCATATTCTATCTGACTATAGCGCCACACCCGTTGCCCGACAATGAAATACGTTGGTGGCAACATAGTGATAAAGTAGTGCATGCCATTATGTTTGGCGCGTTGTATTTTGCCTTTTATTTCGACTACGTAAGAAAATCGGGTCATGATAAATGGAAATCGGTCACAACGATATATACCGTTGCTGCCGTCGCACTTTTTGGCGCTTTAATTGAAGTGGCGCAGTCCTCTATGGGGCTTGGTCGCAGCGGTGACGTCATCGACTTTCTTGCAGATTGCGGTGGAACAATAGTTGCTGCAATCATCGCACCGCGGATTTTTAACAGAATCAGCTGAGTCGATTAAATATGACAAATTATAATAATCCGCTGATTTTTTTTATTTTATACAAAATTATTATATTGGGCGTGTTTAACCATTAAAATTGTAGATATGAAACGTGATATGTCTTTTTTAATCGTGATTCAGCTGCTCATTACAGTCTCTTCATGTACTCAGGGTGCCAATAAGAGTTCGGTGGCAGATGACGCTTCGTTGGAATATGTCGACAGTGTACTCCTGTGGGAGTTTGGAGCATAGAGTAAGGCAGTAGGTCTTGTGCTCGATTCTGTCAAGCAGCTTTATGAACTTCGAGAGACTGAATGGGAGAATGCCATAAAGAGTAATCCTGAACTTGAACTCTCAAGCAATTCGGCTGACTGGATGAATGTTCCTGAGTTTAATCAACTTGTAGATATGGGTGAGGATATTATTCCGTTGGTTCTCGATGACCTTGCTCACGAAAGACGTCACTGGAATGTACACCTTTATGAGAAACTTCAGTCTGATACAACTCTGCTGCGTAGAAGTGAATATTCCTCCAATCAAAGGATTGCTATTGAATATGTTGTCCAATGGGAGTCTGCTAAAGGCAGGTGAAGACGAATAAGGCAAGTAAGGCAATAAAGGCGAGTAAGGTAAGCAAGGCGAGTAAGGCAATAGAGGCTAATTGAGGGAAGAAGGCTGTTTT
>JAMPEH010000403.1 GCA_023665245.1 Muribaculaceae bacterium
GTGAAGTATTCCGCGCCGCCGCTCTTGTCATCGTCGCCGATGAACGACACATCCGGGTGCAGCGGTTTCCAGTCTGAGTAATACATCTTCTCGGCGTTGGGGCGGTTGGTGTTGAAGTCGTACCCCTTGAATTTGCAATAGGCTTGGATTTTGCCCTTGAAGTTGGTGCGGGTTACGCCGTGTCCCGATGGGCCGCCGGCATACTCGAAGAAGCTTGCCACAAGGTCGGAGCGCTTGATGCGGTCGTTCAAGTGAGTGCCCGATGGGTCGAAATATTCCTCTGCCCATTGGTACAGCACCTCCGACATTTCCTGGCGCAGGGTGCGCAGTTCGATGTTCTTCATCGGTGGCGGCACGGCTCCCTCTCCCTCACGCGACCAGCCGTTCTCAAACGAGCGCAGGTAGTACATTACACATTCGGCCATTAGGTTGTCAAACAGATTCCATTGCTCGTCATCCCAGTCGTCAAAGAACATGTGGTGGAAGTCGTCGACAATGGTATGGTCGGGATTGTACCACGTTGAAAATTCCATATAGGAGATGCGCCGCTTGGTGGCGTTCTCGTTTGCTTTGTTGATGGCGTGGTTGGTGGTGATCAGTATCTTCGGCGAGTCCTCCAGCGGTATGCAGTAGCGGTCTTTGCCCTTGGGGTTGACATACATCGGGCCGGTGACCATGGCGAAAAGGTTCTCGAACGAGAAATTGGTCTTTACGTCATCGATGAATATGTTGCGAGTGGCTTTGGTCACGCCCGACAGCAGGAACTCGTCATCGCGCTTCATCTGCTTGCCGTCGATAAAGAACTGCGAACAGATCTTTCCGATGGCGTTGCCCACTATCGACTTGCCCGCACCACCATGGCTCTGGCCGACTTCGCTCATCAGGTGATCCTGGATTACGACCGCCTTGCGCTCCGAGGCATATTTGTAGTCGCACAGCAGATAGCCGAGGGTGGTGATTTTGTTGACGATGTGGTGTATCCACTCGAAGGTTTCTTCATCGCTCAGCTGCCGCTCGGCACCGCTCTGGTAGAAGTTGTTTGAGGTGTTGATCAGGAAGTGCAGGAAATCGCAGTTGGCGGCCGCCTCGGTGTACTCGATATAGAAGTTGTCGCCCACTTTCTCAATCGACTTGATTATGGGCACACGTTTGAACTTGCGCGGCACTATGCGGCTGCGCCACACTTGGTTGATGGGTTGGTCGGGAGTGATGCTGTTGGCCGTTATCTCCACCTGGCCGTTGTTGTAGTATGTGCGCTGCACGCCCGATGTGAAGTTGTTGAAGTCATCGCTCATGATGGCCAGGTTTTCAAGCTGCTTGTCGGCCATGATGGTGGCAAGGCGCTTGGCGAAGAACTGGAGCACGATGTCCGACTTGCAGTTGGCGTTGATGTACTCGCGGATGAAGTCGCGCACCTCATAGGGCGCTATGCGGTCAATGATGCCGTTGTCCATGCGGATAAACTCAAAGCCGGATGCCTCCTCGTCGCTGTTGCGCAGTCGGTAGAATCCGCTCGCGCCGAGGAAGCGGAACGCCTCCACATCGTTGAACTCCACCTTGTCCTCTCCTTTTGAGTTTTGGGTTATCAGGTAGATGTCGGTGGTCGATGAGTAGCGGCTCATCGCCACGATTTTGCCGTTCTCCACCTTGTAGCGTATCGGACCGACCTTGAAGGTTTCGACAGCGGCGAGACGTTCTTTGTGAAGCTCGTAGAAGGCCTGTACGTCGTTGAGCAGCCAAAAGTCGCGGATCTTGGTGTCGGACTCTTCGGTAATCTTGTGGATATTGAGCCATGTGCCGCGTCCGTCGTGGCTGTTCATCGTGCGCTCGATGTCTTCCATCAGTTCCGGCTCCCGGCCAAGCAACGAGCCGCAGAGCAGGTCATCAACGCCCTTGTCGCCGTGGTCGTTGGCGTTGACGTGGCCCCACCAGATATTCATATTCAGCCCCATGTTGGCGAATGTCTTCATATACTGGCGATACTTGATAACGGCACGCGAGAACGAATTGGGGCGTTTGTCGGCGCGGTCGCCGACGATGATATTGTGGTGCAGGTCGTTCCAGTCGGAGTCCATTATCAGGACGATGTTGGAGATGGAGCAAGCCACAACTATCTCCTGAATATCCTGGAGCAGGCCGGTCTCCTGCGAGCCGAAGTTGTTGATGCCCTGAATGCCGATTGACAGCATGCCGTGCTTGCAGGCTTTCTCGGCTTTCTTTTCTCCCTCCTGGAGAAAAAGGGTGTCGATGTGGGTCTTGTTCTTGAACATCCGGCGGATCTTCTCCGGGATATAGACGCGGCAGGAAGCTCCGGCGGGTGTCTGATACTTCATCTCCTTGCCGTCCGACGACTTGTGCAGCGCAGGGTTGGCCCAGCGCACTCGCACATAAGGCCGAGGGCGTGCAGAGCCTTTCCCGATGTAGGTCATTGGGCGGCCATGCAGGTCGTAGTAGTAGATGAGCATATCACTGCCCGACTCGTCAGGTGTGAATTTCTCATCGACGCGTCCGGGGCGGAAGGGTGAGCGGAGCGTTTCCTGCGAGCCTTCAAGTGTCGTGGCCATCACGTCTTCGACCGTCAGGCCGGAGCCTTCGAGCTGCTGGCCGCAGAAGGATGACCGGGTTGACTTCTTGGCCGTCTGCACGGCTTCTTCTTTCTTGCGCTCGTTGGGCGTGAGGATTACTCCTCCCTGTCGGGCCGTTTCTTCAAGGGCGTGAAGCCAGTCAGTTTTGAGGTTGATGCCACCGAAATGGGCAACGGCCTCAATCGGCCCGGACAAGGAGAATTGGCAGGAATGGCAATAGCCGAAATTCTTGTCTCCCTTGTGGACTACGGAGAATTTCTTCTTGCCGCACACAGGGCATTCAATCTCTTGCGATGCCTTGTGCTGGCTGCAGCCGGGGATAAACTGACGGATGTCGAGCGATTTGACCTTGTCAACCTCCCATTTGTCATATTTGGGATTTGTGTTCATGAGAAGAGGCTGTGTTGGGCGGCATACTTGACAAACTCACTCCGGGAGTGAGTGTTTGTACGTTGATACGCATGCCGTATGTGATTGTGAATGGTGTGTGGCGACAGACATAGTTTGTCGGCGATATATTTCTCGTCGTACCCCTCGAACCATAGGCGCATCACCGGCAACTCGGCCGATGATAGTTTATGGTCAAATTCGGGACGGCACACAATGCGGTCGAG
>JAMPEH010000404.1 GCA_023665245.1 Muribaculaceae bacterium
CGCGCTACTCCCGACCGATTGGTTACCTGGGTGGAATCGCACGACACATACTGCAACCAAAATGAATCAGCCGGTCTTACCGACGAACAGATACGTGCCGCATGGGTGTTCCTCACGGCCCGGCAGAACGGTACCCCGCTATTCTTCAGCCGACCAATGAACAGCACTCGCGAGAACTACTGGGGCGACAACCGTGCCGGAGCACGCGGCAATGATGAGTTCAAGCACCCTGAAGTAGTTGCCGCCAACAAATTCCGTCATGCCATGTCGGGCCAACCCGAGACTCTGATTTCAAATCAGGACGGCACGGTTGCCGAAGTAGCCCGCGGCAACAACGGCATAGCACTGATCAATGTATCGGACAAGAAACAGGAGGTGGAGATGCCCACAACACTGCCGGACGGGAACTATAACGACGAAGTAAACGGAAAGCCTTTTACTGTTTCAAACGGGATAATAAAAGGGACACTTTCGCCTCTTACCTCTTACATTATTTATAAATAATATGTCATTTATCCATGGCGGAGCCGTCTGATGGCCAAGCCGGACGGCTCTGACGTGTCAATATGACAGCATAATCATCACTTTAACACTTTTTATCATATCCTCTTTTCATTTTTATCCGTGCCAATTTCTTCAAAACTCAAACAAAACGAAACTCAATAGTTAAAACCTGTAACCAAAAACACAGCAATCACCCTATTCCGCCAATTTTGTATGCTTTTTTGAACAATGCTGACACTTTCATAATTAAATTTTGTGTTATAAATTTGCATTAGCAACAGCGATAGAGATTGCTGTTAAATCAAAAAAGCAAACAAACACTACAGCATAAAGCATAATTCTTTTTCATACTACTACAAGCTTAGACATAACGAATAATAGCATTTTAAGTACTACCGTAAGACAGGTCAGAGGATACCGCGAGGCATCCTCTGACTTTTATCCATGAGAGGCAAAGTCAAGTCCGTGGCCATGCCCGCAAGAGGTGGCCAAGAGAATCAACGGTTACACAAAGGCACTCGGTGACAAGAGACTTTGCGCTTGCGTAAGACCCTCGTTAGACGAGGGTGATTTGTTTGATGGTCGTGTTGTGTTTTTCATCTTATTTTAATATTCAGTTACCAGTTTGTTTTGATTGGCGAGGCCCTTTGACACGCGGCGCCTGTCGTGTCAAATCGGCGACCTGCCCTGTGTGAAACGCGTCATTAGGGGGATTGCACCTTGGACTGATACCCGGGTTGCGTTCCGGCACATTATACTTCCACTGACGGCGACTTTAACATTCGATACAGGATGATTAAACCATCTCGCATGTTCCGGCCGGATATTGCATCGGATGACCGTCAGATACCTCATATAAGTGACAGAATGATTCAGTTTGGGGAGTTGCTCCCGACGTGACTTATCTGTTTCACGTTGCAAAGTTACAACGCAATTCAGGGGGTAGGTCTGCTTTTTGTCCTTTTTTGAAAAAAATTTTTCAGTGTCTTTTATGGATATGTCAAATAAAGCTCATTTCAGGGTGGGAAAGCGGCAGTTTATGCTCTCTGAGCAAAGGGACATGTATGCAAGTTCCCCACCAAGGCCACGCCTTGCGTGTCCATGATGGGGTTAAACATGTTTATCGCCTTCGGCGAATCGGTGGTTTGACAGCAGATGCGAGCGGGAGGGGTTGCGACGGCGTTCAGAAGTTGTAACCGATGGTGAAGTCCCAGGCTTTGTTGTGGCCTTTTAGGCCGTAGAGCACCGGTTCGGGGTTGTAGGCATTCTGAAGCAGGACGTTGCGGCAACCAGCCTCATAATGTATGCCGAGATAGTAGTGCTGCATGAAATTGAGTCCCATACCCATCTTGAACCCCCAGTCATAGGAGCGGACAAAGCCCTTGTCGCCAAAATAATTGCGTTTGAATTCCTTGCCATGATACTCCTGTCCGGGACTTACATAGGTGTACTTTTCATTGCCGCCCAAACCGAACGAGAAGTACGGGCCGAAGTCCATCTGCCACTCTATATCATCGACAATCAACACCCGGAAGGATGCCAGTATGGGAATTTTAAAATAGGTTGACGACTGAGTGCCTTCCATCAGCTGAAGGGCTACGGGCTGGCCTATCTGCTGGACATGGGTAAAGCTACATGAACGGCTTTCAAAGAAAAATCCGGGTTGCAGGGCAAAAAAGTTGCGCATCAAAATATCGACTACAACGCCACCGGTAAACCCGGCTTTCCAATCCACCGAAGTGGAATGCAGATCGGGCACGAGGTCCAACTGATTGCTTGACAGATTGGAGGTGTTGAGGCCAACGCGCACGCCCACATTGAAAGGGCGGACGGCATCGGAAGTGTCAATACGGAGCTGGGCATTGGCAACGGGCACGCACAAGCAGGCCAACAGTGAAATGATGCATAGAGAACGCTTCATATATTTCAGTTTTTTTTCGGATTTATCGATTCATTATATAGCATTAAACACTATTCAATGCAAAATAACCAATTTAAATTGAAAGTTTCTGCATGGAAAAGTCTTTTTTATTAACTTTGATGCCATAATTACACACCGGATTGGAATCCGACGAGCCAAAAACCAATTATATCATACCAACACACACAGACGACGTATGCAGAACATAGGAAAACAAACGTGGACTTATACTAAAGATTACGTTATTATAACTCTCTCGCTTGCGCTTTACGCATTTACGTTCTGCGCCTTTGTCCTGCCACAGAAGGTGGTGATAGGCGGTTTGGCCGGTGTCGGCTCGCTGGTGTACTTCGCATCGGAAAAACTGGTTGAACAAGGAGTTCTGCCATGGACCATACCAGTGGCTGTCTCACAATACGTTGCGAATCTGTTGTTGCTCGGCATAGCGTTCAAAATAGTTGGTAAACAATTTGTGATCCGGACGATTTTCGGAGCTACGGTGTGCAGTCTGTTCATAGGTATTTTCCAGCCAATGTTTCCCGAGCCGCTCATACATGGGGAGAAACTGATGAGCATAATAATAGGAGCCATAGGCATAGGCGTGTGCATCGGCACTGTATTCGTGCATAACGGCAGTACCGGCGGCACCGATATAATCGCCGCCATGGCCTCGAAGAAAAGCAATGTGACAGTAGGCCGCACAATGATTTACTGCGATCTGGTGATAATATCGTCGAGCTATATCCTGTTCCACGATCTGACGACAATTGTAT
>JAMPEH010000405.1 GCA_023665245.1 Muribaculaceae bacterium
AACGACAAGTGGCGATCTGCCACCACTGTCACCTACATCGAGGACATTGCCAAAGCCCTCTGCATAGTGGATTGAATTGCGGTTTCTTTATTTTAATATTATCGAATATATCAATTTCGCTGTTATTCACCGTTTTTCGTGCTACCGGAATTCCGACAATTCTTAATCCCCGGCTTATTCTATTACCTGCTGAATCATAACGATACTCCACTACTTTTTGAGAAAATAGTGTGAGAGGAATAAAAATCAGCACTATAAATAGGCGAATAATACGAGACATTAGCAATAGAGAGAATAATGATTGGTAGTAAGTGTTTAATTTTCTCGCAAATATATCTCATTATTCCTGAATCTGCAAAAAGATTTTTTGAAAGCAAAAGAGACAAGGGAACTTATGTTGCCTTCCTTGCCTCTTTAACCTTTTTAGCCTTATTTAGCCTCAGATTAGTCTTTTTAGCCTATATAGCCTTTCTTGCCTAAGTAGCCTCCGGCTTCGCCGGACTTGCCTTCGGATTAAAAATATCGGCTATAATCTGCATTACGCATATCGCCGGTTTCGCTGAAAGCAGTGTGAAGGGCGAATGCTGCCGAGAGAGTGTGGGGAGTCTGTCCTCCCTTGCCGAGCTTCAGATAGTCCCAAAGCAGCTCACGATACATCGGGTGAGCGCAGTTTTCGATGATTGTTTCGGCGCGCTGAACGGGGTCCTTACCGCGGAGGTCGGCGATACCCTGGTCGGTAACGATAATGTCGACAGAGTGTTCTGAATGGTCGGCGTGGGCTACCATTGGCACAATGTTGCTTATCATACCCTCCTTGGTGATTGAGGGACATGAGAATATAGAGATATAGGCGTTACGGGCGAAGTCACCTGAGCCACCGATACCGTTCATCATGCGGGTTCCGAGAACGTGGGTTGAGTTCACGTTGCCGAAGATGTCGGCCTCAAGGGCGGTATTCATGGCAATGATACCGAGACGGCGTATGACTTCGGGGTTGTTGGAGATTTCAGCCGGACGAATCAAGATTTTATCGTGGAAGAAGTCAAGGTTGTTGAATAACTCGGCTTCGGTGGAGTCGCTGAATGTCATCGAACAGGTGCTGGCGAAGATACACTTCTCTTTTTTCATAAGCTCGAGTACGGCATCCTGGACAACTTCGGTGTACATTCTGAATTGCGGCAGTTCCTTGCTTTCACCAAGGTCGTAGAGTACGGCGTTGGCTACGTTGCCCACTCCCGACTGAAGGGGAAGGAATTCCTTGGGAAGACGTCCGTTGCGATATTCCGACAAAAGGAATGTTACCACGTTGGAACCAATCTGTTTCGACACAGCATCGGGTTCGGTAAAGGGTTTGACTCCGTCGTAGGAGTTGGTGCGGATAACACCGATAACTTTCGAGGGGTCAATCTTAAGCGTGGGGCTACCGATGCGGTCGCTGGGCTTGAAGATTGGAATTGCCTGACGGTAAGGGGGGTCTTGCAGACGAATCACGTCGTGCATGCCGTAGAGGCTCTTTGGCAATTTCTCGTTAAGTTCGATAATAATCTTATCGGCCAAGTGAGCATAGGTGGGGACGTTTCCAAGACCGGTTCCGAGGAGAATTTCACCGTCGTCGGTGATGTCAGCGGCTTCGATTACGGCATAGTCAATTTTGCCATAGAATCCGTAGCGCACTTCCTGTGACATCTCGGAGAGGTGACGGTCGAAATAGTGTGCATCGTGGCTATTGATGCGTTTTCTGAGGTCGGGGGTGTTCTGGTAAGGAGCGCGGCGACCCATGGTGTTGGTACGGGCAAGAATACCATCTACATGGTCGCTTGTAGATGCACCGGTGAAGATATTTACTTTGAACGGGCGACCTGCCTCATGTTCCAACTCGGCCTTACGGGCCACTGCTTCAAAAAAAACTTTGGGCACGCCTGGTGCGGTAAAACCTGACAGACCAAACGTATCGTCGTGTTTAACAATCGATGCGGCCTCGTCGGCGGTAATAAAATTAAATGCCACATTTATGATATAGATTATTCAACGGTTTTGGTTGTGATAAAATCGGTTTTTTCGTAATTTTGCACAAAATTAAACTTTTCGGTATAAAATTCAAAATTTTTAACTGAATTACATCTTTTAATTTCATGGATAATTCCGAAATCGACGGTGAAAACCGTCTGCTATATATAGAGACCTACGGTTGCCAAATGAATGTCGCCGACAGCGAGGTTGTCGCTTCAATTCTCGGTATGTCGGGATACACTCTTACCGACACGGCTGAGACTGCCGACGCCGTGTTGCTCAATACTTGCTCCATACGCGACAATGCCGAACAGAAAATCGTGTCAAGGCTGCAATATCTCGGGTCGCTGCGACGTAAACGCAATAAGTCGTCACGGCTGATAGTCGGGGTAATCGGGTGTATGGCAGAGAGGGTTCGCGACACTTTGATAAACGACTACGGAGTCGACATAGTGGCAGGTCCTGATAGCTATCTCGACCTCCCGAACCTGTTTGCCGCCGCCGAAACGGGTCATAAAGCCATAAATGTGGAACTCAGCACCACCGAAACCTATCGCGACATAATTCCCAAGCGCGTGGCGAGCAACGGAGTCAGCGGGTTCATAAGCATAATGAGGGGATGCAACAACTTCTGTTCCTACTGCATCGTCCCCTATACCCGCGGGCGTGAACGCAGCCGCGAACCGCGAAGCATTCTCAACGAACTCGACGACTTGCGCCGCCGCGGATTCAGGGAGGTGACGCTGTTGGGGCAGAACGTGAACAGCTACCGGTTTGAAGACTCCGACGGCTCCACAGTGGGCTTCGACCGCCTGCTCGCAATGGTGGCGGAAGCGGCTCCCGACATGAGAATACGCTTCACCACATCGCACCCGAAAGACATGTCCGATGAGATAATCGCCACAGTAGCACGCTATTCCAACATCTGCAACCACATTCACCTGCCGGTGCAGTCGGGAAGCAATGAGGTTCTGAAAAACATGAACCGCAAATACACCCGCGAGTGGTATCTCGACCGCATCGCCGCCATTCGCCGTATGATACCCGACTGCGGTATTTCGACTGATATGTTCACCGGTTTCTACAACGAGACTGAGGAGGATTTCCAACTCACCCTCAGCCTTATGCGCGAAGTCGGGTTTGACTCGGCCTTCATGTTCAAATATTCCGAGCGCCCCGGC
>JAMPEH010000406.1 GCA_023665245.1 Muribaculaceae bacterium
CGCGGTCCGCCTGCTTGTCCTTCAGCACGGCGAGGCGCTTCCCCCGGTCCGCGATGTTCTCCGTGACCACTTTCAATTCCAGGCGGTCGTACAGGGCCTCCAGGATCTTCTCCTGGGGGTCCGCAAAATTGGGGATCTCATTGGACGCCGCGAAAAAGGAGATGGTGGGGATGAGATAGGTGCGGCCCTCATTGGTGTACTTCCGCTCGTTCAGCGCGGTCAGCAGGGAGTTGAGCACGCCGTCGTTGCACTTGAAGATCTCATCCAGGAACACAATGTCCGCCTCCGGGATCTTCCCGGCGGTGTTGACATGGGGCTCTCCCCCGTGAAGCTCCGCCAGCGCCTTACGATGGCGCTCCATCCGCTCCGGCAGATCGCCGGCGTCCAGGTTATTGGTCAGCCGGTCTTTCAGTGTATCGTGCATACGCCGGTACTGTGCGTCCTGATCCAGCACACTTTGGGCGATGCTGCCGGGGAGCAGGCTGGCCAGATCAACGCGGCCAAACAGCTGCTCCTCATCGGTCTGCTTGGAGAGCAGACGCTCAAACTGCCGCGCGCCGGTGATCCGGCTGCGGAAGGCGTTGATGGCGTAGCTCTTGGCCTGGCCGGGTGCGCCCAGGATGAACAGGTTCTTCCGGGTCAGCAGAGCGATGGCGATCAGCTCAATCAGGTCCTCCCGCTCGGCCACCTGGGCGTTGACGTCCGCCATGACGGCGAGCATACGGTCCCGCAAATTGGTTTTGTTCATCATCACGCCCTCCTTACGCCGCCATGAGGCCGCTGTAGAGCAGGTCTCCGCACGCCTCCAGGGAGATGACCGCGCCCCGCAGGTCATATGGCGCGTTGGTAAGTCCGTACCGCTGGCGGCTGTCCTTGCAGCTCAGCATTTCATACTGAAGCTGTGCGTCGATGTGCTGCTCCAGCCTGCCCTTGTCGGGGTCAAAGCCTGCCACGGCCTGAATGAGCCGGACCGCCAGCTGCTGGTAGACGTCATCGTAGTCCAGGTGGGCGGCCTTCATCAGCGCGCGGTTCCTGCGGATGGTCCTGTCGATGCGGGGGAGATGTTCCTCCACAATGCGGTTGCGCTCGGCAATAGAATAATTATTTTTCATGTTTGTATCCTTTCATTGTTTGGGGGACCAGAAGCGGCAATGGCCCCGGCCCCAGTCCTCCATGAGCATGTCATGGGTGTAAGTTGGTGCATTGTACTCCGGACTGCCGCACCTCTGGCGCAGGCAGTCCCGTTTTCCGGCACACTCCGGCTCCAGGTAGGCGTACCGGCAGGTGTCGCAGTGCTTTCGGGGGCTGTTTTCCCTCAATCAGATTCCTCCATACGGTTTTTTCTGGCTCTCGCCGCGTCAAAAAACGGCGCGATCTTCATCCCCTCCGGCGTCCGATAGAAGCAGACGGACGCGAGCCCATCGTCAATCTCCACAACGGCATACATGGGGACGCCAGCGCCAAGCAGTTTTTCACAGGCTTTCTGGCCGCACCGGTCCCAGAACTCACGCGGGGACAGGGCGGTCTCCATGCTATGCGCGAGCGCGTAGTGGTTCGCGGCCGGATAAAGCGGATCGTTGATCCTGTCGCTGAGGAAATGGTGCATCCACCGGCTCTCCTCACTGCTGAAGGTGTAGACCCGCAGCTCGCAGGGATCTTTGCGTTTCGGGCACCAGGAGGGGACATGGATCTTGGGGTCGCTACGCTTGAACCGCCGCGCCCGTTTCCCTCCGGTGCAGAAGCGCTCCCCGCAGTGCATCATGACGCCGAACTGTTTTTTGGGAACAAATTCCTCAAAATGCAGATCGTTCGGACATGAGGCGCAGGTCGGCTGCCTGACCGTCTGCTGCATCACGCGGCCTTCGCATTTTCCTCACGGCGGCAGATGTCGATCACCTGCTGGCACTGGTCCATCTCAAAGCCCCCGATGTGGGTCTGGGCTTCCGTCAGGCCCATCCTCTCCGCCAGCCATTTGTAGGCGGCGGTCCTGGTCATGCCATTGCTCCGCCAGAAGCCGTCAAAGACCTGATGGGTCTCCATCCGCTTCAGCCGCAGCACCTCGTTGGCCAGGTTGCCCAGGGGACGCTTCGTCCCCCGGTGGCAGCCCACGCGGGCGTTGCAGTTCTGGCACTGATAGAACCACTCCTTTGTGAGGCGCAGCCGTCTGGCCGCCTCGACGCCGTAGACCTTCGAAGCCGGGACCTGGCGGACCACGCCGCCGCAGTAGCGGCATATCTCCGATACGCGCAAGAGACATCCTCCTTCCATTACGCCGCCTTGGGCGCGGCTTTCTTCGTTTTCTTTTCCGCTTCGGCAGCGGGAGCCCTTGTGGCCGTCTGGAAATAGAGGGCGTCCTCCGTCTCCAGCACCAGCATCCCGCCGCTGGCCGTGCCCAGCTTCACCGTCCCGGACAGCGCCCGGAGGCAGCTTTCCAGCTGGGAGGTCAGATACCAGCTCTCTCCGCGGGAGATCCCCTTGAACGGGATCACGGCAATGGAAGCGGAAGCGTTCCCATAGACGCCCCGGCACTGGAAGGTGAGGCGCTGCCCGTCAAAGAGCAGCCCCGCTTTTCCATCGGGGTCAACGGAAATGACGCGCTCCAGGCCGCCGCGCAGATCTGCCACGTCGGTCAGCACCTGGAACTGGGGCTGGATGGCGGCGGCAAGCTGCTCCGTGTCGATGTACTCGCCCTCCATGAGCCGGGCGCTGTAGATGAAGTCCTCCCGCAGGAACGCCACGGTTTTGCCCGTGGTGCCCACGCGAAACTCGTCCGTGTCCTCGCACATCCGCGCCAGCCGGTTCAGCGACGCCGCCGGCAGCAGCAGACTGGCGTTGCCGGTACACTTGCTGTCGCCGCTGGCCGTGATGATGCAGGTCCCGTCGCTTCCGGCGGCCCGCAGGCCGTCCCTGGTGAACATGAGGTTGACGCATTTCAGCAGCGGCCGCTCTCCCTTGCCGTCCGGACTGGTGGCAAACACCGTCCGCCGGGCCATGGAGGGGATGCCGCTGACCTTCACCGTGTCCTCCGGGAAGGGGGGCACGGGCTTGGGGAAGCTGCCCCGCTCGAACACCGGGACGGTATACGCCGCATCCCCGCTGAGCAGAGAGATCTGTGGATCGCGGCCCTGACGGCGCAGCTCCACCGTATCCCCCGGCAGCTTTTCCAGCATGGCCGCCAGCAGCCTGGCG
>JAMPEH010000407.1 GCA_023665245.1 Muribaculaceae bacterium
GCCGGCATCTCATCCTCCCGCAGCATCATATCCGCGCCGGGATTCCTGTAGAATGAAAAATCCCTGTCCCCGTCCGGAAACGTCTCCACAAACGCCAGCGTGGTGCGGACCTCATCGTCCATGACCAGGCCCTGCGTGTCGATTCCCGCCTCCTCCAGCGTGCTCTTCAGCCGGTTGCCAAAAATATCTTTTCCAACCTTGCCGATAAAGGCGGTCTTCCTGCCCAGCCGTGTCAGCATGGACAAAACATTGCAGGGCGCGCCGCCGGGATTCGCCTCGTAGAGCGGATTGCCCTGCCCGCTCGTCCCGTTCTCCGTGAAATCGATCAGCAATTCTCCCAAAGCCACCACATCATACTTCTTCATAGTATTGTCTCCTTTCGCTCCGCTCATCGGTCTGTGTCCTTCCGGCAGCCGACTCCCGGCACGCCGTCATCGCAACTCATATTTTACCACATCCATCGTCACGCTGCCATCTGCAAAAAACGAGATTCCGTCCGCCGCAAGATCGGTGTACATCGTCGCCGACAGCACGTATTCTCCATCGTTTACGAAGACCTCCACGCTGAACTTATCCAGGATAAGCCTCAGCTTAATATTACCGTTTTTCCTGTTTACGAGGCAGCGGCGCTGGTGTATGATCGCCCTTCTGGATCCGGAAAATTTCCTGTCCACCTTGACGATCGACTCGTAAGGGCGGAAGCTGATGGACGTCTGGTATGTATCGTTCTGGGCAAACCGGACCGCAAATTTGCGGTAAACATTCTCCGCGTCCGCAGGGCGGATGTCCAGCTCCATATCCACCTTGCGCCCCGTGACGCCCGCCAATCTGATCACATCGCTGAAGGTGACGTTCTCATGCCGCACCGCTTCTCCCCGCAGTGTCTCCAATTCCCGCACTGGCTTCTGATACAGCCGTCCATTCTGGACCGAGAGCTCTCTCGGCACGCTCATCTGTCCAAACCATGGCCGATCCGTGTTGTGCAGATTACAGGTATCCCAGTTCTGCATCCATCCGATCATGATACGCCTGCCGTCCGGCGCGAGAATGGTCTGCGGCGCGTAGAAATCGATACCGTAATCGATCGCCTGGTCATGCTCCTCGGTAAAGGTATCCGTCTCCTCGTCGTAGGAACCGATTAGACAGAGCGTGCCGTTCCCGTTGTGGTACTCGAAGCCCTTGGGCAGCATATCCTGCGGGCTGGTGATCAGGACATCCCTGCCGTCCAGCCGGAAGAAATCCGGACACTCCCACATTCTGCCAAAGCGCTTGTTGTTCGCCGCAAGAATCTTTTCATAGCGCCACTTTATGCCGTCCTGGCTGCTGTAGAGCAAGATCCGTCCGTCACCCTCCTCCGTGCAGTTGCCGATCACACAGCGGTAAGAGCCGTCACCCTTCTGCCAGATCTTCGGATCCCGGAAATCAAACTTGCTTCCGCCCTCCGGCAGATCTTTCTGCGTGAGTACCGGATTGCCTACGAATTTATCGTAATCGATTCCGGCTCCCACCGCGACGCACTGCGTCTGAATATCCCGCATACTGCCGTCGGGCTGTGTCTCCTTTGCGACGCCCGTATAGAGCAGCAGATGCCTGCCGTCCGGAAGCACCACCGCGCTGCCGGAAAAACAGCCGTCCCTGTCGTACTCCGTATCCGGCGCCAGCGCCGCAGGGAGATATCTCCAGTGCAGCAGATCGTCGCTCACCGCATGTCCCCAGTGCATCGGTCCCCAGTAGGAAGCATAGGGATGATACTGGTAGAACATGTGGTACTCACCTTTATAATAGGAAAATCCGTTGGGGTCATTCATCCACCCGACACGGGTAGAGAGATGGAAGGCGGGTCTGTCCTCCTGCTCAATCCTGCGTTCCATCGACTCCTCACATCTTCTTGCATCACGCAAAGCTTGGCTTATCATACTATTCCTCCCTGTCAGAGCCTTTTCTTTTTCTTATCATAACCCAATATCGGGGCAGATGCTATACCTTTCTGCCCCGATATGAATACAATATATATTCCGCCTACTCCGCAGTCTCCAGACCCGCATACCGGTTGTACGCATTCTGGTAAACATTCAGCAGCTTATCCATACCACACTTGTCGCGCAGATGCGCTATATAGGCGTTCCACTCCTCGTCCGTAGGGCCGCCGTTCTTCAGCCACAGGCCCTCCTGCTCGGATACGGCGCTCTCGAAATCTGCCTTGTACCAATCGATGTCATCGAGCTCTCTTCCCGTGAACACGCAGTCCACCGGGTAGGTCGTGGTGTCGTCCACATAGGGCATCCAGAAATCATACAGATCGGTCAGACGCTCGATCGCGCGGTCCTCCATCTTGAAGGTCGTCAGATAGTAGTCGCTGAGAATCAACTTCGGCCCTGCCACCTCGCACTCGCCTTTCAGCTCGCCGGAACCTTTTCCGTACTTCTCCCGGCTCTCGTCGTCGGAGATGCTCAGCCATACGCCATTTTCGTCCTGTCCGGTAAAATAGGTGCCGATCGGGCCGTATTGAAGCTGCATCACGATCTCCGGGTCGTACCACATGTCATAAAATTTCAGCAGGTTCGCCGGGCTCTTGCACTTTTTGGTGATATTCAGCTGTCCGCTGCTGATGCCGCCGCCGGTACGGACCGTCACATTGTGGGTTCCGTCGGGGCCGTCGAGAATCGGCAGGAACACATAGTCTTTCGCGTAATCCCCCATCAGCTCCTCGATGTACCACCATGTGGAGACGCCCACATAGCCCTGGGAGCACTTGGAGATCAACTGCGTGTCAGACTGACTGAACATCTCCAGGTCCATCAGACCCTCCGCATACCAGTCGTGGAAATAATTGATCGCTTCCCGGTACTGGTCAGAAACACACATAAAATCTACCGTGCCGTCACTTTTCAGGACAAGATCGTTGCAGACGTCGTTGGGCCAGTTAGTGAAGCCGAAGCCCGCGTAAAAAATGTTCTGCCCCCAGCACCACTGGTCGAACCCGGTGCTCATGGGAATCGTACTGCCCGGCGCGTTTCCGTAGTATTTCGCGCTCATATCATTGTCCTTGAAGGCCGTCAGCGCCGTGTGGAGCTCATCCAGCGTCGTGGGCACTTCCAATCCCAGATCGTCCAGCCAGGCCTTGTTGATCATGGCAAACTGCGGGATCGAGTAGATGCTGTAATCCTCCGGGGCGCCGAT
>JAMPEH010000408.1 GCA_023665245.1 Muribaculaceae bacterium
AGTGGGGAAACATCCCGCTCACCATCGTTTTCACCGAGGCCCACCAGTAGAAGACACCGAGAGTCCCGGCCTCGTCGGGGTTAATATCCTCCTTTCCGTAGAGTATGGCCGCCATCTTCCGCAGCATCCCGTCGTCGGAGGTAAGCTGGTAGGCCTGCCAGAGAGTCTCGCAACTGAGCCAGTCATTGAAGCTGAAGCCGGCGCTCAGGTCGGCTGCCACGGCCCGGGCTCCGTCGATTTCATCGAGGCGCACCGGCTCGTGGGGCAATTCTTTTGCCCAGGCAAGATGGGCTATCGCACCGGCCAGCTGAGCCGTGGTCAGCGTGAACTCATCCTCGCCATGAGCCACGAGCCACCCGTCACGTACAGCACACAGCAGCTTCAGACCGCTCCACTTCAAGAAGCAGAGCGTGGCCACTTGAGCGGCGCACTGCGAGGCATAATCGCCGGGCGATGCATAGCCCCGCTTGCTGTTGGCGCGCTGCACCTCCACCATCGTCCGCAGCAGGTAGCGGAGCTGCTCCTGTGTCAGCTCCGACCATGATTTAGGGACAGTAAGATTAACAATCTTCTCCATCAGAAATAGAATCCTCCTTTTATATCGTTTTTAAAAGGCTCCGGGCGAAACTTCTCCCCCATCTCCGCGTCCCACGTCCGGTAGAGGTCGGGGTAATACTTCAGGCGCACCATCACCGGGCGTATCAGGTGCCACACCTCATGCTCGTCGGGGCATATGGCCTTCTGGTCGCGCATGTGGAAGCCGATGTAGCGTAGCTCCGCCTCGCGGACCATCGACACCAGCTCCTGTTTATCCGAGAGCAGACACTGGCCTTCGCGCAGAGCGCCCAGCGTGGAGCCGAGATACTGTTCCTCCACCTCCTGCTCGAAGCGTTGCGCCAGCGACCGCATGGAGCGGTAGGTGGTCAGCAGGTCGCCCCGGCCCCTGAAGCGGAACACCTCGTTGAGATTAGGCAGGAAGGTGGCGAGCCACCACCGCCCCATTTCCGACCCGCGCCATTCCTCATATCCGTACAGAGCGGTTACAAGCAGGTCGGCGTTGGCGTCGACCACCGAGGAGAGGGAGGCCGTGAGCCGTTCCACACGCTCCTTCGAGGCAGGGGCGCGACCGTCGGTGTTTATCACCGTGAACCCCGACGGGCTCAGCGAGAGGTCGAGCGAGGGGACGGCCATCGAGAAAGCCTTGTACACCATGATCCTCTCGACTATAGGGACGATTGCCCCGGCGGGCTCAAACTCGGGGCCAAGGAAATTATCCTCGGTCCATCCCTTGGCCGTATCGAGCCACGGCAGCATCTTCGTCAGCAGCGGAGTCTCCCCCTTCACTTCGTGGATCACGTTGGGGATTAGCTCCCGCAGTCTATCGTTAGTCAGTGTCAGTTGCATTATCCTTCGGTTTTGCGGTTACTTCCTTGGCGTCGGTGTGCTCGTCGAGCGTGGTGAGCTGAATGAAGGGGCAGTCGGGGTGCACCCCCTCCCACCCGTTGTAGCGGATTATAATCTCGTGGACCGGGAAGAGCACGTCGCGGTAAGGCTTCTTCAGGGCCTGGGCTATGGTGTAGAGCTCGCGCTTGTCCGAGCCGGAATTGTTGGTCTGGGCCTTTCCGGGGACGGAGCCCACGAGGTTGGAGTGAACGCGCATAGTGAAGCAGAGGACATTGATGGCCTCCGCTATGTCGCTCTCCCAGTCGCCCCCCTCCTTGGTTCTGCTGTCGATGGGGGTGACGGTGATGTCGGGGCTCTCTCCCTTGCCGTCGAGCGATATGCTCTTGCCGGTGAAGAGCACCGACCCGGTGTTCTCCACATTGGTCAGGAACTCCAGCATCTCGCGTTTCTTCTCGTTCATGAGCTTCACCTGCTCCTCGCGGCTCACTATGTGCTGCTTGGCGAAGAGATCGTCCCAGTAGCGGGCTGACACCTCGATGATGTATTTGATGGGAGCGGCGTTCTTCAGTTTCGATTCCTTGGCCGCACCGATGAGCCTCTTGATGTTGTACCAGTTTCCCCGGAAGAGAGCGGCGTAGTGCGGTATCGGGTAGTACATGGAGTCAATCCCCGGAAACCGGCTCAGGATGGCGAATTTCCGTGTTTTGGTTCTCTTCCCCTCGGTGTTGCGCCTTGTGGCGCGCCGCCCCATCCGCTGCTGCAGGTCCTTCCACGGGGAGCGTGGATCGAGCAGCTCTATCTCCTCGAACACATCCCCCGGCTGCGAGGCGCGGAACGGGCCGAAAAGCACCTTGGTTATTTTACCGGTCCGCTTGTCCGCGGGGCAGAAACGGCAGTAGCAGGCCGGCTTGCGGTGCAGTTCCACTATCCTGTTCCCTTCATCGTTGAGTATGACCACCGACACGGCGAAGTTATAGTACATCAGGTCCTGACACACACCGAGGAAATAATCCGGCAGCGGATTGTCAAAGAGGAAATCCTCCACTTCCACCTTCACGGCCTTCGAGGCCGTCTCGGTGCAGTAGCGGAGTCCCGAGCCGTAGCAGACCTCGGCGTTGAACACCTGGCAGGTGGCCAGTGTCTCGTCGGACTCTATGAGGTCGATTATTCTGTAGGGCATCTCGTCATCGTCGCCCCACGCGACGTATTCCTTGCCGTCGACGGTGCGGGTGGGGAGGTTGTCCGACTCGCGGAACACACCGGAGGTTTTCGTCACTATCGCCGCCCGGGAGTTCGTCAGCGGTATGTCGTGGATTGAAAAGCTGTCTATGTCCATGTATATAATCAGGAGTTAGGGGTTAGAGGAAGACTTCATAGTCATTGATGCCGATGATGCACACGTCGTGCACGAGGCGGATCTGCCCGCTCCGCAGCTGCTTGACGGTGCGGGTGCCCTTGTAGTAATCATAGCGCAGGGACACCGCGCGGTCATAGCGTATGAGCGCCCCGTCCTTCAGGCGCACCACCGTCAGGTCGACCGGCTCCCCGGAGTCGAGCATCCTGCGGGCCTGTGATATGTGTATGGCCTTGCGCATCACATGAACTCCGCTGTAAATTCGTCGGTGAATATATGGGTGGTCCCCGGCATCAGCGAGTCGAGGTCGGAGTCAAGGAGCACCGGCTGTATCTCGGGGAACCTGAACGTGAATTTCACCGTGGGGATGGAGCCGGGGTCATTATGCCAGTCGAAGGTGTGGTCGGTGATGAT
>JAMPEH010000409.1 GCA_023665245.1 Muribaculaceae bacterium
TTGCCGAGAGGCGTGCAGGTTCAAATCCTGTCATCAGCACCAATAATTTTTGCATATTTCAAGTCGATTTTTTCCTTCAAAATAGGCGTTTGGGAACAAATTGGGAACATTTTTACTATTTTTGCATAAAATCGGGCTGTTTTGTATGTTTATGCAATAAATGAGCTTCTGCTTAATATTTCGCAAAAAATTAAGCGTTTAAAGGGCAAACCGAAGTTTTTCGGTCTGCCCTTAAATTTTACAGTTCGTAATTGATTTTCTCTATTTCACCGAAGTAGTATTCGTTGGAATACGTTGTATAACCGCGGTCAACTGCCGAAGATTTAACGTCTTTATCGAACTTATGTCCGTCCCAAAGCATAACAAGCTCTAAATTACAACCGCATTCTTTCGCTCTCGTAATGAACGTATAACGAAGCTCATGCGTATGCCTTCTGGCAAGTATCTTTTGAAAACCTCTGTAAATTATATCTCTTTTATACGTTTTTACCGCTTCGAAGTCTATGTACTTCATAACCTTACGGAGCATAGGCGAAATGGGTATTTTCCTAAATTCCGCTTTAAAACCCTTGCGTGTCTTTTCGGTTTCGCACTCGATATAATTTTCGTGCAGCATTGCCGTTTTAATCTCGCCTACTCTCATACCAGTATAAAGTAAAATCAGAATTGCGCTATTAACGGTATTGTCGCTGTGTTCTATACAATAATCAACTACGATTTTTTCTTCTGCTTTCGTCAACGCCATACCTTTTTTAACTTCGTAATTCGGAACAACCACTTTTGCCATAGGCGATTTAATATCGTAATCTTCTGAGGCTAACTCAAATATTGCATTTAACTGTACCTTCAATTTCTGCGCCGTGCGGTAACGTTCGCCTTCGACAACCGTAAATCTCTCATTTGTTAAAAATTTTCATTTCACTACTTGTATCAAGACAGGCACCGTCCAACTGTCATTTGAACGAAATTCACATTTTTTACTTGTCAAGACAAGTACACGCTTAACTGCCAAACACTAATTTTTTGCAATAAAAAAACACCGACAAATCGGGTAATCTGTCGGTGTAATAATTTAGTTTTAAATTAAGCCGTAAACGCTTAGAAGAGCAAAGAACGGGGAAGTTATCGCATAAGCCGATAAAATCGTTTTTAGCCCCGTTTAAAGGCTTTTAAATTCAAGTAGGAGAACGGCGGGGAAGAACTACCAATGCAACATAAAAAGCAACAAAGCAATCAAGGCGGCTGCAGCGGGGGATTGCAAGCGGTTTAGCGGCAAACCCCGCTCCGCCGCTCTTTGTCCTTTATTCGCTTTGGTTTTTCGCTTACACATTAAATTTATGCGATAACGTTTTTTACGTTTTTGAAATTAAATTTATTCTGTCGATTTAGAAAAGGCGCGTGCCTGTCTCGGCGGCGCGCCAGCGCCGCCGCTTGTTCAAGACAGGCACACGCCTAACGACCATTTGAAGATTTTTACTGTTTTAACATTGATTTTTCTGCAATTATTTTTGTTGTCTTTCAGTTCGTTTTATTGCCTTTTAAGTCGATTTATGATATAATTCTACTAATGTTCCGATAGTTTTGACTATCTGGAAGTTCAAGGAGACAGTAATGGCAAAAATTGACGAGAAAGTACTTTGGGGCGCTGCCGTAAAATTAAGAGACGCGACCCTGCGGATTACAAAAACGTAGTTTTAGGTTTGGTTTTCTTAAAATACGTAAGCGATAAATACGTTGCTAAATATAACGAATTAAAGGCGTTCGGCGACGGACGTGAAGATGATGACGATTATTATATTGCCGACCACGTATTTATCGTTCCCGAAAAGGCACTTTGGTCAAACATTGCTTCATATTCTAAAGACGCAAGTTTAGGTCAAAAAATTGACGGGGCTTTTGAAGAACTTGAAAGGCATAACAACGAATTAAAAGGCATATTGCCTAAAACCTATTCGAAGAGTGAACTTGATAAAGTTGCTCTCGGAGAACTTGTTGACTTCTTCACTACCAATTTAAAAATGGAAGATGCCGACGGCGATTTCTTCGGGCAGATATACGAATATTATATCGGAGCATTTGCTACCTATATTCCTCAAAAGGGCGGTGAGTTTTTCACGCCTCAAAGCATAGTCGAATTGATGGTTGACATATTACAACCGTTTAAAGGGCGTGTGTTCGACCCCTGTTGCGGTTCGGGCGGTATGTTCGTACAATGTTCTAAATTCGTAAAGCAACACCGCGGACACGTTGACGATATTTCAATTTACGGACAGGAAAGCAACCCCGGCACTTGGAAAATGGCAAAAATGAATCTTGCTATCCGTGGACTTTCGGGCGATTTGGGCGAAAGCAACGGCGATTCTTTTACAAACGATTTACACAAATCATTGAGAGCAGATTTTATACTTGCAAATCCCCCTTATAATAAAGATGACTATTGGAAGCCCTCTTTGGAAGGCGACCCCCGCTGGGTATTCGGAAAGCCCGATACCAAAAACGCAAATTACGCTTGGTTAGAACTTATGTATGCTAAACTTGCACCCAAAGGCAAGGCGGCAATTTTAATGCCTAACGGAGCGACTACAAGCAATACCGAAGACGATAAAAAGGTCAGAATGCAAATGCTTACCGAGGGCAAGGTTGACGCAATAATTGATTTGCCCGATAAGATGTTTTCTAACACGGGCATAAGCGTTCAATGCTGGATTTTAAGCAAAGCAAAACTTGATACCGACGTATTGTTTATCAATGCTACCAAAATGGGTAGAATGAAAACCCGTAAGCAAAGAGTTTTCGTAGGTGCAAGCGATGACGATACTTACGATGGTACGCAACAAAATGAAATTGAATTGATTGCCGAGGTTTACCATAAATACAAAAACGGCGGTTATGAAGATAAATTAGGTTTTTGTAAAAAAGCCACACTTGAAGAAATTATCGAAAAGGACTACTCCTTAAATCCCGGAAGATACGTCGGCGTTGACGATTCGAATAAATTATCCGAAGAAGAATTAAACGCTCAAATTAAACAAACAGCGCAAGAATTATTCGCCCTTATAGACGAAGGCAAGGCTCTTGAAGAAAAAGTAAAAGAGATTTTAAGAAAAGAGTTCGAATAGTGTCAACTATGTGGTTTTGAATTTCCGTATTTGGTACGCAAATTTTTACAT
>JAMPEH010000040.1 GCA_023665245.1 Muribaculaceae bacterium
CCTGCTCTCTCCTTGGGATAATCATTGAACCATACGCCTCCACCTGGCATACGTTTTCACCTCCATTTGTCTAGAAGAGTTTCAGGGGCTTGTTCAGCCACTTGGTGACGTGCGCTTTTGCCTCGTCAAGCGTGTACACGGCGCCGGGATCGACACCATAGAATGCGCCGTCGAAGGTGCTTTGCTCGATACCGAGCGCGCTCACGCACTTTTCGCGCAATGCTTCCAGCGTGAACTTTGGCACTGCGGCAATGGGAGCCTCGGATGCAGGAGCAATCCGTTTCTTTTCGCTCATGCGGAAAACCTCCTTGATAGCAAAATAAGAAGAGCGCCGAAGACGGCGCTCTATAGATCCTTCTGGTAGATGTTGGGGATAAAATGAATGATTTTCGTGGTGTCTGGACGATAGTATTTGTGATGCGTGTGCCACGTTATGGCAAGCTGTACCGTGGCATTGTCCTCGTCCAGGATGCGTACATTCGTATCGTGTGCGTGAAGGTAGCGCCCTGTGGCCGTGGGCGGGTCACCATCTTCCAGCAGCGGTATCGCGTGCCGGTACACGTGGATACGATTGTCGGCCATGGATGCCAGACGGTGCGCCTGTGTCAAGGTCTTCCCAAAGAAGACCGGATACATGATGTGGATGCGCCGAAAGTCTTCAAGCGTCATCCCCTGCGCCTCGATCTCCGGCGGCGGGAAGTATATGGACGGCATCTTGAAGTTCTCCGGCACGGCTTCGAAGTAGCACGCCACCTTCTCATCCAGCGATTCCAGGATATATGCCGCCACGGATGCCATGGATTGTTCAAGCTCGTAAGTCTGCTGCATAAATCACCCTCCTAGAAAAGCTGATCGATCCAGCGCTGAACGGCGGCCTCTGCCGCTTTGTCCACAATTGGCTGCACATGCCGGATTGCCGCTTCGAAGTAATGCTTGCCATTCACCCATCCGGCTTTCAGAAGCATGCCGGTCTTTGCTCCGGGACTGTACTTGAATTGCCCTTTGCCGGAGAATGAACCGGGCACCCAGCGCTTGTCCACACCTGCGGGTGTCTTGTGGTGGCCGTCATTGACGTAGCGTGCATACTCCACATTGGAGCCAACGTCTATCGTCAAGCCTCCGTTGGACTCGTCCCAAATATTATCGGGACCACCTTTCGAAAAGCTGTTGACAAGCAATCCTGTGACCACACACTTTCGACCGATGATCTCGCCCTGCACGATGGTCAGAAACTCCGTGCCAATGGCATTGACCGCCTGCTTCAGTTCTTCCTTGAGCTTCGGCCCTGCCGCCACCTTGAACTTGGCCGCGAATGCTTTGAGCTCGGAGATATCCATGTGCATGGCCATCAGATGCGTTCCTCCAGCGGCATGCGCGATATCTCGACCGCAATGTGGTGATTGCGTCCCACGATGTACGGCACGGATGCCGTGTAGATGGCCCCGGTGACGCGATCCACGATGCGATCATTCAGTCGTACATCCGTACCAAGCGGCAATTGCAGTTTCGTCGCTCCCTGGTAGGTACGATACGGTGACTGGCTGTAGATCGGTGCCACCACGCGTTGACGATTGAAATGGCATTTCACGTTTTCAATGTCCGGCACGTCCGGGTATTCGTAGGTCGTGCCATCATCGATGCCGTATCCACGGCGGGATGCCTTCTCGGTCAAGTGGTAGATATCACAGCGATCGTTGAGAAAGTCTGCGTACATATGATGCCGCCTCCTTCCTTAACACACGTGCATGTCCATACGTACACCGTTGCGGACCGGATCGGATTTGTACGCGTCAAGGATGTCGCCAAGATTAAGGTCAGCAATGGCGCTTTCGGTGTCCCGGTTCGTGTAGGAATAGTCATCGTTCGTCTCGCTCTTGAGCAGGGATCGTCCCGATGCCTCGGCCTCGGATACCGCCGCGTAGTATTCAGCCACCAGTATGGCGGCGGTGCGCACGTCCTCCGGGATGCACGGATACGCCTCAAAGTTGGAGAAATCATGTCCGCAGTATTTGATGATCCGGGCTTCCGCGCGCGATATGTCCATGCGCAGCCGTGCCGGTGTGCGTGCCTGCACTTCCGGGTTCTGCGTGTAGTCGGTGACATCGCTTGGGACGATCCAAGGCCGTGTAGCCATGCTATTTCTCCTTCTCGGGTGGTGTTTCAAGCCCATCCGTGAAAATATCCACGTCCGGGCCGGTAATCTTGTCCATCTGCGGTGCCAGCACCAGCTTAAGGAGCTGCGCCTTGGATTCCTTGCCAGTTACCTTGATCCCCTGTTCCTTTGCAATTGCAAGAAGCTCTGCTTTGGTCTTGGAGTCGTAGGTAGTGACCGGCCTGTTTTCGGGCGCCTTCGGGGTGGGCTGCGCATCGTCCGGCACGGATTTGAAGTACCCGGTATCAACCAATGCCTTGGCCTGCTCTGAGTCCTCCACAACCACAAAAGGCGCTTCCATGCGCACACGTACACCGTGGCCGCAATAGGAGCGCCCCTTAATGAATTGCAGTTTCATATTCAGTTTTTGCCTTTCTGTCAGCCAGTGACCTTCGCGGCTCCGGGTGTGTTTTCCAAGTTTGCAATCAGCTTGTCAAACGGCAGATCCTTGATGATGAGCGTAGCATCAATGTTCTCTATGATCGCATCGAAATCATAATGGACAACGTAGCCGCGCTTGTCGTACATGCCTGCAGTCCAGCCTTCGTTGATCGTCTTGATGATGATGCGGTAGCTGGCCACCTGAATGAGGTTCTTCGGATCGAGAAGCATGATGCAGTCATTCGGCATCTTCGGCACTTCAAGCACTGGAATGCCGGTAGGACGCTCAATGCGTGCATCGACGATGTTGCCGCCCTTCTCCACCGCACTGTTGACAATGTAGCCTTCGTAGGTCTGCTTCATCAGCGGGTTCATGATCCAGAAAAACTTGGTGGAGTCGTATTTCTCCGGCATCTGTAGTTTCGCTTTCACGAATGTGTAGTAATCCAGCGATGTGAAGCCGGATCCGTCAACTACATGGCCGCCATTTTTGATTTGCTTGAGCCATCCATCGTTGATCGAGAGGAACTTGTCGTCTGTGCCGGTTGCGTCCGTGTCACCATTGATGCAAAGGTCCTCGCGATCGAGCGCCACGACTTCTTGCAGAAGGCCCATAAGTCTTTGTTCAAGGCTCTCGCCCTCGATGTTCTGGCGGAACATTTCGTTGGTGACGCTCCATGCCACGCGTACTGGAGTGACCGCAAATGGGATCGAATCGAAGGTGGGCGTCACCATCTCATCCGGCGGTGTATTCTCTGTCTTGGAGCGAGTGACCCTTTCGGGCACGGTGAGTCTTGGCAGAACGCCGGTCTGCTCGCTGTGCATCTCGGTTCTGGTCTTGGGCGTAAGAGTCGCCTTTTCGAAGGTCTGCGTGAGGAACTGTCGCGCCTGATAAGGCTTTAAAAGGCCGTTCCCGCTGGCCGCATTGGTTGTCATCAGCGGATCGGTGGCCGCTTTGTTGACTATAGCAATCTGCGTATTGTCCATTATGTCTTAGTCCTCCTTTCACTGGCTGGCCGATTACAGGCCTAGGATTTCGCGTTCCCAGTTGTCGCTTTTGGAAACCGGCTTGGCATCGCCGTTGCCGTTCGTCGGCAGATTGTGGCTCTTCGCGATTGCAGAAAGTGTTTCCTGCATCGGTGCCATTACTTCGCCAACGGCGCTCTTGAACACCGCGGCAAGCTCCGTGATGTCCACGGTGGCGGGAGCATCGGCGCTCTTTTCCACCGTCTCAGCAGGCTTGTTCTGCTCTTTGGCTTCGGCGCTCTTCTGGACTGCTTCGGCTTCGGCGGCTTTTGCCGCTTCACGTGCCTGTGCAAATCCGTCGGCCACGCCCTTGGCGATCATCGCCTGGAAGTCCACGGTGGCCGGTTCCTCGCTCTTCTGCGTCGGTGCGGACATGCCGTACTTCTGCATGAGAGCCATGAGCTCGGTATTGAAATTATCCATCTTTGGTTTTCCCTCCTCTTGCATAGGTTTTTGAGCGTCCTGCGGCGGCTTGTTCTGGCCACCGCCGGGAGCATCCTGTACATTGCCGCTCGCATTCTGCGGCGGTTGCTGCGACGGCCCAGCCTGCGGCGGCATGGGCGTCGCGTTCGATGGCGCCTGCGGCGTCTGTGGAACTCCTGCGCCAGTTGGTTTCAGAAGTCCCAGCTTTTCCCCGAGCCACGTGAATAGCTGCTTGAACATGCTCTGCTCGCCCTCCTGCGGTGGCTGTCCCGGGCCCGCTATCTGCGGCGGCATGTCTGCCTTGAGGACGTATTGGGCGAAGCCTCCAACCGAAAGGCCGTTGAGCTCGCCATTGTCCACCTTGGCGATGATTGCCGGGTCTTCGATACCGATGGTCACGGTCCAGGCGCCCTCCGGCACGTTCTGACCGCCGATGATGGTGGCCGACTTGTGCACGGTGCTCTCCGCGATCCAGCAGCCTTCTTCGGCCTTTTGGCTGTGTTGCACGTCCACTCCCTGCGCATCGCGCATGTATCGGTGAGCCGCCTTGGCGATCTCTTCCGCAGTCATCTGGTCCCCCTGCGTATCCACCACGCCGGGTTCGTAGACAACGCCGGTGACGTATCTCACGCCATCCTCCGAGAGGTCGTCCCGTTTGAACACAGGAACCTGAACGGTTTCCATGGCATGGCCGTCCGCGTCCTTGCGCGTGAGAAATTCGCGGCGGTTTGCGGCTTTATCCACGAGCGACACAAAGTTGGCTCGCAGATTCTGCATGTATTTCTGTGGCAATATCCTTCATCCTCCTTCCTTGTTTTTGGCAATAAAAAAGACCCTCAAAGGGGTCTGTATTGCTGTGATTATCTAATCGCGCGGCATCCGCGCTGGTTTATATTTCTTGGGTACTTTCGGCTTGGCTGCCTGAGCGAGTCGCGACATCACATCGGGAGGAAATACATCGGTCTCTTCTCCGGTCGCTTTGATGATTGCAGGCATAGAACCAATAGTCAGCTCTTCTCCGTTTGGCCCGCAAACATCAAAGACCCACATGTCCTCAAAGTCGAATATCCGTGCTATGCACACGCCGCTTTTGATTATCTTGGCGCACGCCGCTTCCATCGTCACAATTCCACCCTCGGTTTCACACATTCATCAATAAGTTCTGTGAACTCAAGATTGTCTATCCGCATAAGCTGCGGGTTGCTCACTTTCGCCAAATCCAAATAGTGAGCCACATTCATATTACCCGTTTGCGGATCAACAAACAATGTCTTCCCCTCTTTTTGAATCGCTATGAACACGTGACCAGAATAGGTGTCTCTCCACGTTACACTCACGATGGCGCGACTTTTGTCGCCCCATTTCGCCATTTGCTTTTCTATCTTACGTCGCACATTTTTGCCCGAATTTGATCGCATGGAAAGTAATTCGCCATCCTTGTAGACTTTCGGCCAACCCTTAGCATCGTGATCGTATGGCAAAGGATCTTCATTCCGATTAGCCCCAGGTATACAAGGCTTTGCTACCACATCCATTTCACGCATCCTTGCCTCAAGTGCACTCACGCACCGCTGGCAGTTCTCCGTGTACTTGCGACCTTCTTTCTTATAGTTCGGATTGGTACCTTTGACAGTCTGCTCCAGCGTCAGCTTCTTTTCCATCATAGGATACACAAGCGATTTCGCGCCATTGCCGTCAAGTCTGCTTGCGTTTAGCGTGATGCTGGGTTTTACGTATTCTCCGCGATCCTTGTCAGCTTGAATATGCTTCTCACGGTCCAGTTCTTCTTCCCATTCGCGATCATCGTTTGCGACCGCCTCTCTGTACAATCGTTCACGCTCCGCAAGCGGGAGGCCCAGCTTGTCGCTGTCCACCACTGGCTGCATAAGGCAGTGGCAATTGATCGACTCGCCGGGCGGGAGTGACGCATCCCTTGGACAATCGCACGTGGCGCCGCTCCCCGGCAAGGTGAACTTCTCGTCCATGCCGACGATGGTGCCGGAGTACTGAAGATGGTTCGCACGTGGCTCGGAGAACTTCGCGCCGGTATGCACCCACCGTTTCTGATGTACCGCCGGATTCATTCGGTAGGCTTCAAGCTGAGCATACGAGTGCGCACGCAGCATCTCGGTAAGCGCCATGCGCCGTGCCTTCCACTCGGGGTTTCGGATGCCACTGTCAAGGATACGTTGCTGCACCTTGTCAATACTTTCGCCTTTCTGAAGCGCCGAGCTGAGGATGTCCAAAAGGTCATTGCGGATGCCCTGTTCTATGAAGCTCGCCGTCTGCGTCGGCCATTGCCGCATCCATGCCTGAGTGCGTTTGGAGATCCCCTGTATGGCGAGCTTGTTGTCCACCTCGGCGCTGTAGCTTTGGATAAGCTCCGGGAGAAGTTCTTTGTAGGCATCCCGAAATTCACGCGCATAGCGTTCAATGCGCTCTGCCTGGTCTTCGTCGGACATCAAGCCAAACAGATGCAGTCTGTCCAACTCCGTAGCCGCTTCCCATTTGATCGGATCGACGATCTGCACGAACCGATCATATATGGCCTTCCCGCGCGCTCCCAATTGCTTTGTGAGCCGGTCCGCAAGCTCATTTATCTCATCCAGCGTTTCTTTCGGAAGTGCGTACCCGGCATTCTTGAGCTGAGCAAGAAGGTCGGTGTCGGCCTTCTCGACATACGCATCAATGGCCTCAATGAGTGCCATGCATGCATCATGACTCGGCCTTTTCATCCTGCATCTCCATAAGCAGTCGCCGTACCGATTTCATGACGCTCACCACGTCCTCGGGCGCTCCTTCGGTGTCGGCCTTCTGGATCTGCGTGCTCAGTTGCAGTCCCAGCGCCTCAAGATCTGGTGTCCCCAAGTATCCACCACCGGCACCTTGCGCCATGGCATCCTTGGCCGCTTGCGTCTGACCAATCTGCAATGGCACTTCGCCCCATTCCTCCGGGTATGGCTCGGCCTGTTCTCCGAGCTGTTCATATACGATCTCCCGCGCCTTGTTGGGCGTCAGTCCTCCGGCATTGTTGCACACGGTGAGGATGCGGAATAGGTCTTCGACATTCGTCATATCCGGCTCTAAAAAGTAGGCTTCGACGTATTTGAATTTGTATCCGGCAAGCAGCTTGTTATTGATGATCCATGCCAACGCCTCACGCTCGCCCTTGAATGCCTGCTCTTCCGTCGTCTGCTTGGCCGTCTGCGCCGTGGCCCGGTTGAAGTCGGTCGTGTAGCCAACGTACAAATCAGCAAGGAGGAATGAGCTGCGGACCTTCTGGCGCACTGCCTCCATGTACTCAAGGAACAGGGCGTCCCTTTGGAGCATCGGGGATAAATCCTTCAGCTCGATTTCCGGCTGTTTCTCGTCCATGCCAGCGACCACGTTGCCTGTAGGCTCCGCGCACAAGACAATGAACGCATGTTGCCCCGCTTCGCCCTTGATCGCGGACATGTAGTGCTTGAGCTTGCTCTCACTTTCCTCGTCCAGCATGCCGCCTTTTATGAGGATCATCAGTGGTGTGTGACGCCCATTGACGAAGTAATTGTAGTTCAAAAGCTCAGCCTTAGATGCGCCGCTGATGCCGGTGATGCATCCACGCCAGCGTATTTCGCCATAGGTGGAGCTGCCGATCTTCAATTCAAGGATCTCGTTTGCCTGGTCCTCCGGAGCAATTGGCTCTCCTGATGGCACATATTCTCCAGTGTGCATATTCATGACGCGCGGATCACCGAACTCCTTGAAATATACGATCTTTCCGGCGATTTCCTGCTTGTAGTGGCAGAAGCGTTTCCGCGTGCTAATTGCTTCCCCGCGTCTGTAGGTCGTGTATTGCGTGTAGGTGGCATCCTTCACCGACCTGTATACCGTATCCGTATCCTCGATGTAGTCAATCTGCATGACATCGCCAGTGAAGCCATCGCGGATGACCTCAAGGTACCCGGCGCCATACGTCTCACGGCCTTCAATCGCATTCTCAAACACGATCTTGGTGTCATTCTCCAATGACAGCCGTTCAATGATATGCTCCATCCGTGCCAGCTCTTCCTCAGCTTCCGGGTTCGGCTCGTTCTTGTCATTTATGTAGCGTACACCAATTCCGTATCCGGCAATATTGGAGGCATACGACTTGATGCATTGCGGGAGTATCGTGGACGTATCCACCAAATTCTTTAGTCCGGCACGATCGATCGGCGGCTCTATCCATTCAGCGCCAGTATTTGTTTCATCCTTGGTGAGCTGGGTATCCGTGTCAGCCTTGCGCACCGGCATGTAGGGATTATAAAAGCCAGTACCACCAAGTATTACGCTGGCATGCACCGGCCTCACGATATTCGATTGTTCGCTCATCTATCTACCGCGCTCCTTCGCTTCTCTGAGTATTTCCATGTGGCAGATGAACAATTCCGCTTGCCCCATCATAAGCTGTGCGAACCGTATTTGCTCATCATAGTCATACGTGAGCGGCCTATATCGTTCTGTGGTCAGCATGTCCATATAGGCTTCCATAGCGCATAGGTCCTCCATGGCTTTCTCGTGGACCCGTTCAAGCCGCTTATTCATCCTCATGCCCTCCGTGATCCTTGGCGATGCTGTGCCTTCTGCCGATCCATCGGGAGACACAGCATGCAGACACAGTCCGCTTCGTCTGGCGAACTCAAGCCACGCTCCTTCATCTTGTCCTTGGATTCCACACGAACGCGGCTGTTTGGCGTCATGATGTACTTCCTTGCCGCGAACTGGGATATAAGGTCCTGATCGTCCGGCAGGATCAGTTCAACACCTTTCTCGCGTCCTTCGTCATCCTCAGTCAAGAGCATGCTCCGCACGTTCGCCATCATCAGCGTGGTCGTATCGTCGAAGTACTGATTCTTGATATGCTGTCCGAAGATGACCGGGAGAATGTACATCCACCTGAACCGTTCCGGCTCGGAGGCTTTTATCTGCCGCAGTCGATCCGTGACGCCGCCGCCCACACCACTGTCATCAATCTTGACCGGCACAATCTCATTCTCGAAGTGATGTCTTCGCACGATGCGCTCCGAGATCTCCATGATCTTGTGTGCTGTGGTCATCGTGTCCTGGCCGTGCGCCTTGTCCTCGATCTTTACCACTTCATCGATCTTGGAACCAATGATGGTCTTGTCGTTGCCGTATCTGGCGACGTCGCAGGCTATGTCGATCGTCATTGGCCGTTCTCTCACGACTGGCTTCATACGTACACTGCGTTCCAGAAGATACAAAGGAATGAACGCATCGTCATTCTGCAGTGGGAACTCACCAGCCACGCGCACTCGGAAGACATCTGAGTCCTCGCCAAACATGTGAATGATCTGGCGCACGTACTCTTCGGATACGCGTCCGGATTTTCTACCGTCGGCCACGATGCAGTGGTAGCTGTCCCTGGCATTGTGGTGGCTGTCGTAGAAGAATCCCGAGAGCTGCGTAGGATTGGCACACATGACAAGGCGGCTTCCTGCCGTCGACAGCGAACCAAGAACCGGCTCGAATACCGCATCCGGGACGCCGCTTGCCTCGTCAATGATGTACATGAGGTATTGAGCATGGAAGCCTTGCAGGGCTTCGGGCTTCGTTGCCGTTCTGGCAACCGCATACCAATCATCCTCATGTCCTCGAAGTGAAACTTTCTCACCAGTCCATCGCAGATGCGCCTTCAAAAATGGCGATTTCTGTATCCATTTCGCAAGCTCGTTCCAAAGGACGTCACGGAGCGTATTCTGCGTAGGCGCTGTGCACGGTATCTTTGCATGCGGATGCGTCAGCAGGAACCAGCAAATGAGCCACGAGAGCGTAGCCGTCTTGCCTACGCCATGGCCTGAGCGCACTGACGTCATTTTGTTGTTCACGACGCTTTGAAGTATCTCGCATTGCGTTCCGTCTGGCTCGGCTCCGATCACCGACTTCACAAACTGTACTGGATGTTCTGAGTAGTACAGGATTGCTTCTGCGCTCACCTTGCTCATGGATAGTCCTCGCGTGCCGCGTCGTATTCGAATGCCTGATCTATCTGAGCACCAAGGTCTTCAGTGTTTGCCTGCTCTTCCGCAATCTGACGTTCTCTCAGTTTCAATTCTTCCCTCTTCACTCTGACTTCTGCTTGCCGAGCCTTCAGGTATGGATCGTCACCGCTGAGCTGAGTAAGAAGCTGAATTGCGTTCGTGTTTCCCTTGCAGGCCTTGTCTATCAATGCCGCCATCACAACGGCTTGCCACGTCTCGTCGTCTTCATCGACTCCAAGATTCTTCAGAGCTGCCTTCTTTTCTGCCGGTGCCGGTGATGCAAGCATGTCATTCAGCAATGACTTCATGGCTCTTTTCTTGCGTCTGGCCTTGCCGGAGGCGATACCGCCTTTCCTCCCAAGCTCCTGAGCTTCCTTCTTGGTCCGAATCGGCTTTAGGTTGTCAGCTCCCGCCATGCCCGATCACCTCCAGTTACCATGTCTGGAAGCGGCAGATTCATGTGGCGTCCTTTGTGATTGCCTCCCCATCGTTCTCTCTGGCGGCATCGTACTGGAATGCCATTTCGATCATTTCTCCAAGATCCTCAACCGTTTCCACCTGTTTCGCCGACTGCTCCATATCAAACAATTCTTCCTGAGTGGGCCCAAGGGCCACTTCCTGGACCTCCTGAGCAATCTTGAACACCTGTGCTATAGTCCACAGGGATGCTTTATCAAGATCGCTGTCGCTCATATTCTTAAGTCTCTGCGCCACCTTCCCAAGAAAGGCATTCGCCATCTTGTCATGCATTTCACGTGCCTCGCGACGTCTGCGCTTGCGCTTCTCGACGCTGATTCGGTCAAGATGGTTCTCGTAGAGTCGGACGCGTTCGGCCCAATTCCACTGCGATGACCAGCGATAAAGGAGGCTTGTACTGGCCTTGTACTCGCTTTGCACGCCCTTGACGCTTCTCTCCGGCCCCATGTTGCGGTAGACGCAAAAGGCCGTAAACGCCTTTGCGCTCTCTCCCTTTTGGCGCTCCCATGCCTCAGTTCTATCTTTTGGCATACGCCAGCCAGCCCCTTTACATCTTCCTGTAGATCTTGGCGTTGCTGTACTCTTTGGCGTTGCCGATCATCATTTCCAAGAACTCGTCCCTGGTAAAATCCGAGAGCCTGAAAATTTCCTCTGGCCTCATGCCAAGCTCTTTGCCAATTTGGTCAACGGTTTTCCCTTCGTCCATGAGCTGCTTTACGATCGCCTTCATTGGTTCCAGAAGGTGTGAGCCACGTGCACGATTGTGCGTGATGGTACCGTAGATATCGTCTGCGTGATCTTTGTGGTCCACGATGACCACAGGAACCTGACCGCCGAGACGTGACTTCAGTGGTTCCCTTCCCGATACCGTCCAGCGATGGAAACCGTCGATTATCGTGTAGTCGGGACGCACTACAATCGGGAGTGTCCAGCCATTGGTCTCAATCGATTGCTCAAGGAGTCTCAGATTATCTGCCGTTACTTTGTTCGGGTTGTAGTCATTCGCCTTCAGCTTGTCATGATCCACCCAGTGGAGCGAGTTCAGCGGCGCTCTTAGATCATCCATTGTTTACTGCGTCCTCCTGCATCGATTCCAAAGCGGCTGTCATGATCTCTGTCCATAAAATCCGCAATATACGTTTCTTGGGATCACCTGAAAGCAATCCCTCGTACAACAGCTTGTAGTGATCGTTTGTCGCCCATCCGTACGTCTTGATGAAGAGATTTTTGTACGTCCGCAAAGACATGAATGTATCCGCAGGAATGGTGTACTTGCTCGTATTCAGGAACAGGATGTCCTTGCACAGCGCCTTGTAGTCCTTTGCTTCTGCATCTTCTTCCAGCTCGCGACGCTTCGCGGTGCGTCGATGGAACATCTCGCTGTCCCAATACAGAAGAACCAGATATGCATTCGGACATCTCTTTTGTATGCGATCCCAAAGTACAGGATCAGTCTGGCATACCCATCGCAATCCCTGGATGCTGCTTTCTGCGAAAAAATTGCACAACCTGAGATGACGCTTGGTGACTCCGGCTTGATACAGTGCCATGTAGACGTTGGGAAATTCCAGTCCGTGGTCCCGGATGTATCGCCACACATCCGCATCCTGCCAATCATAGATCGGATAGAAGTTTCCTCCGGGCTTCGGATCGTGTGATGTCGTGCTGGCGACTGCCTTGATCCTAGTAACCGATTCGGCTGTTCTTATGCCGATCATGTTTATGCCGTCAATGCAAGCTCGATCCAAGAACGTCTGATAATTCATTTCACCCGGATATTCAAGGATCGGATGATTCATGATTGCGAATGACGGTGCTTCGCGCATCCATACGTCTTCTTTCCCCGGTTCCCACGTGATCCAGCTCTCCGAACGTGATAACTGATCCAGTACGGATACTTGTTTGAGAGGAAGGCAGAACCAATGGAACGGCACACCGAGGCTCAGGAACTTTTTGCGCCACCGGAAGGCCGCATCCACCATTGCCGGATACAATCCCTCTTCATCAATGAAGACCACTGTAAGCTGGTCCTTGTTGATTTCACCATTCAGAATCAGATCGTATACCAGGCTTGACATGCATAGTGAATCTTTCCCGCAGGAGAAATTTAGATAGACCTTGATGCCTGTGTTGAATAGGTTCGTGATGCGCTTCTTTGCGGCGGTCAAGACGTCAGTGTTACTCTCCAGTGTTCTTATCGGCATGACGCGCTCCTAAACCAGAAATATCTTCTGACCGCAATGCGGACAAATAACGGTCTTCTCAGATGTTACTGCCGTGTGTGATTCAGAAGGCGTTTCCTGAACCTGCTCTGCCGGTGCCGGTGTAGTCAGCGGCACATTCACAGGAGGCGGTATCGTTCCCATTGCAGGAGCCGCCTGGACATCATCATAATGTCCACGCTCGTAATTTTCGCTGGTGATCGGTTGGGTTTCCCGAGACTGGATGATTTCTACACTCTCCGGCGAGAAACTGCCATAGCTGGAAATGGCATCGTCAATCTCGCTGGTACTCGCAGAAATCAGCGATAGAAGCTCTTCGTCCCAGCCGGGAATATCTACATCGCCTTCCAGTGATCGAACGATATCTTCCAGCACCTCCATGTTCGAGGCACCGAGCTCGTACACGCGATTGTCAGCCAGCATGAGCTTCTTTTTCTGGCCTTCTGTGAGTCCTGTCATCACACAGCATTCAGCTGTCGTGGCACCCATCTGCACAAGTGCAGCATACAAGCCGTTTCCGGCAATAATCATTCCAGATTCGTCTACGATTATCGGTTTCACCTGACCGAACATCTTCAGGGATCGCACATACTCACGTATCTGCTTGGTCGGATGAATGCGCACATTGATGTCCGGCTCGTGCAAATCAGACAGATTCTTGGTTACAACTTGCATCTCCAACCTCCTGCAGGAATGATTTGGCTTCAGGTATCTTGGTCGCCGCGTTTCGTATGACATCGGGATCGATTGCATACGCTTCGCGCCATCCATCTTCTCTGCTGTCGCAGTCTCGGAATGGCCAAAAGTGCGTGCCGTTTCTGTAGCCCATCGGCCAATCATAAATAGGCGGCATTGGTATCTTGTGATAGTGGATATATCCAAGAAGAGCCTCATGCGGCCAGTCGTAGATCGGCGCGTAGATAACTTCTCCTGACTTTCTTTCTACCAAGCCCTCTTTACCGCAGAAGTTTCCGTCGATCACGCGATGTCCAACCAACAGGATATCCAGATGCGCCTGATTGTAGTACATGATTTGAGATCGACGTTGCATGATAGTGTTCCACGTCTGCTTGTGCTTGCCCTGAGGGAAGATCAGCTCTGGATGATCGGCCAGATAGTCCAGATCGTATTCTTCACGAACCAAGACCTCGCATTCCTCCGGCTTGTTCTCCAAGAGCCATCTTTCGAACTCCGGGAACTCGAGCTTCGTCAGGAACAATCCACATTTCGTGACGCCTGCACGGATACAAAGATCTGAGAGCACCAGCGAATCCTTGCCGCCGCTCCATCCGTAGCCAGCCTTCTTTCCGACTATGGCCTTTTCGATTCTTGCTATAGCCTCCTGAGCCAGCTCCTCGCATTCTGACTCCGAGACATAGTCTTCGATGTGCTCCGCGACTTCCCGCCACGGTTCTTCTCCCTTATAGTTCTGCGTTCTCCCAAGAACGATCTTCATGCAAGCAACCTCTGCTTTCTGCGATCGTAATATGTCTTGATGAGAGCAGCTCCTATGATCGCGCACACAAGGTAAATTCTGAGCTCAGACATCAGCGTCCACACGCCCATGACTCCAAGCGGAGCCACGAACCACCAGAATCCCCATGCGAAGATATTGATTCCTATGCCGATCTTCTTCCCGAACATGACATAGATTGAGTACACGAATGAAGTCAGCGACGATATCGCCAGTGCGGATATAAGCACTGCCTTGCAGATATTCAGTATCGGAGCCACTTCAGTGAAGCACAGCATGAAGGCCACGGCCATGTAGATGCCGAAGGCAATGCCTCCCCATACAAACGCCTTCGTGATGTTGCACTTTTTCACTCCATCGTTATTCTTCTCGTTGTAGTCCAGAAGATCGAAGAAATACGGGTATACGAATGGTCCCGGGATCAGCAATATTCCTTTGTAGATGCCCTCCTGCATGCTGGATTCATTCAGCCCCAGCGACAGGCTATTGAAATCCCCGCCTGAGTAGATGAAGGATACAATCGCGAGCACAAGCGCGAGTGCACAGATGACGTACATGCCGCCATTGTCGGTCAGGATATTGGCGATGATCCCTCTGCGAATCAGCAGAACGATCAGTAGCGCCGCGACACCCAGTGCCAAGACGGTTGCCATGGTCGAGCCAAGCGGTGTCGATGTCCATGCCTCCTGCAGTGCCGTCATACATACCCATACCTGAAACACGCTAAAAAGCGTGAGGATTGCCTTGCATGCCTTGGCGCGCATGATGTTCCTTAGCGAAGGTATATTGAACACCAAGAGTCCAAAAATGATGCATGCCAGCGCATTGCAGATGCACCAGATCAACGTCGGGATGATGCCGACCGACTTTGCCAGTGTGGACGCGTTCATGAGTGAGCCTGCGCCAGCCCACGTGGCGGCAATGCTCAAAGCGTAGAAAACTGTCGGGTGATTTCTGAGAGACTTCTTAAAATTCATGTATTATCGAGTTGCCTTTCTGTTTATCCATAGAACGCAAACGGGGCACCGTTCACAACTGGAACAATGCCCCGCCTGAAAGTATCCGTGAATTTCAAAACATCAGATGGATGCGAGCCGTACTGATATTTTGCTCACGGTAAATTATATCATCGAATATACGAACATGATGCGAAGAAAAAACGAAGAAAAAACGAAGTCGACCGCATAACGGTGGGCTTTTTTCATTCCAAAAGATCTCTCAATCCGTCAATCCCTCTGAAAAGTACACACAAATCGTCTACTGCGGCCTGAATATCCGTCTGAATCGTGCGCTCGGTCACAAACTCATCTTCGGCAATATCCTTCGTGGAATGCGGGAACTCTGTAAGAAACCTCGCTTCCAGTACACGCCACCGACGCCGCTCCGTATCCAGTGCCGATCCCAGGCATATATTTCGATAGTCGTTGAGTGCAGATTCAATATTGGCAATCCCAAGATGCGTTCGTGCTCTTGCATCCTCGACTCCTGCCAGCTTGACGGCGCGTTTCGAAATGACGTTCTGCATCATATCCTCAATCTCATCGAACCGCGCTTCCGGGTGCTCATTGAGCGTTTCAAGATCGTACACCTTGTCTGCGTGCGATGCCCTCAGAAGACGATATCTTTTGAGAAGAACCTTGATTCGTTCCCGCATCAGCTCGCCTTCTGTCGGCTGCTTCTGTTCGGCAAGAGCTTCTTTTACACCTTCT
>JAMPEH010000410.1 GCA_023665245.1 Muribaculaceae bacterium
GATATACTGACCATCCACCATGACGGGCTGGTTGTCCTCGTCCACCTGCACCTGATAGTACAGCGGGCGGTTATTCTCGTTGAGGGTCTGGACCTCCTTCTCCTCGGTGAGCATGTTGCCATACTTATCCATAAGCTGCTCGCCCGAGTAGATGACCACATTGTGGATGCCGTTGGCATAGCGGGTCTCATAGCCCTCGGACACCTTGTAGTGGGCGGGGATGCCGTTGGTGGTATCCTCCGGGACCAGCTCGTACTTCACCGAGTTGTCGCCGCCCCAGGTCTTGACCTCACCGGCAGTGGTGACGGCCACGGCATTGAACACGCCGCCCGAGACCTCCAGGGCGCGACCACCCAGGACAGCCCGGTCCGGGCTCTCCCGATCAGTGTTATAACCGCCGTAGGCGGGATGGTTCGCGTCATTCTGGCCCCAGCTGTAGATCTGGCCGTCCTTCTTCAGCAGCCGCATATCGGCGGCGATCTTATCCGAGGACAGGGTCAGGGCATTGCTCAGCGCGGAGACCTTACCCTCGCCGCTGATCTGCACGGGCAGGGTGATCATGGCCGCGTTGCCGCCGCTGGCGGCAGTGGGATCCACCACGCCGTGGTAGTTCAGGCCCCAGCCAAACACCCGGCCGTTGCGGTCCATGGCGAAGGAGTAGCTGCGCTCGGTGGAGCTGTCACTCTTTCGGGTCAGGCCGGAAGCGGCGATGTCCACGATAATGGAGCTGTTGGCGTCGGCGCCCAGATAGCCGCCATCGGTAACGCCCTTGACCTTCACAGCGGTGTAGAAGATACCAGTACCGGCGTCAGGACCCTGGCCCAGTGCGCCGGTGGCGTTGTCGCCCCAAGCGTACATGGTGCCGTCGGCAGCCAGCGCCAGGTTGTGGTTGCCGCCCGCGGCCACCTTCACGATGCCGGTCAGCGGGATGTCCGCGTCAGCGGCGGCGTCGTGGATGAGCACCTCGGTGGGCGTGGTGGCCTGGGTCGTACCTCTGGGCACGCCCAGCTGGCCGTAAGAGTTGTCGCCCCAAGCCCAGACCGAGCCGTCCGCCTTCAGCGCGATGGTATGGGAGGCGCCCACCGCGATCACGGGGAAGGCGATGGTGCGGGTATCCTCGACATCGGGCGTGGGCGAGACCTGGACCTTGAAGAAGCCCTGGTTGCCCCGGTCGTCGGTGACGATGATGTAGCTGTAACCGGCCTTGTGCTGGGCAACGATCAGGCCGGTGGCATCCACGGTGGCCACCTCGGGGTTGGTGGACTCGAAGGTCAGATCCTCCAGATCAGGTGTGTAGCTGAAGGGTCCGTAAGCGTTGAAGCCCAGGTATGCCACGATGTCGGCCGCGATGATCTGGAGCCTGTCATCATAGATCAGGCTGGTCATCAGCGTGCCGTCGGGCGTGATCAGGGTGTCGTAGATCATCTCGGAGGTGGAGCCGTACTTGAAGGCCACCGTCACGTTGGCGGCGTCGGTGGGCATCACGAACTGCGCGGTGTTCAGACCGCTCACCACGGGCACCGAGTAGACGCCCCAGTAGTTGGCGCTCTGGACGCTGACCTCAACGTAGTAGGCCTGGCTGACGGTGTTGGCCGTCACCGTGACCACATCACCGGCGTGAGCGTTGAAGGTCAGGAAGTTATTCCGGCTGGCAACGGCGGACAGGGCGCCATTGCCCACCTGCACCTGAACGGTGTTGGGCGTGGAGGTGGTGTTGTAGTTGTCGACCACCATCAGGGTGCCCATGTAGGGCTGCCTGGTGTCGCCGCACACCACAGTCAGGGTCACGTTCTCCTCGGGCTGGATGAAGCTGGCGATGCCGGTGGCGGCGTCAAAGGCGATCTGGTGATAGCCGGTGGAATCGGTCATGTATACGCCGGTGACCACCTTGCCATCCTCGGGAACGATGGCCAGGCACAGCTTCTCGCCGGGCAGGGCATTGTTGATGGAGGTCGTGCCCTCCACAGGCGTCAGGTTGCCGTCGCGGTACAGGGTATAGACCGTACCCGCCGCGCTGTTGGCGGTATCCACCCGGGCCGTGTGGGTCTGGGCATTGTAGCCGGTGGTATCCCGGAGGTTGAGGTGAATGGTGACATTCTCGTTGGGCATCAGGAAGTCAAACACCATATTGCCGCCCACCACGCTGGAGGGCAGGGCCTCCACCACGCCGGTGCTGTGGATGAGCACCGCGGAGGCGAACACGGCGTCGTTGGCCATCATCAGCTCCACCCGCACGCCGGTACCGGCCTCGTCAGAGAAGGAGGCGCTGGCCGCCTCCACCTGGTCAGTGGTGGCGTCGGTCCGATAGACCCGGGCCGTAGAGGTAGAGGTATAGCCGATGATCGCCACATTGGCGGTGTACTTGGGCGTAGCCATAGTGTCGCCCGGGTTGAGCAGCACGTGGCTGATGTCCAGATAGGAGCCGCCGCCGTCCATGGTGGTCATGGTGGGCAGGACCCGGTTGGCATAGGTGCCGTCGCCGATCTGGCCGCTGACGTTGTTGCCCCAGCCGTAGACCGTGCCATAGTTGTTGTCATAGGCCGCGGCGGTGCCGCCATAGGCCGAGGTGGCGATGTACATGATGCTGTCGATCGGATCCAGCATAGCCTTGGGATTGGCGTCGCCAGCCAGGACCTGCCGCGCCTCGGGCGCGTAAGACACATCCCGGTAGGGCTTGTTCACGCCGATCTGGCCGTAGGTGTTGTCACCGGCGGCATAGACGGTCTTATAGGTATCGACCTTGGTCTCGCCCTCCTGGCCGTGGGCGCCGTCCACCGCGGTATCGGCGGCGTAGAGGACATAGCCGCTCTGGCCCACGGCGGTCTGCACGGCGACGCTGTTGATGGTCTCGCCGTCCTTCTCGTGGGAATTGTTGAAGGTATTAACGCTGTGGGTCGTCACGGTGGTGACCTTGTTATAGGTCAGCTCCACAGGCTCCTCGTCCTCGTTCTCGGGCTCCACGACCACCGTGTGGGTGGAGGCGGTCTCGGTCACCGCGGTGATGTCCTTCGTGCCGACCACAATGGTCTCGGGATAGATCACGGTCTCGCTGGTGGTGACCTCGTCGGCGTCCTTCACGCCGTCCTCGTTAAAGTCGATCCAGGTCTCGGTGACGGTCTCGGTCCGCACGCCCAGCTGGCCCTTATCGTTGTTGCCCCAGGCCACCACCT
>JAMPEH010000411.1 GCA_023665245.1 Muribaculaceae bacterium
TGTGAGTTTCCGACCGGTCCAATATAGGCGGCGTCAGTTTTTGGCGGAGTTGCTTTCCTGCTGTGAGCAGAGAAGCTTCTCCGCTTTTCTGACTACGGTGAAGTAACTGCATAGCAGGATTACGTCCGCGCCCGCCCATGCCATGACTTCCGCATAGAAGATTCCCGTCTGTCCCATGACCATGGGCAGCAGGATCGCCGTCACCGCCCGCATGACAAATTCTGCGATGCCGGAAGCCATGGGGAGGACAGTATTGCCCATTCCCTGTATGGTGGAGCGCGTCACATGCAGAAGATAGAGGATCGGCAGGCAGATACTCATAATGGCGAGATAGTGGTAAGCGATCTGCAGCGTCTGCCGAAATTCTTCCGCTGTTCCCGAGATGAAACAGCTCAGGATTTCCCGGCCGAAAAGAAGCATCACCGCGGCGATTAACGCCGAAGTGACTAACGAGATCCAGATGGATGCGCGGGTGCCCCGGCGGATGCGGTCAACTCTGCCCGCGCCGAGGTTCTGTCCGGAGTAGGTGACCATCGCATAGCCGTAGGAAGTGGCGGCGACCTCCAGCACGCCGTAGAGTTTGTTGGTGGCGGTGAAACCGGCGATGAAGATTACGCCGAAGCCGTTGACTACAAACTGTACGATCATGCCGCCGATGGAGATGATGGCGTTCTGGAATGCCATCGGGAACCCCAGCGTGAGCAGCTTGGCGGGCAGGCGGCCCTGCAGGCTGAAATCCCGGGAGCTGAGCGCCAGCAGTTCTATCCTGCGGATGTGGCAAAAGCAGAAAAGACCGGAGATCAGCTGAGCGATCAGGGTTGCGGCGGCGGCGCCGCTGATGCCGAAGTGCAAAACCAGCACAAACAAAAGGTCCAGCACGATGTTGACGATGGCCGCGACGATCATGGCGTGCAGGGGCGTCTGGCCGTCCCCCAGGGAGCGTAGGATGGCTGCCAGCAGGTTGTATGCCATCACGACCGGAATGCCCAGATACATAATGCGCAGGTACAGCAGGGCATTTTCGAGGATTTGGGGAGGCGTCTGCAGGAACCCGAGCACGGGGCGGGCGATCAGCTGGCCGACGCACAGAAGAAGCATGGAGGACAGCAGGGAGAGCAGGACGGAGCAGCCCACTGTCCGCCGGAGATCCTCATGCCGTCCGGCGCCGAAATCCTGCGCCATGAGGATGCCGAAACCCTGCGTGATTCCCTGAATGATGCCGAGCATCAGCCAGTTCATCCAGTCGGCGGCACCGAGTGCGGCGAGCGCGCTCACACCCAGCGCTTTTCCGACAACCATTGTGTCCACGACGGTATAGAGCTGCTGGAAGACGTTGCCGATCATCAGCGGAAGCGCAAAGGCGAAAATAAGCTTGGACGGTTTTCCGTCTGTCATGTTTTTGATGCGTGCTGCCATGGGGATACCTCTCTTGTACTGTGTGACGGGCGATATCGGGATCGGCGCCAGACTGGTCTGCCTGCGGTAGATATCCGATGAATCCGCCTGGATATTTATATTAGCAGATTAGCGGAAGGGTTTCAACCATAACGCGGCATGTTTTCCGCGTGTTTTTTTGCCGGGCGGAGAACGCATTATGTAAACTCGATGACGGACGTGAAAAGAGAAAGGCCGAGCGCTTTGGAATGGTGGAAAAAAGAATTGATTAAATACTTTAAATACTTTATCTGGAATCTATATTGATTTTTCATCATAAATGTAGTATCATGAGTTTACATAAAGGTATTTACATAATTTAATTCCATGTAAAGAATTTATGCGGAGGCTGTGATTGTACATAATTCAGTTTGAGCCGGGAAGGGGAGACGGCTCAGGAATGGAGAGTGTTATGAAAAAACGAAGGATAAGATTCGGAATGATGATTTGCCTGACGCTTGGAATCTTATGGAATCCGGCGAATAGAATCGAAGCGCAGGCGGAAGAGGTTGTGGCGACGGTGCAGGGCAGCGTTATGGCAGGGACCACGACGGAATTATTGCATCTGGCTACAAAAGAAGGAAATATGGAGATCAAGATGGACAGCGGTACGGACGCCAGCGACTGCAAGGTAATACTGCCGGGCAGCCATATCAGCGTATCGGTGTCGCATGGTTCCGACGGTTATCTCCATGCGGTTAAGATTACCAGCAGCACAGAGAGCGATCTCGTCACACTGGATGCTTCGACCAGCGCGACGGTGGTCGGGACGATCAGCGAGAAATCGACAGACAACGTGCTGTATGTCAAAACCGAACAGGGCGATATGGAGATCAAGATGGATCCCGCCACGGACATGAGCGGCTGCTCTGTTCTGGTGGCAAACAAGTCTTACCGCATCGTGTGCGAGCGGGGCTCGGACGCATACATTCATGCGGTCAGCATCTCCGACGGAGGTACGCAGGCGGGAGCGGAGGGCAACACGGCTGCCGCGTCGGTGACCGCGCTCACTCCGGCGCCGGAATCAGTGGTGCGCGTCGATACCACGACGGTCACCGGAACGGTGGGGAAAAAGACCAGAGCAGATTTGCTGTATTTGACCACCACCTACGGGGAGATGCAGATCGTGATCGATGGCAATACTGACACCAGAAACGGAATGTTTCTCATACCAGACAGAAAGATGACGGTGTCTGTCTACCGCGGCGAGGACGCCTACATGCATGCAGCGGTGATTGTCGGCTCGAAGGAGAGCGTGACGCCGGCATCGCTCGACACGTCTTCGCCGTCAAGCGTGACCGGAACCGTAACATCCGAATCCGGCGAGAACATTATGCATCTGAATACTTCGGCGGGAGATATGGAGCTGAAGCTGGACACGGTGCAGAGCATTACCGGCTGCAAGGTCCTGTTGGAGGACAGCCGGGTCACAGTTACCTGCGCGCGCGGTGAGGATGCTTACATGCATGCGATCAGTATTACGGCGAAGTGATGCGGCATAAATTCCCTGGCCGCAGGGGAAAACGGGAGGATTCCTTCGAAAAACTCCAGGTTCCGTCCGCGTCTTCAGCGGAGAGCGTTTCGGAATGGACTTAAGAAAATGGAATAAGGTACAGGATTGCAAGCCATGTATCCCGCGGGGTATGTGGCTTGCATTGGTTTGTGTAGATTCTGTGAATTTTGTGCAAAGATTATTGACTTGTACTACAGAAATAAATATAATGAAAAAACG
>JAMPEH010000412.1 GCA_023665245.1 Muribaculaceae bacterium
ATGGAACTCCCTCTATTTGAGCGAGCCATACTGATAATCAAAAAGTTTGAGACCCTTCACCGACCCAAAGATTGGCCCTATGTAGGCTACGGTCATAGAGTTCTACCCGGCGAACCCTACCGAAAAGGTTGCCAACTCACCGAAGCCCAAGCCGACGCTCTGCTCCGCAAAGACTTCCGCAAATTCTGCGGCATGTACTCCCAATACGGACGTGACAGCGTCCTTCTCGGAGCCTTAGCCTACAACTGCGGCCCCGGCGTAGTCAACAAAAGCCGCGTCCTCAAACTCCTCAAATCCGGCAACCGCAACATCCGCGCCGCCTACACCTCCCACTGCCACTACCACGGCAAATTCCACAAAGGCCTCTACCAGCGCCGCTGTACTGAAATCTTAGCCCTATTTATCCCATAATTCCTTCAGCCCTACATATAATTCCCTCAAGAATTGTATGTGGGGCAATTTTATATGTTTGAAAACATAAAGTCTTTGCCACTTCGCAAATTTTCACTAACTTTGCGTCAGAAGAAATTTATTGATATATGGCAAACGACATAAATCGCTTGAAAATAGTTCTCGCAGAAAAGAAAGTCAAGAGTAAATGGCTTGCTGAACAGATTGGTAAAGACCCGGCTACAGTGTCAAAATGGTGTACAAACACCTCTCAGCCGAGTCTTGAATGTTTGTGGCAGATTGCAGAGTTGCTTCATGTTGATATAAAAGATTTACTCAACTCAAATTGTGTTGAGGAACCGGAGTATGTTTATTTTAGAGTTGCCTCAAGTCAACTAAAGCAAGACGTGTGATATGGAAACTCAAAATAGTTTATTCCCGGAATTGGAAACTCCTGCCGCAAAGCCCAAGAAGCCCAAGAAAGCCAAGGCTCAGAAAGAATTAACCGGTGCTCAGGATCTGTACAATTATCTTTATGAGGCTTGTAATAAGCTTCGCGGCCCTGTGTCGCAGGACAATTTCAAGGAGTATATTACGCCATTACTCTACTATAAGCGCATAAGCGATGTATATGACGAAGAGACTGAGGCCGCTCTTGATATGAGTGGTGGCGACATTGAGTTTGCGTCATTGCCTGAGCAGCATCGTTTTGTAATTCCGGAAGGTTGTAGTTGGAACGACATACGCGAACGCTCCGAAAACCTCGGTGCAGCCATAGTGAACGCTATGCGTAAGATTGAATTGGCAAATCCGGATACTCTCTACGGAGTGTTATCTACATTTTCTGCACAGAAATGGACCGATAAGGCCTCGCTCCCCGATAGCAAAATTCGCGACCTAATTGAGCATCTTTCTACACGTAAACTTGGAAACAACGACTATGCTGCCGACCTAATGGGCGATGCGTATGAAATCCTCCTGAAGAAATTTGCCGATGACTCAAAAGCGCAGGCCGGAGAGTTTTACACCCCACGACCTGTAGTGCAGTTGCTTGTTAGAATACTCGACCCCAAACCGGGCGAGACCGTTTATGATCCGGCTTGTGGCTCGGGTGGTATGCTCATTGAGGCTGTTCGCCACATGAAACACGACAGTCTTTGCTGCGGCTCGATTTTTGGTCAGGAGAAAAACGTTGTCAATGCCGCTATCGCTAAGATGAACCTCTTTCTTCATGGCGCATCCGACTTCAACGTCATGCAAGGCGACACACTTCGTACTCCAAAGATTTTAGCCGGTGGTGCCATAGCCAAATTCGATAACGTCATAGCCAATCCTCCTTTCTCGTTGGAGAAATGGGGTTCTACGGAATGGAGCAGCGACCGATATAGTCGCAATATCTATGGCACACCATCAGACTCATGCGGTGATTTCGCTTGGATTCAACACATGGTCAGCTCGATGAGCGATGGCAAGACTGCATCAAAGGTGTTGGGTAAGATGGCAGTGGTGATGCCACAAGGCGTTTTGTTCCGCAATAACGAAAAAGACATGCGGCGACAACTGATAGAGTCAGATATGATTGAGGCTGTCGTGACCCTTGGTGACAAGTTGTTCTATGGCACCGGACTTTCACCGTGCTTCTTGATTTTGCGGAAATTGAAACCGGCTGCTCATTCAGCTCGCATCCTAATGATAGATGCAACCAAAATTCTGACACCACGCCGTGCGCAGAATGTCCTCACTCCTGAAGATATTGACCGGATATATAAGCTTTACACCGATTACGCTGATGTAGAGGACTTTTCCAGAGTTGTCAGTCTCAAAGAGATTGAGGAAAAGGATTGGAATCTATCGCCGAACCGCTATGTGCAGTATCATAAGGAAGAGATTCGACCATACGCAGAGGTGCTTGCTGAATTTCGTCAGGCAATCGCCGATGTCGAAACCGCTGAAAAAGAATTTTCATCACTCATAAATGCAACACTATGAGCGCAACAAAAGAATATGACATGCCGGAGCAAGTACGTCGGCTCACGCTTGACGAAATGAAGCAGTTTCTCTGGGGAGCTGCCACTCGTCTGCGAGGACAGATCGATGCTACAGGCTATAAAGAATATATTTTCCCCTTGCTGTTTTTCAAGCGCATCAGCGATGTGTTTGACGAGCAGTTCAATGATTATGTTGCAGAGGGCGGTGTTGAATACGCCAATATGCAAGCCGAGGATTTTGCCATAAAAATTCCGGAAGGAGCACATTGGCGTGACGTTCGTGCCGTAACTGAAAATGTTGGTCAGCGACTTGTCGAAGCGTTTATCGCCATAGAGCAGTCGAATCCCGGAGTACACTCCGACGGGCGCATCGTGGGTGGGCTTGAAGGCATATTCGGACCCAAGGACATTTGGACGAATAAAGCAAAAATGCCCGACCATATCATCACTTCGCTCATCGAGGACTTTTCAGTCCATAACCTTTCAATTGCCGCATGTCCTGCCGATGAGATGGGCCAAGCCTACGAGTATCTTATCGGCAAGTTTGCAGATGATGCCGGTAACACTGCCCAAGAGTTCTATACCAACCGCACTGTCGTAACCCTAATGGCCGAGATACTCCGGCCGAAACCGGGAGAAAGCATTTATGACCCCACATGTGGTTCCGGCGGCATGTTGGTGAAATGTCTCGACTATCTGCGAGAAAAGGGCGAGCCGTGGCAAGGTGTAAAAGTATTCGGTCAGGAGATAAACGCCTTGACTTCAGCCATAGCGCGTATGAATCTATA
>JAMPEH010000413.1 GCA_023665245.1 Muribaculaceae bacterium
CATTGTCCTTTTTCAGATGAAATAGTTTTCTTCCTGCACTAAGCATTGCACTCCATTTCAATCCCAGATGTGCTGACATCAAAATCAAGCCCCAGTACGAGGCAAACAGGTGAAGCCGTCTTGCAAGAATATTCTTTTAAACATCTGTTTTGTTTTCATAAAAAACTTGACACAACCCTTCATTATTCCACGTTAATATCTAACCCAAGTCCGTTAATCCAAGCAGCCATATCCTCACGGGAGGTACTGCTGCTTAATCGGTCTCCGTCAAGCCATACAGCAGAGTCTGCTGTAAGTGAGTGAAGATTTGCCGCACTTGAGCCGATTCCACTGCTGCCAGATGTGCAAAACGGCACAATCGTCTTTCCCGAAAAGTCATAGTTTTCCATAAACGTACTAATAATTCTTGGGGCTTGTCCCCACCAAATCGGATATGCGATGAAAATAATGTCGTAGTCCTCCATACCTGATACGCTGCCACTAATCGCAGGACGGCAGGACGAATCATCCATTTCCCTTGTGGAACGGCTGTTTTTGTCCCCATAATCAAGGTCCGCATCGGAATACGGCTCCTGTGGAACAATCTCATACAAATCGGCTCCCGTTACATCCGCCGCATACTCCGCAAGCTTTTTTGTATTACCTGTCGCCGAAAAATAAGCAACTAATATTTTCGTGCCTGCTTTCGTATCGCCAGACTGGGAATCTGTCGATTGCTCAGCCGTGCTGTTCTCAATATCCGTTTCGCTTGTGCTTGTTGCAGATGCGTTATCTGAATCATTTGTGTCTTTGTCTGCCGCTTCATTTTCTGTCATATTGCTTCCTTGTCCACTGCTGTCTATTGCATCGTTATTTTTTCCACCACAGGCTGTCAGCGATGCTATCATAAAAATTGCTACTAAAACAGCTACTATTTTTTTCATTGTTCTTTCCTCCTTTTGAACATCATATTTAAGAAATTATTTTGGTGATTTGTCTGGGACTGCCGCAATAAAGATTTAAGGCACATAGTTGTTTACCCATGACAAGCCCTTTTTATTTATAGTTACCAGCTATCTTTAGCATATTGATTTACCAAGCTCATAAGCCACCTTCATGTGTCTTGTTCCCTGCGTCATGGAAGGTGTGCCACACCCTGTTCCCAGCACCATACCAACATTTTCAAAATTCATATATCGGCACAGCTTTTTGTAATGCTCTGCCGTATAAGGCATTACGTCTTCGTTGGAGTCCCAAGCAGCCGTTATAAGAGCCGCCTTTATGTGCCTGCCTGACAGACGTGTCGTATAGCTGTAAAAGCGGTCAATTACCATTTTGAGCTGTGCTGACATGCCAAAATAATAAATCGGTGTAACAAACACAACCATATCCGTTTCCAGCAGTGCGTCACGAATTATATGGTTGTCATCCTTATGTACACATGCTCCATTCATTCCGCAGTGCTCACAGCCAAGACATGGATGCATATCCATATGGGCAGCATCCAAAATTGTCATTTCATGTCCTGCTTCCTCTGCACCCTTTATAAATTGCTCTGCCAACAGATTAGAAGAACCGTTTTTGTGGGGGCTTCCCTTTAACACTGTTATTTTCATTTGTGTTTCCTCCTATTTCAATTAGCTCTTTTGATTTTCAAAAAATATGCTTGCTCCTCTCCAAAGCAAAATATAGGTGCTCCCCTTTGGGAACACCTATATTATAATCCAGCCTATTTAAAATGTCTAAAGCCTATTTTCTATTTCTATCAATGCCTTTTGGGCATAGCTTATTCCTTCAAAATAATCTTTATATCCTACACGGTATCGTCCACCCTCCTGCACTTATAATCATTCCGATGCTTCCGCTTTCCGTGATGTCATTTTAAACATGTGTTCTATCATGCAAATCATCAATAACATAAATGCCAACAGATAAAACGGCATTATCCTGAAGCTGATTGCATTTCCCAAAAGTCCAAACAGCGGCGGCATAAATGTAGAGCCGACATACGCACTTGCCATTTGGATTCCGATAATCGCTCCTGAGTTTTCGGCACCAAAATTACCCGGTGTGGAATGGATAATACAGGGATATATCGGTGCACAGCCAAGTCCAATAACAATAAACCCAATCAGTGATACCGTCGGATTTTCCACAGGAATGAGCAGTGAAATAATACCACAGGACAAAATGCAGGTGCCTAAAATAATCATTTTACGGTCACCAAGCTTATTCATAATAAAGCCACCCAAAAATCTGCCAACAGTCATGCCAATATAAAACAGGGATGCAAACCTTGCCGCCTGCTCCGTGGTTATTTCCTTCACCTCAACCAAATAGGTACTCGCCCAATTCATTGCAGTTGCCTCAGCGGCACAGTAAGCAAAAAATCCCATTAACAGGCTGGGAACCCCTTTTATTTTCAGTGCATCCATAATTCCCATGCTTTTTGCATTTTCCTCATCTGCCTGCTGGTGAAGCTTCCAGACGGGCAGCGTGGCAAGAAGAATCACGCCAATGCCAAGCTGAATAAATGCGATACCCACTGTTCCATGTGGCATTTGTCAATGCGTAGCTCATCACAAAGGGACTTACAATCGTTCCCACACCCCAAAAGCAGTGGAGCCAGCTCATATGCCTTGATGTGTAGTGAATGGCAACATAATTATTTAATGCAGCGTCAATTGCTCCCGCACCAAGACCATATGGGACGGCAAATGCAAGAAGCATCCAAAACTTCGTCGAAAATGAAAATCCAAGCAGGGCAATTACTGTAAGGAAAACGCTGCATACCGTCACAATACGGGTGCCCAGCTTCCTTGTCAGCCTGTCCGACAAAATACTGGAAACAATCGTTCCACCTGATATAACCATGGACACAATTCCCATAAATGATATCGGCACATTCAGGTCGCCATGCATAACGGGCCATCCTGAACCAAGCAGCGAATCTGGAAGCCCAAGGCTGATAAACGCTAAATAAGTGCAAGTAATAGTGCGTACATTTCATTTCTCCTATATATGCTTAATTTCTTCTTTCATGCAGGGAAAAAAGCTGTTGCCTGACGCAGAAGCTTGGCATACCCTACTTAACATAGAAAACCCTGTTTTCTTTTATTTCAGGAGGCTGTGGATAATCGCCATCTACATAGCCGAGTGCACAATGACCGACTCCCTCATATTCTT
>JAMPEH010000414.1 GCA_023665245.1 Muribaculaceae bacterium
ATATCCATCAGCTGGGTGATATTTCTCCTGCTCTTTCCCACCGCATAGCCCTGGAAAAGCTCCCCGATCTGATAGAACAGCATAACCGCCGTACCCTCGACGTACTCTCCCAGGATAATCGCTCCAACCGTGGCGACCGCCATCAGAAAATTCTCATCGAACACTTCCCCGTGCAGGATTCCCAGCACCGCCTTCCTGAGAATATCGTATCCGATAAGCAAGTACGGTATCAAAAAAAGCCCCAGCCGGACATAGGAATTGTCCATCGGAATAAACGAAAATCCGATTACCAGCACCGCCGATATCAGGATACGGACCAATATCTTCTTTTGTTTCTTTGTCATGATCGCTCTCCCTTTCCCGTCACAATCTCATGTATCGCCTGCCGCCCCGCACTTTGTTTCATCTGGCGAAGGGCCGGACACATTTTGTGGGATATTTGACTATATGAACATTTAAACATTTATTTAATTGTTTGTCAAGCTTTTTTGCACGACATCGATCCTTTTCTTTTTCGGCGCAGGTATAAACAAATTGACCGGCTGCGGAACCTCTTCCTGCTGCCGATCAATTTGTTTACTCTCCTATAGGGTAAGACTTTTTAATTGGGAATCTTCAACACCTGTCCGACCCGCAGTGCATCGCTCGACAACCCGTTCAGGCTCTTGATCGCGCTCACCATGGTGCCAAACCGGTTCGCCAGAAGCCACAGCGTATCCCCGGAGCGAACCGTGTACTGAAAATACGAAGACGTCTGCGTGGCCGGAATCCTGAGAACCTGCCCGACCTGCAGGTTGTCGCTGGTCAGCCCGTTCAGGCTCTTGATCGCGCTCACCGTGGTGCCATACCGATTTGCCAGAAGCCACAGCGTATCCCCGGAGCGGACCGTGTATGTGATAACGCTGCCGCCAGGCTCCGGCGAAGGCGTCGTCCCTGGTTTTACATTCTGCTGGATTCCCTGATAGGTCTTGTACAGCGCGTTCCACGTAGCGGCGCCTACGACCCCGTCGGCGGCAAGCCCCATCTGCCTCTGGAAAGCGATGACGGCCTGCTGTGTGCCCCCGCCGAAGATGCCGTCCTGGGACACCTCCGGGATGCCGGGATAATATTCCCCGATCACATTCAGCAGATACTGCAGGGTAATCACATCCTGCCCTCTCGACTCCTGCCTGAGCACGGCGGACGGCGGCACGGTTCCGATACCGATACTGGTTCCCTCGCTGTCGAGCTCGGCAAGCCTTGTGACCGCCGTGTAGAGGCTGGAAATCTTGTACCACGTGGATTTCCCCACCACGCCGTCCACCGCCAGGTTGAAAATACTCTGGAACTTCCTTACCGCCGCTTCCGTGCTTTCGCCAAACACGCCCGCCTCGTCAGTGATCACGGGAATCGCCGGATAGTTTCTCCGGATTCGGTTCAGCCAGGTCTGCACCGTCTGCACGTCCAGCCCGCTGCTGCCCGTCTTAAGCGGCGTTCCCGGGTAGGAAGTCACCGCTCCGGAAACCGCGTCAGTCTCCGCGATCTCGATATCGTTCGGATAATAATAGCGCAGGATTCGAATGGGCGTATAGCCCTGATTTGCCAGCGTCACGGTCCCCCACTGGGACATCCCCGTGCAGGTGGACGTGGTGCCGTTGCAAAAGGACGTAAAATAGGGCGCCTCCTGCCCCTGCCTGCGGACATATTCGTTAAAGATCTCATCGACGATCCTGCTGACGGAATCATAGATCGGCCTGCCGTAGACAAAATACTGGTCGTAAGCGGTGCTGTTCGTAATATCGAAATTGTATCCTCTGCTCCTGTACCACTCGGTGTACACCCTGTTCAGCGCGAACGTGATGATCGCATAGATGTTGGCGCGCAGTGCCGCGTCGGGCCACGTGGGATAGATTTCGCTGCTCGCCACATTTTTCACATAGTCCGGAAAAGAGACCTGCACGTTGGAGGCATAGGCGTCCGGCGTCCCCAAGTGCACCGTGATCGGGTTCGGGATCACCACCTGGCGCAGAACCTGGGGCGCCTCCACCGTGCCTGCCTGCTCCGGCTCCCGCTCCTGCCGCATTCCCACCGCCATGCCGCCGACCGTGATCTGCGTCTGCTCCGCACTCCGCTGATCCCGCTGCATCGGGACAAGCGCAAGCGGAAGGACTGCCGCCTCCCCGTCAAAGACAGGTATGTCTGAGACATAGAGAGAATGGAATCCTTCCGCCTGAGCAAGTACATTGTATGTTACATAAGGTGTCCCCGTAAAATCCTGATTCTGTGAATACCTCTTATCCACCGTCTCGAGCGGCACACTCCGCGTTTCCCCGCTTTCGTCTGTTGTCAGTTCATAGACCCGGTTGCCCTCATCGTCCAGCACCCTGATCTGCACCCCGCGCAGCGGCAGTGCATCGTGCGCGGTCCGCGCCTGCATCTTCAGATACCCGATCGCCATAATCGTTCCTGCTCCTTCCAGCCATAGGTTCATCCATATGCTATAAGGTATGAACGGACTCCGGCATCCGTGACAATCTTTTTATGGCAATCCTGCCCGCAGGCTCTTCCTACTGTACCACGCCGCTTCCGCTCCTCGTCCACATGACATTCTCGGCGATCATCTGGTCGATGTCCATACCGATGATCTCCGACGCCCTCGCTTTGGCCGCCGCCGCATTGGCTGTGCCGAGGTTCTTGTAGATCTGGTAGGCGGGTTTTTTATTGCCATTCAAATCATACAGCCCCAGCGCCAGATGGCTCTCCATCTCATGGGCGTCATCGGTCTGGCGGAACAGCATAAACGCATCCACATCCGGCAGGGACGCCGCTTTCAGATAACCGTATGCGACCGACGCCTCCTGCTTGTCATCCCCGAAGCTGGAAGTGTAGCCGATCTCCGCAAGCGATATGCTCCTGACCTGGCCGGAGGGACTTAAGAACTTCTGCTGGTGCATGTAATCGATCAGGATGTCGATATTCTGCATCGTGATGTAGGGGGTGGAGATACTGTCCTTCACCCACACGGCAGGACCGTTCCACGCATAAGGGTCATACAACGGGGAGTTGTAGGGATGATAGGAAAGCCCCCAGTCGATATTTCCCTCCCGATTGATATAATAATTAAACTGATCCAGATAATCTTTCGCCAGGAAACTGCCCGGATTCGATTTCCTATTCCACTCCTG
>JAMPEH010000415.1 GCA_023665245.1 Muribaculaceae bacterium
TTGAATATGTTTTACAGCATATCTTCTGAAATTAAAAAATTAACGAACTATTGTTTAGATGCCTGCGACATCTGGAGTCTATGATTCATCTTATAGGTCTTTCCATCCTTTATGAAATTTCCACCTGTCTGCTTGAAGTGAAAGTGTATGCCGGCTTCAATACATTGCCCGCGTATATCCAATACCCAATTATAATGACATGGTCTCGCATATTTCGCTGACTCGCCGCCGACTGTAACGCTGTCTATTCCGTCTAACTGTCCTCTGAAGTCGATTGACTCAAGCATAGGCTCAACAATGATATCCTTGTGGACGAGCGGTAATGATTTAAAGATTGGCAACCGTTCATCGGCTCGCCGTTGGCTTTCCATTGTGCAGCAGAGGAATATACGGTCTTTGATTTCGTTCCAATATTCGGGGAGTGATTCCAGCATTCTTTCCGGGCGTTTGGTCACAATGTAAAATCTAAGGTCATTTCGAATCCGCATCATGTCCCATGCTTCGCTGCGCCACTCATCCATTTCTTCGATAAAGAAGTCGGATGAGAAACAGGTCATCACCATGCTCCCTGATGGAATCTTCCAATTTTTGTATCTGTCACGTTTCAATGGGAGGTCAAATGTCAAAGTCTTATGCACAATGTTTGTGTCAATGCCGTGTTGTTCGTCGCGGGCAAAGACATAGCAATTTTTGCAACCCTCACTCTTGCGGTGACAACCGTGTATCAGATTCCACATCTTAAGCATTTCCAGCCTCCATTCTCATCATCGTCTTGCAACTCTCCCGGTAATGAATGATGCTTCTTCACATCAACCGGAATAAGGGAATCCTGACAATCCTGATACATATCGCCCATCAATCGCTTGATACGTGGGAAGTGCCTCGAATCTGCAAACATGAACGGAGATTTACGGCTGGGTTTCCCTCCTCAACCAGATAAACAGTATAGAAACTGTCGCGGTATATCGGGCAGGAATCAAGATTATTTCTCAGTTCCTCGATTGTGAATATGTTCACCGGAGGACACAGTTGCTGTTCCTCAAATTGATATACGGGTATTGGGGAAATTTTGTTCATATCAAAGGATTTCGTATGCTATATTAACGGCACACTGTTCATCAATGTTGTTGAATGTGTGAAAAAATCAATCATCCGGCACTAAAAGTGCTGTTTTTGTCACGATTTGTCTCATGCAAAATGCAGGGTTGAATTGTTTATTTTCCAAAGAAACCCCAAAAACGATATAAGTATTATGGGAGACACAATCTACAGTCGCTTTAAGCGTATGGTTGACATTCAGCCCGAAACCATCGCAATTGTGGAAGATGGCCGCGAGTTGACTTATCGCGAGCTTGACAAATTGGTCGATGCCATACTTGCCAAGTTTCATGACGAACATTATCGGTTTGTCGGCATCGTCATGTCACACGGTATCGAGATGATTGCCTCGATGCTCGCTGTGCTCAAAAGCGGTGCGGCATACGTCCCGGCTGAAAAGTCACTGCCTGAAGACCGTATAAAATACATGATGAAGACAGCCGGGGTGAAACTGGTAATAGACGATGCCTATTGCAAGGATTTGAAACCTGTATCGGAATCATTTCCTGACCGTTCAACTCCCGACGGCTTGGCCTATATCCTCTATACTTCCGGCACAACTGGCCGACCGAAAGGGGTAGAAGTGGAAAACCACAGCGTGGTGAACTATGCTGAGGCATTCGAGGCTGAGTTTCATGTAAAGCCCGGCGATGTCATGCTGCAATATTCGGTATGCTCCTTCGACATTTTTGTAGAGGAAGTTTTCACCACTTTGCTAAATGGCGCGACACTTGCCATTCCATCGGCTGAAGTTATGAAGAGCGGATTGTCAGCTTTGATGGATTTTGTAGAGAGACATGGTGTCACAGTGATAAGTGGCTTCCCATATCTCCTTGCCGAGATGAACAAACTGAAGTCCCTGCCAAAATCGTTGCGTCTTCTCGTAAGCGGTGGCGATGTGCTTCGCGAGGCTTACATTGACCGGTTGCGCTGTATGGATCCTGAAATCTACAATACTTACGGTCCCTCGGAAACCACCGTTTGCTCCAATTACTATCGCTGCGACAATGCCGAGCTGCTCGCCGACGGTACATTCCCCGTAGGACATCCTGTAAAGGGAGTATCAGTTAAGGTCATGGATGATAATCTGAATGAACTCCAACAAGGTGAAGTGGGCGAGATCTGCATCTTCGGAGAAGGAGTGTCGAGGGGCTATGTCGGAAATCCACCCGAAAGCAAGAATTTTGTTACTCTCTCAGACGGGACACGTTTGTACCGGAGTGGCGATATGGGATATTATCTGCCCGACGGCAATCTTGTGTTTCTGCACCGCCGTGACGATCAGGTGATGATCTTGGGCAAACGTGTAGAGCCGGAGGAGGTCGAAAACGTGCTGAACACCTGCCCATGTGTTGAGCGGGGAATTGTCCGGGCCTTCACCGACGACTATGGGTTGGCCTATCTTGTGGCATACTTAATCCCTGTCAGTAGAAAGGAGTGCACCCTGCACAACATCAAGGAGTATCTGAAATCTGAACTTGCCGATTTTATGATACCTGAATTTTTTGTCGAGGTCAGGGACATTCCAATCAACCAACACGGCAAAGTGGATATGGATGCGTTGCCTATTGTAATGAAAGAGGGAGGAGTATGATGACTGAACTTCGAAGAGTGTACGATATTGAAACGCTGATGAAGTGGCGAAAGGAGGTTGTATTCAATGTCTTTGGCATTGAAGCCGTCGATGCTTTGCTCGATGCCAACAGAGAATATTACAGGCGACACATTCCTGACGAAACACATCAGGCGTTTGTGGCATCAATTGATGGCGAGGATGTCGGTGTCGGGGCAGTCTGCCTTTCGGAGGAATTACCCTCACCTGATAATCCATCGGGCAAATGCGCCTATGTGATGAACATCTATGTGCGTGAACCATACCGCAATCATGGAGTTGCCGGGAAGATAGTGGATCGTCTCGTTAATATGGCAAAAGCGCACGGTTGCGGAAAGATTTATCTCGAATCGACGGATATGGCAAAACCTCTTTACAGAGAATGTGGTTTTACCGATATGGAAAATATGATGAAATATGAAGACTGAAACATTC
>JAMPEH010000416.1 GCA_023665245.1 Muribaculaceae bacterium
GTCGACACTGCGCAACACGAAAACTCAGCCCAGTTTGACGTTTCTGACACCCGTACTCTCGACCAAGTTGTCGAGTGGCTTTTGGAAACAGGTCATATACCTAGCTTCTGTACGGCATGCTACCGTGAAGGTCGCACCGGCGACCGGTTCATGTCGCTTGTAAAAAAAGGACAGATTGCCAACTGCTGCGGTCCCAACGCATTGATAACGCTTAAAGAATACCTTGAAGATTATGCCTCTGCCTCAACTAAAGCCAAAGGACTTGAAATAATCAACCGCGAATTGCTCGCCATTCCTCACCAAAAGGTAAGAGAAATGACAGCCGGCTATCTGTCGAATATTGAAAGCGGGAAACGAGACTTCAGATTCTGATATCAAGATGACCTCACTCAACGATACCCCAAATGCCAATAGGCTGCAAATAGTATTATTAGGAGCCTGCAATAGCGGCAAATCATCTGTCATAAACATGATGACTGGGCAACAAGTGGCATTGGTGTCGGAAATAGCCGGCACCACGACCGATTGTGTCACAAAGTCGATAGAGCTTCCGACTATAGGTCCCTGCTTGTTTATCGACACAGCCGGATTCGACGATATGGGACAATTGGGAAGCAGGCGCATGGAGTCGACCACGAAAGCACTTGACCGCGCCGACATCGTGCTGCTGCTAATTGGAGAAAATCCACCGGTAGAATCGCAATGGCGCGACATGGTTATCAGCAGAAAATTGCCAATGATAGAAGTCGCCAACAAGTCTGATTTACAACGACCCTGCTCCACCGTAGAAAATAACGATAACACGGTTAGAATAAGTTGTATCGCCGACGACGGCAGTCGCGAGAGGTTGGTGGATGCTATACTACGGGTATTGCCTCCTGATTTCGCAGAGAGAACTATTCTCGGAAATCTCGTCGGTCGTGGAGACTCCGTCATGCTTGTGATGCCCCAGGACTCCTCAGCACCACGCGGCAGGCTAATACTGCCTCAGGTACAGACCCTGCGGGAGCTACTCGACCGAGGCTGCATCATACATTGCGCCACACCGGAAACAATGGATGAGACATTAAAAAAACTCATCACTCCACCCGACCTCATTATAACTGATTCACAGGTTTTTAAAACCGTATGGGAACATAAACCCAAAGAAAGCAGGTTAACCTCGTTCTCCGTTCTCATGGCAGCACATAAAGGCGATATCAATTACTTTGTGGAGAGTGCCGCCACGATAGACCGCCTGACATCCGATTCACGCATACTGATTGCCGAAGCTTGTACTCATGTTCCTCAATCAGAAGACATTGGCAGGATGAAAATACCGGCAATGCTTACAAGATACATCGGCTCGACTCCGAAAATCGATTTCGTAACCGGTACAGATTTTCCCGAAAAGCTGACCAATTATGACCTTATAATCCACTGTGGGGCATGCATGTTCAACCGTCGATACGTAATAAACCGAGTTGAAAAAGCACGACAACAACAAGTCGCAATGACAAACTATGGAATAGCTATTGCCAAATTAACCAATATTCTCGATAAAATCATCTACTAAAAAAATGACAGAATACAACGAGCTTCAACTGATTAAACGCGACTTCTTCGCCATGCGCAATGGGGTTATTGCCGACAATCTAAGGCGTTCAGGCTTGAACTACCGTATAATTTTCGGACTTAATTTACCTCAACTTCAAGAAATTGCGACACGAGTCGGAACAAATAGCGATATGGCATTGAAACTTTGGAGCAATACCACTACCCGCGAAAGCATGCTTCTTGCGCCAATGATATTTCCCATTGAAGAGATGTCACCGGAGAAAGCGATGCTATGGCTCAGTGAGGCTCCGACATTAGAGATTATCGACAATCTCTGCCACAAACTGTTGCGCAAATGCCACTTCTCGTTGCAGATGACAGAATCATTGGCGTCGTCCGACGAACCTAATCTTCGATATGCCTCTCTGCGACTATTGTTCAATCTTTTGCCTGAATCGGCGACAGTGGCGCGCAAGATAGCCGACTCCTTGAAAAATGACAACTGCACGGCGGTTGCATCATTAGCAGCCCGACTTATCGACGAACTCGATTTTATCGACGAAGAATCTCTTCGATAACAGGCAGAATATCTGTTGCATTTTGGTCGGCTCTCGCCGGCACAACGGTAGCATAATCGCGTGACAGCCAATAAAGATCTGTCGCGTCATTATCGGGTTCCTGATTAACTTGCCTGCCGGTCAACCAGAAAAACGGTTTGCCATGAGGGTCCACATACTCCTTATACTCCTCGGTCCAATAACTTTTTGCTGCACGCACCACCTTCATTCCCTCAATTTTCACTCCGGCGGGGAAATTGACATTAAGGCACACTCCGTCAGGCAGACCCTTAGTGAGAATACCCGATGTGATATCCTTTACGAAAGGAAGACACTCCGAAAAATCCGATGACCAAGAATGGTCAAGAAGCGAATATCCTATTGCAGGAATGCCAAGCATACAGGCTTCCATAGCAGCCCCCATAGTGCCGGAATAGATAATGGAGTTTCCCGCGTTGGAACCATGATTAATGCCCGACAGCATCAGGTCGGGTCTTCGAGGCACCACGGCATGCATGGCAAGTTTAACGCAATCGACCGGAGTTCCGGTAACAGAACGCATTACCGCGCCATTATAGTCGGGGTGTTCATTAATACGCAATGGCGAATTGAACGTCATTGCCGACGATTGACCTGAGCGAAGACCGTCAGGAGCCACCACAACAACATCACCCATTTCTCTGACACAATCAACTAAAATTTTCAAACCGGGGGCATCGATGCCGTCATCGTTGGATATTAATATGAGTGGTTTTGACATAATTTCTTATTTTTGCACAAAGATAATAATTTTCAAAATTGCAATAAAGCGACATTCAACCGTTGAACAATGAAATCTAATGACGAGATAGTGGTGGCAGGTGTTTTTGAAACCGATGTACAAGCCCACATTGTATGTGGAGTATTGCAAACCAACGGCATAGAAGCCCAGGTCATCAATGAGACTATTTCTTCCCTGCTACCCTTTCTTCCACCGTGTTATAGAGTTCTCGTGAACCGCAACGACCTTGAAAAAGCCGAGGAGATAATCTCGGGCTTGAAATTCTAATA
>JAMPEH010000417.1 GCA_023665245.1 Muribaculaceae bacterium
TGTTTATAAATAAAAATCTTGATAATTCGGCTTTTCAAAAGGTTTTTGTTCAAAACAGAAACAATTTTACAAATAAATATTTATCCCAATTTAATAAATATTTCCCCGGTTCAAATTATGAAATTTCAGACCAAACAAAATATAAAACTTTTGCAGCTTATATTCATATCCCAAGAGCCTCTGAATATTATGTTAAAAAATCTGAAAGTTTACTTGATATTTACTTGCCGCTTACTATGAGTGTTAATTTTGTAAATATGGCAAGTGGAGAAACTTTATATTCTTATCCGTTAACAAGTTATTTCAAATATGAAACAACATTTGAAAATGATGAAGAAATTCGCAAAAATACGATAACAAATTTATATGAACAAAATTTTAACCAAACTGTTGAAAATCTTATAAAACAAGCAAGCGTTGATTTTAAGCCATTTAGTATTACAACAAAAATAATTGACACCTATAGAGCTTTTTACGTTTTGGATAAAGGGGTTGAAACAGGCATAACAAAAGGCGATTTATTGTCTGATGAAAAAATGAATCAACTTTCTGTTGTTTATTCTGATATTGATTATTCAATAGCAAAAAAGTTCTTGGCAAGCCAAACACTGGAGGTAATTTTAGTAAATTTGCAAATAGCAGTATTACTCAGCTTAAAAAACCTAAAGTCTTGTTTATAAATGATTTTAATAATGAAAAATTGTACAGCTTGTTTTCCGCAGCGCTTGGTAATGAAGCTGAATTTTCTTTAATAACAACTGATAAAACTTTTTATGATATGCAAGATGTTCTTGTATCTTTAAATATGGATTTCAAAAGCAAAAATACATATAATCGCACCTTGCCCGATTATTTTTTAAAGCTGTATTTCCTACCTCCTGCATACGCACAATTCAAATCAAACAAAGCATATTATAATGTTGATAAATATGCAATGATTGCCTGCGGAGTAATTTTTGATAAAGCAGGAAGAATCACATATTCAAAATGCGTTGATGATGAAATGATAAATAAGGTTACAGGCACAGTCCGTTTTAGTGATGAAGCCAATTATGAAATCGTAACAAAAAACATTTTGACAAAATTAGCCGAATCAATACAAAAAGAAGTCCAATTCAAAAATACGCAATTTAAAATAACAAAAGTTGATGGTCAATACATTACTTTATCTGATTTAGACGGCTTTTTAAGACCCGGTAATATTTTAACAGTGTTTAAAAAAATTAAAACAGAAAAATCCGGTAAAGAAATTCTTATGCCTGCTTGGGATTATAAAGTAATTGCAACAAATAACGGTGTTGCAGAGTGCAAAATGAGCAAGCCATATATTGATAATCTAAATCAACCGGGCAAAAAAGATATCGTACAAATGTCAACAATAACAAGAAGTGCAAATAAGGCAAATATGTATAATTTTGATACATTTGAGTCTGAAATTAATGGCAATGAAATTCACTTAAAACATTTTAACAGAATAGCCCTCGGTGCACTTGCTTCAAGTTTAAACGCTCCTGTTGCAATGCCAATGTCTGATTTTTATGAACAAATAAGTAAATTAAATTCTTTTGGATTTAAAGAAAGGATAGAAATACCTGAAAATAATAGCCGATTAACACTCAGAACCGTATATAAAATTAATGAAAAAACTTCTGAAATAAAAGGAAATGTTATAAAGAAACAATACGAAGTAATCGTTGGCATTGTAAGCAAAAATAATGGAAAAACCGTCAAGTAGGATGGTCTTAAACAAATGGTTACAATTGTTGTTCCAAAAGATTGTGGTGATGAAATAATTGAATACGAATTAATGAAATTCATACACCCGCTTATAAAACAAATTGCAGCTAAATTTTAACAGAAAAGGATTTTAATATGAAACAAACTTTGGTAGCATTTTTTATTACTCTATTTGTAGCATTGGCAGGTATTGGCGGATATATGTATTATTCCTACATACAGCAGTGCAAAGCACCACTTTATCGAAGTACATCATTTGGTGATACTAATGTTAACATTGATGCTTTTTATAATGATAAATATAAGGTGATAAAGCTTGGTTTAACAGTACATGAAACTATTGAAGACTGGCAAATTGATACAATAGGGGCAAGCACAGATATTACTTTAGTTGTAAAATCGGCTGACGGTACGCTCAAAAGAGATTTTTTGTTCCAAAATATATTTTTAAAAGCCGGTGAAATTATAAATGGCAGTTTAACCATAGAAAATTCAACGCTTGATGATTTTGTTATGATAAAAGAATTATTGAACGGTGAAAACATGACAATATCATATTCAAAAGTGTTAGATTTGGATAGCAAAGGAAGAAATAAGCTAAAGCAGGAATATTATAAGAAAAAAGAGGAAGAAAGACGTTCAGAAGCAGGTTTGGATGCATTGAATGGTATGATGGGTATGATGATGCTTGGCTCTATGCTAGGGTTTTAATGCAAAATAAGGATGCAAAGCAAAATTTATGAAGAAACAAAATATTGATACAACAGGGTTAAAGCAAACTTTTTTAGGTTTTAGCTTAGCACTTATTGTTATGTTTGTTATAATTGCAGGCGTTTTATTTGCACAAACAATATATAATAATGAATCTGGAATGCTTGTCCTGGAAGATAATGTTAATGGTTCTAAACAAGCAGAAAGCACTCAGGGCGCACATAAAAACAAAAATATTCCTTCTGAAACATTATCTACACTTGATGAATACCAAGCAAGATATTTTTAATAATTAAAAGAAACAATTTGTTTTTGCAGATGTATGATTGCGAGGGCTGTAATTGGGATAGAAGGGATTTATCGGATTTGTATGCAGAAGTAATAAGTGAAGTTGATACAAACAACTTTTATTTTAAAAGATATCGCGAAATTGAAAAAAAATATGCAAACAACCCTGGCATGACGACTGTTGAAATAAATGATTTTGCAGCACAGGAGTACGAAGCAGTTGATAAACTATTAAATGAAGTGTATCAAGTTGTTAAAGCAAAAATACCGGCAGAAGATTTTAAAAATTTAACTTCAAGGGAAATAAAGTGGATAAAGGAAGTTGAAGCATACAAAAAAGTTTTTGAAGCACAAGAATACGGCACCATAAGAACGCTCAAATATTTTGGCTACAGAACCGAT
>JAMPEH010000418.1 GCA_023665245.1 Muribaculaceae bacterium
CGTTATAGCGGCAGCTATCATTGGATTCCTGTTTCTCACTCCTCCATCGGAAATTGTCGAGGGACAAGTTGAGGCTACGACCGTGCGTGTTTCCGGTAAATTGCCCGGGCGTGTGATGGAATTCTATGTGTCGGAAGGTGACAATGTGAAGAAAGGCGACACGCTTGTTCATATCCATTCGGCTCTTGCCGAGGCAAAGCTTATGCAGGCCGAGGCAATGGAGGTCGCCGCCGGTGCCCTTAACAAGAAGGTGGATGCCGGTACGAGAAGTCAGATTATTCAAGGAGCTTATGACCTGTGGCAGCAGGCGGTTGCTGCAAAGACTATTGCAAAGAAGACTTATGACCGCATGCAAAATCTTTATGCCGAGGGAGTGGTCAGTGAGCAGAAACGCGATGAGGCTCAGGCAGCCTATCAGGCTACTTTGGCAGGTGAAAGTGCTGCCAAAAGCCAGTATGACCTCGCTTTGGCAGGAGCCCAGAAAGAAGACAAGACGTCGGCTGCCGCTATGGTCGACGTGGCGAAAGGCGGAGTAAAGGAGGTAGAAGCGTTGCTCGATGACCAGTATCTTGTGGCTCCGTGCGACGGACAGATTGAAACTGTCTATCCTCAGGTCGGTGAACTCGTTTCGCTCGGTGCGCCTATTATGAGTGTTATCCGTCTCGATGATATATGGGTGACTTTTAATGTCCGCGAGGAGCTGCTCGAGAATCTCGGCATGGGAGAGGAAATCAACGTGATGATTCCGGCTCTCGGAGAGAAAGACTTGAAGGTGAAAATATATTATATAAACGACCTTGGCAGCTACGCTACGTGGCGCGCCACCAAGTCGACCGGACAATGGGATAGCCGCACGTTTGAAATCAAGGCTCACCCGGTGGACTCTGTCGCAGGATTGCGCCCCGGAATGTCAATTGTTTACCGAATGAAAGAATAAAGAGTATGTCATCCACAGGATTAATAGCGACCATGCGTCGGGAGTTGAGGCTCCTTACCGAGCGGAAAGTTTATCTTTTCGCTATGGTAATCGTGCCTGTGGCAGTGGCATTCTTCTTTGTGTCACTGCTGTCAGAGGGACTTCCGTTGAAGGTGCCGACGGCAGTGGTCGACCTCGACAATTCCTCACTGTCGAGAACTGTTACGCGCAATCTTAATGCTCAGGAGCTTACTGACATAAAAATGCACCTCGGAAGCTATCATGAAGCTATAACAAAGGTGAAGTCGGGCGAGATATTCGGGTTCTTCTATATCCCGCGCGACTTTGAGAAAAACGCTGTCGGCGGGAACTCACCTACTATCACCTACTATACCAACATGACCTACTTCGTGCCCGGAACGCTTGCCTACAAGGGATTCAAGACAATGGCGGTAGGAACATCGGGGGCTATTGCGGAAAAGCAGCTTGAGTCGATAGGTATGGGACAGGGGATTGCCGGTGTAATGCTTCAGCCTGTTGTCATTGACATTCACCCGATGAATAACCCGTGGACCAACTATTCCTACTATCTCAGCAACTCGTTTGTGCCTGCTGCATTGGAGCTTATGATATTTCTCGTCACCGTGTTTTCCATATGTCAGGAGATAAAGACACGACGTTCGGTGAGTTGGATGTCACGTGCCGATAATTCCATAGTCGTTGCAGTGGTTGGAAAGTTGCTGCCTCAGATGATTATATTTATAATCGTGGGACTCTTCATCGACTCACTGTTCTTCAAGTTTAACCATTTCCCTATGAACGGGTCGTGGTGGGGTATGATTGTTGCCATGGTGATGTTTGTGGTAGCCTGTCAGTCGTTTGCACTTTTTGTGTGCTGTTGTTTGCCCAATCTGCGTATCGCATTGAGTATATGCTCGTTGGCAGGTATTCTTGCATTCTCTATTGCCGGATTCTCTTTCCCGGTCGACAAAATGTATGGTGCGGTAGGTATTTTCAGTTATATTCTGCCTGTCAGATACTACTTCCTGATATATATTGATCAAGCACTCAACGGAATCGATATGTTCTACTCCCGATGGTATTTCATTGCGTTGGCATTGTTCCCGGTGGCAACAATACCGGTGTTGTGGAATTTGAAGCGATTCTTGTTGCGTCCGGTTTATGTTCCATGATATGAAAAATCCAATGAACTGTATAAGTGAGTGGTTCGCCCAAATGACCCGCGTGTGGTGTCGGGAGTTCCGGTTGGTGTTCAGTGACATCGGTATAATACTGTTTTTTATCGGTCTGCCATTGTTCTACCCTATAGTATACACACTTATCTATAATCCTGAGGTTCCCGAAAATATAGCTGTTGCGGTGGTGGATAATTGTCGCACGTCGGGTAGCCGTGAGTTGGTGCGTCATATAGATGCCGCTCCTGCAATAAAGATAATAGGATATGCGTCCTCAATGTCAGAAGCTCGCAAATGGATGAACGAGAAAAATTGCTATGGAATTCTTGAAATTCCCGAAGATTATTCGCGCAAACTCGGTCGACAGGAGCAGGCTATTGTGCCGTTCTACAGTGAAATGAGCTTGTTGTTGCGCTATCGATCGTTTATCAGTGCATTGACCGACGTTCAGCTCGCTACTGGTGCCGAGATAAGGTCGCAGCTCATCTCCGAGGCGGGGCTTTCATCGTTGGAGTCGGGTACCCCGGTTAACAGCGAGGCGTTCTTCTTAGGCGATACGGAACAAGGATTTGCATCGTTTGTGATTCCCGGTATTGTTATTCTTATACTACAACAAAGTATGGTATTGGGAATAACCATGCTTGCCGGCACGGCATCGGAACGCCGTCGACGCAACGGTGGCGTAGACCCGTTAGCGATAAAAGCTTCCCCATCGGCATCGGTGATAGGCAAGATGTTGTGCTATATAGTGATTTATCTGCCTATGACGTTCTATGTGCTTCACTTTATACCTATGATGTTCTCATTGCCTCACATAGGAAATATGGCTGATTACATGTTGTTTATTCTTCCTATGCTCATAGCGTCGTCGTTCTTCGGGATGTTGGTGGGCGGTATGGTCAAGGAACGCGAAATGTCGCTTATGGTGGTTGTGTTCACGTCATTGATATTTCTGTTCCTGAGTGGACTGACATGGCCACGTTATGCAATGGGCAACGTGTGGTACTGGCTTGGTAACTGCATT
>JAMPEH010000419.1 GCA_023665245.1 Muribaculaceae bacterium
GCACAGCAGACGTTGCAGGAATGTTTGGTTGGGCAGTGACAACTGTGTAAGGTCGTTGTATGAACAATCTACGAACTGCAGATTTGGGCATTTTTCAACCGTCAGTTCCGTCAGATTATTGTATGAGCATATCAGGTCAAGCAGATTGTTGCAATTGTTTACGGCGAGGTTGGTCATGTTATTGTCTGAGCATAGCAAACTTGCCAAGGAGCTTTGCCCCTGAATCAGCAGATTTCGAATCTGATTGTTGTCGGCATTCAGGTTTTGCAGATTAACAGTCCCTACCAAGTTAAGAGCAGTCAACTTGTTATATCCGCAATAGAGGTTTTTCAGAGCCGTGCAGTCATTGAGGTCAAGTATCTCAAGGTGATTGCTTTGACAATTCAATGTTTTCAAGGTATTTGAGTTTGAGATAGACAACTCGGCCAGATAGTTTGACGAGCAATTTATATTCTCAACCGATGGCAGTTGCGATACATCAAACTCGGTGATACGGTTTCGGTAGACCATTACCTTTTTGAGGTTGGTGCAATTGGCCAGTGTGCAAGTTCCGATTTTGTTGCGTGATGCATTAAGGTCGTTCAAAGCCGGACAATTAATGACAGTCAGTGCTGTCAAACCGTTGCGAGAAACATCAACTTTCTCAAGAGCCGTAAAGCCGTCAAGGATTAATTCTCCACCAACTTTCTTTTCTTTTAAATCAATGGCAGTGACGCGGCCATCGGCATAAACAAAACCGGGGATTGCGGAGGGGTCAGTTGTGCCAAGTACGTTGGCATTTGTGCCTCCCTCGGCAGCCGGTGGATTCAAGAACGCAGTAAGCGCTTTGGCCTCGGCTTTAGTTTGCTTTTGTGCATAAACTGAGATTGCCAATAGGGCAAGCATCAGTAAAAGAGTTGTTCTTTTCATAAAAAATAGTTGTGAGATTACTGTTTTTATACCTATAAAACAACCTTGACAATAAAATGTTTATTGTTAGCAACAAAGAAACAGCGCGTGTTGATGTGTCTTACAGAGTCCGTCATCCCGATGCCGATACCGTACACGCTCCGGGGCTCATAAGCCAGCGTTACCGCTGATTTCGCAGCAGCACGTCGCTGCTCGCCTCCGAGTTATACCGGGCACACCCTCGCGCTTTGCGCTCGGATGTGCCCGGTTACTGATAATTCGGCATCCTGCGGATGTCCCGTACGCTTACTTGTTAAGCACATCATGCTCGCCGGCCGACGTGAGTGATAGGGTGGATGCTTATTTCTTGAGCCTGTTGGCCTTTTCAATTATCGCATTCTTATTGATTTCAATGCGATACTTGCTTCCGTCCTTAAGGATGCAGTTAAAGATGGCGCCGGAGTATCCGTCCCATATTTTCTCGAAACCTTTAATATAGCCGGAATCCTTCATGATATCGAGCACTCCCAGGGGGCGACCCACAAAATCACGCGTTTTGTAAAGCTGCGCCGCAAAGTTGGCGTTCTTGCGGTTATTTTCGTCATCACGTTGCTTGCGCATTAGTTGGTTTATTTCCTCAATTTTATTTATATAGTCAAAGTCATAGTTTATGAGATCCTCATAAATGCTGCGCGCTTTTCTATATTCGCCTAATTCAACATAACATTCAGCAAGCTTTTCAAACCAAAAAGTGTTCTCCCTCTTTACCGTTTCCTTTTCATATATTTCAATAGCTTTGTAAAGATCGCGGTCAAGGCCATGTCCGCCGGTGCGCAGCATGTAGGCAAGTTCCACTCGGCCTTTGGCGTTTTTGCGGTCGGCCGCAATCTTGAAATATTTTGCCGCATTTTTCCAATCATCCCGGTCAAGATAATAGTATCCCAAGTTAGTACCGGTCCACGCAAGAGAGTCGGCAGCAAGCGCCTTGTTCATATAATCAAGATACTTGACCTTGTTGGCATTCGCATTTTTGTCGTCGGGACGATAATAAACACCCAGCCAGTGAAGAGCGAGTGCAAAGTTTTTTGAAGCTGCAAGATTGAGATATTTCAAAGCCTTCTCATCATTTTTTCCCACGCCCTGATTAAACCTGTAAGAGAGTCCTAAATAAGTGGGAACCATAGGGTCTTCAAGCATTTGCGCCTCAGTCATGTCGGCATATAATTTCTGAGCCAGTTTGTATAATTCAAGACCCTTGCCGTTGTTTCGCGACACTCCATATTGTCCGGTTTCGTAAATTTCACCCAAAAACTGAACTGCCGGGGGATAGTTTTGTTGGGCAGCCCTGGAAACCAGGTCAACAATAATCTTGTTGTTTGCCTTATATTCCTCCACCCCATCGTTCATCACATAGTCCAGACATTTGCGGAACAGAATGGGGGCCGGCTCGTCAGGCAATTCCTCGCCGGTTTTAAGATTCACTGCAATGGTGTGATCATTGCGGGAATCATCATAAACGGTGGCGTAGCCATACTTTTTAGCCAAGTCAAGAGAGTTTCCCGGAGCGAATCCATACACATATCCATCCTTGTTGGTGAGCACAACGCACTTGGTTTTAGTAGGGCCGTGAGTGTGGTTGCCGGCATTATATACATTCAGTCCGGGTACAACGGGTTGCGCTTCGGTGAGGTCGTCAAGCTCCATGAGGTTTACACCATATATTTTACCGTTGACTTTCACAATGGCATAATCCTCATCACACACAAAAGGCACATCGTCCCAGGGCAACATGGTTCGCTCAGCCGTACCATCATTATTGTCATCATATATCTTCATAACGCCCCCTTTAGCCGGCATCAATAACAGGCATGGGCGTCCCTGTTTTTCATAAAGGTAAATGCCGGATGATTCAGGCAATTCCTCAAAAGATTCTCCATTGTTCACCCAAATATACTCCACAGGCGAATTTTTGGTTTTTTGCAAACCAACCAACGCCTCGTGGACGGTGAAAGGCTTAATTCCCGTGGTACTATAATATTTCTGCTTTAGAACATTTTCACCTTCCAAATTAATGAGTGAATACAGCGAATCGGTATCCGCCACCCAGGCCGTTTCATATGATGCACCGGGCATACGTGAAAATTGGCCTGTGTAAATAAACTGAGGCTTGATTATCCATTTGTTTTTCTCGTTTACATAACCCCAGAGCTGCGTTTTCTTGTCTTGTTTGGGTGCTTGCGCGCTTAC
>JAMPEH010000041.1 GCA_023665245.1 Muribaculaceae bacterium
TTGCCAAGGTGAATGTCGCGGGTTCGAATCTCGTCTCCCGCTCCAAAAATTCTTCCGCACCGTTTTTTTATTTTTAAGCGGTACGGCGCTATAGCCAAGTGGTAAGGCCAGGGTCTGCAAAACCCTCATCCCCCGGTTCAAATCCGGGTGGCGCCTCCAAAGAACACAATATATTGTGTTGATTTCAACCCTGTATCCACAAGATATGGGGTTGATTTTTTGATTTTCGTTCAAAAATCGCACCTTTTGGGGAGTAATTTGGGGAGTAAAATTTAATTAAACTACTACAAATTTAACCTTATCCATTTCGGTTCGCATAAACTCATCGCTGTAATGCACATAGGTCTTGCCTACAAGCCGTTCTGGACTATCGCCCATCCAAAGTTCAACGACTTCTCTTTTTACTTTTTCATCGCAGACAGAGGCAAAAGTGTAGCGAAGCTGATAGGGTATAATTCCTTCAGGCAACGCTTTTTTCATAATATCAAGCGTTCTGTCGTAAGATAAGGGCGATTTAAGCGGAGCGTTAAAATTGAATAAATTTTGCGCTTGACGGGGAATAGGTATTTTTTTGTAAGCCTTTTTTCCGTTTTTTCTTTTCCTGTTTCTGCAAATAAGGAAGCCGTTATCAAAATGCGCTTCTTCGTCGATTTCGCAATGGCGAAGCCCAAAGAAGTACATTGCATAAGCAAAGTTTCTTATCTTGTCAAAATACGGTTCTTGTAAATTTCGGAGAAAAGTTTTTATTTGTTCGTCTGAAAGCCTATCTCTGTTTTCACGCTCGGCTCGCTTGAAAGGAATCATATCCACAGGGTTATATGTAACAATGCCGCTTGCCTTTGCATACTTGAAAATGCTGTTGAATACCGTCCGCATATCTTCATATTTGCGTGGTGTGTCAAGCGAATTCATCAGTTCGTCTAAATCCGAAGTTCGGATTGACTTAATCGGCTTGTCCTTAATCTTTTGCGGTATAAATCTGCGTATCTGGCTTTCGTAACCGTTCCACGTGTCCTCAGCAACTTTGCCGTGCTTGTACCTTAACTATTCGTCTGCGATAAAACCGAAACTGAATTTGTTTTTGGCAATTTGGGCGGGTGGCGGAAGGTTTTGCGTTGCTTCGATGAACATTGCTTTTGCTGTTTTTAGTTCCTTATTGGATACGGCAATGTCGTATCCGTTTCTGTGGTAACGGATTTCGTAAAAAACTCCTCTTTTACCGCTGGGACGCTCAATGATATGAGCCGCCATACCGTTTGCTATAAATTCTCTTTTGAATGTTTTCGACGTACTTTCAATTTCCTTTTTTGTGAATTTGATTTTTGCCGATGATGTTTTTTTGTCATTACTCCTTTTCTCGATAAGCTCGTTTACGACGTCGCAGGTGATTGTATCAGCCGCCGATTGCAGCATAAGCTGTACCGCTTTGTCGCGCCTTTCGCTATCGGGAATATCTTTCAAGATTTCAGTTATTTCCTGTAATTGCTTATAAGTCATTATCCTCCTTATGGAATAGTTGAGTCATATTATAGCTCAATTATTCGTAAAATTCAAGTGTTGTTTTATAGATTTTTTAAAAAGCCGAATGGCGGAACATTTAAAGTTCCGCCATTCGGCAAATAGTTATTTAATTGTTAAAATTTGAAGTTGGTATTTGATTTCGGTTTCGACGTAGGGTGGAGAAGTTGGTTATACGCTTCGGGGTTTTCTCTTTGTAGCTTTGCAAGTAACTCCATTGCTCGCTTTCCTTTGGCGGCGGTTTCTTCCGCCGTATCCGCTCTTTTTGCATAGCGTAACGTTTCTTCCATAGACGTATCCAAACGCCTTGTCAAATCTTCGTTTTCTTTCTTTGTTTTTATGGTTTCCGCCGTTGCCGCTATCGCTTGCTTTTTCAGACCGCCTGGCGTCCAAGCACAATTGCCCTTTTTCGCTTGTTCTAATGCTTCGTGATAGGGCTTGTTTTCTGCTTCGATTTTCTCTGCGCGCTGTTCGGCTTCTTCTACAATTTTTTGCGCTTTGTATTCGGAAGCGGCTATGTGTTTTGCTCCGCTTTTAAATTTTCCCCTTTCCAATCCCCATTTCTTGCCTACTTGTTCGTAGAACTCCGTTTGCAATTCGGACAGCTTTTTTCTGTCGTATAAGTCTTTGGAACAGAGCTTTCCGTTCGTGATAGGCACAAGATTTAAATGAAGATGAGGCGTAGTTTCGTCCTTGTGGACGACTGCACTTATAATATTTTCGTCACTGTATTTATCGGCAAAAAATCTAACACAATCCCTAAAAAATTCTTTCTCTACCGCAGGTGGCAGATTTATAAAAAACTCTTTATCCGAAGTTAATACATAAAAATTCATATATTATGATTTAAAAGATTATGAAGCGGCAAGGGATGAATATGAGGGAACGGTAGCTTTATTGATGTATTCGTCTACGACTTTCTTTTAGCATTACCGCAGGAAATACAGTTAAAGTATCTATTCATATTCAGGGGACAAAGTAACATAATTAAGTTCTGTTTTCTATGGCTGTATGAATACTTTCCCGCAAAAGAAAAACTTATAGTCCACGCAAGGGAAGTATTGAGTAAGCCGAGCTATCAAGTATATAAGAAATATGCGGTTAAATTAAAGCTATGGGCTAAACAGCTTTACATAGCCGTTGAGTTAGAAATGCAAAAACTAATTAAACGCTACGGTATAAAAGACAGTAAGCCTGACGAAAAGTTTATAAAGGCAGTACAAAAAGCGGCGACAGTCAAAGGAATGACGGTTGCCGAATACAGAGATAAGATTCTATTTTCACACGGTCGAGAGAAGACAATCAAACGCTTTGAGCAATATAACAAACTTAGCGCAAAGATAAAGAAATAATTTCCATACTTCGCAAAAAGTGTACAAACCAACTTTTTGCGAAATGAAATTGGATTTCTTAATTATTGTAATCATTTTATTATTCCGAAAAAAGTATTATATCCAATTTATTTCGGATTAAGATGTGTTCAAATTACTAAATTTCCATTGACAAAAGACTTAAAACAGGCTATACTTATTTCGAAAAAAGTTGGTTATCTTATAAAATCCGAATTACAAGGTGAGTCTTATGCAGGAAATCAAACGCGAACAATATTTAAAGCGTCTTATCGACCGGAAAGGTAACGGCTCGGTAAAAATCGTAACGGGAATTAGGCGTTGCGGGAAAAGTTATTTGCTTTTTACTCTCTTTAAAAATCACTTACTGTCAACGGGAGTTCCTGAGGACAGGATTATTTCGCTTGCGTTGGATGAAAAAGTTAATGCTGAGTATCGTATTCCGGATAATTTATATAGATACATTATAAGCCGAATTCCAAACGATAGCGAGCCTTGTTATGTGTTGTTGGACGAGGCGCAACTTGCTATAACGGACGAAGAGTTGAAAGGAAATAAGCCTATCGAACTTTATAGCATTTTAAACGAGCTTATGCATAAGCGCAATGTGGATGTCTATATAACGGGTAGCAATTCTAAATTTCTGTCAACGGACGTTATGACGGAATTCAGAGGACGAGGTGATGAAATTCGCATAAATCCTCTCTCCTTTTCAGAGTTTATGTCTGTTTATGACAAAAGTAAATTTGAAGGTTATGAAGAATATTCCGTGTATGGCGGTCTGCCGATGACGCTCGGTGAAACGACCCACGAAGGTAAAGCAAAATATCTGAACGACTTATTTAAAAATACTTATAAAAAAGACGTTATAGAACGATATGATCTGAAAGGTGACGTAGTACTTGATACGCTCGTAGATATACTATCTTCTGATATCGGCTCGCTTACAAATCCGACGAAACTTGCTAATACTTTTAATTCCAACGGCGTTAAGACAAACGATAAAACAATAGCTCAATACATCGAGCATCTTACCGATGCGTTTATTATTCAAAAAGCTAAGCGTTATGATATAAAAGGTAAAAAATATATTGGCTCGCCGTTAAAGTATTACTTTACCGATATTGGGCTTCGCAACGCAAGGCTTAATTTTATGCAGATAGAGCCTACCCACGCAATGGAAAATATCGTTTATAACGAGCTTCTTGTACGAGGATTTAACGTTGATGTCGGCGTAGCAGAACATTACGCAAAAGACAAAAACGGCAAGAACATTATCGTGCGGAACGAAGTCGATTTTGTATGCAATAAGGGAAGTCAAAGGTACTATATTCAGGTAGCTTATGCTATACCCGATAAAGAAAAAATGGCGCAGGAATCGGCTTCGCTTGACAGAATCGGAGATTCATTTAAGAAAATTATCGTCATACACGATTATACTCTTCCCTGGCACAACGAGAAGGGTTATCTTATAATTAATATAATGGACTTCCTTCTTAATCCCGACAGCTTGGAGTTGTGAAATGTTTTTCTTAAAAACAAACAGTACAGAGTTCTTTACGGATATAACAAAAGGATTGAAACAATGGAAAATCAAGTTGATATAAAAGAAAACTACATAAGAGATTTGGATTCCGAGCTATTATCCCTATTGTTAATTGATAGAACTACGAAGAAGAATATCATTTGGGCAACAAATGATTATTCCCGCTACGGGCTTTCATATAAGTTTTCCGACGGCATTTCTTTGACGGCGATAACAGGCAGGCGCGGCTCGGTAATTAAACCCCGTGTAGAAAAATCAAAAGAAGAAATACAAAAGCGCATACGCAATAAGGCGGAAGTTTTCACGCCCTCTTGGGTATGTAACTGTCAGAATAATCTTGTTGACAACGCTTGGTTTGGTTATGACAACGCTTTCAATATCGAAGATAATAAAACGTGGACAGCAACGACATTTCCCGTCAAATTTCCCGAAGGTAAAAATTGGCAACAATATGTCAAGGAGAATCGTTTAGAAATTACCTGCGGAGAAGCACCTTACCTTGTAAGCCGTTATGATACCGTTTCGGGTGAAATAATTCCTCTTGATCGGCGCATAGGGGTACTTGATAGAAAACTGCGTATTGTCAATGAAAACGCCGTCTCCGATGAGGAGTGGTTAGAATGGGCAAAATGGGCATTAAAGAGCGTTTACGGCTATGAATGGCAGGGCGATAATGTTTTACTTGCCCGTGAAAATTTGCTTTTTACTTTTATCGATTATTACGTTGCACGGTTTAAAGGCGAACCCTCAACCGAACTGTTAAAAGAAATTGCCGAAATAATCTCTTGGAATATTTGGCAGATGGACGGGCTTAAATGCATCGTCCCCAACAGTTGCCGTAACGACAGACAAGTCGTGCCAACTCTTTTTGGAGAAGAAGTTCAGGGCACTCTTTGTGAGGGTTGTGCAAAAGGTAATATCAAAAAGCATAACGGTATCTATTGCAAGATAAAGGATTGGCAGGCAGACAAAGCTATTAGATTTGTAACGCTTATTAAAAACAAGGGTAAAAAATGAAAGACTTAACAGTGCTGGACAATATAATAATCGGAAGAGTCGAACCGCACATTTATGCGTTCACAACAAACACTATTCCGAATTGTTTGAAAGTGGGTGATACTTACCGACCTGTTAGTATTCGTTTAAAGGAATGGAAAGACCACTATCCGCAACTTAAAAAACAGTTCGAGTGTACGGCAAAAGTAAGTGAAGATACTTATTTCCGTGATTATTCCGTACATAAATTTCTTGAAGAAAAGCGTCATAAGGTTCGGCTACTTCCTACCGATTTATCAGCGGGAATATATTATTCGAAAGAGTTTTTCCGTGATACGGAAGCGGCGGACGTTAAGGAAGCAATAGATGACATAAGCCGCGATTATTCCGAAAACACACAAGAATATCAGTATTATAATGCCCAAAGCCATTTGCCCGAAACGTTGACCTACGCCCGCACGGAAAGCTATTCTCCCCGTCCTAACCAGCAAGACGCTATCGATAATTTTAATAAAGCAATAGCGGCGGGAAGAACCAATTTGCTGATGTATGCCGTTATGCGCTTTGGCAAGTCGTTTACTTCTATGTGTTGTGCTGTTGAAATGAACGCAAGGCTTGTAGTGGTCGTTTCCGCGAAAGGCGACGTTTTAAAAGAATGGCAGAAAACGGTACAAAGCCATATCAAGTTTGAGGAATACGAGTTTTTAACAAGTAAAAAGTTAGAAGAAAACAATTCCGCCGTTACCGATATTTTAAATACGGGCAAAAGGGCGGTAGTCTTTCTTACGTTGCAGGATTTACAAGGCGAACGTATTAAAGATAGACATAAAGAAATATTCGGCGAGAATATCGACCTCTTATTGATAGACGAAACTCACTTCGGAGCAAGAGCCGAAAAATACGGTGAAGTTTTAAAGTCTAATAATTACGTAAAGGACGTAAAAAATAAAAGAGATTCCGACGACTATGTAGAAATTGCGGAAGCGGAACGAGAGCTTAAGGTTCTGAGTGCAAAAGTGCGTATCCACCTTTCGGGCACTCCCTATCGTATCTTGATGAGAAGTGAATTCAAAAAAGAGGATATAATTGCTTTTTGCCAGTTCACGGATATTGTTCAGGCACAGGAAGACTGGGATAAAAAATACGTTTTAGACGACGCTTACAGAGAATGGGACAACCCCTATTACGGTTTCCCGCAAATGGTACGTTTTGCGTTTAATCCAAACGAATCGTCAAGGAAACGTCTGGAAGAATTAAAAAAGAACGGCACTACTTATGCCTTCTCGGTGTTACTTAAACCGCAATCGGTAAAAAAGGATGTGGCGGGGAAACATAAGAAGTTTGTTTACGAACAGGAAATTCTTGACCTGTTGGAAGTTATCGACGGAAGCAAGGACGACGCCGAGCTGTTAGGCTTCCTTGATTACGATAAAATTAAAGACGGCAAAATGTGCCGTCATATTGTGATGGTGCTGCCCTATTGCGCTTCTTGCGACGCAATGGAAGCATTGATTAAAACAAACGAACACAGATTTCGTAACTTGGGCGAAGACAAATATGAAATAATAAATATCTCCGGTGTGGATAATCCCAATAAATATAAATCACCTGACGATATAAAAGCGGCAATCCGCAGGTGTGAAGAAAACGACAAAAAGACAATTACTCTTACAGTGAATCGTATGCTTACCGGTAGTACGGTTGAATATTGGGACACGATGCTGTTCTTAAAAGATACCGCTTCTCCGCAGGAATATGACCAGGCAATTTTCCGTTTACAAAACCCATATATAAAAACTTACGTTGACGATGGCGGCAATACCATTAAGTATAATATGAAGCCGCAGACCTTGCTTGTAGATTTTTCTCCCGACAGAATGTTTGTTATGCAAGAGCAAAAATCTATGATATACAACGTCAACGTAGATGAAGCGGGCAACAGCAAACTTGAAGAACGTCTTAAAGAAGAACTTCGTATTTCTCCTATCGTCGTATTGAACGAGGATAAAATTATTGAAGTAAACGCAACCGATATTTTGCAGAAGATAAGCGACTATCAGAAGGACAAGGGCATTAAGGAAGAAGCTCTTGAAATTCCTGCGGACTTGAGTATTATCGATATCCCTACGCTGAAAACCGTTATGGAAAACCAAAATGAAATCGGTTCAAGCGCAGGCTTCTCTGTTCCTGCCCACGAAAGTAAGGGTGACGAAGATGAAGGCGAATTGAATGTGCCTGACGCTGAAACGCCAAACGGCGGCGCGGTCGATGACGGCAATCCAACCAATCCAGACGAACAAAAGTCGGAAGATAACAGCTTACGAAAGAAAATTCAAAGCTATTACACAAGAATATTGTTGTTTGCCTTTATTACAAACGATAGGGTAAAATCGATTGCCGATATTCTTTGCGTTTACGATAAGCCCGACAATACTCGCATAGCGCAGCATCTCGGTTTAGATAAAACGGTACTTACGCTTTTATCGGAGAATATCAATAAGTTTATATTAAGTAAGTTAGATTATAAAATTCAAGACTTAAATGACTTGTCGCTTGCAACCGATATGCCTCCTTCTGAAAGAGCGCAGATTGCTGTCAGCAAGTTCGGTAAAATCGGTCCGGCAAATGTTATAACCCCTTCTTCTATCTGTAACGAAATGGTAGCTCTTCTGTCCGAAGACAGCTTAAAAGATATTGGCAGTTTGGGGAATAAGCTGTTGGATATTGCTGGCACTTCGGGGGAGTTTGCGGTTGCGCTGTACGACAGATTGTCTGCGCTCGGCGTGAATAAACAGGTTACAGCAGATGCAATTTATACAATCCCCAAGTCTCCGATATGCTATGAACTGACAAGAAAGCTATATGAAATGTTAGGGCTAAATACCGATAATATAGCAACGTTCTATGCCGAACAGATGATAGAAGTCAAAGACGGAAGCGGCAAAGTAGATTACGATAAATTGGTATCACTAATAACACAACAAAAGCCGTTTAATAAATCAAGATATGCCTATAAATTATGAGCAGTCATACATAAATGCAGAAAATTTTTTAGCAGCTCAAGGAGCTAAAAAAATAGTAGAACAAGTTTCAGATTATAAAAAGAAATTGTCAGACGAAGAAACTTCATTTATAAAAACTATGAGTAAACTTACGGAGTAATGAAATGGATATTTTTGAAATGTTAGATGAAAAATTTGATTTGTATGAGCAAATAAATGAATTAAATGAAATGCTGTTTCAAGAAGGTGTATTTTATGCATCGTATCATCAATATACATTTTGCCAAACCTTTGATGATGTTCTTTTTCGGGGCTGGAAATATTCAAAAGGGCGTTTGTCAATACGCAACATCATTGATGAATTAGGACTAAACAATGAAGTGGGAACAGAAGAAGTAGCTTATTTATCTTTGCAATTTGATACCAATATTTTGTCTTATGCAGAAAAGAATATCAAAGCTTTATGTAAAGATTATACTTTAATTAGAAAAAACTTTTTTCAAGAAGCAGCAAATAAATTATCTTACATTTTAGATAAAGCTGGTCTTAAAGCTATTAGACATAATACGGAAGAATATTATTTAATAGTTCCAAGAGATGAAAAAGTTAAAACTGTTGCGGAAAGCGTAGATAAAGATTCTGCATTTTTGCTTTATGAATATACCTCACCAGTTTTAAAGGATAATGTAAAGGAAAAGCGTCGTATATTGAAATTGCTTACAAATAACTATGAGGCTTTAATTAAAGAGTATGTGTCTAAATATAATAGTGGACTAATACATAATATCCTTCAGGATTTATCTACAATTTTAAACAATTTTGAGTTGAGACATCCAAATCTTAATCCAGCAACACCTGAATATTTTAAACCCAATTTGACCACGTATTCAACTGCCCAATGGATAGAAATTTACGATACGGCTTATCAACTTATGTTAACCGTATCAATGATTAAAAATTACAATGATGAACTCACAGTGCTTGTAAATAGACATAAAGTAAATTTATGAATTCAATTAATTGTTTGTCAAATGTTGAATGTTACAATAAACGTATTCTTCAAAATACTTAAATTCTTGTCGGCATTGTTTAGCCTAATTACAATTTGTGTAGTGTTCATAAAAATACTTCCTTGATTTATATTCCAAAAAGAGATACAGAAAAAAGCTCATCGTGACAATGGGCTTAATGGTTTATTAGCCCACCGTTCTGCCGTTGCACCTTACAAATAGCAGGTTGCTGTGTGGGCTTTGGGGCAGTCTCTTAAATAACATTGTCAAACGAAAAACCGAAAGAATTAACTTCCGGCTCTTTCATAACATCATCGACAAATTTAAAAATGTTTTGGGGAGTAATTGGGGAGTAAAAAGTTTACTCAAAAATGCTTGACTAAATATAGTGGTTTTTATATAATAAATAAGCTATATTCAGTATAAATTGGCACTTGGCTAAGGCGAATTTGCGGCACACTTGGTTCTAATCCGGGTGGCGCCTCCAAAAACAAATCCCGCCGGGAAGCCGGCGGGATTTTGTCATAAGGCACCACCCGCTATCGTCGAAATAACGTGACCAAAAAACAACCACCCTTCGGGGTGGTTGTTTGCGTTTTCAGATTATCGGTCATTCGCGTAGTTTGGCAAGAATGTCGGGGTCTTTTATTGCTTTGTCGCCGGAGAGCAGGAGTACCTTCGTAACAATATCGGCGGTCACGGGGTCCTCGTCTATAAAGTCGAGGGCGAGCGGCTTGTCGTAATTATCTATCGTTTTAATCAGCAGGTTGCCCTTGCCCTCCTTGAACGTCAGCCCCGTGCGGATATTGACTACGTACACGCCCAACGAGCCGTCTATCTTGATATTTTCTTTCAGGAACGACACGTTCTTAATGCCCAGAATTTCAATGATTGACTCAATCATTGCGCGGCGCATTTCAAACGTAGACATAGCAAGCCCGTAGTCGTACACGCAGTTCGCGCTTATTGCAATCATAAGGTCCACGTCGCGCAGGGTTTCGGAGAACACTACCGCGTTCACGTCCTTGACGGTCATTATGTGTCCGTCGCGGCGGTTGAGGAACATAATGCTTTCCAACTCCCTGTTCTCGTCGCCGAAGTCGTAAATATAGTAATAGTCGAATTCGCGGAAGATAGCCGACACGGTGTCGCTGCGGTAGTACACCTTGCGAAGTCCTATATCTTCGGAAACGCCCCAGCCGCGGGTTTTGAGTGCGGCGACGGCTTTTTTGAGATTGACGTTGAAACCCTTGTATCTCAGCACCTCGCGCGCGTCGCGTTCGCCGTCCGCAATCAGGTATATTTCGCGGAAAACCTGTTTGAACGGCTGTTTTATATCGTTGGCAATGACGTGCTTCATTGCCGCGCGCAGCGTGCCTTGGCTTTTGAGCGTGACGGGGTGGGCAATTCTGAACGTGTCCGAAGCGTTCTCCGCGCCAGTTGAAACGTCGGTGAATTTTCCGCCCGACAGCGTGACGGCTGCCGTGCCGTCGGTGAGTACCAGCCGTTCAAAAAAATCACGGATGAGCGGCTGTTCGGTTATCGTCAGAATCTGCGCACGCGAGAACGCCGTTTCGTTTTCCATTGCTTCTTCGAGCGAGCGTTTCAGCCGTTTGCGTTTCTCCTCTTCGGATTTTTTGTAAGCGGAAATCTCAATACATTCGGGCAGTCTGGCAATTGCAGACGGCACGGACGCGAGCCTTTTGCCGTTGCCGTCGGTCACCGACAGTCTGACCTTTTCGCCCTCGACTTGGAGTTTCAACTCATACCCGTTCACGTTTATGCCATCGTACATATCGATAACGCGGCGGTCGCGTGATTCCATTTCGTAAATGTAAACCGAGCTGTCCGCATAGCCCGCATTGCGTGCGAGATTGTCGAACGCAATATCGACCGTTCTGCGCTCGGACAGCTGGCGTTGCGAGCCGAACTGTTTGCTCTGTTTGCGGAATTCGGACAGGAACGTGTACCGCGCGAAGAGGTCGGCTTCGTCCTTTATCGGGATAAGACTGTATATCAGGCAGAAATCCTTGTTGCGTGATTTGAGTATTTGCGCCCTGGCTTCCTCCGCCGTGATATTGCCGTTGAGTGCGTCGAAAAAGCGTTGAGCGCGCTTGTGCAGTCCCGCAACGGTTACGTACTTTGCGTTGTCGTATATCAGCCTGAACTCGTCGGGCGGTATAGTGTTTATCATATCGGCGTACCATTCGAAGTCGAACGCGCCGTCCTTGAAATCGTGATAGTCTATCGTAGAATATTCTTTAATCTTCTCTATGCGTTCGTCCGACAGGTTTTCGTTCAGGTGCGCCGCGAAGTACAGCACCGCGCTCTTGAAGCCGGGTATCCCGAGATACTCATCTATAAAGTTCAGAAAATTAAGATTGTACACCGCGCCTATCACAAGCTCTTTTTTAGTCAGTCCGTATTCGTTCACTATGCGTTTGAAATCGGAAAAACTTTCGTCCTCGCGCGGCTTGACTGCTTTTAGCATCTTGGAAAAGATTTCGTTCTTTTCGCCTCCGAACCAACACTCGTCGTTGTTCCGGACGAGGGTCAGCCCGCGCATATTCACCGTTGCTTTCGCGAACAGCTCCGTGCCGTATATTTCGTGAATGCGCTGAACGAACGGCGTGTACGGGGTTCTGAGAGTGCCGCGCGCAAGTTCGGCGTTTACGCACCGCTCTATGACCGATTTGTAAAATTCGCGGAACGCGGGGTAGGGGAAGTCAGCCGAGTACAGATACAGTTCGTTATTCGGTCTGCGGTCGGTGAGACAGTGCGCTATCCAGTAGCCTCTGATGAGCAGATATTCGAGAACTTCGGTCGGGACGAGCTTGCGCTCGTACGCCTTTGCAATCAGCGTTGCGCCGCCGGACGCGTCTATATCCAACAGATTGTGCCAGGCGAGTTCGAGCAGGCGTTTTATGCTGTCGTCGGCGTCCGCCAGCATGGCGCGGTAGAGCTTGGGGAAGTCGTCGTCTACGCTCGGCAAGGTCGCCGACCAGGCGTATAGCTCATCGGGGTTTTTGCGCGGTTCCAGCAAGCCGAACTTGTACATCTGATAGAGATATTCGGCGGCGCGGTCGGGGTCAGCGTAGTCGTCGAGATACAGCGACAGCAGGCGTTGAAGATACTTTGCCGTATTGCCCTTTTTGTTGCATATTGATTTAAACGTCTTTTGCCCGTCGCCCTTTGTATGGAACGCCGCAAACTTCTTGCCCCCGTTTTCGCAAGACAGTACGTAAAGGTCGAAAACCTCGTTCGCGGTGAGCGTGTCGTATATTGCCTTGACCTTTTCCCAAAGCGGGTAGCTGTCGAATCTGCCGCCGAAGTCCGTCGGCTCGTACGACGCGCCTATCGTGAGCTTTACCGAGCCGAACCTTACCGTGTATTCGTAGTCCTTGTTTTCGTCTATAAATTTTTGGAGCGCGTCGTAAAGCCAAAGTATGCGCTTGCCTTCTATTTGCGGCAGGGCGCGTTTTTCGTAGCCTGCAAAATGCATATCCGGCTTTTCAAGCGTCATGACGGTGGTGGTGTCGCCCGGCAAAAACAACGGACCGCGCGTCAGGTTTTTCTTTTTGAGTTTTTCGGCATTGACTTTGCCCGCCGCGTCTTTAAGCTCTTCGCCGATTTCGCGCTTGAACGCCTCCTTGCAGCCGATAAGGTACGCGGTTATCCGCTCCTTGTCGGGCGAGCGCAGATATTCCCTTATAATCTTAGCCTTGACGGCTTGCTTCTTGCTCTTCAAAAATTCGGAAACGCGCACGGCTTCGGGGTACGCGAGTTTTATTTCAAGCGAATCGTACGTCGCTCTGCCCGCATAGTTGTCCGACTTCAAAAATTCAATAGCGAGCGCGCGGGCGTCGAGCTTTGTCTTTTTGCCGAACGCCGTGAGGAACCTCGCCTGACCCTCTACTGTCAGTCGGTCGTAACGGCTTTCGAGCGCGCTGAGCATAGCCGTATCGGCGGTGAATGCGGCAATCTCTACGAGGTGGCAAGCCGCATTCCCGCGCGTTATGCACGTGTGAACGGGGAACTCGTCCGTCGCGGGGAAGTTGTAGTTTATCTTGTCCATTGCGTCGAAGCAGAGCAGTATCCTGTCGAACAGTTCGCGCCCGAACTTTGCGCCGAGGTCAAATAGATACCGGTCGAGCGACGAATAGTTGAAGCCGTTCAGATATGCCGCAAGCTCGGCGATGTTCAGTCTGTGACCCTGAATAACGGGCAGAAACTGCGTATCTTCGTAGCGGTTGCACATTATGACAAAGAGCAGGCTTCTGCGCAGAAGCTCGTCTCCGCCGTCCAGAATTTTGCGTGCAAGCGCGCCGAATTCGCCGCGGCGGTACTTGAACAGTGCTTCGAGCGTCAGAAGCCTGTGCGTGCCGTTCTTCGTGTTCAGATACTTTGCGTAATCGTTATCTACCACGGCGCGGAAAATTTTCAACCGCTCGTCTGCGGTGAATTTTAGCGAGTATTCGAGGTCGGTATGCGTCATTGCCTCTTTAAGGCTCTTGAACCGCGCAAAATTGTTTGAGATTGCCGCGCGCGTGAAAAAGTCGAGCGTCGTCAGGTTATAGTCGCGCAGAAAACAGCTGAACACCCTGTACCTGAGCGAATCCTCTAAGCCCGCGGTTTTGATATAATCGACGAAAAAACCGTACGCTTTTTCGGAGCGGATTTTCATCAGCGCGGGAAACAGAACGTTCGCGGCGGTAGGGTAGCGTTTGATTTTGTCGATGAGTTCGTCGGTGTCCCTGTGTCCGAGTGCTATCATATACGGCGTCACGTCCCGAACTATATAGCCCTCCTTGTCGGTCGAGAAGTAATCGTCGAGAAATTTCCATTTTGAAAAGTCTATATCCGCAAACTCTATGAACGCCATTTCGGCAAGTATGGTCGTGGCGTATGCCGCTGTCAACGGCGTATGCGCCTCGTAGTATTCTTTGAACGGCGCGAAGTTTTTGCGGAAGAGTGCCTTCATTGCGTTGGGCTTGACCGTAAAAATGCGGCAAGCCGTCGGCTCGAACCGGTACGAGAATTCGGTTTTTTCATCGAACAGCGAGTTGAGCGTTTCGTCGTTTATCTGCGCAAGCCGTTTTTCAAAGGCAGGTTTTATGCGTTCGTCCACACCGAATACTACCATATCACACCCCGTACGTATTTTAGCTTTATAAGCGCAATCTCGTCGTTTTCTGAAAACTCCGTACTTTGCGCGGTCGTTTCGTAAAGAACGTCCTTCGTGACGTTTTTGACCATATATATTTTATCCCCGAATGCCGACAGCGCAAAGTCGCGCATTTCGCGGACGGAAAATTTACGCTTTTTTCTCTCATACGTAATGCGGTCTGCGCTGTCCGCAAGTGCGTCGAACAGTTCTATTTTGTCAACCGCATCGGGCTTTGCCGAAGCATTTTTATCAACCATTTCGCAAATAAATTCGCCGAGCGTCGCCGCGCGTGTGTCGAACGGTTTCTTTATTACCGGTGCTTTCAGGTCGGTAATGGATTTTTGAAGAATGAATATATTCATACCCGAATTATATACTATTCGGTGCGGAAAATCAAGGTTTTATGGAAACTAAACTTTTAAAGTTATTTTTGGGAGCAGCGGGGGAGTAAAATTTCTGCCCGAAAATACTTGACTAAACATAGCGGTTTTTATATAATAAATAGGCTATATTCGGTACAACTTCGGCGTTTAGCTAAGACGAATTTCGGCACGCCGCTTGTGTGGCGTATAGTATGAACAATACTTGTATAGTTGCTTGTGTGGCGGAATAGGCAGACGCTCGTCGCGGCAAACTCCGCGCTGATGCCGTTTGTAAAGACAAACGGCAAAGGTGGACGCTCCGTTGCCGCTCCTCTTCCCCAAAAAATACTTCGTCTTTTTTCGGGAGCCCTGAAATTAAAGTCCCTTGCGTCTTTCGCATAGGACGGGCAAAAATTTAATACAATCTGCTTGTGTGGCGGAATAGGCAGACGCAAGGGACTTAAAATCCTCTGCGTAGGGTAAAAACGATAGATTTTATACAAAAATTGAATAATTATGCTTG
>JAMPEH010000420.1 GCA_023665245.1 Muribaculaceae bacterium
TCTGGGGAGTCGCCCAGAGACGCCGCCGTATCTTCCTTGTCGCAGATTTTGGAGGACTCACCGCACCCGAAGTACTATTTAAGCAGGACAGCCTGCCAGGGCATACTGCGGCGGGCGGGGGAGAGGGGCAAGGAACTCCCGGCACAGTTAAAGGAGGCGCTAACGGCGCAGGCGGGGCTTGCCTGAAGTATCCCCAGACAGAAGAAAAAGGGGCGGAAACATTGCTCTGCCTAAACGACCAGGGCGGGGAGCGGATGGATGTCACGGAGGATGTGGCGGCGACACTGCGGTCGGGGATGGGGATCCACCAGCCCCTGGTGGCGCAGCCGGGGGAAGGACCGGTGCGCCCGCCCGCAGTCAGCAGCTTCCATGTGAACCAGAGGGATGAGGTCATAGACCTGGGCGGGCTTTCGGGCGCGCTCATGGCGACAAGGAACATGCAGATGCAGACATTTGTAGCAGAGCAGCCCGCATTCGGGGTGGTCAGCAAAGGCAACGGGGACTGTTTCCTGACGCCGGAATGCCACACATCGCTTACCGGGGGCGGCGGCCAGGCAGGGCAGGGATACCCCTGTGTGCTGTGTCTGAATGACCAGGGCGGCAGCCAGATGCACCTTACAGAAGAAAAAACAGGCACACTGCGGGCGCAGGAGCATGGGCACCAGCCGCTGGTGTTCGACAACCACGGGCAGGATTCCCGTTTCAGGGGGCCTGTGGGGATCGCGCAGACGGTGTCCGCAGGCTTCGGGATGGGAGGCAACAACCAGCCCCTGGTGCTTGCCTCCCAGCAGGGCCATGCAGGGATCGGGGAGGGGATATGCCCCACCATCACAGGCGCGGCGGGAAGCAGCGGGAACAACCAGCCCGTGCTGTTCGAAAACCGCAGCATGGGGCAGGGAAATGCCAGAAAACATGGGGCTGGGGAAGCCCTGCAGCCCCCGGCTGTGTTTTCCCTGGACTCCAAGGAATCCAACAGCATGAAATCGGCCAACCCTCATTCCGGGTGCAGGGAGACGGACACGGCCAGGACCATAGACACCACGAACCCGGATCCCAGCAAGAACCAGGGGGGCATCGCCATCCTGCAGGAGACATTCTGCATAGCGGGGAACATCATCGACCGGCAGCCCCAGAACGGCGGAAACGGCTTCGGGTACCAGCAGGACATTTCCTACACGCTGACGGCAATGGACCACCATGCGGTGTTCTCAAGCCAGGGCGGGGCGGAGGATAGCCCGGAAAAGCAGATACCGGCAGAAGAAAAAAGAGGGGATGGGGAAGGGACCTACCAGGAACTGGTAGGCTCCCTGTGCGGGGATGACAGGAAGGGGATCGGGAACCAGTATGTCGGCCAGGACAAGTGCATCGTGGAGAAAAGGAAACTGATCCGGCGCCTGACGCCGCTGGAATGCGAACGCCTGCAGGGATTCCCGGACGGCTGGACGGATATTCCCGGCGCATCGGACAGCGCAAGGTACAAGGCGCTTGGCAACAGCGTGGCAGTCCCCTGCGTGGACTTTGTGCTGCGCGGGATCGCATATTTCCTGCAAAAGCAGGAGGGCATGGGGCAGGCGCCGGAGGATGTATAACATTGGTGGTCCTGCATCCTTTTGCATCAGATTCTTGTTGAGTATTGGTATAGCTTTCCCCATGCATTGTCGGTATACTTGGCTTACAGAAAACGAAAGGAGAGGCGGATATGGAAAACCGTAAAAACTTATGCGCGATGATCCCGGAGAGCCTGCACACACAGGCCCGGACAGAGCAGGAACAGATGCAGCTTACACTCAGCCAATATGTCGAGATGGTGCTGAAGGAACACTTTGAGAATGGAGGAAAGAAAATGGCAAACGGGACAACAAGGACACTGGCATTCCAGATATCGGAGGAACTGTTCGGGAGGATCAAGGACCATCTGAAGGCAACGGGATTGAGCCAGAAGGAATTCGTAATCGGACTGATCGAGCAGGCGCTGAAGGATGCGGAGGCAAAGGCGGCACAGGAGGAGCCTGCGTAATAGCAAGAGAAATAAAAACGCAGGAGAGACTGCCGGGCTTATAAGAGCCGGCAGTTTTTCTGTGGCAGGATCCGGCCGGATGATACAGGCGGTCCCTGCCATGAACCTATGGATACGGCGGTCATATGACGATTTTGGAAGGAGGCGGTCAATTGTATATTTACCCTGACAATTTAAAGGCAAAGGCCACGCTGTGGCTCTGGCAGCTCAAGGACATCGGGATCATCGGCGTGTGCGCACTGGTTTCCATCCTGGCGCTGACACAGGCACATCTTTTTGTGCCTGTCGTGTTCACGGCAGTTTATGCCTTTCTGACGATCCGCTTTGAGGACACCAGCATCCTGGACTTTATCCGGTATGCCTGCGCGTTCTTTTTTGCGGGGCAGCAATGCTATGAATGGAGGTATACGGGATGAGCAGGAAAGAAAAGAAGGAGGAACGGCAGAGGGCATCCACCCGCCAGCTGATCGGGGCAAATGAGATCACGGATTATAGCCTGGTGACTTACGGGCATGGGGAGCTGGTGTACTTTATCGTGAAGCCCTCCAACATCTCCGTCCTGTCGCCCTCCAGCGTGGGGGCAAGGGTCTATGCGCTGATGACAGTGCTTAAGGGCGTGGCGGAGATCGAGATGCTGTGCTTAAACAGCCGGGAGAGCTTCGAGGACAACAAACGGTTCCTGCGCGCCCGCATGGAGAAGGAGGAAAACCCCGTGGTGCGCAGGCTCCTGGAGAAAGACCAGGCACACCTTGACCGGATACAGGTGCAGATGGCGACTGCCCGTGAATTCCTGATCATGGTGCGGCTGCGGGAGGAAAAGGAATCGGAAGTGTTCCCCTACCTGTCCCGCATTGAAAAGTCCTTAAAGGAGCAGGGCTTTTCCGTAAAGAGGGCGGATCGGGAGGACATCAAGCGCATCCTCGCGGTGTATTACGAGCAGAACGTGACCACGGAGAGGTTCGAGGACTTTGACGGGGAGCGGTGGATCATGCCGGAGGAATAGGCGCAGGAAAGGTCAGAAAGGGCAGAAACCGTATTTTGCCCTATCTTTTCCGGGCATTTTGTGGTATGATATCCATGTGGCTGAAAGGAAGGTGGCAAGGTGGAGATACTGAGAA